>NZ_JAAIUV010000013.1 GCF_010975035.1 Neobacillus thermocopriae | reverse complement strand
TCTGGGCCGTGTCTCAGTCCCAGTGTGGCCGATCACCCTCTCAGGTCGGCTACGCATCGTCGCCTTGGTGAGCCATTACCTCACCAACTAGCTAATGCGCCGCGGGCCCATCTGTAAGTGTCAGCGTAAACCGACTTTCAGCATCCCTTCATGCGAGGGGATGAATTATCCGGTATTAGCTCCGGTTTCCCGAAGTTATCCCAGTCTTACAGGCAGGTTGCCCACGTGTTACTCACCCGTCCGCCGCTAACCAATAGAAGCAAGCTTCTATTGGTCCGCTCGACTTGCATGTATTAGGCACGCCGCCAGCGTTCGTCCTGAGCCAGGATCAAACTCTCCAAAAAAAGTTGATTTAGCTCATAAAATTAACGTTGGCTTCGTTTCAATCGAAACGAATGTTGTGATTATTGGCGTTTTTGGTTGTTTAGTTTTCAAAGAACAAACATTATTTAAAGATAGCTTGTTTATCTTTTTGTTCAAAAGCGACTTCTTTAATATATCATATCTCACTTCTCGATGTCAACATATTTTTTTAAAATTTCTTTTTCGCTATTTGACGTTCTCGAAGAGGACGAAAATTAATATAACATGTTTAACAAATGATTGCAATATAATATTTTAATTTTTTTTTAAAACAAATATTCATTAAAATTATTTTTACATTTTTTGTCCTTACTAAAGGACATCCCAAATTTTTGACTTTGGATTCATTAGTTCATATAAGTTCTCCCATAACAACTACATGAATGTGATAGAATATATGTAATAACATCGTGTTTACAAAATTTCAATGGACGTGAATAAAAATGTTAGGAATGGAACTTGGTGTTTTAATAAAACTTGGCATATCAGCTTTATTAGGATTAATCATTGGACTTGAGCGGGAATTAAAAAGAAAACCTGTCGGTTTAAAGACGAGTCTTGTTATTTCCGTTGTCAGCTGTTTGCTTACAATTGTTTCTATTGAATCGGCGTATATGTTTCCACCTTCCGATGATGTAAGAATCACGATGGACCCACTCCGTCTCGCAGCACAGATTGTTTCAGGGATTGGTTTCCTTGGCGCAGGCGTAATTTTAAGACGGGGGAATGACAGTATCTCCGGTTTAACAACCGCTGCTATGATTTGGGGAGCGGCAGGAATTGGAATTGCCGTTGGTGCGGGTTTTTACCTAGAGGCTTTTGCAGGGGTTGCCCTCTTAATAATTAGTGTTGAGTTTGTCCCAGCCATCATGAAAATTTTTGGACCAAAACAACTCCGCGAAAAAGAAGTTATGCTCCAATTATTTATTAAGGAGAAGGAACAAATTGATAAAGTCATCTCCTACATGCTTGAAAAAAAATATATTCTTCGTCGGATTCGTATTAAAGATTTAGACAATGGTGATCATCTTGTGCAAATATTAGCAGCAGTCGATTATCGAGAAAAGACTACTGATGTATATGCCGCTGTTTCGGCATTAGAAGGAGTTAATCGGGTGGAAATTGAAAGTATGAGTTAATGAGAAATAATTTTTTACCTTCAAAAAATTTTCTCTTGCAAGAATTAGTAAATATCGCTATAATACTTCTTGTACAAATTCATTGGGGGCTTAGCTCAGCTGGGAGAGTGCTTGCATGGCATGCAAGAGGTCACGGGTTCGATCCCCGTAGTCTCCATAATGAAAAAAGCTTGGATATTTTTTATCCAAGCTTTTTTTGTTTACTTATTCTAGGTAGCCTCGTACACTTCTTCAATTTGAAAATGATTTTAATCAAAGATGCCAGCAATATATAGTTTAACTAGTAAAATGCTCTCCAATCTTTATTTGGTAATAGATTATTTTGTATTAATATATATTTTTTTAATATTTAATCCTCCCCCATTTGTCTACATTTGCTGCTCCCACCCTCACACATTTTCCTCTTACTCAAGATGATTTCGTTAAAAACTACTCTTTTCTTATTAATTTTTTATTGTTACAAAGAATAATCTTATTTTTATCCTTCCAATAGGAATATTTACCCATATCTTTTATTTTTTTGAATTTCCTCTTGCAACCTAAAATCCAATAAAATTATAATAATAAATGTAATAATTTTTTAAAATTTCCGAAAATAATATATAAAGGAGAGGATGAAGACAATTTTCCTTACACACGGCTTGTACGAATGTCATAGTTATTTTTTTTCTTAAATTTAATCATTTTTTCTAAACAAAAGGTGAAATTTTGAAAGGGGGCCCTTCCTATTGGAGGCAAAAAAAGTTAAAACCGTTCCCGAAAACGATTACCAATCTATTGTTCAATCTCCTTCGTTTCAAACATTACTCTCCGAAAAGAAAAAATTTATCATTCCTTTAACCATTTTCTTCTTTAGTTTTTACTTTGCATTACCAATCTTAACTTCCTACTCTACTGTGTTAAATACGAAATTTATCGGTGATATTACTTGGGCCTGGGTTTTTGCCTTCTTACAATTTGTTATGACTTGGGGGCTATGTATGCTTTACTCCAAAAAAGCAGCCAAATTTGATGAGTTGGCAGACAAAGTCCTTAAAGAAAGGAGGGGCAGTCGATGAACACTCCTGCATTTCTGATGTTCCTCGGAATTGTACTCGTAACATTAGTCATTACATACTACGCCTCCAAAAAAACAAAGAATGCCAGTGAATTTTATACTGCTGGTGGCGGTCTTACCGGGTGGCAAAATGGGCTTGCTATTGCGGGAGATTACATGTCTGCTGCTTCTTTCCTAGGTATTGCTGGCGCGGTTGCCTTGCAAGGTTTTGACGGTTTCTTCTACAGTATTGGTTTCCTTGTAGCCTATCTGGTTGTTCTTTATTTAGTCGCAGAACCACTAAGAAACCTTGGAAAATATACGTTTGCCGACATGATTGCTGCTCGTTTTGATGCCAAGAAAATCCGTGGATTTGCGGCCATGAATACCATTACCATTTCTATTTTCTACATGATTGCACAACTTGTCGGTGCAGGTGCACTAATCAAACTATTATTGGGATTGGAATATACAACTTCTGTTTTGATTGTTGGTGTATTAATGACGGTTTACGTCATATTTGGAGGAATGCATGCCACTAGCTGGGTTCAAATCATTAAAGCCATCCTGTTAATGGGTGGTACCTTCTTAATATCCATTATTGTTTTTGCCAAGTTTAACTTCAGTATTACCGATATGTTTGCTCAGATGAAAACAGCCACACCGTTAAAAGAAGCATTTTTAAATCCAGGTGTGAAATATAAGGATGGACTCGATACATTATCACTAAATATGGGACTTGTACTTGGTACAGCAGGACTGCCACATATCCTTGTGCGCTTTTTTACTGTAAAAGATGCTAAAACCGCTCGTGCCTCTGTCGTATATGCCACATGGGTTATTGGCTTATTCTATGTAATGACCATTTTCCTTGGCTTTGGTGCTGCTGCATTTGTTGGTAATGAACGAATTATCGCTGCAAACCCAGCTGGGAATATGGCTGCACCTCTTTTAGCAGAGGTTCTTGGTGGCAATATGTTATTTGCGTTTGTTTCTGCGGTAGCTTTTGCAACCATTCTAGCAGTGGTCGCTGGTCTAGTATTAACAGCAGCGTCCGCGTTCGCTCATGATTTTTATAATGAAATTTTGAAAAAAGGGAAAGCAACCGAGAAACAGCAAGTAAATATGGCACGATATGCAGCACTCGGCGTTTCCATCGTTTCCATCATTCTAGCATTAGGTGCCCAAACATTAAACGTCGCTTTCCTTGTTTCACTTGCGTTTGCAGTGGCAGCTAGTGCGAATTTGCCGGTTATCATATACACAATCTATTGGAAGCGATTTAATACCACAGGCGCCATTTGGGCTATGATTGTCGGTCTTATTTCAGCAGTTGGTTTAGTATTAATTAGTCCGAATGTTTTCAGCCCGGAAGCAGGAAAGGCCATCTTTGTTGGTAATCCAATATTCCCTTATACAACTCCAGGAATTGTTTCTATCCCACTCGGCTTCTTGGCCGGTTATCTTGGTACGATTTTTTCCAGCCAAAAAGCGGATGTTCACAAATTTGAAGAAGTGTTGGTCAAATCCAATACTGGAATTGGGTTAACAGACAGATAAAACAGAACAAGGTTGTCAAAACAATAGAATCTAATTTGAATCATAAGTAGTTCTGTATCATTAGAGAAAACTTCAATAATCAAATAGATATAGTGCTAAATCACTAAGGGTTTAGCACTATTTTTTTGTAATTAAATCATACGTTTTGTAATTTTTTGAACAAAATGGACTAAGGGAAACACACTATAATTAGCAGAGTAACAATAACTATCCCTTTGCTAATTAAAAATTTGTATTGATTTGCTTATTGTTGTTTTAATCTGCTATTAAAGATTCAGTCTCTGGACTTATACAAAAATTGAACTACGGTCTCAAGATACTATATAAGGATAATGATAGATTTGCAGTAAAGATGAAGATTCTAGTAACTAAAAAGATATGAATTTTTAGTGTAAAGTATTGGCGAACTAAAAGAGAGGATTAATAGATGAATAAAACAAAACATCAGTTAAAAGATTCAACTACAACTAGAAAGTTACAAAATACTATTGTTTTATGTTCGATTATTTTTACCATTGGTACAACTATCCACAATTTTGTAATTATTAATCCGCCATTAATTGAAACCATGATGCAAATGGCAGGTGTAACTGACCCTTCTGTTGAAGCATTAGAATTTACATTTGGATTTAGAATCGTTGGATGTTTATACATTATTGGTAATACGTTAGGTGTATTAGCTTTAAATAGCCGTTCAAGGATTTTATGGTGGATTATATTATTAGTAAATATCACTCAAGCTACTGGACCTATTATGATACCTTCATCTATGTGGACAGTAGTTAACGACGTTTATGGTGTGTTAGGGATTTTACCAAGTGCGATTACAGATGGTGGAGCAATAATCTTATCTTTAGTAATGATTTTATCTATGGCCAAGTATCGTACAACTTGGGCACAGAGACCCTCTTAAAGAAAAGAAGTGTTTTAAGTGAAGAATAAAATTAGATAGATTTAAAAACGCTATGAATTATTTCCTGGCGTTTTTTTTATTCCTTGTTAACCAAAACACCTTTTAATTACCACTCACTTCTACTTCCCTTATCTTTCCAAAATAAAATATTATCGTTCCTTTCACATTGAAATAATTGCACTATTTACAGCCACTTTATGTTTGTTCCACATGATTAAAAGGCGATTAGAGATGCCCTCCTCTTTCCGATGTAGGCTTTAACTATACTGCATCCAATTCTGCTCAAGCTCTTATCTTAATCAAACATTCTCACCATTTTAAGATGATCTGATCCTCAACTTTAATTCGCATAAATCCCTTTAAACGAGAAAAAAACTATCCTATCACGGAATTTTTAAAGGAGGGATTTAATTGCCTGAAAATTGTTTTTATTGTTCCGAAGAGCTCAATGAAAAAGAGCGTCATTATGTTTCATTTTTCTCTGAAAATACCGAAAGAGATGAACCGCTCTGCAAAGAATGTTATCAAGAATGGCTGCATGGTATTAAAGGTTAATTAAACAAAAAAAGGGCAGTTCATACTGCCCTCATTTTTAACGAACAAACTCTTCTACTTCTCTTACCTTGCTTCCATCATAATCAAGATGAAGCAATTTAACCATCATATTTGAAAAAGTTTTCTGTAAGGATGAGACAAGACTATCTCCCTTGCCTTTTTCAATAAAGCATAGGATTGTTGGGCCTGCTCCGCTTAATGCCACACCAAATGCTCCATTTGCCTTGGCGAATGCCTCGATTTCATCATAAATTGGAATTAATGGCTTGCGGTATGGTTGATGGAATCGATCTCGTTCCATCATTTTACCCGCTAATTCCCAATTTTGACTTAATAAGGCAGCCACTAAAACATTGGCAGTTGAAGATGCTATAATCGCTTCATTCATGGAAAATTGCCCTGGAAGCACATTTCGGGAATCCTTCGTTAATAGAATCTCATGAGGAATGACCGCTACCATTTCAATCGGAAGATTTGTAAATGACATCATAGCCACTTCACCCTTTTGATAGCATCCAATGACAAGTCCTCCATATAGGGATGCTCCTACATTATCTGGGTGCCCTTCCATCTCTGTTGCCACCAAAAGTTTTTCTTGTTTTGTTAACCCTAAGTTCCCAACTTGGTCCGCCAATTCAATCCCAGCAACAATTGCGGATGCACTTGACCCAAGCCCACGTGCCAAAGGAATTTCACTACTCATTTTCACCTTACAAGGTGATAAGATTTTTCCGTATTTTTCAGCTGTTTGCAACGCTACTTGCACAACAAAATGTTGTTCATCACCTGGAAGATCTTTCAATTCAAGATTAGAAGAAGTAACTTCCCATTTCTCATTTTCTTCCACCTCTAAAGTTAAATACAAGTTAAGGGCTGCTCCAATGGAATCAAACCCTGGTCCAAGGTTTGCCGTACTAGCAGGAACCTTAATCACAAATCGATTAGACGGAGGCATTCAAAACAACCCCTTGAATATGTTCAGCAACCACTTTTTCATCATTCGGTAATTGAACCGGTTTGATTAAACTGCTATTAATTGCCGTATCTGGGTCTTTTAGCCCATTACCTGTAAGAACTGCGACAATTTTTGTCCCTTTAGGGATTCGACCATTTTTCAAACTTTTGAACACTCCAGCTATAGATGCACAGGAGGCTGGCTCAGCAAAAACTCCTTCCGAAGAGGCAAGCTTTTTGTAGGCACTAACAATTTCTTCATCGGTCACTTCATCAAACTGGCCATTTGATTCCTCCACAGCTGTTACGGCCAGATTCCAGCTTGCTGGGTTTCCAATGCGAATGGCTGTAGCAATCGTTTCTGGATTTTCGAACACACGATTATGAACAAGTGCTGCTGCACCTGATGCTTCAAAACCAAACATTCTTGGCAGCCCTGTTTCCTTTGTTTCCGCATATTCCTTAAATCCTTTCCAATAGGCACTTATGTTACCTGCATTTCCAACAGGAATGGCTAAAATATCCGGAGCCGTCCCAAGTTGGTCGCAAATCTCAAAGGCTGCTGTTTTTTGTCCTTCTAAGCGATAGGGGTTGACCGAGTTAACGAGAGTAATTGGTTCTGTTTTACTGATGTTCCGTACCATTTTTAATGCTTGGTCAAAATTTCCTTCAATGGAGATAATTTCAGCTCCGTACATCATAGCTTGTGCGAGCTTACCCATAGCAATTTTCCCTTCTGGAATAACAATGATGCACTTTAATCCAGCACGTGCTGCATAAGCTGCAGCTGCTGCTGATGTGTTTCCTGTTGAGGCACATATTACTGTTTTGCTACCTTCCTCTACAGCTTTGGCGACTGCCATCACCATTCCACGATCCTTGAAGGAACCTGTTGGATTTGCTCCTTCCACCTTCACATACAACTCAACACCCCATTCTATTGACAAACGTTCAAGCTTGATTAACGGAGTATTTCCTTCATTCAATGTCAATTTTGGAGTATCTTTCGTAACAGGTAAATATTCCTTATAAGCTTCTAATAATCCTGGCCATCTCATCATTATTACCTCACCACTTTGTATGCACTTTTTATTTCTCTAACAGCAGATAAATCATTTAACTCTTGTAGACTTTGTTCATAATTGGAAATGGAAGTACGATGTGTAACGAGTACGATTTCAGAAACCTCATTTTTCTTCACTGGAAGTTGAAGAATTTTTTCAAAACTGACTCCATTTTTGGCAAAAATAGAGGTAATCTCAGCAAAAACGCCAACCTCATCTTCAACATGAATACGTAAGAAATATTTAGAGTATTTTTCACTGTCATCTTTTAACCGCTTTGGATATTGTGGTGTCACAGCACTCTTTCCATTTACACCTAGCCTCAAGTTTTTAATGACATTTACTAAGTCGGAAACAACCGCTGTGGCAGTAGGAAGACTTCCGGCTCCTGGACCGTAAAACATCGTTTCTCCAACTGCTTCACCATATACATAAACCGCATTGTATTCGTTTTGTACGGAAGCCAGCGGATGGTTATTGGGTAGGAAGGTTGGTGCCACACTCACTTCCACCTTTTCTCCTTCTCGATGGGCATGACCGATAAGCTTCATCGTATATCCCAATTGTTTTCCATACCTGATATCTTCTTCAGTCACGTTAGAAATGCCGCTTACCTTTACATCCTCTAAATCAATATGCATCGAAAAACCTAAAGTCGCTAGAATCGTCATTTTACGGGCTGCATCTAAGCCTTCCACATCCGCTGTCGGATCTGCCTCCGCAAAGCCCAATTCCTGAGCTTCTTTTAGCACCTCATCGTAAGAACGTCCCTCATTACTCATTTTTGTTAAAATATAGTTCGTCGTTCCATTCACAATTCCCATCAATTGTGTTATTCGGTCTGAGGCGAGACCGTCAACTAGACTCCTTAAAATTGGAATCCCCCCAGCAACACTTGCTTCGTAAAATAGGTCACAACCATATTCGGAAGCTACGGTTAATAACTCCGTACCATGTAGGGCCATTAAATCCTTATTAGCAGTCACGACATGCTTTCCATATCGCAAAGCGGTGATCAAATAATCTTTTGTCGCATCAATTCCACCCATCACTTCGATTACGACATCAATCTCTTTATCTAATAAAATATCATCAGGATTTGTCGTTAATTGTTCTTCCTCTATTTCAACCGCTCTTTCTTTATTTAAATCTTTAACAAGGACTTTTTTTATAACAACTGGACAACCAACTTGATGCATGAGTTTATCTTGATGTTTTTTTATAATTTGAACGACACCTGAACCAACAGTGCCTAAACCTAATAAACCTATCGAGATAGCTTTCATCTGATTCCCCCCTAACAATATGTCCTCATACAGAAAACAATTGTATTTCAGTTGTAGACATTATAAGACTCTCCACTTTTTTTTACAATAGATTTGTTTTTAACCCACTAGTTATGTAATCGCTTACTACTGCATAACAAAGGGATTTTCTTTCTATTAGTAATTTTTTTTATTAATAATAAACAAAATTTTTTAACTTTAACTCTTTACAATAATGAAGGTGGATTGTAGAATAATCCCTATATTCATTGTGATTTTGAAATTTCTAATATTTTAATTAAAAGTAATGATGAAGACGGCATTAAGAGATGGCTTCAGAGAGCCGGTGGACGCTGTGAACCGGTGCCAAATCTTATCCATGCCCAGCCCTTCTGAACTGGCAGCTGAACTTTTTAGTAGGCGCGCCCGGGAAATACCCGTTATATTTTAATGAAGGCTGCATTTATTTGCGGCAAAAGAGGGTGGCACCACGCGTTCTTACACGTCCCTCATAACACGACCACTGTGTCTGTTATGAGGGACGTTTTTTTTTTACTTATTTCCATAGATGGCCAAAAGGAGTGATATCCACAATTTAATTGATCTGAATCATTTTTTAATTTTTATAAAATAGGAGGTTAATAAAATGTATAAGGTACTAGTTACGGACGGAATTAGTCAAACTGGTTTGGAATGTTTAGTGAATCATCCCAACTATATCGTGGAACGGCAGCCTACCCTGCCAGTAGAAGAATTAATAAAAATTATTGGCGAGTATGACGCATTGATCGTACGAAGTCAAACAAAGGTTACAGAAGAACTGCTTCAGGCAGCCGACCGACTGAAAGTCATAGCCAGAGCTGGTGTAGGTGTTGATAACATCGATATCAGTGCAGCTACCCGCAAAGGGATTATTGTCATTAACGCGCCGGGAGCTAATACGATTGCTGCTACAGAACATACATTGGCTATGATGCTTTCATTGGCACGGAAAATTCCTCAAGCTCATCAAAAGACGTCTGGTGGAGAATGGGACCGAAATTCGTTTAAAGGTGTTGAGCTATACAAAAAAACTCTCGGTGTTATCGGAATGGGCAAAATTGGAACAGAAGTAGCCAAGCGTGCCAAGAGCTTTGGAATGAACATTTTAGGATTTGACCCATACTTAACAGAAGAGCGTGCTAAAAAACTGGGCATTAAAAAAGCAAGCCTAGATTTGATCGCAGCCGAATCAGATTTTATTACCATTCATACCCCACTAACCAATGATACCCGCGGCATTATTAATGATGAGTTTTTAAGCAAAACCAAAAAAGGTGTTCGTTTTGTTAACTGTGCACGTGGCGGAATTATCAATGAAAAAGCATTGGTTCGAGCCATCAATACAGGTCATGTAGCTGGGGCGGCCCTTGATGTATTTGAAAAAGAACCGGTGACTGATCCAGAATTGTTACAAAATCCAAACATTATTGTAACTCCGCATTTGGGTGCTTCCACCGTCGAGGCTCAGGAAAAGGTTGCTGAAGAAGTTAGTAAGGAAATCATTGAGATTTTTGAAAAACAATCCATTCAAAATGCGGTAAATATGCCACAAATGTCCGGTGAAACACAGGCGAAGCTACAACCATACTTATTACTAGCAGATCAAATCGGGCAGCTAGCAATCCAATTATTGAAGAAGCAAGCACCGAGCAAGATTGAAATTAATTATTATGGAGACTTAGTAGATGAAGATACGGAACTACTTACGCGTACCCTACTGCGAGGTATACTCTCCTATCATTTAAGCGATTCTGTCAATCTCATCAATGTTCTACACTTGTTGAAAGAACAAGGTGTTCCTTATAATGTACAAAAGAATGCCACAAATAAAGGCTTTGCTAACTATATGGAACTGGCTGTTTCTCAAGGTGAGGATACAGCTCGGATTGGTGCAACCGTATTAAATGGTTACGGCGCACGTATCGTTAAAATCAACCAATACCGGATCGATGTGAAACCAGAAAAATATCTTCTATATATTAAACATCAAGATGTTCCCGGCATGATTGGTAAAGTTGGTTCATTATTAGGCAATTTTTACATCAATATCGGTACAATGCAGGTAGGACGTACGGAAGTCGGTGGAGAAGCAATCATGGTCTTGACACTAGATAAAGCATTAGGAACCGATGGGATTCGCGAGTTAACATTGATTGACGGCCTAGAAGAAGCTCAATTTTTAGAAATTTCAAATGTAGACTCCTTTCACGCAGGTCCTGTAGAAAAACAAAAAGTAGAAACAGTTTAATAGAAAAGCGAAAGCGCCCTGTTTAGCGGTGTATGGCATGGAGGTTCTTCAACTGAGATATAGGAAACACGAAGAGCGTAAGCAATTCGATGTTGGCTTATCGTAGGGCGAAGACTGAAGACGTCTTGCCGCTAGGGCGCTTGCGCTAACAGTTCTTGAACTAATAAAAAGAGGGCTCATCCCCACAATTGAAACGGGATTTCCCTCTCTTGATTTCCTTTCACCTTAATCAAAGGCGTTAAATTCTTTCATTCTCTGATTGTAGCCAATTCATGAATATAAAATTAACGTTTATTATAATATCTTTTTCAAATCAACCACTGAATCAAGAATAAAATCCACATTATACGCTTCAAATTCTGCTCTTGCCGCTTTGCCAGAAAGGCCTGTTAAAACGGCAGCAAACTTTGCACCCATTTGTTGGGCTGCCATAAAGTCCGCTAAAGAATCCCCTACAATCAGAACAGACTCACCATTTTCTATTGGAAGCGGCCAATCTAAACATTCTTGAACGGAAAGTTTTTTCTGATAAAGTCCCATCAAGTATGTAAAAGGATGTGGCTTTGATAAAGGTTTCCATTCTGGTAGCTTCTCTTCTGCTCTAAGTACATCATCTGCTGTTACAATCCTATTAACATCAAAATATTTCAACCAATCCAAATGGACAAATGGCTTAATCGTTTCTAACTCCGGACGTCCGGTTCCAATACCGATCTCATATCCCTCTCGCTTCAAAAATTCAAACAGCTTCGCAATCTCCTCTTTAGGTGCTAGCGTTGTTTCGTTTGCTAGAAATCCCTTCTTTCCAATCTGTACTGGCGTCCTTCCGGTTGAAACAAGTACATACTCATCCCCGACATACCACTCTTGGGAAACATGCTCGCAAACAGACCATAGCTCTCCCTTAAGAAAGATCGACGTTTTGACCCCGAGTTTCTCAAACGCCAACTTATTCAAATAACCCAATAGCTCCTGTTTTGAAGCCTCTGTCCGCTCAAAATCTTTTAAAAATAAACTAAAATCCACCACAACCGAATAATTCCTTAATACCTGGCCGATCTCTAATAACACTTTTCGATCAATGGGTGCCTGACACCATTTTACAATTTTGTCTGATTCAAACTCTTTGATTTGTGATAGGAGGTGAATAAGTTGGTGGCTAAATGTTAAGTAAATCATATCCCAGTTTGCATTAAGCCCGCGCGATTTTTGGAATTTTAGGATTTGGTCATTTTGGAAAACCCATTTACGTATTTCAGTGATTTCTTCGTTGTTATAGTCTGTTTTAAATTTTCCAGGTTTTAGTGCAAGGTAATTTGGACTATACAGCATTTCCCAAACGGTTAATGCAGAGGCATCAAAATAACGTTCCTCACTTAGAAATACCCCATCAACATCGAACAAAATGGTTTTAATCATGTATACCCCTCATTTTTACATATACTTTATCATATTATCGTAGCACAGCAATAAACTACTTACCAAGTAAAATGTTCAGAAAAGAGCAAATGTTTTAGTCGACGATGTACGACCTCCTAAAAAAGCGGTTTTTAATTGTGCTATGTTTTTGCTGACGATTCCATCTTTATGCCGTGCTCCAAGCAAGAGAAAGAACACTGGAAGAGCCGAATCATTCACTGATAGGGAACTAGCGCTAAACTCTTCTCAAAGTATTCTTTTTTATAAATGACCAATAGCCGTGCCCAAAATATTTTAGAGCACGGCATTTCACGTCTGTCAGAACCATTTTAATAGGTAAATTTCTCTACAGTTCCCCTCATTTTATCCGCTTCTTTTGTTAATTGAATGGATATACTCTCAATTTCTTCCATCAACTTTGATTGATGTAAAATATAATCCGTCACATTATCACTAGAAACAGCTGCTTCTTTAGCCACTTGAGAAACTTCGTTCAATTGAACTGCTGTTTTTTGAATAATCCTCATCTGTTCATTCACAAGAGAGGAGATTTCATGAATTTTTTCTATGATGGATACGGAGACTTCTTCCATCTGAACGATATCATTACTCGCTTTTTTGCCATTTTTTGATTCATTGATTGTTTCTTGGCTTAAAGAAATCATCCGGTTCACTACTTCTTCCACTTCTGTTTGCATATTTCGAATATACTTCGAAATCTCTTTTACAGATTCCGCACTTTCATCAGCCAAATGACGAACTTCGTCAGCAACTACCGCAAAGCCTTTTCCAAGTTCACCCGCCCTTGCTGCTTCAATACTCGCGTTTAATGCTAATAAGTTTGTTTGGGTAGAAATATCCCCAACAATAGTAATTACACGATTAACTTCATCAGCATAATTTTTTAACTTCATAACCGATTGTACGGAAAGCTGGCTTTCATTTGATACTTTATGTAAACCTTCTACGATAGTTCCAACCGATCCAACTGTTTCTTTTAAGGTGTCATGCATTTTATTTGTAAAAGAACTTGTATCATTTGCTCTTTTTTCTATAATGTCAGCAATTTCCTTAAGAGAGTTTAGTGTATGGACGGTGGTTTCGATTAATGCTTCGGTTTTTTGAGTTCCTTGATCTATTTTATCGATATTATTAGATACATTTTTAAAAGAACCATTTGCTTCAATTGTTTTCTTAGAAATTAAATCAACAGTTTGATTCGTAACACTAGAATTACTGTCAATCTCCTGCACGGCTTGACGTAAATTTTTTAACATTTGGTTAAATGCAATGGTTAATGACCTTAACTCATCATTTGATTTCGGAACAGGGAGATCGTATTTGAGATTTCCGCCCGCCGCCAATGTAACATGTTCTTCTATTCTTTTGAGCGGTCTTGTTATGTATAAAGCGGCTACATATCCTAATACACCACACCAAAAAACACCTTGCATTAAAATAAATAAAACGATCGACTTAAATGATAGATTCGTAATTTCGTTTATGTAGTCTGACAGCACAAAGATGACAAAAGCACTAATTGAATATGTGATAAAAGCAACAGTTGTGATCCCCAACACTAATTTTTTTTGAATACTGAACTTTATTTTTCTTTGTTCTTCCATATTTAGCCACTACCTTTAAGTATTATTAAGTTTTACACTTACATTAATATGTTATCATACTTTTATCCTATTTAATTTTTACAATTCTTCGAACAATTTGATGAAAAACAAAATTAAAAAAGCAGTAAACTCTATAATTAGAGTTTACTACTATCGCTTCCTATTAATTAGGGTCAAGTCCAATAGAAATATATTTTACTTCTAAAAATTCTTCAATGCCGTAATGACCACCCTCTCGGCCTAGTCCGCTTTCCTTATATCCGCCAAACGGCGCTTGAACAACAGAAGGCAAAGCATCGTTAAGGCCAACTATCCCATACTCTAGCTGCTCTGTTATCCTAAAGGAACGACTTAAATTCTCGGTGTATACATAGGCGGCTAATCCGTAGGAAGAATCATTAGCTCTTTCAATCACTTCTTCTTCTGTTTTGAAGGTAGCTATCGGAGCTAGAGGGCCAAAGATTTCATCCCTCATACATTCCATATCATCATTGACATTTATTAAAATGGTCGGTGCGTAAAAATATCCGTTTTCCTCGGAAGGCTTAATCCCGCTATAAATGACCTTTCCTCCCTTATCAACCGCATCTTGTACAAGTGCTTCTACTTTAGATTTAGCAGCCTGATCAATTAATGGACCAATATCCGTACCTTCTTCCAATCCGTTACCGATTTTAAGTTTCCTTAATTCTGCTTCAAACAGTTTAATAAACTCTTCCGCTACACTTTCTTGCACATATACACGATTGGTGCAAATACAAGTCTGGCCTGCATTTCGAAATTTTGATTGGATAAGACCTCTGGCTGCTTTCGCTAAATCAGCATCCTCCATTACGATAAATGGCGCATTTCCACCAAGCTCCAACGACACTTTTTTTACATTTTCCGCTGCTCCACGCATTAATGTTTTACCAACTTCTGTCGAACCGGTAAAGGTAATTTTAGTAACACGAGGGTCCTTCAACCAAACATCACCTATTTCAGTGGAGCGTCCGGTAATGACATTCAAAACACCTTTTGGGATTCCAGCTTCATGAGCAAGCTCTGCCAGTTTCAAGGCAGTAAGAGGCGTCTGGTTCGCAGGCTTGACCACACAGGTACAGCCTGCTGCCAGTGCCGGTCCCACTTTTCTAGTAATCATGGCCGCCGGGAAGTTCCACGGAGTAATGGCTGCTATAACCCCAACCGGTTCTTTTCTTACTAAAATTCGTTTATTAGGATGGGAAGCAGGTATCGTCTCACCATATACACGCTTTCCTTCTTCGGCATACCACGAGATGAATCCATTTGCATACTGAACTTCACCAAGTGCTTCTTTAAGCGGTTTTCCTTGCTCCATCGTCATGATTCTGGCAATTTCTTGCTTATTTTCATCAATTAACTGGTGCCACTTCATTAACAACTGATAGCGCTCTTCTGCTGTCTTTTTCGACCATGTCTTAAATGCCTTATGCGCGGCATCCACTGCCTGCTCTGCCTCATAGGCACCACCCTTAGGCACTACTCCTATAACTTCTTTTGTCGCTGGATTTATAATTTCGGTGAACACCTTGTAATCCTTGCCGACCCATTTTCCGTCTAGATACATTGGATAGATTTGATATTTTTCCTTCACAGTATCCATCTTATCCCCCCTCAGGCACAATTAACAAATAAATGGCAGTTATTACTTATTCTCTTTTGGACAAATTTATTCCTTCATTCAAAATAGAAAATATACTTTCATAGCGTACAAAAAAAGTAGTGAAACCCATAATAGGGTTCACTACTTTTTGTTTCATTCGTCAAAAATAAATCAACATTTATTTTGCAAATACATGATTACCAATTTTTACAGTTACCGGACGGGATAAAATCCATTTGCTAGAAGAAGTCTTAGGATTGTAGAAATATAGTGATCCATTGCCTTTACCCATTAGCGCAATGGCTTCATTAACCGCTCTTTTCGAATCATTATCTGCCGCCTTATTAATCTGACCATTGGCTACTGGAGTAAAAGCATAATGTCCACCATCAATTTGATAGATGACTCCTCGTATAGTATTTGGGAAGTCAGGATGTTTCAAGCGGTTCAGAATCACCGTAGCTACAGCTACTTTTCCGGCATAAGGTTCTCCAACTGCTTCCGCACGAACTAGACGTGCCATTAAATCTTTATCAGCAGCAGAAATTGGTGAGTTTGGCAAAATCATCGTTTGTCCTGCAATAAGCGGCTTTTTATTGTTTGCATTCATCAAAGTGTCTACAGGAACACCAAAACCCTTCGCAATGTTCCAATAAGTCTCTCCTTTTTGAACGGTACGAGTAGTTGATGCTTCTGCCTTATTAATATTTGAAAATGCAGTAATTGAAACAATCATTCCAGTTACAATGATGAGTTTCTTAAGTTTCCTCATTAATATTACCTCCTAGATTATCGCTCATTTCTCTACAACCTAGGCTACCAGTTGTAACAATTGGATTCATTAACTAATAATTGGAATCTATTAAAATATGATGAAAATGCCTATTATAAAAGTATTTATCTAGATCGTGGAATAATTATCCATAAAAAAAATATCCACCAAAATTCGGTTTAATTGGATCGTTTAAACTGTTTTTTTACATAATGTATCAAGTTTGTAACATCAAAAATGAAATATCTCCAAAATTTCTACCTATTTAAAAAAATTGCCTCAATATCATTTAAGAATTAGGGGAATAATAATACGGATGATTTTTAAGGAGGATGAAACGATGGAAAATCAGTTAGCAAATGTATTGAACAAACAAATTGCGAATTGGGCTGTTTTGTACTTAAAACTGCATAATTATCACTGGTTTGTAAAAGGTGATCAGTTTTTCACCTTACATGCCAAGTTCGAAGAATTCTATAATGAAGCAGCCGATCATTTGGATGAATTGGCGGAACGTTTGCTTGCGATTGGCGGTAAACCTGTTGCTACGATGAAGGAATACCTTGAAACTTCAGCTATAAAAGAAGCACTCGGAACAGAAACTACCGATGAAATGGTTCAGTCCATCATCAATGATTTCTCCGTTGTTATTAAAGAGTTGAAAGAAGGTATGAGACTTGCTGAAGAAAATGATGATGAAGCAACAGGAGACATGCTCCTTTCCATTCATTCCGATCTGGAAAAACACGTATGGATGCTAAAAGCATTCCTTGGAAAATCCATTTAATTAGTTAAAGTCCAACATTTTTTGTTGGACGATTTTATTTTATATATGTAAAAATAATTGTTTGAACAAAAGAGTTGATAAAAGTGAAAAGAACGAGAGGTAATATTCATTCAAACCTATTTCCATCATGTTCCGTGGAAATATATCCGTTTTTGGGTAAAGGAGACGTTACAAATGTCCTGAAGCCGTCTGAAAAGTAAAAAGTGCGAATGCACAAGGTAATTTGGGGAGGTTAGAAGATGTCAAAACAGGAAGTAATTGTTTACACTAGCAATGGCTGCACCTATTGCGACCAAGTGAAATTATTTTTAACAGAACATGGAATAGAATTTGAGGAACGGAATGCTTCCATCCATAAGGAATATTTCAACCAATTAAAAGAAAAGAAAATTTATGCCACGCCGGCGACTTTTATCAACGGACAATTAGTTTTAGGCTTTCAGGTGAAGAAATTGATCAAACTTCTTGGTCTTCAAGAGTGAAAAGAATCAAAGATATTTTTGTTAATTTTAAAGGTCTTCATTAATTATTCTAAGTGGCAATATTGATACAAACTAAAATAATAGATTTAATTTCTAAAATGTATCTCTCCCATAAAGTCTGTGAAATCTTCTTTGTTGATTTGGAGAAAAAATCATTTAGAGTAATCAAAAAAGGGGGAACCCTAAAAATATACTATAGGGACCCCCTCTTATTTTTTGCTGCGCGCCATCATCATCATACAAACCGTGATAATCATAAAAGCAACAAAGGCTAACATTGGTATCGTGATAAAACCAAGCCAATTAATATAATCCTGTGAACACGGTACTCCGGATGTACACATTTCAAACTGCTTAAATGAAGGTACCTTTTGCAACAGGATATGGTATCCAGAAATCAGCAGTCCAATCACAGATAATGGGAGTACATATTGAAAGATTTCTTTATCATTTCGATAAACGGCCACCCCAAGCATAATCGCAAGCGGATACATGAAAATTCGCTGATACCAACAAAGGGTACAAGGAATGAAATGCTTCACTTCACTAAAATATAAACTGCCAAGTGTGGCAATAATGGCAGCAATCCAAGAAAGCAGCAAGGATTTATTCATTTTATTTTCCCTCAGCTTCTTTTTCGACCATTTCTTTTAAGTCGTCAATGGTTTTACCTTCAAACCTCTTTCCATTTACAAAGAGCGCTGGCGTTCCAGTAACACCTAATTTTGCTACATACTCCATATCTTCTTCCCATAAATCCTTCGATTTGTTTTCCTTGAAATTTTTTACCACTTTATCAATCTCTTCATCACTGGCTATTTCTTTTAATGTATTAATTAAAAATTCTTCTGTAAAATAATCGATTTTTTCATATTTCGTATCTTCTGGCTGCTTTTTATATAGAAGGTCATGGAATTTCCAAAACATCTCATTGCCTAATTCTTGATAAACAGATTCGGCAAATTTGGCGGAACGTTCTGAATCTACGTTGATAAAAGAGTCATGCATAAAATAAAACTTCGCTTTTCCTGTATCAATGAGTTCCTTTTGAATAGTTGGAACAGCTGTTTCCGCAAAATCTTTACAGTAAGGACATTTATAATCACCGAATTCAATAATTGAAACAGGCGCTGACTCATCACCAAGGAATGGTTGATTGCTATAATCAATTTTTACTTGTTTCGTTCCTGCTTTTTCTTCCTCTTTGTCAGAAAAATTACCAAGAAAAATGAGTCCTAAAATACCTACTGCAATTAATCCAATTACCCAAAAAATAAACTTAGAAGATGAATTGGATACATTTTTCACATTCTTTTTGTTTTTCGACATAATCAGACCCCTTTTTATCCTAGATAGTTTAAATATTACCTATCTATTTAGATAATGCAAATAAAAAAGTATGAAATTTTTCCAACAGGTGAATTTATGTAAGGGGAGAAGTTTTTTCACCCCTTTACCAAATGTTAACATATCCTAATTTTATAAGTTATACATAAAAAAAGAGCTTATCTATAAAGCTCCTTTCTTTCTGTTCTATTTAGATAAAAAATAGACTTAAGCTCATGAACGAAGACTGTATCCCTTCTTCTTACTCCCCATAAGGGTGAATCGTTTGAATCGTCCCATCTTCATTATATTTTAATTCAGTATATTTCACACATCGCAAATGATTCACGCCATCGGAAAGGGAGCAATCATGATAAAACAGGTACCACTTATCTTTAAATTGGACAATTGAATGATGTGTGGTCCACCCTTTTACAGGAGTAAGAATGGTACCTTTAAAAATAAATGGCCCCCGTGGTTGATCACTGACAGCATAAACAATTTTATGAGTGGTTCCCGTTGAATAGGATAAATAGTAAAGCCCATTGTATTTATGAACCCATGGACCTTCAAAATACCTTCGATCTTCATCACCTGCAAGAATTGGATTACCGTTTTCATCAATAATGGAAACTTCCTGCGGGTCATTCTTGAACGTGAGCATATCTTCACTAAGTTCCGCCACTCTCGGACCTAAAGCCGGTTCATTCGGTGCTGGGCCTTCAGCTTCTGGGTTAAACGTTCCTTTTTGCCATTTTTCCAACTGTCCTCCCCAAAGTCCACCGAAATATACATATGCCCGATCATCATCATCTACTAATACCGCTGGGTCGATACTAAAACTGCCAGGTATATAATTTTCCTCTGGTATAAAAGGTCCGTCAGGATTAGGACTTGTCGCAACACCAATTCTGAAAATCCCTTCTTTATCCCTGGCAGGGAAATATAAGTAATACGTGTTGTTTTTGTATGCAGCATCAGGGGCCCAAAGCTGTTTACTTGCCCATGGTATATCTTTTAAGTGGAGAACTTCTCCATGATCCACACATGGTGCGTTTACATCATCCATAGATAAAACATGGTAATCTTCCATCGCATATTGGTCACCATTATCATTGGTTGGACCATCATGATCAATGTCATGTGATGGATAAATATAAAGCTTCCCTTCAAAAACATGTGCGGAAGGATCAGCTGTAAAAATATGTGTGACTAATGGTTCATTTGGTTTTGATTGTTTTACCATCTATATCTCTCCCTTAAGTAGGTGGTACATCCTTATTTCCCCTTTGTGTTATTGAAAATGAAAAAGCATTATCCTTTAACAGACCCTGCTGCTATTCCTTCAACAATTCGGTCACTTAAAAGGAAATAAGCGATTAAAACTGGTATGATACTAATCATTAATGTTGCACCAATTGCTCCCCAATCAGTTAAATATTGTCCCACAAAGTTATTAACCCCAACTGTGATCGTTTTCCATTTGTCAGAACTAAGAAAGGTATTAACGAATACAAATTCATTCCAGTTATAGATCATGTTAATAATAATAGTCGTCGACAGGACTGGTACTGTCATTGGTAATGTAATCTGGAAGAAAATTCTATGAATAGAGCATCCATCCATCACTGCTGCTTCTTCAATTTCCCTTGGTAGTGTTTTGTAAAATCCCGTTAGAATCATAATGGTAATAGGTAAATTAAACGCGACATAGGATAAAATAACAGAAACGGGATTATCAATGAGATTAGCAGTTTTAAAGAAATTGAATAATGGAATTAAGGTTGAATGTAGTGGAATCATATATCCTGCCATAAACAATCCTAATACGAATCCACTTAACTTCCATTGCATCCTTGTAATCGCAAAAGTGACAAAACTAGCTAAAATAACGGTAAGTACGACTGCCACGACGGTGTACAATACACTGTTAAAGAAGTAAATATCGATGTGACCTGTAGTCCAAGCCTTTACATAATTCCCCCATTGTGGATCTTCTGGAAGTGCAAATGGAGACTTTCCAAAAACCTCTTGATTAGTTTTTAAAGAAAACAAGAATAACCACACCAACGGGTAAATTTGAATAATCGCAATTACACCTAGAACAAAGTACAAAAGTCCGTATCCAATTCTATTAACTAGTGATTTACTAGTTTTATAGGAAGCTGACAGGGTTGTTTTTTTTGTTTCTACTACAATTTTACTCATCCTTTTCACTCCCCATATTAAAAGTCCACATTCTCTTTAGAAGATAGCAGTTTTTGAATGATCCAAGTCATAACAAGACAGATGACTAACAAACCAAAACCAATGGCACTTCCATAGCCGAAGTTGTATTTGTTGAATGCTTCTGTATACATGTAGGATGCCATCACTTCACTCGCACCATTAGGCCCGCCACCAGTTAACACGAAAATTAAGTCGAAGTATTTTAATGAACCAACAATTGCCAGGATGACCATAACCTTGATGACCCCTGCAATTAAAGGTACCTTGATTTTATAAGCAATTTGAATCGGAGATGCTCCGTCAATTTTTGCTGCTTCGATCAGTTCTTCCGGAACATTTTTTAATGCAGCGTAGAAAATAATGATGTAGAATCCCGCGTATTGCCATACGATTGGAATAAAGAGGGCATATAAAACAATATTAGAATCAGCAAGCCAAAGCGGAGGATTTTCAACACCGAGCAATACTAGTAATCTATTGAGCATACCGTTCGTCGGGTCAAAAATTTTTGCCCAAAGCTGACCTATGGCGACTGAGGACAACAGCATCGGGATTAAGTAGATTTTCCTTAAAACATTGGCACCTTTAATCTTGCTAGCTAAGATCAAAGATAAAATTAAATAACCAACTAAACTTAATGTAGAAAAAATACCAAGTAACAGGGAATGCCAAGTACTTTGCCAAAACTTTTTGTCCTGAACTAACTCGATATAGTTTTCTAAACCGATAAATTTCATTTGACCGATACCATTCCAGTCCATTAATCCATAATAGCCAGTTAAGAAAATAGGTATATAAATTAATAGGAGAATAAGAATTAAAGATGGAAGTACATAAAGGCTGATTACCCATTTATTTGACATTACACTTTTCATATTCATACTCCCTTCAACGAAAAGTGGTTAAAGTGATAGAGGGTATAACGAATATACCCTCTACTCTGTTTTTACCTAAGCTGTTTTACTTCTGCTCCTTTGCAAGTTCATCCACATGTTGTTTGACGAATTCTTTTGGATTCACTTGTTTACCAAATAGAGCCGTTACTAAATCATGGTGTAATTCAGCTACAGCCGGGCTGGCCTGAGTATCAAAATATGTTGTCACATTAGATGCTTCACTCAAATCCTTTAAGATTTCAATGTACATTGGAGATAAGTCCATACTAGATGTGTCTACCTTTGTTGCTGGAATGACACCAGCATCGATCACTGATTTTTCTCCCCATCTTTTTATAAGGTAGCCTACAAAATCTTTTGCTTCTTTTTGAACTTTCGAATCTTTTGCAACGAATAAACCAACACCCGGGCCGCCAACATAGCTATTAATGTCTGTTCCTTTTCCTCCCTCATAAATCGGGAATTTGAAGTAACCGATCTTATCTTTGAATTCTTGTGGCACATCAGGACTGGTTGTATAGTTAGGTAATTCCCAAGTTGCTGTTAAGAACATGGCTGCCTGCTCATTCATAAAATAACCTTTTGCTTCATCATTCGATAATGCGCTTGCCCCTTTAACAAAACCGCCCATATCTACAAGATTTTGTACTTCTTCCGCTGCTTTTAGGATGGTAGGATCATCAAATTTTGCTTTTCCTTTAATGACATCTGTTAAAATCGTAGACCCACCAATCCGGTCTGCCAGATACATAAACCAGAAAGATGCCGGCCAACCATCTTTTGCCCCTACAGTTGCAGGAATCACTCCATTATCTGTTAAGATTTTCACCACATTTTTATACTCTTTAAATGTTTTTGGAACTTCAAGGTTATATTTTTCGAAAATTTCTTTATTATAAAACACATAAGAAATGTTTAGTTCTAGTGGAAGACCATATGTTTTACCATCAACTGCATAGGATTCTTTCACGCCAGGGATAAACGAATCTTTCAGATCTGGATCTTTTTCAACGATATCGTCCAATGGTGCTAACATGTTTCCTTCAACATAAGGTTTTATAAAACCATCTGACCAAGTCATTCCAATATCAGGAAGTTCATTCGAAGAAGCTAAAACCTTCAACTTTTCTCTATATTGATCTGGGTTTAAAATTTCCGTTTGGATGTCTATATCTTTGTGTTCTTTTTCATACTCATCGATTACGTCTTTTACAATGGAGAATTGGGCTTTCGAGCTTCCTTCCGGCCACAAATGCATAAATTTTATTACTTTTTTACCATCTGCATCGCTTTCTTTAGTAGAGCTTGAGGAAGAACATCCCGCAAGGGCCAACAAACCAACCAATATGGCAGAGACAAAGGTTGCAACCGTTTTCTTTTTTAACAATGATAATTCCCCCTATGATCTTTTCTCATTTTTCCTTCTATTCATAGTCTACATTCAGATAGTTCTGAAAAATAGGTCACAACCATTAGGGAAAATTCCACTTTTTTTAGAAAACCCTTTCACTATTGTTTTTCCGGTAGGCACTTGGTGTCATTCCCTCTAATTCTCTAAAAATCTTGATAAAATATTTTGCCGTCTTATAGCCCGATTCTTCAGCAATATCGTTTATTGGAAGATTAGTAGTCATTAATAATTCTTTTGCCCTCTGGATTCTTCGACGGGTTACATATTCACTAAAGGTTAGTTTCATATGTTCTTTAAACAGTGAGCTAAAATAGCTTGGATTTAAATGAACATAATCCGCTACTTCTTTTTGAGTTAAATCGTTATTTAAATGTTTGTTAATATAATCGATTGCCTCCCGTATTGGCTCTCTATTTGATAGGTTTTGAATATTAGTATTTACGAGTTTTGTATCTACCACTTTTTCAATTAATCCAGCCCTCTCTTTTTTCTCTACCTCTTTTATGGCAACTTCCACAGCTTCTATCAATGCCTTTTTACTAATTGGTTTTAGCAAATAATTAATCACCCCTAGACGAAGGGCTTCCTGAGCATATTCAAACTCTGAATATGCTGAAATGACAATGATAACAGGAAAAATACACTGTTCTTTTGCCATTCTTAACATTTGAAGTCCCGTAATCTCCGGCATTCTGATATCTGTGATCAGAATATGAACTTTATGCTGTTTCATCAATTTAATAGCTTCTTCTCCATTAGATGAGGTAAATATTTGATAATTTCCATTTGCCCATGTTTCCAAATATTTTTTCAATCCTTGCCGAGTTCTTGGTTCGTCATCCACGATTAAAATGGTTTTCGTATTCAACATGGTTTTCTTCCCCCTTCACTGGTATGATAAACGAAACCTCTGTCCCTCTATTTTCTTCACTCACAATCGTAAGCCCACTTTTTTGATAATATAATTCCAAGCGTTTGTGCACATTGAAGATGGCCATTCCATTACCTTTTTTTGACATGACTCCCCCTGACCGCATAGCCTGTTTAATAGTGATTAACTTATCCTGATTTATTCCCGGGCCGTCATCTTCCACACAGATTTGTAGGTGTTCCCCATCTTCCACAGGTCGAATAGACACCGATATTGTACATGGCTTAACTGTATTCCCTGCTCCGTGAAGGACTGCATTCTCAACCAATGGCTGAATTAATAATTTTGGAATTTTAATTCTTTCTATTTCAGGAGGCATGTTAAGCTGCCAGTTTAATTGATTGCCAAAACGCATCTTCATTATTTCCATATAATTTTCAATATGTTCAATTTCATCTTTGATCGGAACCCAATCCCCATCAGTTTGCTTAGTGATCGTATAACGAAACAAGTTTGACATCGCAACAACAAACTCTGCCAACTCTTCCTCTCCTTTATCTTCAAGAGCCCACTTAAGGGCATCTAAAGTATTAAAAAGAAAATGTGGATTAATTTGTGCTTGTAATGCTTTTAATTCACTTCGGCTTCGTGTTATTTCTTTTTGATAGACCATTTTAATTAGATGGTTCGTTTCTTTTACCAGCTGATTATACGTACTATTCAGTTCACTGATTTCATGGACAGCAGCAACATGAGGGTTCATCGTTAATGAGCCAGCACTGGCCCGCTGCATCGTTTCTGTTAATTTAATAATTGGTCTTGTAATATAAGTGGATAGAAAAAGTGTACTAACCAAAAAAATAATAAATCCAATGATCCCTGCAATCATAATTCCTGTACGCAATACACTGATTCCTTCCGTAAGCGCTTTAACTGGTGTTAAAATAACAAGTGTCCACCCAGTTTCATTTGACCTTTGTTTTGTCACCATATACTCCTGTTGGTTTAATGTCATTATAGGCCCAACATTTTTTATAATGGGGTCCAAAGATTGATTATAATTCGATAAAATCGGTTTTAAATCATGATCTAATAATATGGAATACTGATTTTCTATGTTTGTTTCATCTGGGTCGACAAACTGAAGATAGTCCCGATATATACTAATCAGTAAATAACCACCACTCTCAAACCCCCGATTGATAAGGTTGATTCGCCTAAGCGCAAGTATGTTATCGGAGTTACGCGGGTCGTCACCAATCCAAACCAGTCTACCATTCGCATCATCAGCTCGCTTAATCCATTTTTTGTCAATTATCGTAACTAAATTCGTGTCATCTAATGGGATTAATCGGTTCTTAGTATCCTTATAAATCTCAAAGGAAAAAATTCCATCTGTATTTGCCTGAATGGTATTTATGATCCTTTCCAATTGTTGACGTTCAGAAAAAGGGATAGAATAACCTTGATTTGCTTTTATTAAAGTCCTTTGAATCGAATCGTTAGTCATGACCAATTTCGAACTTGTACTTATCTGTTTATATAAAGATTCCAATCTACCATTTGCCTCAACAGCAGTCTGATAAATTTGTTTTTCCGCATTGTTTTTTAACAATGCGGACACCCTATTAAACGTAATAAAACTAACAATCACTAAAACGATCAACATAACGGTTAAAAATACAACAAGAATTTGATTCCTCAAGGTGTTCCATTTTTGTAATTTTAAAAACATAACATCGCCCTTAAAAAAATTATTTTTTCCTCTACTATTCACGCATTATTATTTTAGTATATAAAATTTCTGTAAATTTCAATATTTATTGATATTCAATATGTATTTAATATTCTATAATTGTTAATAGTAACCACTATAAAGAAGGGAATTCGGAATGAAAAAACGATCAATAAGTCATCTATATGCCTTAACTGAATGGATTTCTAGGTTTGCTTTTCTTAATATACTTTGGATTGGCTTCACTATCCTTGGACTAATCCTCTTTGGGATTAGCCCATCAACCGTAGCAATGTTTACAGTGATCCGTAAATGGCTCATGGGCCAAAGTG
The DNA here is from genome assembly GCF_010975035.1 of Neobacillus thermocopriae. Classification (GTDB taxonomy): domain Bacteria; phylum Bacillota; class Bacilli; order Bacillales; family Cytobacillaceae; genus Neobacillus; species Neobacillus thermocopriae. The sequence continues at coordinate 65,230 of NZ_JAAIUV010000013.1, read as the reverse complement.
ACATTCCTATTTTTCAAACCTTTTGGGGTACCTATAAAAAGGAGTTTCTTAGGAGTAATGGTCTAGGAGTTGTCTTAGCTTTATTAGCAGGTATTATATATTTAGATCTGTACTTTATAAAAGTTAATGCGAGTATTCAAATTCCTTTGTATCTTATAATTTTCGCCATTGTAATGACAGTTTTGTATATTTTCCCCGTTTACGTTCACTACAACGTAACATTTATTCAACTGTTTAAAAATTCATTTTTTATTATGGCATTTCAAAAAATTGAAAAAAAACAAAAGGAAGCACAGACTATTTAACTTCTGCTTCCTCTTTTTTATCCAAATCAAGTAACTCGCTTACAGTTAGAAGTTGATAGCCTTGTTCCCTTAACTCTGCAACAAGTATTTGGATCGCATTTATTGTTTGTGAACGGTTCCCATAACCATCATGGAAAATCAAAATACTGCCATTCTTTATGACATTCCTCGTAGTCTTTAAGATGTGATCGACCCCTGGCTGCCCCCAATCTTGTGCCATCAAATTAAGCGCTCCGATCATGGTATAGCCTTTTTGTTGAAGCAATGAAACCATGTCCTCATGATAATCCATAAAAGGAGGACGAAATACAGTTGGTTTTATTCCAATAAGTTTTTCTATTAATCTTTCTGTCTTTTCAATTTCTGATAAACAATCCTCATAACTTAAAAGAGACAGCTTCTGATGAGTATAAGTATGATTTCCGATTTCATGGCCTAAAGCAGCCACTTGTTGTACAAGCTCAGGATAGTTTCTCATTTGTTCCCCTATCATAAAGAAGGTTGCCTTTCCTTTTGCTTGTGAAAAAATCTTTAATACTTTAGGCGTGTAAATGGGATTGGGGCCATCATCAAACGTAATGGCCACCACCTTCTTTTGTGTTTGAATTTCATTAATCATAGAGAGAACACTCCCTCAAAAACTTTCTTAACCCTTTTCAAGATAAAGCTGCGAAAATGAGTAAATGGATTCTTTGAAAAAAGTCTATAACCAACAAATGAATGAAGCTACTTATTGGAAACCACTTCATAACTATGTGACTACTTTTTATTTATAGCTTCCACGAATATTCAAATCTGCATGTGGTATTCTTTCCCCCACAATAAATAGCATGAAAAATAAGCCATTGGTACCAGCCGGTACTTACCACCTCACTTTAAAAATCATCAAACACTTCTCCCTTTGCTACTAGGTCTTTAAACCAATTTAAACTGTATCTAGCGGCTAAGGTATTTGATTGGATTCATCGTTTCGAAATAAGCCATATGTAGATTCCTCTACCAATAGTTGATAACGCTTTCATAAATTACAAATAGCGGTGACCATATCATGAAGCGGTTGTTATTGTTAGGTTCATTATAGCATCTTATTACTTTGTTTGTATATCAAATAAACCAAGTTTATAGTTAAAACAGTACTCTCTTCTGAATATAAATTACCGGTATTAGATTAATATTAAGTAACTTATTTAAACATAATCACAATCATTTCTTTTTATAAGTCACTATTTTGTTAACAGTTTGTATATCGAATAAACAAAGTTTATACTCTCTTAGAGCTTTTATAAAAAAGAATAAAATGTTAGTGTATAGGAAAGGACATTATCGTAAACGGGAATTTGCATCAAGAAAAAAATAGTAATTATGGTGAAATAGGCCATATGACTATCGAAAAAACGGAAAAACCTAATTTTCTACTGTTTTAGAAGTATCAGCTTATACCGTTGTAACATTTTTATAAAAGAGAACAAGATTTATCATCAAGTGAGTCTCAAGCAAGTTTAATCTATTATAGTATTGAGCATTTTTTGTTAAAATAAGTTCGATTACTTTCTAAGGAGAATGAACCATGAATAAAAAATACATTGGCTACATTGGAACGTATACAAAGGGTGACAGCAAAGGAATCTATTCTTTTACCTTGAATACGGAAGAAGGAAAAATTGAAAATATCGAGGTGGCTGCAGAGCTCTTTAACCCTACCTATTTAGCCATTAGTAAAGACAATCGCTATCTTTACTCTGTAGTAAAGGATGGTGAAGAAGGTGGATTAAAGGCTTTTTCCATTGGTGAAAATGGAAAATTAACTGCTATCAATAGCCAAGTAAGTGCCGGAGCTCCTCCCTGTCATGTAAGTATTGACAGCCAAAACAAATATGTATTTAGCGGTAATTACCATAGGGGAACAGTGGAATCCCATCTCATTCATAAAGATGGCTCTCTTCTGCCTGCTGCTTCCATCATTCAACATGAAGGCAGTGGTCCAGATCCAAGACAGGAAAAGGCCCATACCCATTATGCTGGATTAACACCTGATGAAAAATATGTAGTGGTAGTGGAGCTTGGTATTGATGCTCTTATTACATACAAAATAAATGAAGACGGAACATTGACGAAGGTCAAACTACATCCATTAAAAGCCGGTAGTGGCCCGCGGCACTTAACCTTCCATCCAAATCGTCAGTTTGCTTACATCATGACAGAATTCAGTTCTGAAGTTATTGTCTTAACCTATCATCCAGAAAACGGCCATTTTACCGAAAAGCAATATATTTCCACTCTTCCTGCTGATTTCAAAGAAAATAACCAGGGCAGTGCAATTCATATTTCTTCCGATGGTCGTTTTGTCTATGCCGGAAATCGCGGACATAATAGTATTGCAGTATTTAGTGTAAATGGAACGACTGGAGAGCTGACCTTTGTCGAGCATACTTCTACAGAGGGAGACTGGCCACGAGATTTTTCGTTGGATCCTTCTGAAAAATTTATCGTTGCTTCTAACCAAGAATCAAGCAATCTCGTTTTATTTGCCAGAGATGAATTTTCCGGACGGCTTTCATTAATTCAATCTGATATTACCGTTCCTCATCCAGTTTGTGTGAAATTTTTACATGTTTAAAAAGCAGGGTTCACCCTGCTTTTTTTTATTTGTAGAAATTTGTTCCAAACTTTTCAGATAAAAATGAATTGACTAAGCAGGAAAAGTATAGTAAATTTTATAAAAAGTTTTAATATTGATCGTTCTTATCAAGAGAGGTTGAGGGAAAGGCCCAATGACACCTCAGCAACCTTCAATGGATGAACCATTGAAAAGGTGCTAATTCCTGCAAATTAATGTTAATTTGCGAGATAAGAAGAATGACCTTATGGTTTCGTACAAACAAAAGTCTTCTTCTTATAGAAGGCTTTTTTCTTTTTTATCAACAAGCTTTATCCCCATACCGCGTTAAAGCTGAAAAATATCCAATCTATTTTTCAAGACAAGGAGTGAGTGTAATGTACAAAATTGATACAAAGCTGGCCCAAATTGGAAACAGAAGTGAATCAGCAACAGGCACAGTGAATCCTCCCGTATATTTTTCAACTGCCTATCGACATGAAGGTATCGGACAATCAACAGGATTTGACTACACTCGGACAGGGAACCCAACACGCCAGCTCCTTGAAAAGACCATTGCTGATTTGGAAGGTGGCGATCAAGGGTTTGCGTGTAGCTCTGGTATGGCAGCGATTTTTACTATCCTTTCTCTATTCCAATCCGGGGATGAATGGTTGGTCAGTGAAGATTTATACGGAGGCACTTACCGGCTTTTAGAAAAAGGCTATAAAAAATGGGGCTTAAGATGTCAATATGTCAATACAGGTTGTCCGGAGGAAATTGAAAGAAAGATTACCCCTCAAACAAAGGCCATCTTTCTCGAGACTCCTACCAACCCCCTCATGCAGGAAGCCGATATTGCTGCTATTGCCGACATCGCGAAAAAACACGGTATTTTGCTGATTGTCGACAATACGTTCTATACCCCACTTTTACAGCAGCCTATTAAGCTTGGCGCCGATATCGTCATTCATAGTGCGACAAAATATTTGGGCGGTCACAATGATGTCCTTGCCGGCCTTATTGTCGCTAAAGGAAAAGACTTATGTGAACAATTAGCCCTTTATCATAATGGGACCGGAGGTGTATTAAGCCCGTTTGATTCATGGTTATTAATGCGTGGAATGAAAACTTTAGCACTACGAATGGAACGACATGAAAAAAATGCAAAGGCAATCGTGGAATATTTGTCCCAACATGATGCCGTTACAGATGTTCTTTACCCTGGCCGTGGTGGTATGGTTTCCTTCCGAATAAAAGACGAAACTTGGGTTAATCCATTTTTGAAAAATTTAAAGCTAATTTCATTTGCCGAAAGTCTTGGTGGTACGGAAAGTTTTATCACATATCCAGCCACACAAACCCATGCTGATATTCCTGAAGAAATTCGAATTGAAAAAGGTATTTGCAATCGCCTGCTTCGTTTTTCTGTTGGAATTGAGGATGTAGAGGATTTAATTCACGACCTTAAGCAAGCCTTTGCCAAAATGAACAAAGGAGTGATTGTTTAATGGAATTGGAAGAGTATTGTTTTGAAACAAAGCTTCTTCATAATCGACATAAAGTCGACTCTGTGACTGGAGCTGTCAGTGTACCGATTCAGCATGCCTCCACCTTTCATCAATTTGATATCGACCAATTTGGTAAATATGATTATGCCCGAAGTTTAAATCCAACCCGAGAAGCGCTAGAAGAGGTTATTTCAGAATTGGAGGGCGGGGTGAAAGGCTTTGCATTTTCTTCCGGTATGGCAGCTATTTCAACAGCTTTCCTATTACTGTCTGCCGGTGATCATGTCATTATTACGGAAGATGTGTATGGCGGAACTTATCGAATGGTGACAGAAGTGCTATCAAGATTAGGGATTGAGCATTCTTTTGTTGACATGACAGATATAGATCAAGTAAAACAAGCGATTAAGCCTAATACGAAAGCATTTTATGTTGAAACCCCGTCCAATCCTTTGTTAAAAGTGACAGATATCAAAGCTATCAGCCAAATGGCAAAGGAAATTGGTGCACTGACATTTGTCGATAATACCTTCCAAACCCCTGCTTTGCAAAAACCATTGGAACTTGGGGCTGATGTGGTGCTTCACAGTGCAACAAAGTTTTTATCCGGACACAGTGATGTAGTGGCAGGACTTGCTGTTGTCAAAGATAAAGGTTTAGCCAATCGGCTTGGATTTTTACAAAATTCCTTCGGCGCAGTTCTTGGTGTACAGGATGCATGGCTCGTATTAAGAGGTTTAAAAACTCTTCATGTTCGACTTGAACACTCACAGAAATCAGCATTGCAAATTGCGAGTTTCCTAGAGAAACATCCACTTGTTAAAAACGTGTTTTATCCGGGACTTCCTAATCATCCGCAGAGAGAATTGTTGGATGTACAAACCCAAGGAGCCGGTGCGGTCCTTTCTTTCGAACTTGTCGATGAAGAAGCTGTCCGAACCTTTGTCTCAAGTGTCAAGCTACCTGTATTTGCCGTTAGTCTTGGTGCGGTGGAGTCAATTTTATCCTACCCTGCAAAGATGTCACATGCGGCCATGCCACAGGCGGAAAGGGAAAAACGTGGAATTAAAAACAGTCTTCTACGCTTGTCTGTCGGGCTTGAAAATCCAGATGATTTAATTAGAGATTTTTCCCAGGCACTCGAACAGGTGCAACAGAAAAAATTAGTGCTGCAGCAAGGAGAATGACCATGAGCTTTTTAGAAAAATTAAAAAATCAAATCTTAATCGCTGATGGAGCCATGGGAACCCTGCTCTATTCATACGGAACAGACTGCTGCTTTGAGGAGTTAAATCTTTCCCATCCCGAGCAAATTCAACATATCCACCAGGCCTACATAGATGCTGGTGCCGATGTGATCCAAACCAATACGTATGCAGCAAACTATTTGAAGCTTAGCCGTTACGGGCTAGAAGATTCTGTAAAGGATATTAATAGTGCAGCGGTTCATCATGCAAAAAAAGTGGCTAAAAACCGTGCGTTTATACTTGGAACAATAGGAGGCAACCGTGGGATTAAACCTAATTCCATTTCATTAGAAGAAATTAAACGGAGCTTTCGAGAGCAATTATATTGTTTATTGTTAGAAGAGGTGGACGGCCTCCTGCTTGAAACCTTTTATGACCTTGAAGAGCTCGAAACGGTTCTTGCCATTGCGAGAAAAGAAACAAAATTGCCGATTATTGCCCAGGTATCCATTCAAGAGCCTGGATTTCTGCAGAACCGGACACCTGTCAATGAAGCATTAAAAAGGCTGGAAAGTATTGGAGCAGATGTAGTCGGACTCAATTGCCGCGTCGGTCCGCACCATATGCTTTTAACGTTAGAGCAAATTGAACTACCTAAGCAGGCCTATTTGTCTGCCTACCCTAATGCCAGTCTCCCAGCCTATACAGACGGGAAATTTCATTATGATAGTGATGCAGATTACTTTCGACGTGCAGCAAATGAATTCCGCAAACAAGGAGTTCGGCTGATCGGAGGCTGCTGTGGTACGACACCAGAACATATCCGGATGTTTGCTGCAGAACTAAAGAACAAAACGCCTATAAAGGAAAAAATCGTAAAATTCACACCGAAAGTTACGGTGGTTGAAGATCCTACAATTAAAAGAGAGCACACTCCACTTCAAGAGATTGTGAAACAACGGCCTTCGGTCATTGTCGAATTAGATCCACCAAGAAAGCTGGACACAAGGAAATTTTTCGATGGAGCGAAGGCATTAAAAGAAGCTGGAATTGATGCGATTACACTCGCGGACAATTCGCTCGCCCAAGTTAGGATATCTAATGAATCGCTCGGATATCTTATCAAACAAGAATTGGGCATCCGGCCGCTCATTCATATTTCCTGCCGCGACCGGAATATTATCGGTTTACAATCTCATTTAATGGGGCTTCATACTTTAGGGATGCATGATGTACTAGCGATTACCGGCGATCCAGCCCGTGTTGGAGATTTCCCTGGCGCATCATCCGTCTATGATGTTTCATCGTTTGAACTCATTCAAATGATCAAACAATTAAATGAAGGATTATCATTTTCCGGAAAAGATTTGGGACAGAAGACAGCGTTTAGCATTGCCGGGGCATTTAATCCAAATGTCCGTTCGATAGAAAAAGCCGTTAAACGGCTGGAGAAAAAAATGGACTGCGGTGCTGATTACTTTATCTCCCAGCCTATTTTCTCCGAAGAAAAGTTATTGGAAGTCTATGAACATACGAAACATTTAAAAGCTCCAATATATATTGGACTAATGCCTCTGACTAGCAGTAGAAATGCAGAATTCCTTCATAATGAAGTACCAGGTATTAAAATTGCTGATTCCATTCGCGAACGGATGGCAAAACTGAATGACCAGCCAAATCTGGCCGCTCGTGAAGGGGTGGAGATTACCAAGTCTTTGATTGATGCCGCACTAGACTTATTTAACGGAATCTATCTCATTACACCATTTTTACGTTATGAGCTGACGCTTGAGCTGGCCCTTTATGCCCGTCAGCGTGCTCAAGAACTAAGGGGGAACATCCATGCCAAAACCACCATTTATTAATCAATTAAAGAAACGCATCCTTATTATGGACGGTGCCATGGGGACGATGCTACAACGGGCAGGTCTAACCCCTAAAGATTTTGGCGGTGAAGAATATGAAGGGTGCAACGAACATTTGAATTTAACCGCACCTTCTGTGATTGCCAATATTCACCGTGAATACTTAGAAGCTGGGGCTGATATCATCGAAACAAACACTTTCGGTGCAACCAGTCTCGTGCTGGATGAGTACGGCCTTGGCTATAAGGCATATGAAATTAATAAAATTGCTGCAATGCTGGCTGTAAAAGAAGCAGCAAAAGCTTCAACCGATGAATGGCCAAGATATGTGGCCGGTTCGATGGGGCCTACAACTAAAACATTAAGTGTAACCGGCGGAACCACCTTTGACGCTCTAACAACTGCCTATGAAGAGCAAGCAATCGGTTTAATTGATGGTGGTGTAGATCTACTCCTTTTGGAAACAAGCCAAGATATGCTGAATGTAAAAGCCGGCTTTTCTGGAATCCAGCGTGCATTTGCAAAAACAGGAAAAACGCTACCATTGTTTATTTCTGGTACCATTGAGCCGATGGGTACTACCTTAGCCGGTCAGACCATTGATTCATTTTATATTTCAATTGAACACATGAATCCCGTGGCAGTAGGGCTCAACTGTGCAACCGGCCCGGAATTCATGCAGGATCATATTCGTACATTATCCGAACTTGCTTCCACTGCGGTTAGCTGCTATCCAAATGCCGGTCTTCCTGATGAGGAAGGAAATTATCATGAAACACCGGAAACTTTAGCGAAAAAACTGGCAGATTTTGCTGCCCATGGATGGCTTAATATTGTTGGCGGCTGTTGCGGTACAACACCTGATCATATCCGTGCCATTGCTGAAACAATGAAATCTTATAAACCTCGGGAAGTTAAACATCACTCCCTTCACATGGTTTCCGGAATTGAGCCTCTTATTTACGATGATCCGACTTTAAGACCGATCATGGTTGGAGAAAGGACCAATGTCATCGGCTCTCGCAAATTCAAACGATTAATTGCAGAAGGGAAATTTGAAGAAGCTGCGGAAATTGCCAGAGCTCAGGTCAAAGGCGGTGCCCATGTTATTGATATTTGCCTTGCCGATCCAGACCGCGATGAACTTGCCGATATGGAAAACTTCATTAAAGAAGTAGTGAAGAAAGTAAAGGTACCACTTGTTATTGATTCTACTGATGAAAAAGTCATTGAAAAAGCCTTGAAATATTCTCAGGGCAAAGCGATTATTAATTCGATCAATCTTGAGGACGGAGAAGAACGCTTAGAAGCGATTGTGCCGCTCATCCACCGCTACGGAGCTGCTGTCGTTGTCGGTACGATTGATGAAAAAGGAATGGGTGTCACTGCAGAACGGAAGATCGAGATTGCCAAACGCTCCTATAATCTGCTGGTAAACAAATACAAGCTGAAGCCGCAGGATTTGATTTTTGACCCATTAGTTTTCCCGGTTGGCACCGGCGATGAACAATATATCGGCTCCGCCCAAGCAACTGTGGATGGCATTCGACTCATCAAGGAACAATTGCCTGGCGTTCAAACCATTCTCGGAATCAGTAACGTATCCTTTGGATTACCACCAGTTGGACGAGAAATTTTGAATTCCGTGTTCTTATACCACTGTACTCAGGCAGGTCTTGATTATGCGATTGTGAACACAGAGAAGCTTGAACGCTTTGCTTCCATATCAAAAGAAGAAGTGAAGCTAGCTGAGGATCTTCTTTTCAAAACAACGGATGAAACACTGGCGGTATTTACTGATTATTACCGAGACAAAAAGAAAGAGGCCAAAGGAACGGTTCCAGAAATGAGCTTGGAGGAACGGCTCGCCTATTATATTGTGGAAGGGACGAAAGAAGGTCTTATTCCTGATTTGGAACTAGCCCTTCAAAAGTACCCTACCCCCCTGGATATTATTAATGGTCCGTTAATGGATGGGATGAAGGAAGTGGGGCGTCTATTTAACGATAATCAATTAATCGTAGCCGAAGTGCTGCAAAGTGCAGAAGTCATGAAAGCCTCTGTCTCCTTTTTAGAACCATATATGGAAAAAGGCGATGTTTCCGCCTCTAAAGGGAAAGTTATTTTAGCCACCGTAAAAGGTGATGTCCATGATATCGGCAAAAATCTTGTCGACATTATCCTTAGCAATAATGGGTATGAAGTAATTGATCTGGGGATTAAGGTGACTCCCGCTGAGTTAATTAAAGCGATTCGGGAGGAAAAACCAGATATTATCGGACTTTCTGGCCTTTTGGTCAAATCCGCTCAGCAAATGGTGTTGACTGCCCAAGATATGAAGGAAGCGGGAATAGATCTTCCGATATTAGTAGGAGGAGCCGCCCTTTCACGAAAATTTACCGATACAAAAATCGCAAAAGAATATAATGGTCTTGTTCTTTATGCAAAGGATGCGATGACCGGTTTGGCACTCGCCAATCAGCTGCAATCGGTGGAGGAACATGAAAAGCTGCTTGCTGAAAAACAGAAAAAATTGGAGACACTGGATGTTCCACTAGAATTACCAAAACGTTCTTCGGTAGCAGTCGCCACAAAACCTAGATCATCTGTCTCCACAGAGGTACCGGTATTTGTCCCAATGGATACGAAGCGGCATGTCATAAAATCCTATTCCTTATCACATATTGAACCATATATTAATATGCAGATGCTGCTTGGCCACCATCTGGGGGTAAAAGGGAAAATCTCCAAACTTCTGGCTGAGAAAGATGAAAAAGCTTTAAAAGTAAAAGAAATGGTTGATCAGCTACTTGCGGATGCCAGTGCCAATCAGTGGATCGACCCAGCTGCCGTCTATCAATTTTTCCCAGCACAGTCTGATGGTAATAAGATTCATATATATGATCCAGAAAATCCTTCTATAGTCATTGAAACATTCGATTTTCCACGGCAGGAATCTGCTCCATATCTCTGTTTGGCAGATTTCCTAAAACCAGTGGACAGCGGGATAATGGATTATGTTGGCTTTTTTACAGTTACAGCTGGCAAAGGAATTCGCGAGGTAGCAGACCAATTAAAACTTGATGGCCGATTCCTTGAAAGCCATGCCCTTCAATCATTAGCACTAGAAACAGCAGAAGGCCTTGCTGAATTCATTCATCGGCTCATGCGCGATCGTTGGGGCTTTCCAGATCCAGCAACATTTACGATGCAAGATCGTTTCGCTGCTCGTTATCAAGGACAGCGTTTCTCGTTCGGTTACCCAGCCTGTCCAGATTTAGAGGATCAGAAGAAGCTATTTAAACTTATCCAACCAGAAGATATTGGTGTACGCTTGACAGATGGCTACATGATGGAGCCAGAAGCTTCCGTATCAGCGATGGTATTTGCCCATCCGGAAGCCAGATATTTTAATGTATTAAAATAATCTTTTAATAAAAAAGATCCGAGGAATAATTCATTGATTTCCACGGATCTTTTTTTATTGAACATTTATATTTATTGAATGACTAGACCCTTATCCCCCACTGTTCTTTTCACTAATGCCCTATTAAAATATTAATTATCTACTAGAACCCTCATTTTACCTTTACTATGTTTCATTCTTTGCACCATTATTGACATGCTTTTCCCCTTCTATTATAGTTACCTAGGTAACTATTATCTATAAGGAGCAGTCTATGAATAGCCACGAATTATTTCACACTCTTCATCAATTATCACGCCATTTTACCAATCATTTAAATGAAGCATTAAAACCTTTTGGATTATATAGTGCTCAATGGGCCGTACTTTTTGTCTTAAAAACAAAAGGAACTTTATCCCAAAAAGAACTTTGCGACTATTTGTTTGTCGAGGCACCTCCAATGACCAGAACAATCCAAAGACTTGTAAAACAAGGTTATGTACGACAAGTACCTGGCAAGGATAAACGGGAAAAACGAATTATTTTAACTGAAGAAGCTTTACTACAATACCCGAAATGGGAACGCGCCGTAAATGAAGCGAATCGGTATTTACTTGAACACCTACCAGAAACCTCACAAAAAGAATTACTAACATTACAGAAAAGCTGGTTACAAAAGCTTTTGTGAAGGAGTGCATCAAATGAATCAACAAAAATTATGGTCTAAAAATTTTATCAGTATTTCAATGAGTAATTTTTTTCTATTTTTAACTTTTTATTTCTTGCTCGTCACTCTTCCAAATCTTGCATTAGAGAAGTATCATAGCAGTGCATCCGAAGCCGGATTGATGACGACTGTATTCTTATTTGCGGCAATTATTTCCCGACCGTTTGCTGGTCAATGGCTTGAACGAATCGGTTATCAAAAAATGTTATTCGTTGCACTGATCGTTTTCTTCGGAGCTTCCATCTTATACTTTTTCCCATCTTCTCTATATGGTATTCTTGCCGTTCGCTTTTTACAAGGTATTGGTTTTGGTATGGCAACAACATCGGCAGGTACCATTGTTGCAGAAATTGTTCCTAGTTCACGTCGAGGAGAAGGAATGGGCTATTTTATTATGTCATCCAATCTAGCCATGGTTTTAGGCCCATTTGTCGGTATTTCCGCTATGCAGCAATTTGGTCCAACCATTTTGTTTACCTTAAGTGTCATTGGTGCTTTAGCCTCACTCATTGCCGGGTTATTTGTCAAAATGACTAACCCCCAAGAGGTTCATTCGAACGTAAAGCAGCCGTTTACCTTCCGTAATATTTTTGAAATATCAGCTGTTTCCATTTCATTAATTGGAGCATTTTTTGGGTTAGTCTATTCGTCGATCCTTTCCTTTGTTTCTGTCTATGCCAATGAGATTCATCTTGACAATGTATCCAATCTTTTCTTTGTAGTGTTTGCCATTGTACTATTAATCTCAAGACCATTTACCGGTAAGTGGTTTGATAGTTTTGGAGCCAATGTGATTGTCTTTCCATCAATTATTTTATTTGCAATTGGCATGTTTGTGTTAGGAAATACAAACAGTGAAGTGACCTTTCTCTTATCTGCGGGGTTGATCGGATTAGGCTGGGGAACCTTGTTTCCAACTTTTCAAACGATTGCTGTCCAGGATGCTCCTCCTAAAAAAAGAGGCTTAGCCACAGCCACATTCCTATCTATTTATGATTTAGGAATTGGTATTGGCTCATTTGTAGTTGGATTACTAATTGCGAAAATAGGCTTTCATTCATTTTATCTATTATGTTCAATCTATATTCTAATAGGTATGGTCCTTTATTATTTTGTGCGTGTCCGAAAACAACAGACAACTATTCCACAAGTAAACAATCAAAAACAATAGTAGAATTGGTTCCTGTCATCGCTTCTTCTTAATAACTGATATTTCTAAATAAGCAGATTATTTTACTTTTACTGACAGTTTCGCTACAGTTATTTATGAAATGAATGAAGAGGAGGCATGGAAATGTTTGACGTTGTTATTGTTGGAGCAGGTGCCGCCGGAGCAAGTGCCGCACTATTTACAGCAAAAGCCGGAAAAAAAACATTGGTAATTGATAACGATAAAAGTATGACGAAACGTGCATGGATTGAAAATCATTATGGAGTAACTGAAATTACTGGACCGGAACTTGTTGAAATTGGAAAAAAGCAAGCCCGCAAATTTGGCGCTGAACTAGTTGAAGAGACAGTAACCAATATCAGTAAAATTGATGGCGGATTTAAAGTGGAAACAGATCAACATTCTTATGAAGCAAAGCATGTCCTTTTAGCAACTGGTGCCCTTACTGACCTGGCCAAAAAAATTGGTTTAACAACAAAAGCAGGTACAGAACCAAGAATCAAAACCATTTTGGATGTGGACGCAAAAGGAAAAACAAATATCGATGGTATTTGGGCTGCCGGAACGGTTGCTGGGGTAAGTGTGCATACCATTATTACCGCTGGTGACGGTGCAAAGGTTGCCATTAATATTATCAGTGAATTAAACGGTGAACGTTACGTTGACCATGATGTTCTAAAGTCCTAAGAGGGTTAAACATGGCTAGAAGGAAAATAGACCATGTAGGCATTATGGTAAAAGACATGGAGCGGGCCATTCAGTTTTATCAAGAGGTTGTCGGTATGGAGCTCAAAGGAAGGCTCGCCCATCCAGATATGTCAATTTCACTAGCTTTTCTTGGTTTTGACGGATCGGACGAAACCGAGCTAGAGCTAATCAAAGGATATAATGATAATCTTCCGGTAGAAGGCAAAGTTCATCATTTGGCTGTAACGGTTGATGATATTGAAGCCGAATTCGAACGAATTAAACAATTAAATGTGCCATTAATTGATGAAGAAATCGTTACCCTACCAAATGGATACCGCTATTTCTTTTTCCGAGGACCTGAAGGAGAATGGATAGAGTTTTTCCAAAGATAAAGGATAAAAAAGCACCGGTGCTTATTGATATGCTCCCCATAAGGTAGACAGGTTAAAAAAATAAAAATCTGTTTACCTAAGGGGAGTATTTTTAATGTCAAGACGGGCACGTTCTTTAAAAGAAAAAATAAAGATTATTAATGATTTTAAAAATGAGACTTATTCCATTTCTGAATTGGAATCTATTTATAATACGGATAACGTAACAATTTATGATTGGGTATATAAATTTGAAAGATACGGAGTGGAAGGATTAAAAGAGTCTTCTTCATGGAGGAAGTATTCAAAGGAACTTAAAATACAGGCAGTTAAGGACTATCTTAGTGGAGATTTCTCCCTTCGGGAGGTTACTAGAAAATATGAGATTCCAAGTACTTCCACTCTACGTCAATGGATAAAGAAGTATAATGGTCATAGAGAATTAAAAGATACGGGAAAAGGGAGATCGAACTCTATGACTAAAGGAAGAAAGACAACTTGGAAAGAAAGAATTGAAATTGTACAAGATTCATTAGGAAATGGAAAAAATTATCAACAAACAGCTGAACACCATCAAGTATCATACCATCAAGTTTATCAATGGGTACGTAAATATGAAGCTGGCGGTTGGGATGCGTTAAAAGATCGTCGAGGACGTTCGAAGAACGAAGAAGAATTAACTCCAGAAGAAAAAATGAAGTTAGTGATTCGTCGAATTGAAAAAGAAAATGAACGTTTACGTGCGGAGAATGCATTCTTAAAAAAGTTAGAGGAGATCGAAAGGAGGAGAAAATAAGTCAAGTAAGATTTGAAGATAAATATATCGCAATTAAAGAACTTCATGATAATGAGCAACTCAGCATTGTCATGTTATGCGACATTGCAGGCGTTGCAAGAGCTGCTTATTATAAATGGTTAAACCGTAAGCCTTCCTTGCGAGAACTTGAAAATGAAGAAATTATTAAGGAAATGAAAGCTATCCATAAGAACGTTAAGGGTATCTATGGTTATCGTCGAATGTTAATAAATATAAACCGAAAGTTTGGAAAGAGTTTTAATCATAAACGAATATATAGGCTAATGAGAATGGCCGGGATTCAATCTGTTATTAGGAGGAAGAAGACACGATATAGGCGTTCAAAACCTCAGCACGTTGCAGAGAATATATTAAATCGTGAATTTACAGCTGAGAAACCAAATGAAAAATGGGTAACAGATGTTACCGAGTTCAAATATGGTCCTTCGAAGAAGGCTTATTTAAGTGCGATTCTAGATTTATATGATGGTTCAATTATTAGCTATGTTTTAGGGAATTCCAATAATAATAAACTTGTATTTGAAACGTTAGATAAAGCTTTAATTCAATTAGATGACGAATATCCACTTATTCATAGTGATCGTGGATTTCAATATACTTCACATGGGTTTAAACGAAGAATAGACAAGGCTGGATTAACCCATAGTATGTCGCGAGTAGGAAGATGTATTGATAACGGACCAATGGAATCGTTTTGGGGAACCCTTAAAAGTGAGAAATATTACTTACATAAGTATGAGACATTTGAGGAATTGTCAAAAGATATTGATCATTACATTTACTTTTATAATAATGAAAGATTTCAAGAAAAGCTAAACGGCCTTAGCCCTGTTGAATACAGGTCTAAAGCCGCTTGAATCATTTTTTATTATTTCCACTGTCTACTTGACAGGGGGCAGTTCATATTTGCTACCGGTGCTTTTTCATTTCACTAATAATGGTGTTATTCGCTTGGAGAACTTGCCTTATGCATATTTAAAAATATCATTCTCATAAATAAACAAAAACCCCCTGATAGTTCATATGTACGAGAAAGAACATGTTCTCCGTAATAACTCAACGAGAAAGGACAGCTAACCGTCAAGATTAAGGCTGTCCTTCTTTTGTTCTGATTGAAAGATGGAACGGTATGCACTCTAATTTCATCTATTAATTATTAATAATCATCCATTGAAGCCCATGCATCACAACCATTTTTGCTTCCATCTCCATTACAATGAAGCTTTACAAGATAATAGCCAGATGCTGGTACTGTGTAATCAAATCCTGTATAGTTTGTTCCCATCGGAACCCATACCGATTTAAGTACATCATAATGTGAAGTATCTGCCCATTTTATTCCTAAGTGCAGTGTGAATCCACGAACACTTGAATCATAGCTTTCATAGTTAACTCTGATTTTTTGACCAGCATTGTACCATCTTAATTCAGTTACATCCGAATACTCATTAGGTGTCAAACGTACTTGAGTTGGAGTATTTGCATAAGCCCTAGTAATACTTAAGGAAAAGACTAGTGCACCTGTAAGTGCCAAGATAGAAAAATAACGTTTAAGCTTCATTATAAATCTCTCCCCTTTTAATAGATTGATAGTAATAATAGTTCTAGAATGGTTCAAATATTATCAGGGGGGAAGTTAGCTAGGATCAAATTGGGGGTAAAATTGGATGATTAACTTTAGATGTTTTTTCTACGACTACATTGGTATCATTCGCGCTATTCACAGGCGAAGAAAAAACGAGTAATGAAAGTGAAAACAATACAATAGCAAGTTTTTTCATTTGAATACCTCCTACGTTATTTTATTTAAATATTTTACTGCTTCCAGATACATTCCTTGTTCGGTATAGTAATCTGAAAGCATTTTGTAAAAGCGAGTTAAATCATTTTTGTGTTCATTCGTTTCTTCTAAATGAGGAATGACCTTTGATACTAAATATTTAAAGGCTCGATCTGGTG
Source organism: Neobacillus thermocopriae (assembly GCF_010975035.1). Lineage (GTDB taxonomy): Bacteria > Bacillota > Bacilli > Bacillales > Cytobacillaceae > Neobacillus > Neobacillus thermocopriae. The sequence continues at coordinate 48,625 of NZ_JAAIUV010000013.1, read as the reverse complement.
AATGCATATGAACTAAATAAAAATCGGCCAATAAGCGGTACTTCTTATTCCCCAATTCTTTTGCTAAACTGCTTACTACATTAAAGCACTCTTTTGCCTTTTCTGCTTCACCAAGGGAATATTGTATTTCCCCAATAGCATATAAAGTTACTAAATAATGTGGATTATTGATTGGCTGTAATGCTAAACTTTTTTCGTAATAACTTAATGCTTTCTTTGGATTATTTTTCTTATTTTGAAGGAAACCCATATTATGATAAATTTGTGGAAGTAACTTTTCTTGCTTTAATAACTCGGCATTTCTAATTAAATGACGAAAACACTCTTCTGCTTCCTCGTATATATTCGAGTGTGTGTAATTAATTCCCAAAAGCATAAGTGAATGGAGAATACGTAAAAAATTATGCTCGTTCATAAACAACTGAAGGGCCAATTTTCCAAAATGAATGGCATGACCTGATTGCTCAAGTGCAGCTTTTACATGTGCTCGATGATAAAAATATTCTGCTTTCGTTTTTTCTGTACTTGGCTCAATATCTAATGCATCAAACAACTCATCTGCCGCTTTAAATTTTCCCTTCATCATTAAAAATATCGCATTAAAGTAATTATATAAATACTCCTCATGTTGGGAAAAATTTATCCGTTGCTTAAATAACAATTCCTTTTGTTTCGCTGCTTCGGCTAAATATCCTTTAAATAGTAAATATCTATATTTATAGAGTTCATACTTGTAAATATGTTTGGAAAAAGGAATAATATGTTCAATTTCTTGCAATTTGCGATATGTCTCATCTATTTTATCAATAAGATAGTAATTTATTTTTTCTTCCAAATCTGCGAGTAAATCTTGAATAATGCCCTCTTTTTCTTCCATTTCCTCCAGATTAACATTTAGCCGGTTGAGCAGCAGAGAAATGGTTTCTTTGTTAGCTTCTTTTGAATTATTTTCTATTTTACTTAGATGTGGGACCGAACAAATCCCTTTAGCAAGCTCCGCTTGTGTAATACCTCTTTGGGTTCGGTAATATTTTATTAATGCACCATATTCCATTTCGATCACCAGGCTTGCCTTTCTTTTTTTTATTATTTTACAATAAATGGAGCCTGTCTTACAGAATTTTATTGAATTATTTATATTTATTTAAAATATATAAATTAAATTCTTTATTAGTTATGTAAGTCAAGTAGAATAAGTTGGGAAAATTTCTCAAATTTTATAAAAAACTCTAGTTTTTACTAAAATAAAAACCAGCTTATGAAAAGCTGGTAATCTAGAAATATTTCTTTTTCCAAAATATATAAGCTGTTAAACTGGCTAAACACGCTGAAAGGATAAGCGGTATCGCAAAGGCCATATTTGTTTGTTGAAATGGAAGTTCCACATTCATTCCATAAAAACTAGCAACCATCGTCGGCAAAGCCAAAATAATGGTGATTGATGTTAAAAACTTCATAACTATGTTTAAGTTATTGGAAATAATCGAAGCAAAGGCATTCATCATTCCAGTTAAGATCGAATGATAAGTTTCCGCCATTTCAATTGCCTGTGTGATTTCAATAATCACATCTTCCAATAAATCCTTATCTTCTTCATACATTTTTAAATAGCTAAAACGAAGAATTTTATCAAGAACGACTTTGTTTGATTTAAGGGAGGTTGTAAAATAAACCAAACTCTTTTCCAAGGCTAGAAAAGCATACAATTCCTTATTTTTCAATGACTGATGGACAACCCGTTCAATTTCGTTCGTTTTCTTATTAATTTGCTTTAAATAGCGTAGATAATAGGAAGAAATCACGAATAAAAGCTGAAGGGCAAAGCGTGTTTTTTTAAACGTATAAAATTCCTTCACCCTGTTTTTCCGAAATTCTTCAATAATTGGAGAATCCTTTAAAGAAACGGTAATAATATGATCATTGGTTAAAATAATTCCAATTGGGATTGTTTCATAAACAGCAAGACCTGATTCATCGTGTACAATGTATGGAAAATCAACGATGATGTACACTTGACCGTCATCTCGCTCAATTCTTGGACGCTCTTCATCATCGAGCGCATCCTTAATGATATCAATATCCACTTGAGCATCATTAGATACTCTAGCAATTTCTTCGGGGGTTGGAGCAGACATATTTACCCAACAACCTTTTGTAATGACATCCACTTTTTCTAAAACCCTAGCATCGGTGCTTTTGTAGATCTCCAACATGTTAAGAACCTCCTCATTCATTTTGTTTGAGGAAGCCAACTACCTTCATTGAGAGCTGATATTCTTGCCGAAACCATTTTCACCCATTCAAAGATTATATTGACTTCCCCTCGCCTGCTTGGGTCCGGGTCTATGGAATAACTCAAAAATATCAACTCCTCTCAACACTAATTACTTTCTACTGAATGCAGGCTGTATAATACTTATTCAGCCTTTTTCCCCTTCCTATCATAAACCCAAATGACCGAAAGTACAAATGAGATTTTTGTCCATTACTCATTTTCTGGAAAATATGGGTTTAAGTGAATCAATACTTCTTCAATATTGTCGTATTCATCCATTAATTTCTCTTTAATAGCTTTGGCAAGATCATGACCTTCTTTAATGGTTTTAAAATGATCAATGGAAATTCTTAAATCAACTAAAACATAATGTCCATGTTCTCTAGCCCTAATACGGTCTAATCTCCTTACCTCAGGAAATTTATTGATAATAGTAATATATTCCTGTAATGTCTCATGGTTAATATTCCGTTCAAGTAATATATCAAAGGCTTCTGTTAGCATTTCTTTAGCAATTTTAAAAATTAGATAGGCAACAAAAATACTCGCAACTTTATCACCGTATAACAAGAAACCAATATCAAACCGCTCCCCAGCCAATGATAATAACACTCCGATAGCGGCTGCCATGGAAGCTGCAATATCTGCCTTATGATCAAAAGCAATAGCCTCAATCGCTTTACTGTTATGTTGTCTTGCAACTCGCAGTGAGCTTCGATATAAAATGACTTTAGAAACATATGAGAATAACGCCACCCACATTGTCAGCATAGTAGGCGATTCAAATGGATGAATAAATCCAACAATTCCTTCATAAATCACATAAATGCTTACTAAAAACAGCAAAATCCCGACAACACCAGATACAATGACCTCTGCCTTCCCATGACCATACGGATGTTCTTCATCAGCAGGTTTATTGGCAATTTTAATCACGGATAAGACAATAACCGATGCGACCACATCTGCTGCTGAATGGATTCCATCAGCAAATACAGCATCACTATTACCATACCAGCCAATGATCATTTTTCCTAAAGTAAGAATGATATTACTGACAACACTAATCCAGGCAATTTTTTTAGCCAGCGATTCTCTTGCTCCCATTATGACCCCTCCCTAAAGAAGCATTGCACGCCAAGAATAGGTGCGAAATTTTTTATAAAAAAAACCTCTTTACTCTTTATTCCCTTCTTTTTCTTCTTTCATTATTTCCATTACTTCTAAAACAGAGATTCGGTTAATTTGATCATGAAGATAGTGAAAAGCTTGGTCCAATTCCTCTCTTGTAGGAAAGTCTTTTCTTTTATTCATTTAAGGAAACTCCTTTCATGGATGAAAATTAATAAAAATAGAGAAAATACTCATGTATTTACGACAAAGGAGTGATATATGTTGGAAAAAAAAGATCGAAAAAAAGCCACCGAGGTAGCGGGAAGCTTTTTTCACCCTAGTTACTATCATAACAGTAACCCGCTTGCATCAGGAATTGCTACGACTCATGAGCAAGTAAGTGACGTATATGCAGAAGGTGAAATTGGCGCCGTCGTCGAACAAGAGAATGGAAAAGAAGAACAAATTCCACGAGAAGACAATAAAACAGAATAAAATCAGAGAAAACAGCTCTCATCATGAAAGCTGTTTTCTGCTTTTATCTATCATCTTCCACATATGGATCATGTTCAAAAGCAGGTAAATCCCCGAAACTTGTCATGATGCCTTCTTCATCTAAAGCATTTTCATATTGTTCATGCTGTGGTGTTGGATAAACAGTAATATTTTTTCCATATATATCATTGCCAACAAAGTTTTCAAAGTCTTCTACATAACCTTCATTTTCTTCCGCCTCATCGGATACATCATTATAATGATCTTTTGTAAATGCGAAATCCGATGGAGTTTCAGATGTGCCCCATTGGGATACAACCTGCCAGGCATCTTCTGCATCAAAAGCAACATTCTCATCCTTTTCATCCATATCAAATTTTCCAAAAGGAGGCATTAAAACGCCTTCCTCTACTGGACGTTTATGGGAAGTCATCTGATCCGGACTATGCTCAATACAATAGGTCGTATTTGGCAATGCTTCCAGCCTTTCGACAGGAATATCCTTGCCACATACCTCGCATTTTCCATAGGTTCCATTTTCCATCGATTGTAAAGCCTTATTAATATTCCCTAGCTGTATTTTATAGTGTTCTAACAAGGCGTTATCCTTCTCGCGCTCATATAAGTCAGTTCCTTCATCAGCTGGATGGTTATCATAACTGGACAACTCCCCCATTGATTCGTGGTAATGACCACGTTCAAAACCAAAATGGTCATTTTGATTCAAATTCTCTTCCAACTCTTCTTTTTCTTTTAACAATCGTAAGCGTAAATTGGCAAGCTGTTCCGTCGATAACATTTTGAATCCCCCTTTTTCAAGAAAAACACTAATACATTTTTTTATAATTGAATGGGCATGAAGACATTAGAAGTTCCTTTTTATTTTCATTGAATTTGCTGCTGATTATGTAAGAAAAAATGAATTCCATCAAAAACCTTTTCGAAACAAATAGTATAAGAAAACTGCCAAGGTATATCTTAAATAATAAATGAAAACAAAAGAAATGAGGCAATCCACGTGGTCAATGAAAATTTTGATAAATTTAGACAAGTTTTAAGTAAACATAAAACAGAATATTTAGGTACGGACCGAAAACAAAAAACAGGTCTAAATGATGAACAGTTTAATAATCAAAGCATTACCGATCAATCACCTGGGTCGACAGGTAGAAAAATATAAAAAAGGTTGAGGAAATCGCCTCAACCTTTTAATTCGAAAGAGGAGTAGTGTTATGGGGCAGTCAAAGTCTAAGGCGAAGGAAAACAATATGAAATGGTGGCAGCTATCCTTGTTCGGGGTAGGGTGTACGATTGGAACTGGATTTTTTCTAGGCTCAAGTCTGGCCATTCGGATGGCTGGTCCTTCTATTTTAATCGCTTACTTTATAGCAGCTGTCGGTACATATTTTGTGTTTGATGCACTTGCAAAAATGACAGCAAATGAACCGCTTCAAGGAGGCTTCCGTTCCTATGCTAAAAAAGCATACGGAAGATGGGCTGGCTTTAGTAGTGGATGGGTTTACTGGACATCTGAAGTATTAATTATGGGCAGTCAAATGACTGCATTAGCCATTTTTTCTCAGTTTTGGTTTCCAAAAGTGCCACTTTGGCTATTTGCCACTGGCTACGCAATCCTTGGCTTAACAGTCATTTTAATTGGGGTGGGGATATTAAATAAACTAGAAAATATTCTGGCTATCATCAAAGTGTCAGCGATCCTCATGTTTATTATCATCTCATTCTTAGCGATTTTTGGAGTCTTAGATGGGGACCAGCCAATCCAATATCCCAATAAAATGAAAGAGATTTTCCCCGGTGGAATTATCGGATTATGGTCTGCAGTCATTTTTGCCTATTACGCTTTTGGAGGCATTGAAATTCTTGGCTTGATGGCAACCAAATTAAAAAATCCTAAGGAAGCCCCAAAGGCAGGAAGAGTCATGCTGTTCTCCTTAATGGTTATATATGCAATTTCCATTGGGTTGGCGGTAATCATGGTTGCCTGGAAAAAATTTAATGCAAAAGAAAGCCCGTTTGTCATTGCCTTGGATGCCTATCATCTTGCATTTATCCCGCATGTTTTTAATGCCACACTCATTATTGCAGGTTTTTCTACAATGACCGCTTCACTCTACGGAGTCACTACCATACTTGTCACCTTAGCTGAAGAAGGGGATGCCCCTGCTAGCTTTGCCAAAAAAAAGAAACTAAAGGTGCCGCTTCCTACGCTAACCGTTACCATGCTAGGCATCGCTGCTTCAGTCATCTCTGCCTTGTTCATGCCGAATCGAATTTACGAGTATATAACAACAGCTGCAAGTTTAATGCTCATGTATAATTGGATGTTTATTCTTATCTCACCCAGGAAGGTACTAAAAATTAACGCAATAGAGAAAGTCAAATACTTCATCGGCTTTCTACTCATTCTCATCGCAGTTAGTGGTACCTTGTTCCAAGATTCCAGCCGAATCGGATTTTTCATCAGCCTTGGTTTTGTCGCGATCATTGGGATTATTACCTTAATCATGAACTTAAAATGGAACAAAAGCAAAAACAAAAAACGTGTATTAAAACCATGGCCAACTGCATAGAAAAGCGAAAGTGCCCTGGTCAGCGGCGTATGACTTCCTCCCAAAAGCTATTGCTTTCGGTCGTGCGATGCTGAGGCTGACGAAGCCTTCCTTATGGTGGTCTCCAACTGAGATATAGGAAACACGAAAAGCGGAAGATATACGATGTTAACTTATCGTAGGGCGGAGAGTGAAGGCATCTCGCCGCTAGAGAGGGATGGAGCTAGACAATTTTTGAACTCACAAATATATTTCATAAAGAAAAGCCGGCATTAATCTGCCGGCTTTTTTATGAAGTAAATATGACCTTAAAGGCCTGAATGCCGAAATAAATACCAAACCCCATTAATGAAACACCTGAAAAAAGAGAAATCATCACTAATAGCCGCGAGGTTAAAAATTTTCTGAAACTGCTAGCCACACTAGCCATCGTGATATCCCACATAATTAATCCAATAAAAATCGCACTGCTATAAATAATTAACTGGCTTGTTTCATAACTTGCTGCTGTTTTAGCAAGAACCGAACCATAAATGCCAAGCCAAAATAATATCGTTAACGGATTAGAGATAGACATGAAAAATCCAGTAAAAAACGATTTTGTCAATGGATCTCTTCCCCTCGTATGATTTAAATGAACTTTCCCTGCATTCTTAATCGTTTCCATGCCTATATAAAGAAGGACAAAGAAACCAAACAACCAAAGAAAGATTTGCATAAATGGTGTCTCAAGAAACCTGACAACTCCTATGTAAACAATAAACATATAAATCCCATCTGCAATCACGGCTCCCACACCAATTAGCCATGAGTGCATAAATCCATTCCTTATTCCTTGATCTATTTGCGCTGCGTTGATGGGGCCAATGGGAGCCGCTAGCGAAATCCCTAACAAAATATAGCTTAAAAAAACGTTCATTCACACCCCTCCAAAAAAGCTTGTCTACCCATTATTATTCAAAAAGAAGGGGTTGTACGACTAAAAAAATAAAGAGGCCCAAACAGCCTCTTCCAAATAATTATTGATTTGACTCAGAAATTCTCCCCAAATCCTCTTCCACTGGATCCAAGAGGCGTCTAGGAACTCCTAAATTAAAAGTATCGATATCTACAATGTATTTAGGACGTTGTTTCGTTTCTTTATAAATTTTCCCAATATATTCTCCAATTAAGCCTATCGCTATTAATTGCAGTCCACCAATCAGCCAAATGGATGTGATCAACGAGGTCCAACCTGTTTGAGTATGACCTAAAAATTTTAGCGTCAAAAAATAACTTCCAAACATCAGGCTCATTAAAAAGGAAATAAATCCAATTAATAATACAAAGCGAATCGGAGAAACCGAAAATGAGGTAATCCCATCAAAGGCAAAGGCCAACATTTTTTTTAGAGGATATTTTGTCTCACCGGCCTTCCGCTCCAATCTGTCATAATAAACAATGTCCGTTTTAAAGCCAATAAGAGGCACAATTCCTCGCAAGAATAAATTTACTTCTTTAAATCGTTGCAACTCATTTAGTGCCCGTTTGCTCATCAGGCGGAAATCAGCATGATTATAGACTAGGTCAACTCCTAATCTTTTCATCATTTTATAGAAGCCCTGCGCCGTGCTTCTTTTAAAAAAGCTATCCGTTTCTCGGCTTTTTCTCACGCCATATACAATGTCACAACCTTCGTAATATTTCAAAATAAATTCCCGAATGACTGAAATATCATCTTGAAGATCGGCGTCAATGGAAACCACACAATCGGAAAGGTCCTTTGCTGAAATCAAGCCAGCAAGAAGGGCATTTTGGTGCCCGACATTTCGTGATAGTTTAAGCCCCTTGACCATTGAATTTTGTAATCCTTCTTTATAAATCAGTTCCCATGTACCATCCTTACTTCCATCATCCACGAATAGAAGCTTGCTCTGCTGAGAAATAAGTGCTTCATCCATTAACTCCTTAAGCAGCCTTTGTAGGGCAGACATGGTCTCCGGCAAAACTTCTTCTTCGTTATAGCATGGCACAACAATAGTAAGGACTGGTTCTGTCATCTGCTGTATCCCTCCGATGTCTAAAAAGTTTTGTATAGGTAAATTTTCCAAGCAGAATTTTTCGATTCAAAAACTCGTTCTAGTGATAACTGATTTTGTTCGGCATTATCAATTGGCAATGCAGAGAATATATAGCGTCCACCCATTTCTTTAAAAACGTTTGTATTTAATTCCAAATTTTTTAGATGCCTTTTGGAATCTTTTTTGATCATATATTTCTTTCCAAGCTGTGCAGTGAAAATATAGCAACGTCCACCCCATTTATCAAAATATTTTTTGATGGTTTTATTTTTTTCCAATTCCTTTTCAATTATTTTCCGAAATTGATGTTTATAACTTAAAGGATAGAAATTATTATAGGTATCAAGCGTATAAAAGCCGTTATATTGGGCAATCGCGGGATGAATTCCTATACTCGCTACCCTGTAATCTTCCTGAGGCAAGGCAATATACTCCTTAATCTCTTGGAATAATTCCTCTGCATAAAACTCCTTAACAGTCGGTTTATCCCTATAAATGATTTCATCATTAAATCCACATAACAAAATGATCTGCATAATCGCCAGCCCCTTGGCAATCCGGGACCAGTGGAATCCTTGAAGTGAAATGATTTTTAATGCTAATGCAAAACTAGCATAAATCACAAGTGGCCTTAAAAAGTGGTAGCGGGCAAAATTAAAGGTATCCATGAAGTGAAATTTTTTTGTCAATGGAAGCCAGCCTTCATAAAACCAAAAGGCATACCAAAGCGATAAAATAAAATTCAAACCAAACAGAAAAATAAATATTTTCTCCTGCTTCCATAGTTTTTTAGAAATAACCAAATACATCGCAATTAATGTGGCAGGGAGAATGATAAACGTATGAACAGTCATCACGTGGGTATGTCCAAACACATAGTTTTTAAATGTCAGCCGGATTACACGCCAAAGCGGCAGCTCCGCATGAAAATATTCATCCCTACTGTTTGGTTCTCCTTTAAAAAGAAAAGAGTAAACAAGCCGGTATTCTACTAGTAAAAAAACAAAAGTCATATAAACAATCGATAGGAGAAAAGAGAAATTCCATCTTTTTTTTCGAATAACATCTGTTAACCAAAAAATCCCCATGGCACTTAAGAAAAAGAAAAAACCTAACACAATGCTCGCATAAAAAGGGAGAAGAGTCAGAACGACATAGTCCTTAATGGATCCTTCCCCATTTCTAATATTGAGAAAAGCCCAAAGTGCAAGTGGCATTCCTAATGTACTCAACATTCCTGATGGCCAAAATGGAGTCAATGCAAAAGCAAGGGAGGCCATAATATTGATAATGACCCATTTTTCACCCGGCAATAAATGTTTTTTTAACAGCAAGTACATCCCAAAAAAGGCAACAAATCTTGTTAATGCTTGACTTAATCCATAAGCAATCATGGTAGGGAAAAAGTAATGAAGCCAAACGATGATACTAAATTCTGTTCCAAAGGCGTTTCGAGACAGCATTCCATTAATAATTTGTGGGATAACCCCTTGAACCCCACCGAACATTTCCCCACTTCTCGCCAATACTCTATACCAGGCAATGTTGGAATCTAAATTGTCGTGGACTCGAATATGGGCATTCTCTTGTAAAATAAATAAAGGGGAAAGATAAAGTGCCAAAATGAACATGGCTAATAGGATACACCTTTGTTCTGTTTTTATTTCCTTCATCAATTTTCCACACCTCAAGGCTCTTTTCTCCAATGGTTCATTTTTCCTTTAAATTTTGCATTAACAATGAAAATTATTCCTTCAAGAAGGAAATGGCCAGTAATTGTTCTTATTTTCAGAGGAAATGTAAAGCGATTTATGGAGATGGAAATGTTTCAAAAATGAGGAATGTCATATTATTAATGAGTAATAACACTTACATGTTCTGAAAGAAATGTCATTGGACTAATCAAAGAATGATAAGTTCTAATACTAGTTAGAAAAATATTTACCATGAGCAATGAAAGACATTTCCAGTTTCACACTAACCGAAAATGTCTTTTATTCACTCGATGATCGCCCTTCTCGTTTAGAATCAATCTTAACATCATTTTTTCGATGCTTGGCATGAATGTACTCATACGAGTCATGTGGCAAAAATTTTTTATTACTAATCGTTATTAAACTAACTTCCATTATTAATGGAGTTATTGTAACAAAAGATCTTCCAATTCTTGAACAAGAGCCTTTCCAACATCAATATATTGGCTTGGGAAATTTGCATCTTTGTTGGTAGGTTCTTGAAATTGATTGAATGCCCCGGAAAAAACACCAGATTCTCCGTGCTCATCTATATTTTCTTCATACTCATGAGACAAGAGAAAGGGCCGACCCAACTCCACTGTGCAGCCACGGGCATCCAACTGGCCATCAATGGCTTTAAAGGGGAGCCTAAGGTATTGATATCCGGAATCTTCACTTATTTTATAATCAAATGCCCCATGATCATAATCCCAATTCCCACCGATTGAATAACCGATTGGCTTTAATTTTTGTTCCAACTTGTACAAATCAAACTGTAGACCTTCCACCTTGGATGGTATTTCAATCATTCTTGTAACCCCCTTTTTTCTTCATGAAATTAGTTTTTCCAATAATCATAAAATCAATCAAATGCCACGGCTTATAAAAAAAGCAGGTCGATTTCTTTTCGACCTGCTTTTTTTATTATTTTAATCGTTTTTCAAGCTCTGCTTTTTTCTCTTCATATCCAGGTTTCCCTAATAGGGCAAACATATTGACTTTATAAGCTTCTACACCAGGCTGATCAAATGGATTAACTCCTAGTAAGTATCCGCTCATCGCACAAGCTTTTTCAAAGAAGTACACAAGATAACCGAAAGTGTACTCATCCATGGCTGGAATAGTAACGATTAAGTTAGGTACGCCACCATCCGTATGAGCTAGCATGGTACCTTCAAATGCTTTGTTATTTACAAAATCAACCGTCTTGTCTGCTAAGTAATTTAGTCCATCCAAATCATTGTCCATCGCCTCAATTGTTAGCTCATGGCGAGGCTGATCAACTTTGATAATCGTTTCAAATAAATCGCGACGGCCTTCTTGAACATACTGACCTAATGAATGTAAATCTGTAGAGAAATTAGCTGAAGCCGGGAAAATTCCTTTTTGGTCTTTTCCTTCACTTTCACCAAACAACTGCTTCCACCATTCAGAGAAATATTGTAACCCTGGCTCATAGTTAACGAGCATTTCAATCGTTTTACCTTTGTTATATAAAACATTTCTTACAGCCGCATATTGATAAGCAGGGTTAGATTCAAGCTCGGATTCACTGAAATCTTCCTGTGCTTTTGCTGCACCTGCCATCATTTTTTCAATATCTGCTCCGCTGACAGCAATCGGTAGCAAACCAACAGCTGTTAAAACTGAATAACGTCCACCAACATCATCCGGAATCACAAACGTTTCATAGCCTTCTTCACTTGCTAATGTTTTTAATGCCCCGCGAGCCTTGTCTGTTGTTGCATAGATTCGTTTACGCGCTTCTTCCACACCGTATTTTTCTTCTAATAATTTACGGAAAATACGGAAGGCAATGGCTGGCTCCGTGGTCGTTCCAGATTTGGAAATGACATTAATGGAAAAATCTTTTCCGTCGAGAAGATCCATAATATCTCTCATATAAGTGGAACTAATATTATTTCCGGCAAAAATGATTTGCGGGGTCTTCCTCTTTTCCTTTGGCAAAGCATTATAAAAGCTATGTTGCAACATTTCAATAGCTGCTCTTGCGCCGAGGTAGGAACCGCCAATACCGATGACAAGCAGTACATCAGAATCAGACTTAATTTTCTCTGCTGCTTTTTGAATTCGAGCAAATTCCTCTTTATCATAATTCGTTGGGAGCTCAATCCAACCTAAAAAGTCATTCCCTGCACCCGTTTTTTCATGAAGGGAATGGTGAGCAACTTTCACAGCATCACGTAAATATGTAAGTTCATGTTCTCCGAAGAAGGAGAGGGCCTTTGAGTAATCAAAACGAACGTGTGTCATACATGTTCCTCCAAAATTTTATTTTCATTACCACTTTAAACAATGAGGAATGGATAATCAAGGCGAAGTCACTTTTGTAAACGCAACCAATTTCGAGCATTTTTTTACAGAGGAGGAATTTTGTCGAAAAAGGAGCTCAGTAAATAATCTGAGCTCCAAAATATTATAAGGATGCACGATAAATGGCTAAACAATCATCCCGGTTCAATTTCTTAAAGTTGCCAAATTCTCCATTTGCCATTGCACGGTCTGCCATTAGATCAATGTTGCTGTCATCTATGTCGTAATCCGCCAATCGTGATGGGGCTCCAATCTGATTCCAGAACTCGCGTAGCTTACGGATGCCTTCAAGCCCCACTTCTTCAGCTGTTTTTCCTTCAGGGTTCACCCCAAATACCCTCACAGCCAGCTGTTTAAACCGCTCAGGCTTCACATGAAGGGTATGCTCCATCCAATGCGGGAATAGGATGGCAAGCCCGCCTCCATGAGGAATATCATAAACAGCGGAAACAGCATGCTCTAAATTATGAGTCGCCCAGTCACCGCGATAGCCCATATTTAAAATCCCATTTAATGCCATTGTTCCGCAATATAGGATTGTTTTTCGGTGTTCATAATTTTCAAGATCCTCCAATAATTTTGGAGCCGTTTCCATGACAGTCAAGAGTAAGGACTCACACATGCGGTCCTGAAAATCAGTATTTTCTTCAAGGTGAAAATAATGTTCCAAAACATGGGACATCATATCAACAATGCCATAAATTGTTTGATCCCTTGGGACAGTAAAGGTATAAACCGGATCCAGTATCGAGAACTTAGGAAAAGTAACTGGACTACCCCACCCATATTTTTCCTTTGTCTCCCAATTGGTGATAACCGATCCAGCATTCATTTCGGAACCCGTCGCTGCTAATGTCAATACAGTCCCAAACGGTAAAGCTTCCTTAGCAACCGCCTTTTTAATGACAATGTCCCAAGGATCGCCGTCATATTTTGCCCCGGCGGCTATCAATTTGCTGCAGTCAATAACACTCCCACCGCCTACAGCTAAAATAAACTCGATTCCCTCGCGTTTACAAATATCCACTCCTTTCCGAGCGGTAGAAACACGTGGGTTAGGTTCTACTCCGGCCAGTTCAAACACTTGTGCTCCAATTTCATTTAAGATGGCTATTACTTGATCATATAAACCTGTTCGTTTGATGCTACCTCCACCATAAACTAACAATACCTTTTTCCCATAGCGGGGGATTTCAACTTTTAATTGCTCAAGTTGTCCTTTACCGAAAATTAATTTTACAGGGTTTTGAAAAATAAAGTTTTGCAACTGATTTCCTCTCCTTTGCTTCGCTAATTTAGGTGCCCTATCCTATAGAAATTAAATCCAACCTCTAAACTGAGCCGCCTCCGCCATTTTTCTCACTCCCGTCATATAAGCAGCAAGTCGCATATTCATCTTTCTTTGTTCCGCCGTTTTAAATATTTCATGAAAAGAAGCGATGATCTTTTCTCGCAGTTTCTCTTTGACTTCTTCCTTACTCCAATAAAAACCTTGGTTATTCTGTACCCATTCAAAATAGGAAACAATGACTCCCCCAGCACCTGTTAATATATCTGGAACAATAACGATTCCCCGTTCGGCAAGAATCGTTGTCGCCTCTAGTGTGGTCGGACCATTAGCAACTTCTGCTATCAATTTTGCCTTAATATGAGGAGCATTTTCCGCAGTGATTTGATTAGAAATGGCCGCAGGAATTAAAATATCACAATCTTGCTCAAGAAGTTCTTCATTGGATATGGCTCCTTCAAATAATGTTGTAATCGTCCCAAAACTATCACGACGTTCTAATAGGTAGTCAATTGGAAGCCCATTTGGGTCATAAAGGGCTCCATAGACATCGGAAATACCAACTATTTTTGCCCCTTCATCAGACAGGATTTTTGCTAAATAACCCCCGGCATTTCCGAAGCCTTGGACGATGACCCGAGATCCTTTAATAGGAATTCCTGCTTTTTTAGCGGCTTCTTCGATACATATAGCAGCTCCCATTGCTCCGGCAGTATCCCGGCATGATGATCCCCCAAGTGAGAGTGGTTTTCCTGTAATAAAACTTGGTGATCCGACTTGCTTTAGACGGTTATATTCATCTAGCATCCAAGCCATTATTTGCGAATTGGTATACATATCAGGTGCCAAGATATCCTTTGTCGGACCTACTACTTGACTAATAGCTCGGACGTATCCCCGGCTCAGTCGTTCCAGTTCACCCATAGACATAGTCCTTGGATTACAAATGATACCGCCTTTTCCTCCCCCAAAAGGCAGATCGGCAATTCCACATTTCATACTCATCCAAATTGCCAATGCCTTTATATCATCCTCATCTATTTTTGGGTGAAAACGGATCCCCCCCATCGTCGGTCCAACCGAGTCCATATGCTGCACACGATAACCTGTAAATACCTTTTTCGAACCATCATCCATATGGACAGGGATTCGGACCACGAGAGTTCTTAAAGGTTCCGCTAATAAGTGGAACATCTCTTGTGAGTACCCAAGCTTATGTAGGACATTTTGAATCATCCTCTGTGTTGAAGTAAGAAGGCTTTCCATTTGTTTTTCGATATCTTCTTCATCCATTTTCCCCATTTTGGTCCCCCGAATTTGATAAATTCGCCTTTGTTTTTACCCTCTTTTAGACTACCTAACCTAGCACTTTATGAATTCTTTCAATGGCCCAATCCAGCTCATCTTTTGTAATCACAAGAGGTGGAGCAAAACGTATAACGGTATCATGTGTTTCCTTACATAAAAGTCCCTCTTCTTTTAACTGCTCACAATACGGTCTTGCTGCCCCTGTTAATTCCATGCCAATAAACAAGCCTCGGCCACGAATTTCCTTAATAATAGGATTTTTGATTTCTTTTAACTTACTAATAAAATACTCACCAAGCTCTTGGGATTTTTCAGCAAGCTTTTCTTCTATTAAAACATCAAGCGCAGCAATAGAAACAGCACAAGCCATCGGATTGCCACCGAAAGTCGAACCATGGGACCCAGGATTAAATACGCCTAATATATCTTTGTTTGCGACCACACAAGAAATTGGGAAAACACCGCCCCCTAGTGCCTTTCCTAAAATATACATGTCTGGTTCGAATCCTTCCCATTCACAAGCAAACATCTTCCCAGTACGTCCAAGCCCAGCTTGGATTTCATCAGCGATAAATAATACATTATTTTCTTTACACAACTCATACGCTGCTTTCAAATAGCCTTCTGGCGGGATGATAATACCAGCCTCCCCTTGGATCGGCTCAATTAAAAATGCAGCGGTATTAGGAGTAATGGCTTCTTTTAAGGCATTTAAATCACCATATGGGACCAATTTAACCCCAGGAAGCATAGGACCGAATCCCCGCTTATACTCATCCTCAGAAGATAAAGAAACAGCCGCCATTGTCCGTCCATGGAAATTCCCAACACAACCAATAATTTCAGCCTGGTTTTCAGCAATACCTTTCACTTCATAACCCCAGCGGCGGGCCGCCTTGATAGCTGTTTCTACTGCCTCAGCACCCGTATTCATCGGTAGAGCCATCTCTTTGTTCGTCATTTTGCATATCTTTTCATACCATGGTCCAAGTTGGTCATTGTGGAAAGCGCGGGAGGTTAGTGTTACTTTATCTGCTTGTTCCTTCAATGCTTGAATGATTTTTGGATGGCGATGGCCTTGGTTGACAGCAGAATAGGCACTTAACATATCCATATATTTGTTTCCTTCTGGGTCTTCTACCCAAACTCCTTCTGCCTTTGAAATGACAATTGGAAGTGGATGATAATTGTGTGCTCCATATTTCTCTGTTTGTTCAATAATACTTTGGGTATTTCTATTGCCACGCATAATTCCATTCCTCCATTTCAAACTTTTGTATGGACATCCATATTTATTGTAGCCCACAACGATAAAAGAATGAATCTGTAACCTATAAGATTTATAATAACAGTCTCTGTTAAATTTTAATGTTAATAAATGAATAAAATTTTTGGACACCCTATTTATTTATATTTCCTATACGACTCCGTTTCTTTAATCAAAAGCTGTTCCATATATTTTCTTCAACCAAGAAAATTCCTTCATGTGGACATAGAGGCTAACAGATACTTACTATCTTTGTTAAAACATTAAGTCCTCAAGTAATTTGGGACTGATCCAATCAAAAAAATTTGTTACATAGCCTAATAAAAAAACAGCCCGGTACTTTTTCTTTGGAAGTTCCTAGGCTGTTTTTTCATTATTTTTTTATTAAATCTTCACGCTGGGATTGATCAATCCATTCCTGAAGCTTTTCTTTTAATGTATTAAAACCTTGATAACCGTCTCCCTCAGCAACAATGGCTGCAGCCTGACGCTTACGAGGTTTTCTTGAACGAACAGCCTGCTGTACAGGAGGCTCTTCGGTTGCTTTGATGGAAAGTCCTATTTTTCCCGCCTCTTCATCTACTGATAAAATTTTTACCTTAATTTCATCACCAACTTTTAAATGATCATGAATATCTTTCACATAGCCGTACGTAATTTCTGAAATATGAACAAGACCTTGTGTATTTTCGTCCAGTGCAACAAACGCACCGTATGGTTGGATCCCGGTCACCTTACCAGTAATTACACTTCCTGTTTCAAATTTTTGTGACATGAAAACACTCCTAAGTAAATTAATTATAGTTCCCTTTTATACGCATTAAAAAATTATAACACACCAAACTTCAATTATCAAAAAAACGCTTCTCTTTATAATGTACTAAACAAACGACCCATTAACAGTTCGTAACAAAATGGACAAAATCTAATGAAAAAAATAAAAGAATCCCATGATAAAATAAAAGTAGCAGACGATCTTACTCGGGGGTGAACTGTATGAATACCATTGGTCATACAATTAAAGCTGCACGTGAAAGAAGAAATCTGACAAAAGAGGAGCTTGCCCAAAAATTAAGGGTAGGAACACATACAGTCGAAAAATACGAATCAGGGGAACAAATCCCTAGCAATCAAACCATTTTAAAGCTATCTACAGTACTTGATATACCTACTTCCGAACTTTTGAAAAAACAAAATATATAAAACGCTAAAAGCACCTGTTTTATATATTTTTTTCATTTTTGTGTAAAAAAAGTATAAAGGAGGGAAATTTTGGTTAACCTTAAACCATAAGCTTTCTAGTATTCCCCCCTTTTTGAGTGGACATCCGTCGATCGGATTGTTCACTTTTTTTGTTTATAAAGTACAGGAATTGTTTTCTTTCACTACCAATAAGGCCTCAGCTATTTTTAAACATTTCTCCATTGGAATTACCTTCTCGAATGAGAATTCATAAATTTGTTGTATTCTTTTTGCTAACTTAACGGAATCATCCAACTCATAAACAGCTTGGATGACATCCACAATTTCCGTATCGTAATCTCCTTTTTCCAATCCAAATGGATTCCAATCATTTAAAAGATCCACCAACTTAAGATTCGTTTGAACTTCTTTTCTCATTTTTTCGCCCCTAAAATTTTTCCATTCTTTAAGAAATATTTTATCATAAATATAAGACAGTGATAAAAGATATAGGAGGCAAGATTATGTCAGTGTTTGATGAAAAAATAGACCGTTCAAAGACAGCCTCTGTGAAATGGGAGCTAACGAAAGTAATTTTTGGAGAAGAGGATTTATGGCCCATGTGGGTGGCTGATATGGATTTTAAGCCACCAAAAGCCGTGCTTGACGCGCTGAAAAAACGATTGGACCATGGTATCTTTGGCTATACCTTTGTACCTAACACCACATCCCAAGCCATAGTTGAATGGTTATTTAAAAGACACCAGTGGGAAGTAAACCCTTCATGGCTTTCCTATTGTGGGGGAGTTGTTCAAGCTATCAGCACCGCAATAACGGCCTTTACGAACGAAGGAGATCCAATCATCATTCAATCGCCTGTTTACACACCATTCTTTGACATGGTTGAAAAGAATAACCGTAAAGTAGTTAATTCTCCACTAATTCGTGAAGGAAATAAATATAAAATGGATTTTGCTGGTTTTGAATCTGCCTTAAAAGAAGGTTGCAAGGTATTTATATTATGTAACCCACATAATCCCGGTGGCAGGGTTTGGACCAAAGAGGAATTATTGAAAATTGGAGAATTATGTCTAAAATACAATTGCCTCATCCTTTCCGATGAGATTCATTCCGATCTAATTTATAAGGCATATAAGCATACACCTATGGCATCCATATCAGATGAGATTTCAGAAAAAACGGTCACCTTTGTTGCACCAAGTAAAACGTTTAATCTTGCAGGATTGCACTCCGCTGTGGCCATAATTAAAAATCCAACATTAAGAAAACAGTTTAACCAGGTACAAAAACGACAAGGTCACTTCGGCTTAAATATCTTTGGAATTGTCGGCATGGAGGCCGCTTATCGTGAAGGAGAAGCATGGCTAGAAGATTTAATTGATTATCTAGAAGAAAACAAAAACTATGCTATCGCCTTTCTTAAAAAACATCTTCCCAAAATTACTTGTATGGAGCCAGAAGGCACCTATCTACTATGGCTCGATTGCCGAGAACTTGGTTTTAGTGATGAAGAACTACGTCAATTGCTTCTTGAAAAAGGAAAGCTGGCCCTCGAACCAGGACCAAAATACGGACCAGGTGGAAATGGCTTTGTCCGTATGAATATTGCATGTCCGAGAGATTATTTAATAGAAGGATTAAACAGGTTAAAAAAAGCTCTTAGTTAAAGCAAAGGAGGGGCTAAAAGGATTACCTTTTAAGGTCCCTCTTTTTGTTGAATGTATGATCCCGTTCTAGAATCTTTTCTTTCCGTAAACATAGTGGACCTGCTGAAATGGGCGTGACGTCCAATCCGATTAACTGTATGGAAAAGGAAACTTGAAACTCGCTATAAAAAAAGATATTTATTTTTCGTTAAGTGCTCATGACCAAACTATTGAATGAAACAATTTTCTTATGTACATGAAAAAAAGGCTGAGCCCCAAAAAAGTCCTTTTTAAAGAACCTCTTGGGTCAGCCCCTCACTATTTTTACTTTTCAAGCCATTCTGTGTGGAAGTTTCCTTCCTTATCAATTCGTTGATACGTATGGGCACCGAAGTAATCCCTTTGAGCCTGCAGCAGATTAGCAGGTAACACACTTGTACGATAGCTATCATAATAAGAAAGTGCACTAGCAAGCCCTGGAACTGGAATACCTGCTTTTATAGCAGTTGCCACCACTTCCCTAGCTGCATCTTGATAATCAGCGGTTATCACTTGGAAATAAGAATCAAGCAACAAATTCTCTAATTCCGGATTTCGTTCATATGCATCCATAATATTTTGCAGGAAGGCTGCACGAATAATACAACCGCCACGGAAAATCTTTGCAATTTCACCAGGTTTTAGATCCCAATTATATTCTTCTGATGCCACTTTAAATTGAGAAAACCCTTGGGCATAAGAAATGATTTTACTGAAATATAAGGTTTTACGAATTAGCTCAATAAATTCTTTTTTATTGCCAATAAATTTATTTTCTTTTGGTCCTTTAAGAATCTTGCTAGCCTTCACGCGCTCCTCTTTCATTGCAGACAAGAATCGAGCAAAAACGGATTCCGTAATCATTGATAGAGGAACACCTAAATCCAATGCACTCTGACTTGTCCATTTTCCAGTTCCTTTTTGGCCAGCTTTATCAAGAATAACATCTACTAACGGCTGTCCTGTTTCCGGATCCATTTTTGTAAAGATATCAGCTGTAATTTCGATTAAATAACTATCAAGTTCCCCTTGGTTCCATTCTTTAAATACTTCATGAAGCTCTTCAGCAGATAATCCAAGCAAAGATTTCATTAAATGATAGGACTCACAAATAAGTTGCATATCTCCATATTCGATACCATTATGGACCATTTTCACATAGTGGCCAGCTCCATTAGGCCCGATATATGTACAACATGGCTCACCATTTACTTTTGCTGAAATGGCCGTTAGAAGAGGACCAACATGCTCATAGGCTTCTTTTTGACCACTTGGCATGATGGCTGGACCTGTTAATGCCCCTTCCTCACCGCCGGAAACACCCGCACCAATAAAGAGAATACCTTTCTCTGCAAGGTATGTATTTCTTCGAATCGTATCTTTGTAATAACTATTCCCTCCATCAATGAGGATATCTCCTTTATCTAAATAAGGAATTAAGGACTCTATTGCTTTATCTGTAATTTCCCCAGCATTCACCATTAACAAAATTTTCCTTGGTATTTCTAAAGATTGAACAAATTGTTCGATATTTGTTGTTCCGACAATGTTTTTTCCTTTATTGCTCTCTAAAATTTCATTGACCTTTTCAGCAGAAAGATCATAGATAGAAACGGAAAAGCCTTTGCTTTCAAAATTCAAAGCTAAACTCCGCCCCATTACGCCAACTCCGACGACACCAACTTGTTGTTTTTTCAAACTGAACCATCCCTTCTTGCTGTTAATTATTAAGCTTATATATTGAAAGTTGATGCTTGAGAGAATATCCCACTCAAACAATCACTTTGCTTCTATTTTCATAGTCCTCCACACAACTTCTAACAACTCTTGTCCCGAAATTCTCGCCTCTCCGCCACCTTGAGCGAAGGAATCATTTCCTCCACCTTTTCCACCAATGTGTGGTAGGACAGCTTCAATGACGTGTTTCATATTTTCTGTTCTGGCTGCACCTCGGGCACAAACCAACTGTAGTCGATTTTCACTTTCGGAAACAAGAATAGCCATAGAAGCTTCATTCACTACTGTAATAAAACGAGCTAGCTTTTGCAATTCTTGTATTGTACGATTTTTAAAAACTTTGCCAACCCAATGATTGGGAGGACCGTTTGATAATAATTCCTTTGCCTCGTATTGCAATAACTGATCTTGGAGCAGTTCGATCGTCTTTTCTTGCTCTTTTCTAGCATCGATGATCCGGACAGCCGCTTGCTCCAGCTCCAGTTCTGGGGCATTTAATAGCTTCGTTAACGACAATAATACATTATGTTTGTTTTCCAACTGGAGGAGAACACGTTCACCGCAAACAAATTGAAGG
This sequence comes from Neobacillus thermocopriae, assembly GCF_010975035.1. Taxonomy (GTDB): domain Bacteria; phylum Bacillota; class Bacilli; order Bacillales; family Cytobacillaceae; genus Neobacillus; species Neobacillus thermocopriae. Next base: position 26,977 of record NZ_JAAIUV010000013.1, on the reverse strand, counting down.
CGAATTTTCTTCTTTTGCCGTTCCCATCCCAAAATTTTAATTCCTCTTACTTCACCGGTAGTTTTTGGATGTGTGCCTCCGCAGCCATTGTAATCAAAATCCGGAATGATAACAAGCCGAATGTCTTTTTTCACCTTTGGAGCTTTACGTAGTGGGTACTGGAATAACTCCTGTTCGGTCACCCACTTCACTTGAATGGGCCTATTTTCCAAAATTATTTGGTTTGCCAGTTGCTCCGCTTTTTTAGCCTCCTCCTTTGTTAATTGTTCGGTTTCAAGATCAATTGTGACTATTTTTTCACCTAAGTGAAACCCAACTGTTTTGTATGCAAATAAGCTTTCAAAAGCAGCTGAAAGAATATGTTGTCCGGCATGCTGCTGCATATGATCAAAACGTCGATCCCAATCTATTTGACCTTGGACTATTTTTTCACAATTAGAGATTGGTCCATCTAAATAATGTCGAATCTCTCCGCCTATTTCTTCTACATTAATGACCCTTTGTTCATCAATCATTCCTGTATCAAATGGCTGTCCGCCTCCAGTAGGATAAAAAGCGGTTTGGTTTAAGACTACATACCACTTGCCCAACTCATCCTGCTCTTGTTTTAAAACTTTTGCGTTAAAGGTCCTTATGTATGGGTCTGAATAAAATAATTTGTTTTCCATCATGTAAATTCCCAATCCTTGTTAATTTATTACACTCATTTTCGGAAAAAATGGATAAGAAATCAAGAATGTACAACCATTTTCTCATATAAAAAAATGCCCCACAATGATGGGGCAAAAACTTTACCATTTATGAGGTTATAAAATGACACTTGGCTAAAAATTTATTTGTCTTCTTTCCGTTGGCCATAAGATGGCATCATACCGTACGGAAATCCATGGTGATATCCTCCCATTGAATAAGGGTACCCATGATGATGTCCGAAATGGTGACCATGATGTTGGCCAAAATGCGGAAACTGTTGGTGATGCCCCCCAAAACTAGGATAGTGGCCACCCATATGAAAGCCATGCTGTGGATATCCAGTCATTTGCGGGTAACCCATTTGCTGCCCAAACTGCCCTGGAAATGTTCCAAACTGTCTTTTATCCATTGCTGAATCCCTCCTTCATTGTCTCATGGTAGTGTATGTACAATGAATGGGATAAGCTTAGATGGATGTCCTATTAAAATGAAAATGGGCAAAAAAAGAACAGCATGCATTAGCTGTCCTTCCTGGCAGATTGTTGATTGATTTTCTCTTCCAATTCCTTTGCCTTTTGAGCTTCCCGCTTGGATATCCTAATGATCCATCTCATTGTAAAGATTGCTGCAATTAAGAAAATAGAAAAACTGATAAGTGCCGGAAAATATTCGGATTTATCCTCCGGAAAATATAAAAACAAGGATAGGATAAATGGATGAAACATTTGATTCTCCCTTTCTAAAGAGACCTGCTCTAATTCTCCCATTATAACAATAAAATCTGTTTCATTCCATGGATTGAGTTCTTTTCTTACTTAAGTACGTTAATCTTTTTAATAAATACATCTTTTTCAGGCTTATCCTTCGCATCAACCTTCGTTTCCGCTATTTGATCAACGACATCCATTCCTTCGATCACATGGCCAAAAACAGTGTGGGCCCCATCAAGCCAAGGAGTTCCACCATGTTTTTCATAAGCTTCGATGATTTCTTTCGGATATCCAGCGTCTTCCATTTTCTTCTTCAAAGAACGATCAAGCTTAGTGCTTTGAACAATAAAAAATTGACTGCCGTTTGTATTCGGACCAGAATTCGCCATTGAAAAAGCCCCGCGTAAATGAAACAAGTTTTTTGAAAACTCATCCTCGAATGGTTTTCCCCAAATGCTTTCACCACCTGTACCATTGCCGTTAGGATCGCCGCCTTGAATCATAAAATCTTTTATTACCCTGTGAAAAATCAGCCCGTCATAATATCCTTCCTCACTATGTTTAATAAAGTTTTCCACAGCTTTTGGAGCGTACTCTGGAAATAGTTTTATTTTTATATTCCCCATTGTAGTTTCTATTTCCACTAGTCTTTCGTTCTCTAAAACTTCTGTAGTCATCTGAGGATAAACTGCATTTGCCACTGACTGGTCACCTTCCTTCTGTTCCGTTTTTGGCGTAACAGTATTTGTTTTGACTTCTTCTTTCTTATTGCCTGTCCCACATGCAGCAAGCAGCAAAACCATTAAAATGAATGGCCAAAACAATCTCTTTCTCATTATATATTCCCTCCAATTTTTCTCTTTAATCTCATTCAAAATTTGGCACCGAGTTTTTCATTTAGTCTATTTCATTATAAAATGAAAGTAGCATGACGTGGAAAATGATTGGGGGTTTTCTAGTGGCAGAATTACAAATTGGCTCTAAAGTAACAGGTATCTATAAAACGGGGAAATATATCGGAGAAATTACGGATATCCGTCCACAACATTATTTAGTCAGAGTGTTAGCAGTCCTAAAACATCCAATGCAAGGAGATTTACATCATCCTAAGGAAGCTAATGTCCTCTTTTTTCATGAGAGACGAGCACTAAGCTATCGAGAACAAGCCAACATCCCTAAACAAATGGTTAAGTTGTATGAAGGGGACATTCCTGAGTATAAAACGTCACTGAGGGAAGCTGTGGATAAAATGAAAAGGGAATTAAAAGAAAACGAATCCAAATGGGCTGAAATGAGCTTAAAAATGGTGGAATCACTGGAAAAAGATTACTTTCAATAAGTAAGTATGGCCAAATCCCATTGAGCGATTTGGCCATTCATGCAAAATCATTTAATAGCTTGGAGAAATCTACTCTGTCACCAATTGTCGTTGGTTTCGGTTTTTCTAAATATTGTTTATCCTTTTCAACCAATTTGAAAATATTATAGGTTGTTAGTGCATCATCAAGTGCACGGTGATGCCTGCCTGTCCCTTCCTTGCCATACTCCTGTACAGCCTTCCAAAGACCTGTTTGATTCTGGTTGCCAAAGAACCGCTTATATTCCATGGAGAGATCCAATTCTTCGGCCTGAAAAGGAAATGGTACTCCGGCTGCCAGACAATTTTGGCGCAATACCTTCATATCCATATTCCCCCAAGTTACAATTGTTGTTTCAACCGAATCGTTATTAAATTCCTCCAGTTTTCGAATAAAATCATAAAAAGATAGTCCCTTGTCAACTTGCTCCTGTGTAATATGTAAGAATGACTTACAACGTTCAGAAAGGATAGGGAATTTAAGCGGAGTTACAAAGGAGGAAAATTGCCTGATAATTTGTTCATTCATTACTGCCACAATCCCAACTTCAATAATTTCCGGATAGAAATCCTTTACCCGGACATTCTCTTCTGGCATTGTAAATTCAAAATCAATAAATAAATATTGGCGCTTGGTTGTCAATTTGTTCACCACCTTTTTACAAGTAATTTATACTACAGTATATAAAGAAACATGGACAAAAAATTGTGCTTATTTCTTACATTATAGCATGTAATCAGGATGAATTTTTTAAATTTTATAACAAATAAAAGAAATGAAGGAGGGAAATGGTCCCTCCCTTTCTTCTATTTCTTTTTCAATACGGCTATGGTACATCTGGATACGCAAATAAGTCGGTCCTGTTCATCAGTTATTTTAATATCCCATACCTGTGTTGTTTTACCTTGATGAATCACTGTTCCAACAGCAGTTACAATACCGTCGGATTTTGACCTTACATGATTGGCATTAATTTCAAGACCCGCCACAATCTCGTTTTCCTTATCAACCAATTCGTAAGCTCCAATGCTCGCAACCGTCTCTGCCAATGCAACGGAAGCCCCTCCATGCAAAATGCCAAATGGCTGACGAGTCCGTCCATCAACTGGCATCGTGGCGCACACTTTTCCTTTTTCGACTAAGGTTATCTCAATCCCCAACGACTTAAGCAATGTTCCTTCGATCATTCAAATCCCTCCAAGTAAATATACTCCTCTTCCCTATTCTATATTCTATCGCCGTTCCTTCTTCCCTTTATCGAAATCGATCATGCCAAGCATTCTTTTAATTTAGAGCTTTAGAGCTTGACCAAATTAAATTTCCCTTGCATAAAAAAAACACCCCGTAAATGTATGATTCATGTCTAACATTTACGGAGCCCTTTCTCTTAGATATTTTTTCAACACTAGTAATAGTATGGTGGTCCAGGATAACCAGGATATCCATAGGGATAAACGAAATATGGGCGATTTACTAATGCGCCTCCTAGTAAACCTCCCAAGAAACCTAGTCCGCCAATTGCCAAGGGTAACCCCCATCCCCAAGGTCCCAAAAATCTATGGTCAGAAGCGGGATACGGAATTCGATAATATGGGTACATTAAGGCCATGCCTCCTTTTCTCAGATACTTGCCTACACTATTTCATATGCGAAAAGTTAGCATTTGGCGTGGGCCCAATCTGGTGAGGAAAAGCCCTAATATACATTAGTTGATTGTTTTCATTTTTTAAGAGGTTCAAAACGTTCCACAAAAAGAGCAAGCGTGCGTGTCATGACGCCGGTAGCACCAGCCGGCCCAAGATCGTGCTCTTTGGAAGTAGTGGCTGTTCCAGCAATATCGAGATGCACCCAAGGAGTATCCTCAGCAAATTCACCAATAAACGCACCAGCGACGATCGCGTGACCTTCGCTGCCAGGAGAATTGTTGAGATCCGCCACTTTACTATTACGGACTCTTTCCTTTTCACTTTCAAACAACGGAAGTTGCCACATTTGCTCGCCTGCTTCTTTTGCCGCTTCTAAAACCTGTTCATACAGAGAATCATTATTCGTCATAGCTCCAGTAGTATGAACACCCAGTGCAGTAATGACTCCACCAGTCAAAGTAGCAACATCAATTAAATAGTCTGCACCATGATGTTTAGCATAGGTAACCGCATCTGCCAGCACCAGTCGGCCCTCTGCATCCGTATTCAATACTTCGATTGTTTTTCCGCTCATAGAAGTGATGACATCATCTGGCTTAAAAGCATTACCGCTAATCATATTGTCTGTAGATGGGATAACGGCGACCACATTTTGTTCTGGTCTCGTTTCACCGATAATCTCCATTGCTCCAAGAACAGCAGCTGCTCCTCCCATGTCTGTCTTCATGCCGACAATGCCAGCTTTCGTTTTAATCGAATAACCACCTGTATCAAAAGTGATACCCTTTCCAACTAGACCGATCACATCTTCCCATTCTTCCTTACCTTGATATTTTAAAACAATCATTTTCGGCGGCTCAGAAGATCCTTTATTGACAGCAAGGAAAGCACCCATACCAAGCTTTTCAATGTCCGCTTTGTCGAGAATCTCTACTTCAAAATTATACTTGGCTGCAAGTTCGACAGCATAAGCGGCCAAATCTGAAGCTGTCAGCATATTTCCCGGAGTGTTTACAAGTGTTCTTGCTGAATTTGTTCCTTGTCCAAATGCATAGCCAACCGTTAAGGAGGCGTTAATTTCCTTCATCTCCGCAGCGGTAGAGTAGACCGTAATATTTTCTAGTCTTTTCATTGGTTCATTTGGCTTTTGCTTATAATGATCGAATTGATAGGTCGCAAGAGCAATGGCCTCACTAAGAGCGTGGGCTGCATCTAGTCCATTTATTGTTTCTGTTAAAAAAGAATCTAAGTAAACCGATACTTCTTCTAACTTGTTTGCTTTAATCGTTTTAAAAGTTTTTCCAAAAGCTTTTCGAAGATGATCAAAGGTTAGTTCTTTTTCTTTTCCAAGTCCAACAAACCAAATTCGTTTGATCCCAATTTTACCCAAACTATGTATTTTACTAATTTTATTTAATTTTGCAGAAATATCTCCTGATTTAACGAGCTCCGTTAATTGTCCATCAAATGCCTTATCAAGATTGGCTAATTCCCCCGAAAATTTCACCGGCTGATCAAATAAACCTACAACTAAAGCTTCCTGTTTATCAGATAACACCAATTCCTCTTTTACATGAAACAACCTCTTCACCCCCATTTATTTACGATTTAATTATATCGAATAAAAAAATAAAAAACAGGCATTGAGCCTGTTACTTCTTTTCCGATTTTATATATTGTTGGCGAAAAACTTGCATTGATTTATCTTCATTTAATGCTGTAAGCTGTTCCTCCGTCAGTTTTCCATTACCTTTTTTCACTACATACACATCAACTGTTTTCTTTCCCCAATGACGATAAACATCCTCAACAGTCTCATAATAAAGATCGAGACGATTCCCTTTAATGGCTCCACCTTTATCAGCTACTACGCCATAACCATATCCAGGAATAAAGAGAATGGTTCCTATTGGAAAAATTGATAAATCTGCAGCAATCGTAGAATATAAGTCTCGTTTTACTTTCACGCCAGAATACGTGATTCCATATTCAGGGTGCCCTTTACTTTTCCCAGTTGATTCCACCCCTGCCGTATAACCAGTGGCGGTAACTGTGTATTTTGGGTACTTAGACCAATCGATCGACTCCTCTAATGTCGGAGCCTCCCCATTAACCGTTTCACCAACAGGAATCGTATCCATCAGGTGCGAAACAAACAAATGTGCTTGCAAACCAGTAATAGAATGGAATGTCACGGTTAATGCCATTAGAAACAAACAAGTCATTCCTAAACGCTTGGTCCATTTTTTCATTTTATTCATGAAATTTTTCACTCCTCCCAAAATATTCATTCCCAAGCGGAAAAGAATTATTCAAAAAAAGAGTGAAAAAATTAGAAAAGCGAAAGCGCCCTGCTTAGCGGCGTATGACCTGGAGGTTCTCCAACTGAGATATAGGAAACACTAAGAGCCGGAGGCGATTCGATGTTGACTTATCGTAGGGCGGAGACCGAAAGCGTCTCGCCGCTAGGGCGCTGGAGCTAGACAGTTCTCGAAGTAAAAAAATATTTTCTTATCTATTTAGAAAAGCGGAAGCCCCCTGCCCAGCGGCGTATGGCTTCCTCCCAAAAGCTATCGCTTTCGGTCGTGCGATGCTAATGCTCCCGGAGCTTTCCTTGTGGTGGTATCCAACTGAGATATAGGAAACACGATGAGACGAAGGCGATTCGATGTTGACTTATCGTAGGGCGGAGAGCGAAAGCGTCTCGCCGCTAGGGCGCTGGAGCTAGACAGTTCTCGAAGTAAAAAGATATTTTCCTATTTAGAAATGCGAAAGCGCCCTGGTCAGCGGCGTATGGCTTCCTCCCAAAAGCTATCGCTTTCGGTCGTGCGATGTTAATGCTGTCGGAGCTTTCCTTGTGGTGACCTCCAATTGAGATATAGGAAAAAAAAAAACGATGAGACGAAAGGCGAATCGATGTTGACTTATCGTAGGGCGGAGAGCGAAAGCGTCTCGCCGCTAGGAGGCTGGAGCTAGACAGTTCTCGAAGTAAAAAGATATTTTCCTATTTAGAAATGCGAAAGCGCCCTGGTCAGCAGCGTATAGCCTCCTCCAAAAAACTATCGCTTTCGATCGTGCGATGATTATGCTTTCGAAGCTTGTGGTAGCCTCCAACCGAAATAAAGGAAAAACGATGTGTTTCTGGAACAAGGGTGTGGGAGTAAGGAGATGTAAATGTTCTATAAATGACTCGTGAAACCATTCAAAGTATAATTTTGGATCAAACGACCGGTAGGAATATCTACAAAAGAAGAGGTTAGTAATAATGTAATGGTTGCTAATAGTGCCCAATAATGAAGGACAAATTTGGAAGCTTACTAGTAGAAAATATCTCTCATCATCTCAATAAACAACATTTCTTAGAGTGGAGGTTTAGTGTAAACAAAGGGTGTCCCTAAAGGAATACTTTTGGGACACCCTCTAAAACATTTGGTAACCATTTTTTCGTAATAGCTTAATGGTGAAACCTGATGCAATCGCACCGGCCAAACCACTTAATAATATTAATATATCAGCTGTTGCCAAATGGCTTAGTCTATAGCCAAGATCTTCAAAAGCTGCTTTACTATTTGTGAAATACTCAATAAAACGAACCTGATCAATAATTAAAATCGCTACAATTGGATAAATAATTGCCATTATCCATGACATCCGAAGTAGCATATTTAAGATAAAACCGATTCCGAAAAATAAAACAAAAAATAATACCACTGAAATAATTAGTACAACAATGCTCATTTGCATTGGAATTCCCCCTTTTGCATCAACCTTAAGTGTACTTAAAGTCGAAAAGGGAGTCAATAAAAACGGACAACTTATCGATGATAGGAAAGGCTAAAATAGCCTAGGATAATAGCAAAGCAGTCGTCTTTATTGGAAGTAACTACTCTTTTTTCTTTCCGGTACCCTCACAGCTTGAACAAGTTTCTGATCCACCAAGAACCAACTGAAAATATCCTTTTCCTTTACAATACTCACATGTTTTCGCCTCTAAACTCTTTACCGTCATCACCAATTTTCCTCCTTTTAATATTGACTTAATTTTCTGATAATATATCAAGGATTAGGAGAAATGAAAAGAGCGAAATTTATTCAAAATCAACATAAGAAAGCGGATACATATCTTGTTTTCTTTCATTTTCTAAGCGTGACTCAAATTTTCTAAAAATTTAAAAAATTAAAAAAACCAAGCACAATAAGAATTCTGCTGGGCTTACACAAATTGAAAATGGCTTCTAAGACAAAAAACAAATTCTCTTTAAAGGAATGAAAAACATTCAATAAAAAAGGGACAGGATTCCCCTGTCCACATTAAAATACGTTAAATTTTCCTTTTTTTAATACAAGGCCTGCGCCGCCAATCATATAAAGTGCACGATTGTCGACTACTTTCTTCATGATTGATGCGCTAGTTCCAGTTAGTTTTTTGCCAAAAACAACCCCGATTGCATCGTGTTCACCAAGTGAACATACAGTTCCTTTATTATCAAACTTAAATTCTTCAAGGTCAGATTTTCCACGAACTAATGCTGCTAAGTTACGTGCAGCACACTCACCTTGCTGCATAGCAATTTGAGCAGTAGGTGGGTAAGGACGATTAATCTCTTCATTGATAACAAGAGAACAGTCACCAATAATGAATATATCATCAAAACCAGGAACACGAAGATCTTTCGCTACCTTCACACGACCTCTCATCGCTTCAAAGCCGGATTTCTCAATTACAGAGTTACCACGAACGCCCGCAGCCCACACAACAGTTCCAGCTTTAATTTCACGTGGTTCTTCTTCGCCTTTAGCAACTAGAATACCATCAGGCGTACATTCTTTAATTGCTGTTCCAATTAAGAACTCAACACCCTTGCGTTCTAATTGTGACACAGCATATTGAACTAATTCAGGATCAAATCCCGGAAGAACAGTTGGTGCTGCTTCCACACAAATAACTTTCACTTTATGAGGATCTATATCATATTCATGACATAATTTAGGGATACGGTTAGTTAATTCGCCAAGGAATTCAATACCAGTAAATCCAGCGCCACCAACAACAATCGTTAGACGTGTATCGTTCTTTTCCTCTTCTGTATTATAAGTAGCAAATTGATATTCAATATGCTCACGAAGAAGACGAGAAGAGTTTACATTTGTAATTCCGAAAGCATACTCTTTTAAACCTTTGATACCAAAAGTTTCAGGCTCTCCGCCAAGAGCAATCACTAGATAATCATAATCGATTTCGCCGTTTTCAAGAATAACTTTCTTTTCTTCTTTATTAATTTGTTGAACCGTACCTTGTACAAACTCCACTTTATTACGGTCGATGACATCAAGAATGTCATAACGGACTTTGTCATGATGTAATGTTCCAGCAGATGCCTCATGGAGCCAGGTTGTTTCATAATGGTAATCATTTTTATTGACTAAGACAATATCTGCTTCGTTAATCCCTAAATGTTTTTGTAAACGAACAGTTGTCATCAATCCGCCGTAACCGGCACCAAGAATAACAATTTTAGGCTTTCTCAACGCAATCACTTCCACCCTTGTAATGTATTAATAATTCTTTAATCCTTATCTTCCACAGCTTGGTCTTATATTATTTTGAATATCAGAAAATTAGTATGTGATATAATTCACGTACTAAATCAAAATAATAAACCAATACAATTGTCTAACTAACTGCCAATTTGTGAAGAGGCGTCATATAAATGTGCCTGTATTGTCACAAAATCTTAACAATATATCCACAATACATCATATGCTACTTCCATTAGAATTTCAAGCCATTTCGAGAATATAATTTAATGAAAATATTAGTTTGAATATTTTTAAAAAAGAAACATCAAACGATGGTGAATTATCAGAAAAATATGAGGATTTATATTTTTTATGTTATGATAGTGAGTGGAATGGTTACTACAAGTTGGGGGGATACGGAGTGGAAGAGCAAAAAATTTATGACATTACCATTATTGGTGGTGGTCCCGTTGGTCTTTTTACTGCATTCTATGGGGGCATGAGACAAGCTACGGTCAAAATTATTGAAAGTTTACCGCAGTTAGGCGGTCAATTATCTGCACTTTATCCTGAAAAATTTATTTACGATGTAGCCGGTTTTCCAAAAATTCGTGCACAGGAACTTATAAATAATTTAAAAGAGCAAATGGCAAAATTTGAACCAACCGTTGTTTTAGAACAATCCGTTGAAAAAATTGAAAAGCTAGAAAATGGAACGTTTAAATTAACCACTAATAAAGAAAGCCATTTTACCAAAACAGTGATTATTACTGCTGGAAATGGTGCATTCCAGCCCCGCCGATTAGAGCTTGAAAATGCTACTCAATATGAAGGAAAAAATTTACACTATTTTATTGATGACCTCAATCGATTTGCTGGTCAAAAAGTTGTCGTATTCGGAGGGGGAGATTCGGCTGTTGATTGGGCTTTAATGCTAGAGCCAATCGCTAAGAAGGTAACAATCGTTCACCGCCGCAATAAATTCCGCGCCCATGAGCATAGTGTTGAAAACCTGTTTAAGTCAAAAGTAGACGTAAAAACCCCATATATTCCTATTGAATTAGTTGGTGACGAAAATGGCATCCAAAAGGTCATTCTTAGTTCAGTAAATAGTGAAGAAAAAATAAATCTTGAAGTTGATGCCGTCATTTGTAACTATGGCTTTGTTTCTTCCCTCGGTCCTATTAAAGAGTGGGGGCTTGAGATTGAAAAGAATGCAATTAAAGTAAACTCCAAAATGGAAACAAATATTCCTGGTATTTACGCAGCTGGAGATATATGTACGTACGACGGAAAGGTAAAATTAATTGCATGCGGCTTCGGTGAAGCACCAACGGCTGTTAACAATGCAAAAGCCTTTATGGACCCAAAAGCAAAAATCCAGCCATTGCATAGCTCGTCCATGTTTGATAAATAAACTGTTAAAGGCGCCCCCCATTTGGACGCCTTTTTTTAAACTTAACATTCCTCAGGTGTACCCGCTACTGTTGCCGTTCTAAATGATGACCCGCAGCCGCAGGATGCAATGGCATTCGGGTTATCAATGGTAAACCCACCGCCCATCATTGATTGTTTATAGTCAATTTTTGTACCTTGTAAAATCGGTGCGCTTTCTTTATCAACTAGGATTTTAATCCCAAATTGTTCAAATAGATGATCATCTTCCTTGACTTCATGGTCAAATCCCATTCCATAGGATAGACCACTGCAGCCGCCACCCTTGACACCTACGCGTAAATAGGCCCCCTCTTCTTCATTATGCTTCATCATTTCTTTTATTTGAAGAGATGCTGCTTCCGTTAAAAAAATAACATCCTTACTCATCTTAATATCCCTCCTTATTAACGAGGCTTTTTAAAATAGTATATACATTGATCTATACCAACTCAACAAATATGACTTATTAGAAAAGCCTAAGCACCCTGCCTAGCGGTATATAGCCTCCTCCCAAAAGCTATCGCTTTCGGTCATGCAATGCTTATGCTGCCGGAGATTTCCTAGTGGAGACTCTCCAATTGAGATAAAGGAAACACGAAATAACAAAGGGGTCTCACCGCTAGGAGCGCTTGCGCTAAACCTTTCTCGAAATCGAAATAGACTTCCTTATTCTTAAATTATGCTAAAAGGATGATCATGCTTCCTTTAGATTAAAACATTGGATTTTCTTCAAGGTATTCGTAAATATGCTCGACCAATTCGTCAGGCGTATCTCCTGTAACAACCTCTCCATTTACAAGTGCATAAAGAGTGGATGCACATTTTCCACAATACCCTAGGCACCCATATTCAATAATATCCAAATTTGGATCTTTTTGCAGTTTTTCTAACGCTAATTGTGCCCCGCTTGCAAGATTGCTGACACAAAATTCAATGATTGGCTGAATCATGGCTTTCACCTCTTTACTATCTACTAATCCTACCTTTTTTCAAATATGTCGTCAAATAACACATTACTTCCAAGTTTGTCAAGTTTCATTTCGATAAGTGTTGTGATTTTGTTACATTTTAGATATACTGATATTTGTGTGTTTAGCGAATAATTTTTAAATTTTATCTAAAAATAACTAATTTGAAAGCGGTATTTCTGAACTAAACCATAGGACATTTCAAGCACTGCAAAAAAGGGGAAATTCAAATGAAAAACCTTGTAATTCTAGGCGGCGGTTATGGAGGGATGAAGGTTTTACACGAGCTTCTGCCAAATGATCTGCCGGAAGATGTCATGATCACACTTGTGGATCGCGTTCCTTATCATTGCTTAAAAACTGAATTCTATGCTCTTGCAGCAGGAACGATTTCTGATAAAGAAATCCGAGTAACCTTTCCTGAACATCCAAGGGTTCAATTTAAATACGGAGAAGTAACTGGTATTGTAACAAATGAGAAAAAGGTATTATTAAAAGACCAAGAACCCATTACTTATGATGACCTTATAATCGGGCTTGGGTGCGAAGACAAGTACCATGGTGTGCCAGGAGCAGATCAATATACCTATAGTATTCAAACGATTACTAAATCTCGTGAAACTTATTCTGTACTGAACAATTTGCCTCCAGGTTCAGTAGTAGGTATCGTAGGAGCCGGACTGAGCGGTGTTGAGCTTGCTAGTGAGTTAAGTGAAAGCCGTGAAGACCTTCATATCAAATTATTTGACCGAGGAAAACACATTCTTTCTGCTTTCCCTGACCGGTTAAGTAAATATGTAGAAAACTGGTTTAAAAATAAGGATAATGTTGAAATTATTAATAATTCCAATATTACTCGGGTAGAAGAAAATACCTTATACAACCATGACGAACCAATTCATTGTGATGTAATTGTTTGGACAGCAGGGATCCAAGCAAATAAAATTGTACGTGAAATGGAAGGGGAAAAAGACCATTTAGGAAGAATGGTGTTAACTCCAAGGCATCATCTTCCAAATGATGAACATATTTTCGTTGTTGGAGATTGCGCGAGCCTCCCTCATGCTCCAAGTGCCCAGCTTGCGGAAGGACAAGCAGTGCAAATAGTAGAGGTTTTAAAGAAACGCTGGAACGGAGAAGAACCACCTGCTTCATTCCCACCAATTAAATTAAAAGGTGTTCTCGGTTCTCTTGGAAAAAAACATGGTTTTGGCTTAATGGCAGAACGACCAATCACCGGACGAGTTGCTCGACTCCTAAAATCCGGTGTACTTTGGATGTATAAATTCCATAATGGGTAATAAGAAAAGCGAAAGCCCCCTGCTCAGCGTGCGATGTTTATGCTTCCGTAGCCTTCCTTGTGGTGCACACCAACTGAGATATAGGAAACATGAAGAGCCAAAAGGCGATTCGATGTTGACTTATCGTAGGGCGGTGAGCGAAGGTGTCTCGCCGCTAGAGGGCTGGAGCTAGATAATTCTCAAGGTAATAGTAGACATTCTCGAACTATAAAAAGAAGCATTCCAAATGGTGGAATGCTCCTTTTTATTGTGCCTTGTAACCATATTTTTCGAGTTCGGCAAAAATCGTTTTTAAGCGAGGATTTCCTTCTCCTACAATTTTATCCTTAATGACGACAACAGGATAAAACATATCTTCTTCGATAACACGTTGAGCAAATTTTACTAAATTCTCATCCTCCGGCGGCTGGTGAATATCGACATACGTCATTTTAAAGGGCTGGCCAGGGAATTTTCTGGAGATTGCTGCTTCTAGCCATTCAAAGGTTTCTTTTGAGGATGGCGAGTTGACACAGCTTGGACATACCTGTTCGGCACCATAAAGAACAATTTCTACCTCGGTAAATTCCATAAAAACCATTCCTAACTTTTTTCTTTTATTGTATATTATAAACCTAAGAATCTCTATGAAAATGTTCGTAATATGGGCAGTTCACCAATTTCTGATAATGGATTTTTACTGCCAGCGCCAGTATAATAGAATTATGAAAGGAGTCGATTAGAATGTCTGAACGAGATATGTTTGAACAAGTTCAAGAAGTGTTAGATAAATTACGCCCATTTCTTCTTCGCGATGGTGGAGATTGCGAATTAGTGGATGTTGAGGATGGTATTGTAAAACTTCGCTTACTAGGTGCTTGCGGATCTTGCCCAAGCTCAACGATTACACTAAAAGCTGGTATTGAAAGAGCTCTTCTTGAAGAAGTACCTGGTGTTGTGGAAGTAGAGCAAGTATTCTAATTTTTTATAAAAGCGATTGCCAATGGGGCAATCGCTTTTTTTGATGACTTTGGTAGGTATATTCTTTCACGAAGTTTCAATATCAAATTCGTTATAAAGTGGCTCCCCTTCCTGGTTGCCAATCTTTATTTACTAGCGTTTTTGGCGGCCTGCCTTCTAAAATCGCTTCTATATTTTCAACACAAAGCCTCATCATACCTGTTCGTGATTCAATGGTGGCACTTCCGATATGTGGCAGAGCGACTACATTGGAAAGCTTCAACAATGGATGGTCTTGGCCAATTGGTTCCTTATCAAATACATCTAGCCCAGCTCCAGCAATTTCCCCACTAACAAGTGCATCATAAAGGGCTTGTTCATCCACTACTGGCCCCCTTGAGGCATTAACAAATATGGCTGATGGTTTCATTTTTCTGAAAGCTTCACGGGTAAAGAGGTGTCTTGTTTCCTTTGTCAACGGTGTTAGGCAAACAATAAAATCAGATGAACGCAACAACTTGTCAAAGCTAGTATAGATGGCTCCCAATTCCTTTTCCGCTTCCTGATTTTTTGATCGATTATGATAAAGAATATTCATATCAAAACCAGTTGCCCGCTTTGCTACGGCCTGACCGATTTTCCCCATACCGACAATCCCAATTGTTTTATGGTGAATATCTTGACCAGCTAATAAAAACGGACTCCAACTTTGCCATTTTCCATCTTTGACAAACTCAGCAGCTTCAACCATTCTCCGAGCCGTTGCCATCAGCAATGCAAACGTTAAATCTGCTGTCGTATCTGTTAACACATCTGGTGTATTACAAATGGCAATCCCTTCCCTACTGGCTGCTTGTATATCCACATTATCATAGCCGACTGCCATATTAGCAACCACTTTTAGCTTTTTACCGGTCTTTAACAAAGCTTCATCCACTTTGTCTGTTAACATTGTCAATAACGCATCTGCTTTTGCCGCTTCAGCCAGTAATATTTCTCTTGGAACCGTTTGATCTTCATACATCCACATTTTCACTTCAAATTTCTCAAGGAGTGGTCGAACGACATCGTTTGGCAACTTACGAGTGATAAAAATATACGGCTTCATTTTTTATTCCCTTCCTTATTTTTCTATCCTCCCTCTATTTTAGCATATAGAAGGGAAAGAATTATTGGTATAGCCAATCAAGCTGGGGAAGATTTTGCCGCCGGATCGGGGCATCAGTCATTTGATAGAAGCGTGACAAAAACTTCTCATACTCTGTAGATTGTCTTAACATTTTACTTAAATGTTCTTCCAATAACTTCTTCTCCTGTTCAGATCTTGTTGTATAGTAATTTTCGATACACTCGAAGTAATGAAGTGGAAAGATCAGCCGGGCAAATAATAAACGCCACGAAAAAGAGGTTAATGTGACAACCGTTTGGTATTCCTCAAAAAATTGCTTCAACTCCACGTCATACGTCTGCATATTGCGGAAATATCTTTCCCTTGTCCATTCGGCCAAATCACGACTCCGATGATCAAAAACCCAATCAAATGGTTTTTTTATTAAAAAATTACCATTCCAAGTGGTTTGGGTAAATCGCACGTGACATACAGTTCCCCCATCTAATACACTAGGCTGTTCATCAATTTCCGTATCAACTAAATATTGAATAGCATTTTCAGTCAAGGCCATGTAATAGGGGAATGATTCAATGAACATTTTTTCAAACTCATCCTCTGGAGTTTGGTATAGTAGCCCATTCCATACCTTCTCCATTTGCTCTAGCCTTTTTTCCCACAAATTCTTCCAATGCCCAATTCGACTTATTCGTTGAATTTGAAAGGGCACTCTTCTTCCACGTTCATGAAATTTTGCGAGCTTCCTCCCTAATTTCATATTTCGCTGTCGGCGTTTTCTTTGCTGATTGGCCAAAACACAAAATTTTCCTTGAGCCCAAGTTGTAATATATTGACCACTCTTTGTTTGTAAAACTTGAGGCACATCTTGATCTCCATATTTTCGTAAATGCTCAGCTATTTTCCCTAATTCTTGTATATCCGTTTCATCCTTACCATCCGGATCAACAATGACATAAATCCATCCATTGCCTTTTAGTGCATCATATTGATCAATTTTTATTTGTTCTTCAGCCCTGACTCCGTACTGAGCTTCAAGCATTTTTTGCAGCATTTTCTCACCCCTGGTTTTCTTCCCTCTAAGTCATTTATATGTATTAAAATGGAAAACTTGTAGCAACCATTTTTTTAAATGAAAGTAATTTTATTGATTGTCGATATGAAAAATGCATATCATAAACGAATAGGATATATATATAGAAAAATGGATGAAAAAGGTGATAATCGGAATGGCTGAAGACAAAAAAATTAACCATGTAGAAGAAAAAGCACGCAAATGGTTGAAGGAAAGAGGTGTTGAAGTAAAAGATATCGCAAATTTGGTTTATTTTTTACAAGAAAAATATCATAAAAATTTAAAAATGGAAGACTGTATTGCCAATGTTGAAAAGGTTCTCTCTAAACGTGAGGTTCAAAACGCGATCATTACTGGAATTCAGCTTGATATCCTCGCTGAAAAAGGCATGCTGGAAGAGCCACTTCAATCCATTATTGCAACCGATGAAAGCTTGTATGGTGTGGATGAGATTCTGGCATTTTCCATCGTAAATGTATATGGCTCCATCGGTTTTACGAATTACGGCTACATTGATAAACAAAAACCGGGAATACTAGCTTATTTAAATGATAAATCAACTGGAAAGTGTAATACATTTTTAGATGACATTGTCGGCGCAATCGCAGCTGCTGCTTCTAGCCGATTAGCACATGCTGCCGCTAATGTTGAATAAAAAGGATGGCTACCCAGCCATCCTTTTTTAAATTTCCCATTGATCCAAAGAGTCAATCGCATATGTAGGCTTCCGATCATACCCTTTCAGAAGTTCCTTTGTTGTCACACCTGTATGAACTAATAATGTATCAATCCCGACATTCATCCCAGCCAAGATATCGGTATCATAATAATCGCCGACCATTATTGTTTCTTCCTTCGAGGTTCCCAGTACCTTTAATGCCTGTTCCATAATTATGGATTCAGGTTTTCCAATAAAAATCGGATTTGTTTGAGTCGAAACGCTAATGACAGAAGTAATCGATCCATTTCCTGGCAATAGCCCTCTTTCAGTCGGAATCGCGATATCTCCATTAGTAGAAAGAAAAACAGCCCCATTTCGAACCGCTAAACAAGCGACCGCCAATTTTTCATAAGTGAGTGAACGATCAATCCCAACAACAACAAATTCAGCTGTTTCCTCGGCAAAAGTAAATCCCTTTTCTTCCAAAGCTGTACGGATCCCTTCTTCTCCGATCACATAAACGGTAGCATCTTTCTTTAAGCTATAAATATAATTGGCTGTTGCCTGACTTGTAGTAAATACTTGGTTCTCCTCGGCTGGAATATCAAAGTCACGAAGTTTTTTCGCCACTTGGGCTGGAGTTCTGGAAGAATTATTTGTAACAAATAAGTATGAAATTCCTTTCCTTTGCAACTTTTTCACAAAATCGGATGCGGCCTCAATTCGTTCAGAGCCCCGATACATCGTTCCATCTAAATCAATTAAATATCCCTTATAATTTTTCATCAAAAAATCACTCCTTATGTAGCAAACGCTAAAAAGAAAAAGACCGATGGACGGCCTCAGTTTTTAAATGCAGATACAGGTCCCAATTCATTTATCAGATAATCCCGGACATTTTTTGGGAATACCTTTAATGCAGGCAATTGGTTGAAAAATTGCTGCTGAAGCTCATGATGGTCTACTTCCATGTATAATTGAACAAGCTTTTTTCGGAATGGAATGAGCGTTTTTAGGCGATTCCCTGTTTCCTCTGAAACGACTTTTTCATCCACTAATATATCAATAATATCATCATAACTTCCAGGGTCACGCATAATAAATCCATCAATCATAGCATTCCCAACATCCAGCACGGACTCCAACATCATTAGTGTTATCCGTTCCAGTGCCGCTTTTTCAATAGGTGATGTCCATTCCTTCTTACTTTCAAAAAGATGAATTTGGGATT
Source organism: Neobacillus thermocopriae (assembly GCF_010975035.1). Taxonomy (GTDB): domain Bacteria; phylum Bacillota; class Bacilli; order Bacillales; family Cytobacillaceae; genus Neobacillus; species Neobacillus thermocopriae. The sequence continues at coordinate 8,312 of NZ_JAAIUV010000013.1, read as the reverse complement.
CTAAATAAATGAGTGTCTCTTCAATTTTTTCTCGATCCACAAAATACATGGGACTCCACATCCTTTGCATAGTAGTTCTAAGTGGCTATTACTTGAATGAAGGCAGTTAGAGATGCATAATCATTCCCCATTGCCTTAAAGATAACATGCAACGATTTATTTCTATTGTAACATATTTTTACAACGTTCTTATTTTCTCTGTAGAAATTTCATCCTTTATGTTGAAGAAAATTTGTATACCTACCAACGGAGCTTTTATTTTGATACTATAGAAATTGTATTTAGATCAAAGAATTGGACAAGGAGACAATAAATCCGATGAAAGAACGTTATTTCTTATATGATGATATTGAAAATACAAAAACAAGGTTTGTAAGCTTTGTTGGGGAAAACCAACGCTATGATTTGGCCATTATTCAAACCGACCGTCATTATGGAAAGAGCCTTGTTCTTAACATGCAAGGAAATCGTTTCGCCATTATCGGTCAGGATGATCTTGAAGAAGAAGGATATCTTGAATATGCATTTCAATTAACCGAAGAAGAAGCAGAAGAATTAAGGTCATTTTTAATGGAAATCATCTAATAAAATCCCCCACACATGTTTTTTTCACTCCTTGCAATACTATAGGATAGAAGGAGTGAAGGGGATGGCAAAGAAAGATTCCAAAAATTATGATGATTTGTCTAATGTGGAAGTACAGCGTAATTTCCTAACAGCAGAGGAATTTCCAGAAGGACCTTATGGATCGCCAATTCGAAAGGATGATCCTGTTGAATTAAAAAGCTCACCTTGGCAAGAAGGACAGCGGTGGTACAGTAATTTTAATTATGAATTTAAAGCGTTACATCAGGATATGCCAAGGGAAATGGATGGAGCTCATCCTCCACATGATGATAAACATAAAGATGAACAGGCACCATATAACAATAATGAAGCTTAGGAATAAGAAAAAACGAAGGGAATGACCCTTCGTTTTTATTTTTTCACCTTTTTTAGGACAAAATAGGCACAGCCGAAATTACAGTATTCATATAGATATTCGGTTAGTGTACTAATTTTTGTATCAAAGGTGGCCTTTTGATTTTGATCATCAAAGAAACCTTTCAGACGGAGCTGGCCATAACCCCAATCCCCTACAATATAATCATATCTAGAAAGAATATCGCTGTATCTTGCTTTTAGCGCTTCTTCATTAAACCCATTGCGATATTCTTGCACCAACTCATACAAATTATTATTAATTGCGATCATGCATGCATCACCTCAATTTACCAACAGGTCTATCCTCATTATAACCGATTCCCCATCAATTACTAAGAAAAAAAATGTTTCTTTGGGCCATTCTAATAGAAGGAGGTGGTTTTAATTGAAAAAATTCATCCCCATCATTGGTTTATGTGCATTAACTTTACTCCCGGGCTGTACAAATAATATGGCCAATCGTGATGTATACGAAGAAAGCGGGAATACTATTAACGTCAACAATAAACGCAATGAACTTTACCGTGAAGATCAATTGCAAGGAACAAAAAATATTAGCAACCAATATGGTTACGTCCGTAATCAAAAAAGCCCACTGATGAATGATAATACAGCCAATAATAATGACATAGGACTTGATCGTGAACAATTGGCGAACATCATTAGCAAATTGGCTGCAGAAATTCCAAATGTTAATGATGTAGCAGCACTGGTCACTGATCAAGAAGTACTCGTTGCCTATCAAACCGATACGAAAAATCGTGAATTAACAGCCGACCAAGTAAAAAGAACGGCCCTTTCCGTTGTACCACGATACTACCATGTATATGTTTCAGACAATAAAGCGCATATACGAGATGTCGAAAATCTCGCTAATTTTACCAGTACCAGCAAAAAAGCTCGAGAGCAAGTAAATGCTGTAATTAAACGCATGAAAACTTCACCGCAAGGCTCCCGTATAAACAACAGTGAGGATGAAAACGGCCTGACTCCAGATGACAAAACAAAAACCAGCCGTTAAATTGAAGAGTTCAGACCTAGAATGGGCTGAACTCTTTTCACCTTTTTTAAGCTTCCTGTGCGTTTTGTTCTCCTAAAAGCTGCTTATGCTTTGCTGCGGCATTCACTTGTTCATCTGCATGGTAAGACGAACGGACAAGTGGCCCTGCCTCACAATGACTAAAACCTTTTGATAAAGCAATTTCTCGGAACTCATTAAACTCATCAGGACTGTAATATTTTTCAACTCTTAAATGGCTTTTGGTCGGCTGTAAGTATTGGCCAATCGTCATAATGTCCACATGATTGGCTCTTAAATCATCCATGACTTCAAGTATTTCTTCTCTCGTTTCTCCTAATCCAATCATTAAGCTGGATTTTGTTGGGATGGTTGGATTCATTTCCTTTGCCCGACGCAAGAATTCAAGTGAGCGTTCATAGGTGGCACGTGCTCTAACTCTTGGTGTAAGTCGTCTAACAGTCTCAATATTGTGATTGAGGATATCTGGTTTCGCATCCATTAAAATTCGTAAGTTCTCTTCTTTTCCACCCATATCTGAAGGCAGCACTTCAATGGTAGTAAATGGATTTTTTCTACGAATCGCCCTTACCGTTTCAGCGAATACAGCTGCTCCGCCATCCTTTAAATCATCACGAGCAACAGCCGTAACGACCACGTGCTTAAGGTTCATAAGCTGTACGGAATCAGCAACCCTTTCCGGCTCTTTCCAATCCAGCTCCGTTGGCAACCCTGTTTTTACGGCACAGAAACGGCAGGCACGGGTACACGTATCCCCAAGAATCATAAATGTAGCTGTCCGTCTTACAGCCCAACATTCATGAATATTCGGGCAGCGGGCCTCTTCACAAACGGTATGAAGATTTTTCTCCCGCATTAATTTCTTTAACCCTGTATAAGTCTCATTTGTATTTAACTTTATTTTCAACCATTCAGGTTTACGTAAAATCTCATTCTTCTTACTCAATCATAACACCCCTCGGCAAATCATTATGTACAAGCCTTCTGTTCACACTTTAACATACTAGAATACGAACGACAAGCAAACCCGAAGTGGGAATAATAAGAAAAATAATTCAAACCGCCAAATACCATATATTAGTAATAATGAAATAGAGGAGAAGTCATAAAATAAGTTTGTACATTATTCGGAAGGAGAATGACTGTGCGGACTTTTTTGATTTTTGGGACTTTGGTTTTCTTTTTTAGTTCTTTCTTTTCCGCTAGGGATGTTTGTGCGGCAGAGTCCAATCCCTACGAGGAAAGAATGAAACTTTATAAAAAGGTTGAAACGGTGACGCACATTCCTTGGTATTATCTTGCTGCCATTGACCAATATGAAAGAAATGTTCGTATGGTCCGCCGTGATTTGCCAAAACCGGATCGTGCTATTTCCATTTATATCCCTCCAGAGGTCTGGGTAGGATTAACAAACCCTAATCTTGAAGAGGAAGATCCTGCTATTATTCAATTTTTTCAAGGTATGGGGGTCGATGGAGATGGGGATGGTAAGGCAAGTTTAAAAAGTGATGAAGATGTCCTCTATGCCTTTGCCAACTATCTTCTTTCCTACGGAGTTGACCATGATAATATAAAAATTGGACTATGGAATTATTACCACAGAGATCGAACGGTCGGAAGCATCGCCAGCTATGCTAAAATTTACCGACATTTTGGGCGAATTGATTTGGATACAAACGTATTTCCCGTTCCGCTTAATAGCAACCACAGCTATCGCAGCACGTGGGGGGACGCAAGAGGTTGGGGAGGTCGAAGAATACACGAAGGAACCGACATTTTTGCCGATTATGGTGTACCTGTAAGAGCTACAAGCTACGGCATCGTTGAGATCAAGGGATGGAATAAATATGGCGGCTGGAGAATAGGTATCCGTGATATTAATAATAACTATCACTATTACGCTCACCTAAGTGGTTTTGCAAAGGGGATTGAAAAAGGCAAAATTGTGGAGCCCGGAATGGTCATCGGTGGTGTTGGTAGTTCCGGTTATGGGCCACCGGGTACCTCAGGAAAATTCCCACCTCATTTACACTATGGGATGTACAAGGATAATGGAAAAACTGAATGGTCCTTTGATCCCTATCCACATTTAGTGAAATGGAAACGAATGGAACGGGCAAGTTTAAAGAAAAAGTAAGGATGGACTCGGATCACTTGAGTCCATCTCTTTATTAGTTTGATTTTTTCGTTTCGGATTTCTCCATTTTCTTATCCGGTATCTGGAAGGATGGAGCGATACCGCCGCCTCCGCTATTATAAAATTGCGGAACATCACCTTCTACCATTGCACTACCAACAGGGATTTTTTGTTTAAGCTTCGTAATATCTGTAGCAAATGGGGTAATAATTTGTACTGAAACTTCAATTTCAACCACTACATTCACCCACGTATTATTAATTCCCATTTCTTTTGTTTCAATCTGCACATCTGGTTCCACTTCACCGATCGCATGGAATTTCACTGGTATTTTTGGACCTAGATTCCCTAATAAAGCAATATTCGTTGCCTGCCCTAATGGGACATACCAAATGATCGAATCTTCATCTGATGAGTCCTCTGTTTCAATTTCGACATCTGTTAATTGTTCAAGCTGGGCTAGTTTTCCTTGTTTCGCCTCCTTTAAATTCTTTTGGATTTGAGCAGTTGTTTCAGCCAATACACGGTTAATTAAATCGGTATTTAACTGCCAGTGATGCTTTGAACCATCACTGCTTGGGATAATTTTTACCACTTCATTATTCTCTCCCACATTGGTCGTCCGCTTCGTAATGGCCCGGTTAATAACAAGGGAAGCGATATTACGTGTCTCCGATTCAGCATATCTCATTAATGTCGGTTCAATACCCTTATTTACCAATAAGACTCCTAAAGCCGTTGTTAAAAGAAAAAATACAAATGTTAAAAGTAAGACATAACGGAAGGGCAACGGTCCTCTTTTTGACAGCCTCCTGTGGAACTTTGCCAAAGTAAATCACCCCTTCAAGCTATATGTATGCGAAACTACAGTGAACTAGCCCAATAAACCATCAATTTATATCCAAATCATATTTAGTGGATTATTTTGGTTAACACTATTTCTACCTTATACAAGGAGAAGGGAGAACTCATTCCCCACTAATAACCAAGGAAGGAAGCTTCTAGATTCAATCAAGCATCTATGTAAAATGTGCAATAAAAAAGACTGTCAATAACCCCAAACGATATAGAGGTTATCAACAGTCTAAAAGCCTGCTAAAAGCAGGCTTTAAATCATCTTTAACAAGGCGTCTTTGCCAATCATTCCTTTGTGGATACCTAATTCCTCAGCCTCATACGTTACCGATTCCAGTGGAGCATTTAATAATTGTTCGATGGTTCTTACCCCTACTGCTCTTCCGGCAATCACCTTTCGATCCTTTAATTTTTCATTGAGTAAAGCGACATCTAAGGCACCGCACATGATGTATCCTTTATCACTCGTCACTGCTAGTAATGTTGTTTTTGGAAGTAAAACTGTAACAGCCAAAAAAGTATGGCCGGCAATATTGATTGGTGAAAGATCAATCAACTTTCCACACTCCTTTCCATACTACAGTATGAAAGGAATAGGAAATTCGTGTTCATTCCAAAGAAGCTTACCCGTATATTCCTTCTATAATCATACGAACTCCTACTATAACCAGAATTGTACGCAATATTAATACAATTGTTTTACTTTTTAGCTTAGTATTCAAATAAACGCCGATCTTGGCACCAATATAGGCTCCTGGCACTAAAGCTAGTGTTAGCAGCCAATCCACATTACCCAACGAAATATGAGTAATAGAGCTTAAAATCGAGGTTGGCAGAATCATGAACATAGAAGTCGCGGTAGCAACATGAGGCGGAAAAAAGAATACTAAAATCATGGTTGGCACCATTAGCGAGCCACCCCCAACCCCAAATATTCCTGATAAAAAGCCAACAATAAAGGAAACCAAAACAGCAAGAGCCGGGTTAAAGCCATATTCATAGGTTTTTCCTTCATTATCTGTAAATGAGCGAACAACTCCCCGATCTTTTTGATATGGCAAGGGCTTTAATTTATCTTTGATTAGTAAAACAAAGGAGACTACAATAATAAAAATTCCAAAATAAAGACTAAATGAATGCAAGTCCAATTTTTCCGTGACCCAAGCTCCCAGAATACTTCCTGGTCCGCTTCCAATGAGAAAGATGAATCCACTTTTATAATCGACCGTCTTATGTTTCATATAGGCAAGCGTCGAGGAGAGTCCCGTAAAAATCATAGTAAACAATGAGGTTCCGACAGCTACCTGTGGAGATATATCACCAAAAACAGACAATGTTCCCATATAGAGTAGTGCAGGGACAACAATGATTCCTCCTCCAAGGCCAATCAATGATCCTAGTGAACTTGCAGCCAGCCCAACAATAACTAATATAATCCACTCCATAATTCCACCCTCTAGTTTTGACAGTATTTCTAAAACAAATGAAGCTGCCTTGGTGCAAGTCCTTCATATTCAATTTCTAATAGCTCCATCAATTGTTTAGCATTATCTGCGGCATCGCCACCAGAATTGTTATTAAAAAGCAAATATACATGTTCACATTCTTTAGTTAGTTTTCGTACATGATTTGCCCACTCTTTCAGCTCCTGTTGATTGTAGCGGTAAAGATAACGAACCTCCCGCCAATTTTCACCATTCTTCTTTTGCCAGCCATGAATATTGCGGCCATGGAACCTAACAAGAACCTTCTCACGGTCTGTCGTTTGCAAAATAGTTGGCACCGATCCTTCACCGGATTGGGGTTCATCACAAATGCTATGAATCCAATTTTCTTTTATCATGAAATGAATGGTTTTTTCTCGATACTGTGGTAAAAACCAAGATTGATGCCTGAATTCCAATGCACAAGGGATGCTTCCCATTTCCCGTTTGCACCATCTTAAATATTCTACATTTTCCCTTCTGCAATCAAACCAAGGTGGGAATTGAAATAACACCATGGCTAATTTGTTTTTCTCTATGTAAGGAACTAATGATTCTTTAAAGGCCTGAAACATTTCCTTCATGGACTCGAATGGGATTTTGCTTGACAGATGTCCTGTCATCCCCTGATAGGCTTTGACGATAAACTGAAAGCACTCCGGAGTTTCATTGACCCATTTTTGTGCATTACGTATAGGCTGAATCGCATAAAAAGCGGAGTCTACCTCGACAATCGGAAAATGGCTTGCATATTCCTTTAATTTATCTCTCGGCGCGGTTTTGTCAGAATATAAGCTGTCATGGTCACCCCACCCCGTTACACCGATATAGATCAACAAAACTCACCTCCATTTATTTATAATAGCATAACCAATTATTTGGATGATGACCTTTTTGGAAATTTTAGAAAAGTTACCAGCTATAAAATGACCGTATTTTGCTATTTAAAAGATCGTTGACTAAGTTTTGTGGTTATTCCTTAGTTAGAAGAGGAAACCCATTTTACTACTGGGCTTGGAAATCACACCTTATTAATAGATTACATTTCTTGGATTTATAAAATTTGTAACTAACCAGATTTTCGGTGTTAACGGATGTCACCATATCTACTAAATTAGAATATAAAGTACAAAAACAACAAGAGAAACATACTGTTTTATAATGAAAAAAATTGACTAGGATATACCTAAACAAGATAAAAAACTTAGCACGTGCAAAAAATAAGAAAAACCCTTGATAAACAAGGGTTTCAGACTGTCGACAAAATCCTTTTTTAAAGGATTTTGTCGACATTTTTTGTATAATTATGTCATAGAATATCGAGGTGATATTGAAATGCTTACTAAAAATACACAAGTAAATCGAGATCAATTAGAAATGATTACTTTAGACCAGCTGGTTCCTGAAAATCACTTGGTTCGTAAGATAGAAGCTGCTATTGATTTTTCATTTATATATAAATTAGTTGAGAATATGTATTCATCTGAACGTGGTCGTCCAAGTATTGACCCTGTTGTATTAATTAAGATGGCTTTTATTCAATATACCTTCGGTATTCGCTCTATGCGCAAAACTATTGAAGAAATTGAAACAAACCTTGCTTATCGTTGGTTCTTAGGTTTTGGGTTTCATGATAAAGTCCCCCACTTCTCAACCTTCGGAAAAAACTATGAAAGACGTTTCAAGGATACAGATCTATTTCAAAAAATCTTCTACCGCATTCTAAAAGAAGCTTCTGATAAAAAGTTGATTAGTGCTGAACATGTATTTATTGATTCTACGCATGTTAAAGCAAGTGCAAATAAACGTAAAT
>NZ_JAAIUV010000012.1 GCF_010975035.1 Neobacillus thermocopriae | reverse complement strand
TGGCTTCCTGGCATAGAACTCATGCCCGCCGAGGCTCCATGTCAAGCCACGAAAGGTAACTGTAATTTAAATTAGAAAGTGGTTTGGAATTTAATTTATTTGTGTCCGGAATATTGACGTAGGTCCACGAGATTTTTTAGGTTCCGTCATTAAATAATTTTCTAAATGAGAAAATTTGAATTTAAAAAGGAAAGATGATTCATTTAAATCTTCCTGTATAGTACTACTAATATTAGTTTGTTTTTCTATAAGTTGCTTTTTTGAGAAAGATTGTTTTAATAATTTTTCATGTTCAGAAACCTTACTCTTTAATTCTTCTAATATAGCATATATTTTATTAATATAGGTGTGAAATCCAGAATAAGATTTAATGTCTTTATTAATCTCTCTGATCTCTTGATAGAGTTTATTTAACTTGTCATGGCAATAGTCCAATTTATTTTTAATTGTTGGAATGTTAATAACTTGTTCGTTAATGTTGGTTAATTTATTTTCAATGTCTTTCAATTCTTGAATGTAACATTGGAGATCCTTTGTATCAACAATGCTATTAAGCTTATTTTTTGACTTTTTATCAATTTTATTTATATTTCTGTTGTTTTCTTCCATGTTGTTTTCTTCCATATTATTTCCCCTTCGAATAAAATTTTCAAAATGCCGGTAATGCCAGTGCAATAAAAAGAATATTATTTGAGAGTAAGTATCTTCGAAAATGAGATAATATCAGAAAAGATTAACAATTATAGTTTGGAGGCAATATTAAAAATTTGTACAATCTACGAGTACAGTGAAATTAAATAAAAGTATTAATTATATAAGATTTAAAAATAAAACAATAGTCCCGATTATACAATGGATAGAATATCCTAAATTGTCAAGCTTGGCAATATTTTGTGTAAAATATCAATTTTTACATGTCTGTTATAATTGTTGTTAAATTTATGTTAAACACTGCTAAATCAATATATCTGCAACTACCAATCAACGATTATAGAATAGTGTTGATAGAAATTGTATAAAAAAAAATAAAAGATTTACAAAAGACTGAAGTCGGATATCGAAATATATTTATAAGGTTAGAGAATGATGTCAAAAAATAGTTAACAAAGGATTCCTGAAAAAGTATTGATCAGCTGGCTACTCTATATTATTATATAGTAGTACTCAATATTATTGATTACCAACAATGTTGAATACTAATGGGGTGATTTTCTGGAGAACATGAGTGTAATGCTCAAAGGCGTATTGGAAGGGATTGTATTAGAAATTATCAGTCACGGCGAAATATATGGTTATGAGATTGCCAAAAAATTACGCCAATTGGGCTTTGAAGAACTTGCAGAAGCTACTGTGTATGCGTTGTTGCTTAGACTTGAAAAAAACAAACTAGTTCATATTACAAAAAAACCTTCAGAATTAGGTCCTCCAAGAAAGTTTTATACCCTAAACGAACAAGGTCGTGAGGCATTGTCTTCTTTTTGGGTAAGGTGGGACTTTTTGGTTGATCGTATTGAAATGATAAGAAAGGAAGGGATGAATAAGAATGAACTTTAGTAATGAAATGAAAGAAAGAATCAAACAGTTTGCCAAGGAGCAGTCTCAATATTATTTAGAAGAAGCTGAGATGACTTACTTAGAAAAGTTGCAACATCAAATTGGTCAGACGAAAAGAAAGGTTACAAATAAACTGTCTAAACTGAAGACCCGTTCAAATGTATCAATTGATGTACAAAATGATTTGATTCTCTATATGAGTGATTATATGAATGATTTGATGGAAAACGGGATTTCCGAACAAGAAGCATTTGAACGTGCGAAAGAGGAATTGAAGTTTCAAAGTGAAACTACCAGGTCTTCTGATTTGAAAGATAAGTTTGTTGAGTACTATGAAAATTTCAATCCTGCTGATCATGAAGCAATCGGTCTATTTTATGCTGGATTTATGTTTTTTGGTATTTCTGTTGGTGGATTAATTGGATTTATTGCTAGCGGTGGTCGAGAGCTATTCCTTTCAGGTGGTTGGATTGATACACTAATTGGTACTGCCGTTGGAGGAATCATTGGAATTGGATTAGGCCTTATCAGCAATGCCATTATTGTGTTAAAGAAAAAAGGGGAAAACAAGTTGTGATTGCTTCATTTGATAGAAAAACATATTAGAAAATTTTCTTAAGAAAAATTGAACAGTGAAAATAATGGGGCAAAATGCAAGCACCTCTTTAAATGGATACTAAGATTGTATCTGTTTAAGGAGGTGCTTTGTGTTTATAGGTTTGTTTGTATACGGGCTATATGGTTTTTACATATATATAACTCTACCCTCGTGATCATTGTCCATCTAGCAATAGAAATATGTAAAGCACAGTTAAAAGGGGTTATTTTTTAAACACTTAAGGAGGGGGAATTTTGTCATACTTTTGACAAATTGTAATCGAATACATTTCCAAATTACGGTTGAGTTATGAGTCGTAAAGACATATAATTTAATTGTGAAATATTTCACAAACTATTTTCCCGACTGGTTATTATTCTGGGGGATAGGAATAATAACCATAAACCATTTACTAGTAGGAGATGAGTTTAAATGGATTTAACACAAGGAAGCAAAGTGATTTTAATTGGAACAGGTTCAGTTGGATCAAGTTATGCGTATGCATTAATGAATCAAGGCTTGTGTAGTGAACTAGTTCTAATCGATATAAATGAGAAAAAAGCAAAAGGGGATGTGAAGGACTTAAATCATGGTGTGCTTTATGCACCTAGTACGATGAAAATTAAATTTGGTACGTACGAAGAGTGTAAGGACGCAGCGATTGTCGTCTTATGTGCGGGAGTGGCGCAAAAACCTGGTGAAACCAGATTGGATTTAGTTAATAAAAATATGAAGATATTTGAGTCCATTGTAAAAAGTGTGATGGAGACGGGATTTAATGGCATTTTCTTAGTAGCAACAAATCCAGTTGATATTTTGTCCTATGCCACATGGAAATTCTCAGGTCTTCCAAAAGAGAGAGTCATTGGATCTGGTACGATATTAGATTCTGCAAGATTCCGCCATTTATTAGCTCAAGAATTTGGAGTAACTCCTACGAGTGTCCATGGTTATATTATTGGTGAGCATGGGGATTCTGAACTTGCTGTATGGAGTTCTGCTAATATTTCTGGTAACCCTATTGCCCCTCAATTAACAGAGGAAAGAAAAAATGAAATTTTTGCCGAAGTACGTGATGCCGCCTATGAAATTATTGAGGCAAAAGGGGCGACTTATTATGGAATTGCAATGGGGCTGGCTAGAATAACAAAAGCGATCTTAAGAGATGAGGACGTCGTTTTACCTGTTAGTACATTATTAAATGGTGAATATGGGTATGAGGATGTTTATATCGGCGTTCCAACAGTCATTAATCGAAAAGGGGCAGTGAAAATTATAGAGTTATCCCTCGATAACCAAGAGAGGGAAAGACTTAGCAAGTCTATTGCAACATTGAAAGAAATACAAGATCCATTTTGGAAGAAGTAATTGACTCGGCAGTAACTATATTTCACTTCAAAGGAGTTCATCAACATGTTAGTTGAGTCATTCAATCCTTTTCATCATATTGGTATTTCCGCTCTTGTAGCTGCAATACCAATCCTGTTATTTCTATTATGCTTAACTGTCTTTCGAATGAAAGGTATTTATGCCGCTTTACTAAATTTAGTCGTTACCTTTATTATTGCCACTGCTTGCTTTCAATTGCCAATGGGAGAAGCTATCGGAAGTGTAATACAAGGTACGATTCAAGGAATTTGGCCGATAGGCTATATTATTATAACAGCTGTTTGGTTATACAAGCTCTCTGTAGAATCAGGGAGGTTTGACGTCATACGTGCGAGTATTGCCGGAATCTCTCAAGACCAGCGTCTCCAGTTACTATTAATAGGTTTTTGTTTTAATGCTTTTTTAGAAGGTGCAGCTGGTTTCGGTGTTCCAATTGCTATCTGTGCAGTATTACTAGCATCTTTAGGCTTTCATCCATTGCAAGCGGCAATGCTTTGCTTAATTGCCAATGGGGCTTCAGGTGCATTTGGAGCTATTGGAATCCCGGTAGCCATTACTGGTACATTAGGATTGGAAGGGATCACTTCCATGGATGTATCGATGATGACTGCCTTAACCCTACCTATTATTAATTTTTCTATTCCATTTTTACTAATTTTATTAATAGATGGTATAAAAGGTATCAAAGAAGTTTTACCAGCTATTTTAGTTGTATCTGCTGTATATACAATCACCCAATTAATGATAACTGTCTTTTTAGGCCCTGAATTAGCAGATATTATTCCTTCTTTATTAGCAATGGGGGCTCTTGCAATCTTTTTAAATAAATGGCAGCCGAAAAATATCTTTTTCATAAATGGTAAAAAAGTAGAAGTAGAAAAATACTCGCTTTCAAATATTGCTAAGGCTTGGTCACCTTTCTATTTATTAAGTATATTTGTTCTCATTTGGAGTTTACCATTATTCAAATCTTTATTTGCAGAAGGAGAAGTATTGGCTTCAACCAATCTTTTATTTACAATCCCAGGATCATCATTAAGTTCCAGTATTGGGTTAATTAGTGCGACTGGTACAGCGGTTTTCTTGGCCGGAATAACGACAATCATAACTTCTAAAGGTATTGGTTTTAATAAAGGATTTCAACTATTAAAAACGACCATGAAAGAATTTTGGATTCCTATTGCGATGATTTGTGCTGTTTTAGCTATTGCCAAATTAATGACCTATGCGGGTTTAACAGCAGTATTAGGAGAAGCGGTTGCAACAACCGGTAAAGGATTCCCATTATTATCCCCTATATTAGGTTGGATCGGGGTATTTATGACAGGATCGGTTGTAAATAACAATACATTATTTGCTTCCATTCAAGCTACTGCTGGTAATATTATCGGGACGAATCCTTCATTATTAGTTGCTGCTAACACTGCAGGCGGAGTAATGGCAAAATTGATCTCACCACAATCGATTGCCATTGCAACGGCATCTGTAGGGGAAGTAGGAAAAGAATCTGAGTTAACGAAAATGACCTTGAAATACAGTTTTGGATTATTACTATTTGTCTGTGTTTGGACGCTAATTCTTTCACTCCTTTTCTAAAAAAAATTATGAATATACGATTGCTATTATCAGCAGAAAACCAATGATTAATCGGGTAATTTCCAACAGGAAGCCCGATTTTTTCTTTTATCAAGGAATAATAAATGATGTCAACTCAACATAACATTCTATGTTATGTTGGGTTCATTGAATCTTTGGATATCCATAATATAATGGGCATGAAGGATGTGAAAAATATGATAAATGTGAATCTGAAGAACTTACGAAAAGCTCATAGATACACACAAGAAGAGGTTGCGGAAAAATTGAATGTTTCTAGACAAGCGGTGGCAAAATGGGAAAATGGTGATACCGTACCTGATATCAATAACTGTATCGCTTTGGCACGATTATATAAGGTTACGTTGGATGATTTAGTCAATCATTCTCAACAAAAAGATGGTTTAGGCATTCAACCTAAAGGGAAACACGTATTTGGAACGGTAAAGGTGGGAGAAAGAGGACAAATTGTTATCCCTAAAAAAGCAAGAGAGATATTTAATATTCATCCTGGAGAAAGATTATTGGTTCTAGGTGACGAGGACCAGGGAATCGCTATTTTAAAGTATGATAAAATGATGCATTTTGTAGAAGCTGTATATAAAGCGAAAGAATGCGATGAATAGTACCCTTCATACAGAATATTGAAAAGAATGGTTACTAGTTGAAGGAGGGAGTAAAGATCAAGGTGAAGAAGAAAAAGAAAGTAATACTGAGTGTATTTTTCGTTTTTATCCTATTATTAGTTGGTAGTTATTTGTATAACAATATTACTTATATGGAAAAACCGTTAAAAAAAATGTATAGTGCTGGATTTATTGAAAAACAAGTAAAGTTAAAGGACGGTACAATCATTAATTATGGTGAAGGTCCAAACAATGGCAAAACCCCACTTCTACTCATTCATGGTCAAGGTATGACTTGGGAGGATTATGCCAAAGTATTACCTGAATTATCAAAGCACTACCATGTGTTTGCGGTAGATTGCCATGGACATGGAGAATCGGATTGGAATGCGGAGAAATATTCCGCTAAAGAAATGGCGAAAGATTTTATCGAGTTTATTGATGTTAAAATTGGGCAAAAAACATTGGTTTCCGGTCATTCCTCAGGAGGTATGATTGCTGCATGGATGGCTGCCTATGCACCAGATCGTGTCCTTGGAACAGTGATTGAAGATTCCCCTTTCTTCTCAACTGAACCAGGTAGAAGAGAAAACACATATGCATGGGTTTATGGCTTTCAATTGTATGAAGATTTTAAAAATCAAGAGAAAGAGAAGGATTATTTTAAGTATAGTTTAGAAAGAAGTTATTGGAAAAAGGTGTTTGGGGATTTTCTTTGGAACAAGTTTTCCGAAGATGCAATTGCCTACCATAAAAAACATCCTAATGAGCCAGTACACATCAAATATTTACCACCACAGATAAATAGAATATTTGAATCCGTGACATATCCTTATGATCACAAATTTGGAGAAACATTTTATGACAATAGCTGGTTTGAAGACTATAACCAAACAGAAGTGTTATCAAAAATTAAAAGTCCGACGGTATTTATTAAAGCTGCAACAAATTATGATGGAGAATTATTAATGGCGGCATTATCTGACGAAGATGCTGACCATGTGGTTGAATTGTTGGAAAATGGAAAAAGGATAGATGTAGATACACCTGGTCACGATATACATTACGATAAACCAAAAGAATTTATTAAGATAATGGTTGATTTCTTAGAGGAAGTTCAAAAATAATATTTTCATTTTTAGGTTCTTGACAATAGAGTTAAACCTTAGCATGGTTACTCCGGACATTCCAGGTTAAGAAGATATTTTCTTTCGTGTTTTATGCAAAAATTTTGAGAAGTAGACTATCCATTTGATTGGAGTAATAGATCTCGGGTTTTTTTCCGTAAGGTAGCCCGAGATTTTTTTATTATTTTTTCATTTTTCTATTAACAAATAGTTCCACATACGTGATGGTGAGATTCTATATAATCTCCCTACTTTGACCTAGTATTCGTTTATCGTTTTCAATTTCCGGGTATTTTTGTCACTACTTCTTTTTCAATTTTTGTTAATAATGGAGAGTAACATGACAAAAATGTCACTTTACATATTGTTAAATCGATGGTTGGGGGATAAAGTTTTCGGTATAGTATGGCGGTGAGGAGGATGAGAATATGACTAAAATTATTCAAACAAAGAACTTGTCGAAATCTTACGGGAAAACACAAGTCTTAAAAAATATTGATTTAACGATTGAACAAGGGGAATTTACTGCGATCATGGGGCCATCAGGCTCTGGGAAGACGACATTATTGAATACTCTTGGGGGAATTGATGGCTTTAATGGTGGAGATATTTGGATTGAGGGAAAATCATTGTTAGATATGAAAAGATCAGCTCTAAGAGAATTTCGTCAAAAACGAATGGGATTTATTTTTCAAGATTACAACTTATTGGATACCTTAACAGTGAAAGAAAACATCCTACTGCCGCTTGCATTACAAAAAACACCGATAGAAGAAATGGAAAAGCGATTAGAAAAATTGATTGAAGCCTTAAATATAGAATCCATTTTACATCATTATCCTTCTGAAATTTCCGGCGGTCAAAAGCAACGTACGGCAGCAGCACGAGCAATTATTACCAATCCAGCGATAGTGTTTGCTGACGAGCCAACAGGTGCACTTGATTCAAAATCTGCTACCCAGCTACTCGAACAACTTCAATTGTTAAATAAAACATTTCATACTACTGTCTTAATGATTACTCATGATCCGTATGCTGCTAGTTACTGTGATCGTGTTATCTTTTTGCGTGATGGAAGGATTGTCAATGAAATGTTTAAAGGGGAGCAAACGGAGAAAGAATTTTTCGATCGCATTTTGACAATTCAAAGTGCTTTAGGTGGTGAGCGGCGATGAGTTTGCTTGATTTATCATGGAGGAATATAAAACGGAATTTCCGCTTGTATACGATCTATTTTATCTCCATGCTTGTAGGAGTGGTGATATACTTTACCTTTTCAGCCTTAATGTTTAATGAGGATGTAGTGAATGCCATTCAAAATAAAGAAAACTATCAAATGATGATTTTCCTTGCCTCTATATTGGTATTCTTATTTATCGTCTTCTTTATTTTGTATGCAAACTCATTCTTCATGAAGCAACGGAAAAAAGAATTTGGGATGTTTTTGCTTTATGGAATGAAAGAAAGACAAGTGGCAACAATGGTCTTTTTTGAAACAGTATTTTTGAGTGCTATTTCTGTCACGAGTGGTATATTAATTGGCGGATTGTTATCGAAATTTTTTGGTGCGGTATTAATGAACTTAATGCGTTACGATAACGATATTTCTTTTGCTTTTCCAATGGAAGCTATTGTCTTAACTATTCTTTTATTTGCTTTCTTAATCGGTATCATCACGATTCAAAGCTATTTTAGTGTTCGACGCGTACAATTAGTGGAATTATTTCATGCAAAAGAAAAAATGGACAAACCATTTCAATTTTCTTTTGGCTTTGCGATCTTATCCATTATATTGATTGCCTCTTCTTACTATATGATTACTCTAGCTAGGGATACGGATCTATGGAAAGATCATTTTAATGAAATTTTAATTGCTACCACAGTGGCATTGATTATTGGAACATACTTATTTTTCCGCCAGTTTTCCGGTTGGATATTACAAAAAATGAGTCTAAGGAAGAATTATTTTACTGGAAACAATATGTTGTGGATTTCTTCTCTTCGTTTTTCTATTCGAGGAAATGCAGTAAACTTTACGTTTAATTCACTTCTTAGCGGAATTGTTATTTTTACTGTTGGATTTATTGCTGTAGACTATGCGATAAAAAGTGAAGTTGTAAAAATGGAATATCCAAATCATTTTGCTTTCTCAAAGCAAAATGATGAAACACAAAAACAAATTGAACAAATTATGAATGATTCGCATCCAATTATAGGTCATGAAACAATTACAGGAATTCAAACAGAAAAAATTCCAAATAGAAATAGATTTTTTAACTATCCTGAATATTACACAGAAGAGTTTTATCTGTTTCCTGAGTCACAGTTAAATGCAATTGTTGATTTACGAGGAGTCGGAAAAAAAGTAGATTTAAAAGATAATGAAGCAATTGTTTTAACTAGAGGAGTGGATCAACCAACAAAATATAATGAATCAAAGCATCAAATTACCGTTTTAGAAAATTATACATTTCGTATTGTTGAAAAAATACGTTATCCATTGTTAAGTATTCCAACGAATCCAAATGGAGATACCGGTATTCAACCTTCCGTTCTCATTATTCCTGATGAGGTTTTTCATAACTTAAAAGAAGATTATTCACTTTTATCATTTGAAATATATAAAATAAAAGATCCAAAAACATCGAATGACGTATCACGAGAAATCTATGATATAGTGATGAAAACAAAAGGGGCCTATTATTCAGCCTATATCGATATGTATTCTAGAGATACGGAATCATCTTCCTTAATATTGTTTTCTGTTGCGTTTTTGGCAGTTATTGCTTTATTTGCTTTAGGAAGTATTATTTACTTTAAACAGCTTCGCGAAGCTACAGAACAGCGAGAACATTATGCCATATTGCGGAAAATGGGGGTTAGAAATAAAGAAATAAAAAGGATTATTCGCAAACAATTGCTGTTCGTATTTTTACCACCATTAATTCTTGGTTTATTACACAGTTGGTATTTTTTATACTACACAGCCCTTGCCGTAATTAAAGAATTACCGTCTTTAACGATGATTATTTTTTCTGTCATGGGATTATATGTGTTAACGTATTTGATCTTTTACGTATCATCTACATCGATTTACTTCCGAATAATCAATGAAAAAAACACATGATGAGTAGCTACTCATCATGTGTTTTTTTGTAATAGTAGATAAGGATCACTATCTTGTGGGAAATGAATAATAAATTGGGTGTAGACGCCAACTTTGGATGTACAAGTAATATAATGGCCAAGCTTTTTCGATAATTGTTGTGCCAAATATAATCCCATGCCAGTTGATTTTGTATGTGTACGGCCTGTTTCTCCGGTAAAGCCTCGATTAAAAATTCGTGGAAGATCTTTTTGGCTAATACCAATCCCATTGTCGCAAATAAGTAATTGTTTTTCTTCAAGTGATTCCAATACAGAAATAGAGATTTCACCGCCAGGTTCAGTATATTTTAAACTATTGGTTACTAATTGATTGATAATAAACTGCAGCCATTTCGGATCACTTTGAACCTCCAGAAAATCTGCCTGGATGTTAATACGGATTTTTTTAGAAAAAAAGGTTTTTGCATGGCCTTTTACAATTTCTTTGACAATTTGGATGCAGTCGCAATTTTGAATATCGTAATCTTGATTAAAACTATCAAGCTTGGCGTAATAAAGAGCCTGGTCGACATAATTTTCGATTTTCGCTATTTCTTCTCTTATACTACTTGGATCCATTTCTGTTTGCTCCAGCAATCGGAGAACCGCTATGGGTGTTTTGATCTCATGAAACCAAGAAACGATAAAGTCATAATGTTCCTTCTGCCGATCTTGAATACGATTCATTTCACGAATGTGCTCTTTTCTTAATTCATCAATGTATGCTTTGGCAAACTCACCTTCAAGTGACAACGTTTCATCATTTTCATTTATCATTTGTCGGATGACACGGATATTTTGATGGTAGCGGAATAATAAAAATCCAAGTAACACAATGGAAGAAAGGGAGAGGGCATAGAAGAAGGTACCCCATGACCAGTCACTATTATATTCGGTAAAAAATACCGCAGCCGTAATCAAAAAAATTGTCAGATATAGGAATATATAAGGTTTTTCATAGGCCAGAAAGCGTAGGAAAGTCATTCAATCAAATACCCCATTCCTTTCCGAGTAACAATGAAATGATCGAGGCCAAGAGCGGCAATTTTTCTTCGTATTCGGTTCACGTTTACAGTCAAAGTATTATCATCAACGAATTGTTCTTCATTCCATAATGCTTGCATTAAGTCTTCGCGAGAAACAATTTTTCCGATATTCCGCATCATCAATTGCAAAAGAATGAATTCATTGCGGCTTAACTCCGTGTTTTGTCCGTTATATTCAATGGTTGAATTCGTCACATGTAAAGTTAAGCCCTTATGGCTGAATTTTAAATGGTTATCTGATTGATAGGTATATTTACGGCGAATGAGTGCATTGATTTTTGCGACAAGAATATCTAAATCAAAAGGCTTTTGGATAAAATCATCCCCGCCCATATTAATCGCCATAATAATATCCATATTTTGATTTCTAGATGAAAGGAATAGGATAGGTACTTTTGAATAAGCACGTATTTGCTGACACCAGTAATACCCGTCAAAAACAGGAAGATTTATATCCAATAAGACGAGGTGAGGCTCTTCCTGTACAAATTCCTTTAAAACTTGGTCAAATTGTGTCACTTCCACTACTTCATATTTCCATTTTTTTAATGTATCGGCAACTATCCGTCTAATTTTTTCATCGTCCTCAATTATCATTATTTTATTCATGCTTTCCCTCATTACGAAAAAAATGATTACCTTCACTTATTTTAGTATAGCCTTTCAGGGAATTCATTTCTATTTTTAAGATAGTTGAATGGAAGCTTTTTAATATAAATAAGTAACAATTTTATAAAATGGAAGTTAGAAATCGATTCTTAATTAAAAAGGATTATTTTTCATATTGAAGGTTATATTATATTCATGAAAACACTTCCATTAAAATGAAATATATGGTATGATACGAATGTATGTTCTTATAAATTGTCCATACATTACAAATAAAAATGAGGTGAATAGCATGATTTTAGGGGTACATCCTTATATAATTTTGGATGGTAAGGCAAAAGAAGCTGTGAAATTTTATGAAAATGCATTGGATGCAGAAAATTTAGGAGTTCAAACATACAGAGACCTTCCTGAAAATCCAGAATTTCCTCTATCTGATGAAATGAAAGATCTTGTAGTGCATGCAAATTTAAGAGTGGGAAAAAATACGTTTCTTATGCTATCTGATACATTTCCTGATCAGCCATATCAGCTTGGGACACAAGTTACTATTGCTTTAATGGTAAATGATGTTGAAAAATCAAAAGAAGTATTTGAAAAATTACAAGATGGTGGGGAAGTTATCCTTCCGCTAGGTGAAACACCTTGGAGTCCTTCATATGGGCAAGTTAAAGATAAATTTGGTATCATTTGGCAAATTTCTACACTAGTAGAATAAACTTTATTTGTATTAGAACTTTTTGAATTCAAAAAATGTCATGCGCAAGCTCCATAACGGTCATTGTCCTTCAGTTTCACCTACGATCTGTTAACATCCAATCGCCTCCAGATAACTGTGTTTCCTTTCACTCAGTTGAAAGCACTACAAGGGAGTAGACATCAGAAGCATCAGCATCGCACGACTAAGAAAGATTGCTTTTTAGGCGGGAAGAATATGCCGATAATAGAGTGCTTGCGCTTTTTTTATAGGAAAGAAAGTGTATCTTTGATTATGGTCAAGCTCAATAAGACATTGTTTATTACGTTTTATTTCAGTACGGCTAACTTGGTCGTGCGTTCCCCTTGATGATTATCTTTCTACAATTAAATCCTCTAAAAAACTATACTTCCATATAAAAAACTATACTTCCATATAAAAAACGAATAGTTGGCTATTTCAAATAATTATTTGACATAGCCAACTATTTTCATATATATTGAGAAAAATAACGAAAGGGTGATAATTATGAATATTACTACACTTAATGACAAAATTGATCAAGTTCGTCAGTTTAATAGATTTTTTACACGAAAAATAGGAGTCTTGCGTGAAGGATTATTGCACAGTTCTTTTTCTTTAACTGAAGTGCGAATTCTCTTTGAAATTGCGAATGGTAATAATCCGACGGCAACTAAGTTAAGACGTGAGCTAGGCCTAGATGCCGGATATCTCAGCCGTATCCTAACTCGTTTTGAGGAGCAGGGGCTCACTGAAAGAGTTCGTTCAGAACAGGATGGACGACAGTTTCATATTCGCCTTACATCGGAAGGGATGAAGGTGTTTTCTGAACTTGATCAGCGTTCACGTAATGAAGTTGCTGAGCTATTAAATACGCTCAGTGAAGATGAGCAACAAAAATTACTGAAAGCGATGCACGATATCGAAACAATTTTGGATAAAAAAACTTTAAGTTTTCTGAAGCAGTTTATTTAAGAAGTCATCAGCCAGGTGATATGGGCTGGGTTACTCACAGGCATGGAGTGCTATATGCCCAAGAATATGGTTGGGATGAACGATTTGAGGCACTTGTAGCTCAGATTACAGCAGATTTCATTAACCATTACAAACCTGAACGTGAGCGATGTATTATTGCTGAAATGAATGGGGAAATTGTAGGTTCAGTGTTTGTTGTCCAAAGTAGTGAGACAGTAGCTAAATTACGACTCCTATTAGTAGAGCCAAAAGCACGTGGGTTTGGACTTGGAAGCCGTCTAGTACAAGAGTGTATTACCTTTGCTAGACATGCTGGCTACAAAAAGCTTGTTTTATGGACCAATAGCGTTCTCTTAGAAGCAAGACATATCTATGCGAAAGCTGGATTTAAGCTAGTAGAACAGGAAGAACATCATAGCTTTGGTAAAGACTTAATCGGAGAAACATGGGAGCTTGTTCTATAATAAAATGGCCACATCCCGATGATGATTTACATGTTATGAAATTATTGAAAGGGTTTTCGGTTGTTTTGTATATTGTTAGTCAGTGGTATGTGGATTGAAATTTTTCTTCTATAAGAAAGGAGGAGAAAGCTATGATGGATGACGTTATGATAATCAAGCCTACTAAGGAAGATATAAAATCTGCCTATGATGTTTTTGAAGTATCGATTAGGGATGCTTTTGAGAAAGAGGGTCTTGGAGATTTAAAAGAAGATATTTTAGCAGAGATTGAGAATAAAAGGAATCTATTCTCTTATTCGTTGGACAATAAAGATTTAGATGTTTTCTTTCTTGTTGCAAAATTGGATGAGCGTGTAATTGGAACGATTTCTTTCGGTCCTTGTGGGACTGATATTAAAAAATGTACAAATCATGAGCTAGATGCGATAGGGGAGTTGGGCAGCCTTTATGTATTACCTCATTATCAGGGTCAAGGTGTGGGATCAATTTTGATTCATGCTATGATCAAGCATCTTCATGAATTAGGGATTGAACAATTTTGTTTAGATAGTGGATACAAGCGTGCCCAAAGAAAATGGTTAAGGAAATTTGGAGAACCTTATAAAATTGTAAAAGATTACTGGGGAAAAGATTTTGACCATATGGTATGGCTTTGTAAGGTCAATGATTACGTTTAAGAACATATAAAATATTGGCTACATATTGAGTTTTTTTTAACGGTTTGGAAAATTAGGTTATAAACAACCTATCAACTCCATTGACCATGATAGGACGAAGTTGATAGGTTAAATTTAAATCATGTAAAATATTCTAATTTTGCTTCAGGGAAAAACTTCTCCATATATGAGTATAGATGCTTTTTTATATCTTCTTCTTCCTCTTTTTGATAAATATATTTTCCAATACCATATTTTCCCCACTTATATCTTCTTTTTTCTTCATCTAATTCTAATTTTGTCATCGGGTAGTTCTTCTCAATGACTCTTTTAGCTGGTTTGGTAAATCGATGTTGGATAAATTCAAAGGTAAGATCTTTTTTTGCTTCAGAAGGTAATTCTGCTGCTAAACGTTTAAACATCTGATAATATCCTTCCTCCCACCCTTGGTGAAGATAAATGGGGGCTACAATAAATCCAAGAGGATATCCTGCTCTTGCAACTTTTCCTGCAGCTTCAATTCTTTTCTCCAATGGGGAGGTACCTGGTTCAAAGTTTTTAATGACGTAATCAGCATTCACACTGAAACGAAACCTGGTCTTCCCATTATGTTTAGCATCCAATAGATGATCGACATGGTGGAATTTTGTAACAAATCGTAGTTTGCCTAGCTCAGTTTTTCCAAAATGTTCAATGGCTCGTTTAAGAGAATGGGTCAAATGATCAATCCCGACTATATCGGAAGTACAAGATGCTTCGAACCGTGTTATCTCTGGAGCTCGATCCTCCATGTATTTATCGGCAGCCTCAAGAATTTCATCTACATTGACGTATGTACGAATGTAGGGTTTGCTTCCCATTGTGGTTTGTAAATAACAATAATGACAGTGTCCCATACACCCTGTTGCCAAT
Organism: Neobacillus thermocopriae; assembly: GCF_010975035.1. Classification (GTDB taxonomy): domain Bacteria; phylum Bacillota; class Bacilli; order Bacillales; family Cytobacillaceae; genus Neobacillus; species Neobacillus thermocopriae. The sequence goes on along the minus strand of NZ_JAAIUV010000012.1, from coordinate 81,584 downwards.
GGAATCGCATATTCAGCTGATGGCTTTGAAGTATCAAATTTAAGGGTTTTTCTTATTCCCACTACCAATGTTGACTTTGCCACTCGATATCTTTGAAAATCGTTCTCTCCCGGTAGATTTCTTACTTGGTTATGGGAAGTGGTTTGGCGAATTTCTACATCCATCTTTTTAAATTTCTCGTATAGGTCTTTCCCAAGGGGATAATTTAAAGCATCTGGTTCAAAATAGACAAGTTTAGGTGTAAATGGTTGAATCATGTTAAAACCCCTTCTGACTCGTCTCCATAATAGTAATTGTACGCCAGGTTTGCTTCCTCCTCCGTACGATAAACAGCGATTTCATCGGTCAACGGGTAATAGGTTTCATACAAAAATAAAGCCAATTCATCTGGTTTTTCAGGATTTTTTACAACTGCTGCTTCTTGGATATTGGCAACATCTTGTGTATGAGGATTCCGATAAAAAACATAGACGATATCTCCTGCTTGAAATTGTTGATGTTCCATTCTATCACCTTCATTAAAGTCAAGTCTTTTTTAGGTTTTTCTATCTTTCCTTTATTTATAATTGTTTGATATTGGAAAGGAATGTCTGTCATTCCTATAATTAATAACCTTCTTAATGATGGGTTCATACCATTAAAAAAGGAGGGGATTTCATGGATACGACAGGAGAATTTTTACAGGAAATGGTTTCACTATATGGAATGGCCCTATTAGGCTTTATTGCGAGGAAGAGTGGAATCCTTAATGAAAATGCCAATGATGTGTTAACACAATTGATTCTATATATAACATTGCCAGCTTTGATTTTATTTTCAATGGATATTTCCTTTTCAATTACGTTAGTTAAAGAATTTTTGTGGCTTACATTCATGTCTGTTTATGTGCTTGTCTTATCCATTTTTCTAGCTTTATGGATGAGAAGACTTTCTCGACTTCCAGATAAACAAAAAAGTGTGTACGAAGGATTAATTATTTTTGGAAACCAAGGGTTTATTGGATATGCTGTCATATTTATTATTTTTGGGGAACAAGGAATTGTTTACTTAACCATGTTTAATATCTTTTATTTATTACTAATTTGGTCTTATGGGATCTATCTCTTTAATAAAAATGAGACCGTCTTAAGATGGAAAATGGTCTTTCTGAATCCAGGAATTCTTTCTACAGTGGCAGGATTAGTAATTTTTTTATTACCCATACGTTTGCCTCATCTTGTTTCTAACAGTCTCGAAATAGTTGGAAAAATGACAATTCCGCTATCAATGATATTAATCGGGAGTTTAATGGCCAATGTGAAAGATGAGTTTCTTTTTTCCATGTTGAAAAATCTTTCCTTGTGGAAAATGGCATTCGTAAAACTTTTATTTATTCCATTACTATTAATCCCGTTTGCGGTATTCTCTGTCCCAACTTCCTTATTAGTGCTGGCTGTTATTGTGTCTGGAATGCCTTCCGCACCTACGATTTCTCTCTATGCACAAAAATATGGGGGAGATGCTATTTTTTCTTCTTTAGGTGTATTGCTTACGACATTTTTATGTATTTTTACCATCCCGTTTCTATACTGGATTGTTGAATTTTTCATCATATGAAAAAAAACCACACTTTTTTATAATAACTAAGTAAGACATGTATTTAAAAAGAATCCTTTTGGTATGGGTAAATAGGGAGTATTACAGTGTGTGTAGGGATTAGAAATCCGAGCAGGTGCTAAAGCGCTAAGATAGCACTCCGGTCTACCAGAAGAAAAGAAAACGCTCGAAGTGCAAACGTCCATATTTTCATTAGGGGGGTAGGGAATGATTTACTTTTGGGTAGGTTTAGCAGGGATGCTAGGAGCTATTTTAAGGTATTTAGTGGGTATGATGATTTTTACAAATAGCCCATTTCCATTTTCCACATTTATCATTAATATAATTGGGAGTTTCCTATTGGCATGGTTAACCACTAATATTTTTAAAAGACTCTCGATCTCTCCTGATACGGCAACCATTGTTGGAACTGGATTAGTTGGATCGTTTACCACATTTTCCACTCTCAGTGTAGAAACTGTTGAATTGTTTCAGAATGGACATACTTTGTTAGGGATTGTTTATGTAACCATAAGTATTTTTGGAGGATTAGGAATGGGTCGACTAGGGTTTTATATGAATCGGGAGGAGCAAGAATCATGACAGCCGTCCATATATTATTAGTTGGGCTTGGCGGATTTTTTGGGGCCATGGCTAGATATTTTTTTAGTAAGAAATTAAATGGAATAGCACCATATCGTATACCGATGGGAACCCTCATCGTAAATTTAATAGGATCCTTTCTATTAGGAATTATTACAGGTGCTCAAGCAAATGCGATGATCATGCTTTTATTGGGGACAGGATTTATGGGGGCATTTACGACATTCTCCACATTTAAACTAGAATTAATAAAACTATACTTAAATAAGGATAACAAAAATTTTTTACTTTACATAATCATCACTTATAGTGCGGGAATGCTCCTTGCATATTTAGGATTTGTGGTTGGAAGCTTTATTGGGTGAACGAAATAAGTACGTTATACAAGACAATAGATGGGAAGGAAGATAGTGTTCTTCTATAAAACAAAATGTTTTTATAAAATTCTTTATTTTATAAATTAAAAGAATTTTAAAAAGGAATCGTTTCCTCGTATATAATAAGATTTGAGGAGTAAAATTATTTGACCATGATGTGTCAAAATACTATATATAACTTTTGGAGGTAAGAGCAATGCAAATGACTGCAGACAATCCGAAAATTACCAAAAGTGCGTATTCAAGGACGAATCCATTTCAAGCTAAAATACTTAAAAATATAAATTTAAATGGATCTGGTTCTAATAAAGAAACAAGACATTTAGAGTTATCTTTAAAAGGTTCAGGTCTTTCTTATAAACCAGGAGATGCACTAGGTATCGTCCCTTCTAACGACCCGGAACTTGTGGCTTCCCTTATAGAGGAAATGGGTTGGGATGAAGAAACAATTGTCACCGTTGGTAAACAAGGAGAAACAATGTCATTAAAGGAAGCCCTGACAAACCATTATGAAATCACCCTATTAACAAAGAAAATTTTACAGCAGGCTGCCTCCTTTACAGAAAATGAAGAATTGAAAAGTCTTGTGTTAGCTGAACATGCGGACAAATTAAAGGATTATTGCTATGGGCGTGATTTACTGGATATGTTGCGGGATTTTGGTCCATGGAAAGCTTCAGCCCAGGAAATCGTTTCTTTATTAAGAAAAATGCCTCCACGTCTTTACTCCATTGCAAGCAGTATGGCCGCTCATCCAGATGAAGTTCATTTAACGATTGGTGCCGTACGCTATAATGCTCATGGACGAGATCGAAAAGGCGTTTGCTCAGTATTATGTGCGGAGCGTGTTCAGGAAGGAGATACACTTCCGGTTTTTGTACAACCAAATAAACACTTCCATTTACCAGAGTCTGACGATAAAGATATCATTATGGTTGGTCCTGGTACAGGCATTGCTCCATTCCGCTCTTTCATTGAGGAACGTGCCGTAAATAAAGCTACTGGTCGCATGTGGCTATTCTATGGTGACCAGCATAAAGCAACGGATTTCCTTTACCAAGAAGAATTGGAAAAATATCAACAAGATGGGGTATTGACGAAAATTGATACGGCATTCTCCCGCGATTCGGAACAAAAAGTGTATGTACAGCACAGAATGATTGAACATAGCAAGGAATTATTTGAGTGGATTGAAAAAGGTGCCTATTTCTACGTCTGTGGTGATAAGGAACATATGGCCAAAGACGTTCATGAAACTCTGATTACTATCATTGAAAAAGAAGGCGCAATGCCTCGAGATGCAGCTGAAGCATATTTGAAAGAAATGCAGAAGCAGGGCCGTTATCAACGTGATGTATATTAAAATAACCGAAAGTATGTTTACAAGCTTATAGGGTTAAATGGCAATCCTTCGTTCCGCATGGTTCGAGGGATTCTTTATGTTAATAAAAAGATGGGCATATTTGTTGGAATATCTTAAATTTACCTGTATTATTATGGTGGTTAACAGATAGGATGGGTCCTGATTAGTAAAATACATAAAGTTTTTTTATATTTTTCTACATAAAATTACAATTATATTACATTATCGACAGTGTTATTGTATTTCATTCTTTTGGCATATAAACTAATATATAGAATTGAAACTTGAAATAATGATAGGGAACAAGAGGAGATTTAGTAATGATGAAGAAATTCTTTAAATACACAGTATCGGCTGCGATTATTGCAACCATGTTTCAAACTACACCAGCTTTTGCAGAGCCGGGAGCTCCAGTAACACAAGAACAAATCAATGAGACAGAGAAACAAATTGATAGCCTTGAAACAAAGATTCAACAATTAGATGACAAAATTGTTTCAGCAATGGTGAAAAGTGAAGAGCTGAATAAAAAAATCAATTCACAACAAGAAAAAATTAATAAAACGAAGGCTGAGATAGAAGCAGCTAAAAAAGATTTAGAGAATCATAAACAAATTTATGCAGAACGGTTAAAAAGTATTCAGGCAGAAGGAAGAGTTTCTGTTGCATCATACGCTGAGCTATTATTATCCTCTGAGAATATTTCTGAGTTTTTAACTCGCTTTACTGCGATTTCAGCAATCATCCAAAGTGATACTGAACTATTGAATGGTTTAAAGGAAAAACAACTTGCCTTAAAAGAGGCTGAAGAAAGATTACATAACGAATTAGTAAAATTCCAAAAGAATAAAGAAGAATTAGCTGCTCAACAAAAACAAATTGAAGCAGATAAAAAAGAAGTGGAAAATGCATTAGCACAAGCAGAAGCTCAATTGCAACAAGAGAAGGAACAATTAGCAGCTCAGCAAGAAGCTGAACGACAAGCACAATTAGCAGCTCAACAAGAGGCTGAGCGACAAGCACAATTAGCAGCTCAACAAGCAGCTCAACAAACTCAACAAGCTTCTACACAGCAACAAACAACTTCTAAGAAGGTTACAACATCAAAACCATCTACACCATCTGGAAATGTAGTTAGTAAGCCTAGTGGAGATGCAGCTAATAAGGTCATTTCTTATGCGAAACAATTCCTAGGTGTTCCATATGTTTGGGGTGGTACTACTCCAAGTGGATTTGATTGTTCTGGATTTACTCAATATGTGTTCCGCAATTCTGTCGGTATTAATCTTCCAAGGGTTTCTCGTGACCAGCAAAATGTTGGAAAACGTGTTCCTTTAAATGCGTTACAACCAGGGGACTTAGTATTTAGAGGGAACCCAGCACACCATGTTGGCATTTATATTGGTGGAGGACAATACATTCATGCGCCTCGTACGGGTGATGTGGTGAAAATTGCTTCATTTAACCCTTCCCAATTTACTAATGCTGTACGAGTATTGCAATAATATAATTAAATGAATATAGACTAGTAGAAAACGGCTCAGTTTTGGTACTGAGCCGTTTTTTATATGGGAAGAAGTTTTATTTTTGATTTCGAGAATGGCCTAATACAAGAATGCCAATCGCCCTCCCTTGTCTAAGTGTAAAAATTTCAGTCCATCCGTCTCTAACTCGAGTGTTTCTGTTTTCCTTCTTCAATAGCTGAAAGTGCTAGTTTTTTTATGGTCATGTCATCCATTGGAGGATTGTGCAGACCGGCACGTACATCACGGTAATACCGTTGCAAAGGATTGCTTCGCTGCAGACTTTTGGCTCCAACCACTCTCATCGCTTTATCGACAATTTTGATCGCAGAATTCGTAATAGTATGTTTCACTACACCAATTTCATTTTTTATATACTTCCGGTATAATTCATCATCATAAGTGGCGGCTACACTGTAAATAAGATGTCTCGCTCGAATTAATTCCAAATCAATCTCACCCAGCAACTGCTGAACATTTGCTAATTGACTAATGGGACCATTGAGGCTATTAGGGGAATGGTTATTGGCAAAAAAGACGGCATAATCCCTTGCTGCCTGGGCGATACCTAAGTAACAGGCGGGGATATGCAGCAGCCAGCCATTTACTTTTTCGCTCCTAGGTGCATCCGGTAGCTCCACTAGCATTGAATCATCAACAATGACATGATCAAGGACTAGGTCATGGCTGGCCGTACCTCTCATGGAAATAACATCCCATGTTTCTTCAATCGATAGTCCAGGTAAATCTTTATGTAACAAAAAAAATCCAATCCTTTGTTTTTCTTCGATCCATGCAGAGGTTAAAAAATAGGTTAACATGGGGGACATCGTAGTAAAAGTTTTCCTACCTGTTAGTACCCAACCCCCATCTTTTTTTACAGCCGTTGTTCCTGGACGCCCGCCTCGTGTTGGACTGCCTGTTTGGACCTCAGTAGCGGCTCGATTGATTAGAGCTCCTTGAAGGACTTCTTTTGCTAAAAAGTTCAATTTTTCCTCCGACCAGATTTTTCTTTCAAATATTTCACCGATTACACTAAGATTCCAGCCCATTGATAGAGCCGTGCTTCCATCAAAACGGGCTAGTGTTTCTTGCATAAGGACCATATCATAAACTTGGAATCCTTCACCCCCATAAGCAACTGGGATGGTTACACTTGAATACTTCATTTCTACTAAATCCTGAATATTTTCTTTTGGAAATATGGCTCGTTCATCAATATCAGCTGAATTCTCTTTGAATTTTTGTTCTTTTTTCAACAAGCGCTCCAGCCATAACTTTTGCTTCTCTGATTTAACAAATAAGTTCAATTCATTCCTCCCCCTTCTTTAACGTTTCTTTATAGAAATGTTAGTTGAAATGTTTAGGAATTTCTTTAAGATCAATCTAGCATTAAGTGTTGGATCTCAAAATAAAGAGCCTGGATAAACTTTTTTAGATTGATACGGATAGGTTCAGACCCTGCTGGTTGTTTGCCTTTTAATTCTTTCATTTTTTGTCGCACGGTGTTGAAATCAAAGAATTTGGATGAATAGTTTTCAAACTTCGGATGAGAGAAATCGGTTAACCCGAGAGAAGCTAGATTATTTAAGGATGCATAAACGGCTCTTCGTACTCGCTGTTCAGACGCTTTTACTTCTTTTTTTACAGCCTCTTCATTGGCGGATTCCCCTAGCTTCTTTAATGCGATCGATCTAAAAATCTCTTTTAATGGAGGAAACTCATCAATCATGAGTTGTTCCTTCTCGTTATCATATAAAAATTGCATGATTTCAACGAGATCTTTACTACCACTTTCTCCGGCAATGCCTAGTTCAGAAAGGAGTAATCGAGTGGAAGCAGATAATGATTTCCTTCGATGAAATTTCATACCTGGTTGGTTCAAACTAAAATTCATTGCATTTTGTAAGGAGCGTTGAATGTCTTGGATAGATCTTTCCATATGGATATGTTCCATGACTTTTTGTATGACAGAGACGACCTCAATTTTATTAATCGGTTTTGTAATATAATAGTCAATTCCCGTTAAATACGCATGCCCGATTAGATCCTTTGATTCTATCTGAGATATCATAATAATTTTCCCTGAAAATTCAGGTGCTAGATCTTGAACAGTTTCAATCCCATCACGAATCGGCATCAAAAGATCGATCAATAAAATATCTACATTTTTTAGGTTTAATAGTTCTTCATCAACTTCCATACCATCTGAAGCTTCGCCAACTACCGTACCAAGCCCCTCTTCTTCAATAATATGACTAAGCATCCAACGAACAGATTCATCGTCATCTATGATAAAAAATCTCAAGCTAATCACCTTTTCTTGTCAGTTTTTCAATGGGCAGGCGGATGATAAAAATAGCACCGCTGCCTTCTTTTGGTTCATTTAGTGTTACGTTACCTTCAAGCATTTCAACGACTTCTTTAACATAGGTTAGTCCAATACCAGTAGAGGATTTACCGGTACTATCAAATTTTAGAGTAAATCCAGGTTTAAAGATGACCTCTTTATGGGAAGTAGGAATTCCAGGGCCGTTATCTTCAATCCGGAGCGTAAGCCAATCCTCTTGTTGATCAGCAGAAAGTATGATTTTGCCCGTATCCATAATGGCCTCAACGGAGTTAGCGACTAGGTTATTGATAATCGAAATAAACGTATATACATGGTATGGCGGATGGGAACCACTATAGGAAAAATCAAAATGGATGTCTTTACCAAGTAATTCGGCATAGTTTTTATTGCTCCGAACTATAGCCTTAAAGAGCGATTGGATATCGAGATAATCATGGAGATTTTCATCGGAAATCAGTTTGGAAAGTCCGGATAAAATCCGCTGATTATCTTTTTTAATCTCGTGTACCTCACCGGCTATCCTTAAGGCTTGTTGAGGGATTTCATTTAAATTGTATATTTTCTTCCCTTGCTTCAGTTGTTGTAATACTTTGTAAAGGTTGTAAGATTGCTTTGTTACTTCTTCAGCGTGTTGTAGCGATTTTTTCAATAAAATAGTCTCTGCATAAAGATTGGAAACAAGTAACATCAGATGTTCGTTCCGCTTTTTTATTTCCGCTTCCTTTAGCTTGGAATCATGGAATTTCATTGTGCTAAAAAATCCAATAACAAAAAAACTTCGAAAAATAGCAATGATAAAAATTTTATAGATGGCATCCAATGTAAGAAAAGTTCCAAAGGAAAGGACTTCAATTGTTAATTCGATTAAACCTGCAGCAAAATCATTAAAAATCCCCAATATGCCGATTACCCACGGGCGTTGGTTATACCGGTGTATTTTTAATAAAAAGAAAACAAGGGAATAGGCGATATAGTATGTGAAAGATGGAAAATTAGCCTGTAAGGCATTCATCCAATCAAATGGCTGGGGATGGATTCCATCAAGAATCATCCGAAATGTTAGAACTGAAAGACCTGCCAGTAATCCACAAATAACAGTAGGAACCTTTCTCAGCCATAATAAAAAGAGAAAGAGGGCAGGTGGACCAAAGCTGACCCTATAAATTTCATTAAAGGGATAAAACTTAATTTCCCCAGCAAGTGGTACGAGAATGACCATTGCTACCAACATGAGGAGTTCATTTTTGGATAAATATTTGAAGTTCATCTTTTTTTCCACAACCTTATTTTACTAATTCATGTTGATATTAAAGCTCGATTTGTTCCCTATGATTAGTATCGATTAAAAATATTTGTAGGTTTTTGTGGTTTTTCGTTTTTTTGTGTAGTTTGTACTTTATATTTTATTTAAGTCTTATCCTCAGAGAAAACGCTCTCAGAAATTCCCGCAAATATCATAGTATATTGTAGCTTTTATTCCTTAAGAAAGAAACTATTCTATCTTTCAAATTATTAAAAAGGAAAGAGGTGCTTTAATGAAGAAAATAAGTTTAGCATGGCAAATTCTAATTGGACTTATTCTCGGTATTGTGGTGGGTGCCATTTTTTATGGTAATCCAAATGTTGCGAAATACTTACAGCCGATTGGTGATATCTTTTTACGTCTGATTAAAATGATCGTCATTCCTATCGTTATTTCCAGCTTAATTGTTGGGGTTTCTAGTGTGGGGGATACAAAGAAGCTTGGAAAAATCGGTGGGAAGTCGATTATTTACTTTGAGATTATTACCACGATTGCGATTATTGTGGGATTATTGGCAGCGAACATTTTCCAGCCAGGTGCTGGTATTGATATGGGGAGCTTACAAAAAACGGATATTAATAGCTACGTAGAAACTGCTGAATCAGTAGAAAGTCACGGAATGGCTGAAACATTTGTAAATATTGTTCCGCCAAATATTTTTAAAGCATTTGTCGATGGAAACATTTTGGCCATCATTTTCTTCTCCATCTTATTTGGCCTTGGTGTTACAGCGATAGGAGAGAAGGGGAAACCTATTATATCCTTCTTCCAAGGTGTAGCAGATACGATGTTCTGGGTAACCAATCAAGTGATGAAATTTGCTCCGTTTGGTGTATTTGCCCTCATCGGAGTTACGGTTTCAAAATTTGGTGTCGAATCATTAGTTCCGTTAGGAAAATTAGTTATCCTTGGTTATGCTACAATGGCATTCTTTGTTGTGGTCGTTTTAGGTATCGTTGCTAAATTAGTTGGTGTGAATATTTTTCATATTATTCGATTATTAAAAGATGAGTTAATTTTGGCTTATTCGACTTCAAGTTCTGAAACGGTATTGCCAAAATTGATGGAGAAAATGGAGAAGTTTGGTTGTCCGAAATCAATTACTTCCTTTGTTATTCCAACAGGTTACTCTTTTAATCTGGATGGTTCTACCCTTTATCAAGCATTAGCGGCATTGTTTATTGCTCAAATGTATGGGGTTGATTTATCTATTGTGGACCAGATTTCCTTAATGCTAGTGTTAATGGTGACTTCAAAAGGAATTGCTGGTGTTCCAGGCGTTTCATTTGTTGTATTATTAGCAACATTAGGAACAGTTGGGATTCCAATTGAAGGACTAGCATTCATTGCTGGTATTGACCGAATTCTCGATATGGCTAGAACGGTGGTAAATGTTGTTGGAAACTCATTGGCAGCCGTAGTTATGTCTAAATGGGAAGGCGAATTTGATAAAGAACAAGCCAAGTCATATTTAGCAACATTAAATGAATCTAAGCAACAAGCTGCTTAATAGAAGATAAAAAGCCGATTATTTACAAGAATCTATGAATCTTGTAATATAATCGGCTTTTACTATTTAGTAGGATATATCATTAGAGATTGAGGAAGTTCGCCACAAGAATGGTTTTGGTAGCCTAAGCATCAAACCACCAAATTCTTTGCTTAGGAAGGAGGACATATGTCGTCAGACTAGGGCGGCTTGCGCCTTTGTTAATGAAAGAGTCCATCATTCTTCCTGATCAAGCCATTCAATGGATATGGTCAACTTATTTGCTCCATAGTCCATTTTGTGACTGATTTTAAATTCCATGTCCTCATCTGGCATGTTAATTTTTTTTCCTCTTACTTGAAAAGTATCAGATTCAAGCTGACTGGCAACTCTTTTTAAAAGCTCTGCAAAATGTATTCTTCTTCCTACAAATTCTTCTTCTAATCTCACTATTTACCACCTCACCTTAATCTAATTGTAATAATTTCCTTAAAACGGGCATCTTGTCTTCTTCGACTTTAAAAGTTTTTAAAAGCTTCCTGATTTCTCCGTCTTTTCCCTTTTTAAATGGCTTTTTCACATAGCCATAAAACTTATGCGGGAATAATAGATCGATATAAATGATTTTTCGTTGATCTTCAGTTAGCGGAAAGACGGATGCGTAGCAATTAATTAAATGTTCAACTAGGTTTAAATCCCAGCTTTCTAATTCCGCCATACGTTTAAAAATCAGCTTTCTGACATCGCGGAGAGGAATGTCATAGGCTAAATTATCAAGGTCTAATACATAAACACCTTTTTCAGTTTGGAGTGCATTTCCTTTTCCATAATCCTGATGGCACATGTAGCCATATTCACCAATTTCTTTTACCCATTCATGATAGCAAGAACGATCAAGGAGTTGTACGGATTTCTCGGCCATTTCAATGATTTCATCAGCGATGTTTAAATAAGTCTGATGAAAGGGGGTATTAAGCTGTTCTGAAACCAATTTCCATTGCTTAAATTCCTCAAGCATTTTTTTGAAGTTGTCTGGCCATACCCCCATACGATTATATGTTTCACAATCAGATGGAGGAACAAATCCAACTGTATCTTTATGAAATTGAGCTAATCCCTTTAATCCTATTTCAAGGTGTTCTTGATTTTTTTCCATATCTAAGTCCGTGCCCTCAATCCAGCTATAAAGCACAAGGGCGTATCCTTCATGAACAAAATAGAGATTGTTATCCTTCGTTGGAATAATAGCTGCAACGAGAGCTCCTTTAGAAGAAAGATAGGCTTGGGCACTGGTTGTAAATTTAACAATGGGGAGGGACTTTCTTATTCGCTTTAAACAAAAAGTTCCTTCAGTGGTTTCTACTTTCCAAACGGTTTTGATTCCTCCGCCTTGGATGATTTCAATGTTCGTTAGTTGGAGGTGAGGATAATTTTCAGCCATTAATTGTTTTCCTAATTCAAGGTCACGCATTGTTTCATCCATGCTGGGTCACCTCATCGAGACGAGAAAGGAATTCTTGTAGTACGGCCTCTTTACTCAATTCGGTAGCAATCATATCACTTAATTTTGAAATATGTTTTTGTACCGTCCATTTTGGTTCTCGTTTTTCGTAATATTTGGAAACTTGTCCATAAATTAAATGTGGAAATTGAATATCTGCTGCAAGAATGGCGTATTGATCTTTCGTTAACGGATTCACTTCTTGATAGGCTTTCATCATTTTCATCATTAGTTCGATATCCCAAGCTTTTCTTTTCTTCATGACTTTGTTCAATATTTTTCTCATATCACGAACTGGAAGATCGACAGTTAAGGAGTCCATATCATAAACATATAAATGTCCGCCACTTCCAATAGCCAAATTCCCGGCTGCGTAATCTTGGTGACATAAAGTTTTTGTCTTTTTCGTTTCTTCCACCCACTGATCGTAGAATGGAGTATTTAACATGGATAGAGCTTTTTGACACTGTTGTAAAAAAGTATCTGCATGCGCTAAAAATTTTTTGTCAAATTCGGCTTTGTCCTCGACTTGGGATCTTTGTTCCTTCCAAGCTACTAACCGTTCATATCTTCTTTGTAGATCTGATTTCCATTCAAGCAATAAGAACGATGGAAACTGGCCAGTAGGTGATTCAATTCCTTTTGAAGCTTTGTGAAAAGAGGCCATGCCTCTTAAAATCATTAGCAGTTCATTTTCATGTTTATACTCAGGTTGTCTTCCATACACTGCTTCAAAAACTACGAAATATTCGTCATCCAGCTTTACAAAACCTTCTCCCGTACGGGTTCTCAATACCCCTGGTGTATGAATTCCATTGTTTCTCAAATAGTCAATTGCATGAATCATGAATGAAATATGATCTTCAGAGAAGGGAACTTTCTTCATGATCACCTCGCCAATATCTGTTTCAATGGACCATACCGCTTTTTTCCCTTTATAAGACAGCAAATAGATATTTTTCATTTCTAGTGGATAATGGGAAATTACTTTTTTAACGACTTCTGAAAAAATCGTATCCATTTTAACCCTCCTTAAGATTCATTCTTTTTCAATGCAGACAGATAGAGGTTTTCTAAACGTTCTGCTACATGTTCAAATCCAAAATTAGCTTCGACGAATGCTCTGCCGGTTTTGGCAATTCTATTTGCTTCCTTTTCATTGGATAATAAAAATGAAATGGCTTCTGTAAAAGCATCCGGGTTTGTATAGTCTTCAATAAGGATTCCGTTATTGAGATGATTCAAAATCTCCCCGTTGCCACCCCGATTCGTTGTAATAACAGGCAATCCACTGCCCATGGCTTCATAATGCACTCTGGCTAATGGTTCCTGCCATTGTGAACTACATACAAAAATATCCCCAATTAGATAATGGGATGGTATTTGGCTAGGAGGTACAAAACCAGTAAAGATGACCTTATTCTCTCCGAGTGTTTCAGCAAGCTGGCGAAGTCCTAATCCGTATTCATCAATCCGGTCGTTGCTAAACCATTTGCTTCCGACAATAACTAATACGGCATCAGGAAAATTCTGAATAACTGGTTTCATTGCTTGAATGAGGATATCTGGACCTTTTACCTTGCTTAAGCGGCCAACAAATAAAATTACTTTTTTTCCTTCCACACCATACTTTTTCCGTAATTCGTTTCTTATCACTTGGGCATCTGGATCCCAAACGGGTTTATAGTTGCTTAAATTAATTCCGGAATAGACAGCTTTCACTTTTCCTTTGGCTGAAGGGAACCGGTCCGTTATGGTTTTACCAATGTACTCGCTAATGGACATAATTTTATCTACGGCTTGAATGACTAAGTTTCCTAACTCAAAGGAGATTTTATCTTCTCGGAACATTTCATTGTGAAGACTCAATACGAAACGACTGTCTGGCATAGCGGCTTTGTAGATAAGTAAATCACGGGGACGATTGAATACGTGAATGACATCATAAAATTCTTTGTTTTTAGACTTAGTTTCCAGTTCCTTTGCCACATTGAAGACATAATTCTCTTTGGGAACCCGAATGTATTCAACCCCATTTACCACTTCATAGTCAGAAAGTTCAGAGTCAGTAATACAATAAATGGTTAATTTGTGTATTTTGCTTATATAGGGAGTCACGCCATCTATTAATATTTGTATGGCTCCTCCTCTGATAGGAGGTACGGTTAGCATTTCTGTACAAATCATTGCGATCTTTATGGGAAACAGCTCCTTTCCATTCATGATGGATTTTTCGTATGTTAAGTTCAACTTATGATTAACGATGTTACAAACAGTGGTTATTTTCAATTTGTGAACGGGCTGAACTTGACTATGAAAAATCCTTATATTTATTAAATTCGTTGTGGGAAATATTTGAAACGGACAAAGGCTTATTTTTTAATTTGTTTGTGGTATTTGGGAGAGGAATTTGAAATATTCCGCTGAACATAGTTTATGTTCAACAGGATAAGGATGGGAATGTACCTTGCGAAAAAATGATTGTGGATATGCTCCTAAAGTGTGTGAAGGCTAGAATAATCGCTGAATTTGTAGATGAATTTTTGGTAAATTTTTAATGTTTTTAGAATAGATTAAAGTTAGGATTGCTATAAATCTGGTTTATCGTAAGATGTCTTAGGTTTTTGAAAACTCAAGGGGAGGAGAATAAAATTGGAGAAAAACTTAAATAACATTGTGCTCAAAGAGGATGATGTTTTGAAGGAAAAATTGGTATATCAAAATTCATTTCAAACAATGATGGGTCCATTATCCAAAGATTTTGTAATAAAACTGGAAAGTGATTTCGTGTTAGAGGAATCATCTGATGAAATCGAATCAGCAGACGAAGAATCAGAAGATGGATTAACAGAGTCTGGAGATGAATCAGCAGAAGAGGAATCAGCTGAGGAATCAACAGAGGAAGAATCAGAAGACGGATTATTGTTTGAAGAATCAGGGGATGAATCGACAGAAGAGGAATCGGAAGATGGATTATTCTTTGAAGAATCGGGAGAAGAATCAACAGAAGAGGAATCAGGAGACACAGACGAGTCAAGTGAGTAATGAAAAATTATGTAGGGTTGCGTAAAAACTGATGTAAGGAAAACCGTGTATTTCAATGACTTTTATATTATAACGGACGGATGAATGCTGTCCGTTTACTAGTTTTGAATCATTTCTTTGGTTGTTTCCTATCAAAAAGTCCTCCTTAGCAAAAATTTTTTTCATTTTTGTCAAGGAGGATGGAACACTAGCTAATCTACACCAAATTTTCCTTACCGTCATCGAACGGGGATTTGGGGTTTTTTACGTTTTTCAAGGTTATGCAGATTTTTTCTTCTTATCTTCTTTTCTTTTTTTGTCTTTTTTCGATTTTTCTTTTAGCTTTTTCTGCTCTTTTTTCAATTTCTCTTCGCGTTTTTTCTGCTCTTTTTTCAATTTTTTCTCCAGTTTTTTCTGTTCTTTTTTCAATTTCTTATCCAGCTTTTTCTGATCTTTTTTCGATTTCTTTTTCTCTGATTCCTTAGATTTGGTGTTTTCCGGTTGGGCATGCACTTTATCTTTTAATTTTGTCATAAATACTTGCTCTGGTTGTTCGAAGGATATTGGATTGATATCTTTCAATTCTGTAACCGAAGATTTCATCGCATCTGCCCAGAATTTGAGTAATTCCGAGGCTACTCTATCCCATCTATACTTAGAAACAGCAAGTTTCCTTCCTTCTTCTCCCATTTTTTTCATTAATGATTTATCTGAAAGAATTGCAGAGATCGCGTCTACAAAACCTTTAGGATTTTCCGGATTTTTTACGATAAAACCATTTACTCCTTCTATGATTACTTCAGGATTTCCTCCTCTTGCCGTCGTAACAATCGGAAGGCCAGCAGCCATCGCTTCATAGTGAACCCTGGCGAGAGGTTCTTGCCATTGTGATGTACACACAAATAAATCGGCTGCCGCAAACCAGTTTTGAATCTCATCTTGTGCGACATAGCCTGTCGTTACAACTGGTATTGGAAGTCTTTTTGCTAATGCCCGAACATAGGCAACATAATCAGATATACCTTCTTGACTGAACCATCTACTTCCCACAATTACTAAAGCTAAATTCTTGAATTTTTTTGATAGATCTGGCAAGGCTCTTATCAATCGGTCAACCCCTTTGTTATCCGATAGTCTGCCTGCAAATAATATCACAGTTTTGTTTTCCAACCCGTGCGCTTTTCTAATCTCATTTCTTCGTTTTTGCATCTTTGGATGATTCCCGGGAAGAAATCGTTCAGAATCGACTCCAGAATAAATCGTTCGGATTTTAGCTGATGATTGTGGATAAAGCTCACGTATAACATTCCCTACATAGTCGCTAACCGTTACGATTTGCGATACATGCTCCAATACGGCAGTGGCTTCTTCAGGAGAAATTTTTTCTGGATTAAACATATCATTATGCATACTTAAGGTGATTCTTGAATTGGGTGCTACATTTTTTATAGGGAGGACTAAGCGTGGACGATTGAAAATATGGATTAGGTCGAACTTGTTAGCTTCAACAAATTTAACGACGTGTTCTTTGTATATTTCAAAGATCATGCCTGGTACACGCACATATCGAATGCCATTTACCGTTTCTTGATCGGAAAGTTGTGAATTGCTTATACCTAAAACGGTGATATCATGAACTTTGCTTAAATATGGAAGTGTTCCAGCAATATAAGTTTGAATTGCTCCGCCTAAGATGGGAGGGATTGGAAGTTTTTCAGTGCCAATCATTAGAATTTTCATTTCGTTTTTACTCCCTTCCAGTCATCTTTAATTTCATTCAATACAGGCCATTTCGACTGGTCAGTTTCGATAATGGTTTGAATCAATTGGGCCGTTTGTTCATTTAAAAAAACTTCAGGTTCATACACTGCTTCTTTTAAGTTTTTGTAAAATTCATTTGGCAAGGATAAATCGATCATTAAGATTTCATATAGCTGTGGTGAGATGGGGTTTGCTTCATGGTAGGCTGCTATCATTTCTCTTACCCAAGTAGTGTCCCACTTCATTAGATCTGCCATGGTCCCACTAATGAGCTTTCTTAAATCTCGAATCGGAAGGTCATAGGCCACACCATCTAGGTCAATAATCCACATTCCGTTTTTTCCCATTTGTCCATTGGACCATCCATAGTCTTGGTGAACAAGTCCCCAGTAGGCATTCCCTTGTTGGACTAAGTCATAATAACTCGATTGGTTGAGGCTATTGATACTTTGAATGGCTTGTTGTTCAAATTTCTCTACCCCATTTAGCAGATGGCTACTTGCCGGCATATCACTATACGCTTTGGCAATGTTTCTTAACCAATCCATTTTTTTAAGAACTTTTTCATATGTTTTTGGCCATTTATAAAGCCTTGAGGCAATTTCAGCGTTTTGGGGAGGAACATATCCCTTGCTTAAACGGTGAAATTCGCCAAGGGCGTAGCAAAGCTGTTTTGCGCCTTCTAAATCTTTTGAAACGGGTGTTAAAGGTTCAATCCACTCTGCAACGAACCATAGCTTACCACCGGCTTCAACAAAGTTTTTTCCGTCCTTAGTTTTGATAATGGGTGGTACCCTTGCTGCTTGGACTTTTACCAAATATTCTTGGGCTCCTAAACTAAATAAGCTCCTTGTTGGTCTCCGATGCAATAATTTTAAACTTTTAGGACCGGATTTCGTATCAAGTTTCCAAATGGCCCCCCCTTTATCTGGTTTAGTAGTAATGATCTGCATGTTCCGAACGGATAAGTCATAATGCTTAAGAACCTGGTGTGCCAGATTTTCAATGTATTCTGGAACAAAAAAATCATGAGTCGTTTCATCAACGATCCAAGGTTCAATTATTAACTCCCCCATACTATCTCCCCCTAAAAATCGAAAATCATTTTATTATTGAATTGTGTTTATTGCTATCTTCCTTTTTAGTAACTTATGTTCAAAAATCTTTTTTGTATAGGGTAGCTAAACCAATTACGGAACATTTGTTTATTTTTTTGATAAGATTTCGGGTGGTGAATGTATAGAGAAAATTAGGCATTAGGTACCTAATGAAGCATGTTATGTATGAAAATAAAATTTTCTTAGATTCTATTAGGAAGTGACAAATGATAAATCAAAGGTCCAACTATATTGGCATAAATGAATGAATTGATTTAATATTTTATTGATTAAATACCTTAATGTCGCACTCCTAGTGAATGCGTGGATTGACATGGGTACTGAACGAAACAATAGTAATAAAAGAGATCTAGAAGATTAATCAGGGGTGATTTTAACAAGTTATGTCGAAAATTATTGTAATCGGAGCAGGCATACTCGGTGCATCTACTGCCTATCATTTGGCAAAAAAGGGTTCTGAGGTATTAATAGTAGATCGGCAAAACCGTGGACAGGCAACGGAAGCCGCGGCAGGAATTGTTTGCCCGTGGCTTTCCCAACGTCGTAACAAAGCATGGTATCAATTAGTGAAAGCTGGAGCGCGTTATTATCCTAATTTAATTGCCGATTTAATAGCAGATGGGGAAAAAGACACTGGATACAGGAAAGTTGGAGCAATAATTTTACATACAGATATCGATAAACTGGAGCAAATGGCAGAGCGGGCGAGAAAACGCCGGGAGGATGCGCCAGAAATAGGGGAAATACATATTTTGTCACCAGACGAAACAAAGAAGCTTTTTCCACCTTTATCAAATGAGTATGGGGCTGTCTTTGTCAGCGGTGGGGCAAGGGTTAATGGCAAGGCCTTACGGAATGCTTTAATGAACGCTGCGATTAAGCATGGAGCAAAATTATTACATGATCATGCTGAGTTGATTAGAATTGATAATAATTCTGTTGGAGTAAGCTTATCTGGAGAAAAAATGGAAGCAGATAAAGTAGTCGTCACAGCAGGGGCATGGGCAAATGAATTAATAAAGTCTTTAGGAATAAATTTTCTAGCAGTGCCTCAAAAAGCACAAATTGTACACCTAGAATTACCTGAAACGGATACGAGTAGTTGGCCGGTTGTCATGCCACCAGGGAATCAATACATACTTGCTTTTGAAAATGGGCGAATTGTTTTAGGCTCAACCCATGAAGATGACGCTTCATTTGATACAAGGGTAACTGCTGGTGGTGTTCATGAAATTTTAAACAAAGGGTTACATGTAGCACCAGGACTTATGAATGCAACAATGGTAGAGACAAGAGTTGGTTTTCGTCCTTTTACGCCTGGTTTTCTACCTGTTTTTGGGGTGCTACCTGGTTATGAAAGTGTCTTGGTAGCGAATGGATTGGGTGCATCCGGATTAACCAGTGGTCCTTACCTAGGGGCAGAACTGGCCAAATTAGCGTTAGGTTTACAACCAGAGCTTGATCTAAACGACTATGATTTAACAACAGCCATTGGTAATTGAAATCATACGAAACGGATAAGTGTGACGAATATAGAGAAAAATAAAACATAAAGGGGGGATCCAACGTAATTATGGGTAACAGAAAAAATAAAGATAACGACCATATAAAAGAAATACTAGAAAACTCTATAGAAATAGAAGAAGATTTAATGCGAACATACCTAATTACTGCGGAACGAGTCCATGATGATGGCGAATTAAAAGAGAGACTGGTAAATTTTGCTGAAGGAAATGCGAAAAGAACGAAGCAGCTACTTGACGAATTAGAAGAAATGACAGATAAATAATACCCGTATTATTACAAGATTGAGTCCTTAACAAGGGCTCATTTTTTTTATAACATTTCGAGAATGAATGAGCGAAAGCGGCTATTGTCTTTTGTAATTCTCTCTACAATCCATTCGTTTCTTCATGTTGGAGCGCACCACAAGAGAGATTTCCACAACCTAAGTATCTCAATCAATCAAAATCATCCAAACTGCTGCTTTGAGTGTTTATTTACATCGGAAAAGTAATATCACCCAAATTTATTGTATATTCGAAAGCTTAGAGGGGATAAGTAAACATAGGGAATATATGCCAACAAGAAAGGAGTAAAAACATGCGCAAAAAAATATCCCCGCTTATTAAAAAGTTGACCTACTTTGGTAGAACACACGATATAGCGGAAAATAGTGCGCTGCAAGAAGCAGATCGGGAGGCAGAGGGGTATTACCGGGAACGATGGCAGCATGACAAGGTCATCCGTACCACACATGGTGTCAATTGTACCGGTTCCTGTAGCTGGAAGGTTCATGTAAAAGACGGAATTATTACGTGGGAAACCCAGCAAACCGACTATCCTACCACCGGCCCTGACATGCCTGAATATGAACCAAGAGGCTGCCAGCGGGGAGCTACGTTTTCTTGGTATATTTATAGTCCAATCCGAGTGAAGTATCCCTATATAAGAGGTGAACTTCTGCGGTTATGGCAAGAGGCCCGTGAAAAACATAGTGATCCGGTTCAGGCGTGGAAGTCCATTGCTGACGATCCGGAAAAAAGGAAATCATATAAAACTGCCCGTGGAAAAGGTGGGTATGTACGTGCCACCTGGGATGAAATCTATGAACTGATTAGTGCCCAAATGATTCATACGATTCAAGAATATGGACCAGACCGGATTGTTGGTTTTTCACCGATCCCAGCGATGTCAATGGTCAGCTATGCAAGCGGAGCAAGATTTATTAATTTGATCGGTGGTAACTTGCTAAGTTTTTATGATTGGTATGCCGATTTACCACCATCCTCACCTCAGGTTTGGGGAGAACAGACGGATGTGCCAGAAACATCGGATTGGTTCAACTCAACGTATCTTCTGATTTGGGGATCAAATGTCCCGCAAACACGGACACCTGATGCTCATTTCATGGTTGAATCCCGTTATAAAGGAACAAAGGTAGTGTGTATCAGCCCAGACTATGCCGAATTTGTCAAGTTTGCCGATAATTGGTTACCAGTCCAAGCTGGGATGGACGGGGCACTCGCTATGGGGATGACCCATGTCATATTAAAAGAGTTTTATGTCGATAACCAAACTAAGTTTTTTGAGGACTATGTTAAACAATTTACAGATTTGCCGTATCTGATTACTTTGACAAAAGAAGGCGATCATTATATTGCGGGAAGGTTTTTACGTGCCAGTGATATTGGCATGCAGGCAGAGTATGGGGATTGGAAGACCATTGTATGGGATCAAAAATCCGGAAAATTGGCGATTCCAAATGGAAGCATGGGACACCGTTGGGAAGGAAAAGGAAATTGGAATCTGGAAATGAGAGATTCCGAAAATCAAGTGGACGATTTGGACCCAATGCTAACATTATTAGGTAATGAAGATGAAACCGGTATTCTTCATTTGCCATTCTATGGATTGGAACAAAAAGAAGTATTAAAACGGGGCATTCCGATTAAAAAAATAGAGCAAAACGGCCAAACCATTTATGTGACAACCGTGTTTGATATATTGATGGCCCAGGCTGGTGTGAAAAGGGGAAATCTTCCTGGTGATTATCCTGAAAACTACGATGATCCAAAACCACATACCCCAGCTTGGCAGGAGAAAATCAGTGGCATTGACCGGAAGCTTTGCGCTCAAATAGCGAGAGAGTTTGCACAGAATGCGGTAGATTCCGGCGGAAGGTCAATGATCATCATGGGTGCCGGCATAAATCATTGGTACAATTCCGATACAATCTATCGGGCCATTCTCAATTTAGTTATGCTTTGTGGCTGTGAAGGAGTTAATGGTGGTGGATGGGCTCATTATGTTGGCCAGGAAAAAGTAAGACCATTGGAAGGATGGCAAACTATTGCAATGGCTCGGGATTGGGGTGGACCGCCACGCCTGCAAAATGGAACATCGTTTTTCTATTTTGTGACAGAGCAATGGCGATATGATGATCAGCGGCCGGAAGGACATATGTCACCACTATATGAAAAGCCGCGCTACAAAACGATGGCGGATTATAACGCATTAGCGGTAAGACTTGGCTGGGTAGCATCCTATCCACAATTTAACACAAATTCACTAAAGATTTATGAACAAGCAAATGCTTCTAATCCTGAAGAGGTAGCTAAATATGTAGCCGATCAGGTTAAACAGGGAAAACTCAAATTCTCGATAGAAGAACCAAGTAATCCAATCAATTTTCCTAGAACAATGTTTGTTTGGCGTGCCAACCTCATTGGTAGTTCATCCAAGGGGCACGAATATTTCTTGAAATATATGCTTGGAACCCATTCAGCTGTACTGGCTGAACCTTACAAAGAATTAGGTACCACTGAAGTAGATGAAAAAATGGATCCACCGGAAGAGGGAAAACTTGATTTAATGATTGATATTGATTTCCGAATGACAAGCACGGGTTTATATTCTGATATTATTCTGCCGGCTGCTACCTGGTATGAAAAATATGATATAAGCAGCACGGACACTCATCCATATATTCATCCATTTAACCCGGCTATTACCCCTCCATGGGAAGCAAGGACTGATTGGGATAACTTTAAAAAGCTGGCAAAAACCTTTACAGAAATGGCGAAAAAATACTTTCCAAATCCTGTGAAAGATGTCGTTACTACACCACTTTTACATGATACCGTTGATGAAATTTCACAAAAGTTTGGGCTTGTTCCTGATTGGAAACAGGACGGTTCGGACCCTATACCGGGACAAAATTTTCCAAGAGTGCATGTAGTGGAGCGGGACTACACTCAAATATTTGATAAGTATGTGGCACTTGGATCTAATACGAAAATTGGTGCCAAAGGATTGGGATGGGATGTCAAGGATGAATATACCGAACTAAAAGACATCCTTGGAACATCTACAGAATCTCTTAAATACAGAGACTGCCCGGACCTTTCTCACGACAAAAATGTGGCTGAAGCTATCTTAACGTTATCCAGTACGACAAATGGTTCAGTCAATCAAAAAGCATGGGTAGATTTGGAAAAGAAAACAAGTCAAAAGCTTAAACATTTATCTGAAGAGCGTGCAGAGGAGCATATTTCCTTCGATGAAATTTCAGCTCAGCCAAGAAAAGTAATTACTTCTCCTGTATTCAGCGGTATTGAAACAGGCAATAGAAGATATGCACCTTTTGTCATCAACCGCGAGTACTTAGTACCATTTAGAACATTGACCGGCAGGCAGCATTTTTATCTTGATCATGAAATGATGTTTGAATATGGTGAAGCATTGCCTGTATTTAAAGGACCGATCAAGCGGCTGGCTTTTTACGATAAAGATTGGAAACCAGAGTCGACCAAACAGGAAATTCGCTTGCGATATTTAACTCCTCATTTTAAATGGTCGTATCATAGTACGTATTTTGATACATTGCCTATGCTGACATTGTTCCGTGGAGGACCTCATATTTGGCTGAACCTAGAGGACGCCAAATCTGTCGGAATTAATGATAATGATTGGCTAGAAATTTATAACCGGAATGGGGTTGTGGTGGCAAGAGCGGTTGTAAGTCATCGGATTCCAAGAGGAGTTACGTATATGTACCATGTTCAAGAACGTATTATTAATGTTCCTGGTTCAACGATAACGAAGCAACGAGGCGGAACTTTTAATAGTCCAACTTGTTTGACTATGAAGCCGACTCATTTGATTGGTGGCTATGCACAGTTGAGTTATGGATTTAATTATTACGGCCCGACAGGAAATCAGCGTGATGAACAGGTAATGGTTCGCAGATTGGATCGAAATGAGGTGGATTGGCTTGAAAATTAAAGCTCAATTCGGGATGGTTATGAATTTGGACAAGTGTATTGGCTGTCATACATGTAGTGTTACTTGTAACAATACTTGGACGAACCGTCCCGGAGCCGAGTACATGTGGTGGAACAATGTAGAAACGAAACCGGGGGTCGGCTATCCGAAAGAGTGGGAAAATCAAGATACCCATAAAGGCGGCTGGGAACTGCGAAATGGAAAAATTGAACTCAAAGCAGGTGGTCGACTCCAGAAGCTTTTAAACATTTTTTACAATCCAAACATGACCAAAATTG
Organism: Neobacillus thermocopriae; assembly: GCF_010975035.1. Taxonomy (GTDB): domain Bacteria; phylum Bacillota; class Bacilli; order Bacillales; family Cytobacillaceae; genus Neobacillus; species Neobacillus thermocopriae. Next base: position 57,529 of record NZ_JAAIUV010000012.1, on the reverse strand, counting down.
ATGATTATTATGAGCCTTGGACATATACTTATGATCATTTGATTAAAAGTCCAAGCAAGGAACATCAACCTGTCGCCCGGCCGAAGTCACTTTTAACTGGTGAGTACATGGACATTCAATGGGGACCAAACTGGGAAGATGACTTAGCAGGTGTGTATGAGACGGGAAAGAAAGATCCGAATATGAATGGGGTCGATGCCAAAGTCATTCAAGAATTTGACCAGGCATTTATGATGTATCTTCCGCGGATTTGTGAGCACTGTATCAATCCGCCATGTGTTTCCTCTTGTCCTTCTGGTGCCATTTATAAGAGAGATGAGGATGGAATTGTCCTCATTGATCAGGACGCTTGCCGGAGCTGGCGTTTTTGTACGACCGGGTGTCCTTATAAGAAAACTTATTATAACTGGAAAACAAATAAAGCGGAGAAATGTACGTTCTGCTTTCCGCGGATTGAAAATGGTCAACCGACCGTTTGCTCGGAAACTTGTGTCGGCCGCCTTCGTTATATTGGTGTTGTGCTGTATGATGCCGACCGGGTGACAGCGGCTGCCTCTGTCCAAAATGAAAAAGATTTATATGAAGCACAACTGAATATTTTCTTGGATCCGTTTGACCCAGAAATTATCAAAGAGGCCAAAGCTCAAGGAATTCCGGAGGATTGGATTGAAGCAGCTCAAGCATCTCCCGTTTATAAACTTGCTGTCTTGCACAAAGTGGCTTTGCCGCTTCATCCAGAGTATCGGACATTGCCAATGGTATGGTACATACCTCCGCTTTCACCGATAATTAATCAATTTGGCGGTCTCATTGACAATCTTGATCCAAAAGTGATATTTCCAACAATTGACCAATTTCGAATCCCCATTCAGTATTTAGCGAATCTTATGTCAGCTGGTGATACAGAAGTGATAAGACGTGTATTACGAAAAATGGTGGCCATGAGAACTTTTATGAGAAGTTACCATTTAAATAAACCATATGATGAACAAGTACTTGAATCAGCGGGGCTTACCAAAGAAAGTGCTATTGATTTATACGAGTTGTCAGCCATTGCGAAATACAATGACCGTTTCGTGATTCCGAAATCTCACCGGGAACGTGCAGGTGATATGTATGAAGCCCAAGGCTCTACAGGATATGACTTTATGGAAGTTTGTAATGGTTGCAGAGTAAGTGAGGATAGCTTTGATGCCAAAGAGCTATATGCATTCAGTGAACAATATTGGAGGGATTTTGAAATTGGTGGTGCCATGGACGGAAGAAAAACAGTTGATTTTTAAACTATGTTCTATCATGCTCAGGTATCCTGATCAAGCATGGGTTAAAAGCGAGGAAATGTTAGATATGATTTCCTCGCTTGAGGATCAAAAAGTAAAAAAGGCGTTTCTTGCCTTTTGGGATTACATATCAAAAACAAGCTGGGAAGAGTTAACCGAAAACTATGTAAGATGGTTTGATTTAAGTGAGTCGACTACTTTGTATTTGACATATGGAATTTTCGGTGATAACCGTGAGCGAGGTCCTGCTTTTGTTCGATTAAAATTGGAATTTGCCAAGGCAGGGTTTTATTTGAAAGAAAATGAGCTACCTGATTATTTGCCACTCATTTTAGAGTTTGCTTCGGTCGCAGAGCCTAAGTATGCGCAAAAGGTATTTGCCATTCATTGGAAAGCAATCACTAACTTGCTAGAAGCATTGAAGAAGGAACAGAATCCATACATGAATTTAGTTCATATATGTGTCATGACAATGGAAAGTGTACTTCCGAAGACAGTGCAAAAAATGAATCATCATGCCAGTTAATTGGTGAAAGGAGGATGGTAGGATATGATCACATATTTTGATATATTTCTTTGGGTGGTTGTTCCTTATATCTCTTTGACTATCTTTGTATTAGGGCATATTTACCGATATAATACCGATCAGTTTGGCTGGTCGGCAAAGTCAAGTGAGTTTCTGCATAAAGACGCTTTACTAAAATGGGGTAGTATACTCTTTCACTATGGGATTGTCTTTGTTTTTTTTGGCCATGTAGCAGGAGTGCTCATCCCAAAAGGATTTTATGATGCAATTGGGATATCGGAGGAAATGTATCATTTCGGAGCAGTCTGGTTTGGTGGCTTGGCGGGAGTGGCCACAGTAATAGGTGGCTTTTTACTAACTGTTCGCCGAATGACGAATAAGAGAGTGGCAAGAAATAGTGCCAAAATGGATTTGCTCACTCTACTCTGGATTGGAGTAGTAGTGGTGATTGGATTTACCAATACGGTCGGTTATACTGCTTCTGGCGGAGAATTTGACTATCGGACAACCATTGGTCCGTGGTTTAGAGGAATTTTGACATTTAGGCCTTATCCAGATTTAATAGCTTATGCTCCAATTGGGTTTCAGCTTCATGTATTTGCAGCGTTTATTTTATTTGCGCTATGGCCATTTACCCGTCTTGTTCACGTTTGGAGTTTACCGCTGGAATACTTGACACGAAAATATGTATTGTATCGAAAAATAACACCTCGGAGAACGATCCGTGAGGTAAATAGGAGAAATTAAAGGATTTAAAAAATGTTTTTAAAGCAAAACAAAATGTCCTCATGACAAGCTCATGAGGACATTTTGTTTATGGTGAAACAGTTGTCATAATTCGATTCTATTTGTTTATGAATGGTCTTCAAACAAATACTTTTCTTCGTCTTCATTATGTATCTTTCCTATTACACTAATTGCTTTAAAACGATCGATGATTTCATCAGTTATTTTGCCATCACGCAGTAACTCTCTAATCTCTTTTACAATAATCCGAAAAAGCTCATGATCACGCTTTAACCATGTCACTTTCTCAAGCAAATCTGGATGTTGCTTTACTTTCTCTAAGTAAAATCCCTCTTCTTCTGAATCAGCGTGTGCTATCAATCGGGTTTCCCAATGTTCAACCAACGCTTCTGCGGCCATTAACGCATGTTTTTCATAGTTATCCGCTTTTTCCTGCAAGACTTTTAGTAAAAGCTCTAGTAAATCCCTTCCTTCAGTAAATACTCCTTCATGGATGGAACGATGTGCATCCAATTTATATAATGAAGGTCCTGACATTATGATCAGTCTCCTTTTTTCATTTACTATCCACCAGTATATTCATCAATTCCATCGATTAAACGTAAACGGAATTGCTTTATTATAAATGACAATACGAAAGTAGATTTTGGAGATTAGTTAATATTTCCGAATCTTTTTGTTAACTTTAGACTCATTTGCCCATACTACTAAGGGTGATGCGTATGGCATGTCAATCAAATGATGATTTAAGGGCATTAGTAGAAAAGGCAAGGCCGATAGCAAAAGAGGGAAAGGTTGCTGATTATATCCCAGCACTCGGAAAAGCGAATCCGAATGATTTGTCGATTGCCATTTACTATCCGGATGGGAACTGTATTTCAGCAGGGGATATTGATAGAAAAATCACTTTACAAAGTATATCAAAGGTAATCAGCTTAGCACTTGTATTAATGGATCGAGGTCCAAATTATGTATTCGAGAAAGTAGGAATGGAACCTACTGGTGATCCTTTTAATTCGATTGCTAAGTTGGAAACGACCGTCCCTGCCAAACCTTTAAATCCAATGATTAACGCAGGGGCACTCGTCGTAACCCATATGCTTAAAGGAAACAGTGTGGAGGAAAGGTTTCAACGACTTCTTAACTTTATTCAAGATCTTGCTGGGAATCAATCGATTGATTATTGTGCTGAGGTCGCCCGTTCCGAGTTTGAAACGGCACATTTAAATCGAGCTTTATGTTATTTTTTAAAACAACATCATATAATCGATGAGGATATTGAAGAGCTCATGGATTTATATACGAAGCAGTGTGCTATTGAAATGACCTGTTTAGATTTATCAAGAATCGGCTTGGTATTTGCAATGGACGGAGTAGATCCGGAAAGTGGCAGACAAATCATGCCATTAGATGTTGCTCGTATTTGTAAAACTTTTATGGTTACTTGTGGTATGTATAATGCTTCCGGGGAGTTTGCGATTAAAATCGGGATACCAGCAAAAAGTGGAGTTTCAGGAGGAATTATGGGAGCTGTACCTGGTCGGTTTGGCATCGGGATTTTTGGTCCAGCCTTAGATGAGAAAGGTAATAGTATCGCCGGAATTAAATTGTTGGAACTGTTATCGAAGACTTATAGCTTAAGTATGTTTTAATATCAGTGGAAAGTAATTGAAATTTAAGAGCCTTATTTTTTTATCATTGTAAAAAAAATCGGAAATAAAAAACGAAGTCACCAAAGAGGTTGACTTCGTTTTTAATATAAATTAGTTTGCTTTAGCAACTTGCTCTTCCATATTTTCGTTATCATCGTCTCCTAACATTTTCACAAGCTTCTTAGAAATGGATAGGAGAATAAGTCCAAGAACAATGACAGAAGCACCAATTACTGAGAATACTTCAAAGTATCCCATACTTTCAGTAAGAGCACCTAATTGTCCGGCAATAATATTGGCGACAAAGGAGCTTGCCATCCAAACAGCCATTAATAAAGATGAAAATTTAACTGGTGCATATTTACTTACAAAGGACAGACCAACTGGATTTAAGAATAACTCACCAATAGTATGGAAGAAATAAGTGAGAACGATAAAAAGGATATTTGCTTTTACAGTAATATTGGTTTCGTCGCTACCTGTTTGCATGATCGCAAATAGTAATACGATAAAACCAAGACCAAGCATAATCATACCCAATCCCATTTTTGTTGGAACGGCCAAGTCTCCACGTTTCGAATTAGATAATTTAACCCATAACATAGAAACAATTGGTGCAAAGATTACGATAAATAATGGATTAATGGATTGGAACCAAGAAGTTGGAACTTCCCATCCAAAAACTGTACGGTCAATAAATTTATCCGTATAAATGCTTAGTGCTCCCCCAGCTTGTTCAAATCCAGCCCAGAAGAACACAACGAATGCCGCTAATATGAAAATGACCGTTGTTCTGTTCTTTTCGACTTTCGTCATTTTTTGTTTTTCAACTGCTCCTGTATTGGAAACATTCGGCTTACCAACAGGTTTTTTACCAATATCACCTAAGAAGCGATTTCCTAATGCATTAAATAATATTTGACCAATTACCATACCAATTGCTGAAGCTAGGAAACCATACTTATAACCATATTCAATAACTCCGTTTGCTTGAACGGCAAACCATTTATCTGTAATGGCTCCAATGACTAATGGTGCGAAGAATGCGCCCGTATTAATACCCATGTAGAAAATTGTGAATGCTGCATCTCGTCGTTTGTCTTTTGGACCATATAGTTCACCAACAATGGTGGAAATATTTGGTTTGAAGAATCCATTACCGATAATTAACAAACCTAATCCAATATAAACGGCGGTAAAACTTTGGTGGGCAAACAGGACGAGGTTTCCGAGTGCCATGGTAATACCACCAATAGTAACGGCAAGTCTTTGTCCTAAAAATCGGTCTGATAAATAACCACCAATTAAAGGTGTAAAATAAACGGCTCCAGTGAAAAATCCGTAAAGCATAAGAGCCGTACTTTCTTTCATTCCTAATCCGCCACTAACTAAAGACTTCGTTAGATATAGGATAAGAATGGCTCTCATACCGTAATAACTAAAACGCTCCCACATTTCTGTCAAAAATAACAGATATAAACCAGGTGGGTGTTTTTTGGATTGATGATCCATTGTAGCTTCCATTTTTGTATTCCCCCTGAAGATGAATGTTATTTGGGTATAATTATCTTAATTTAAAAACATTTGAATCGTCAATGAATTATTAATAAAAACCAATATTGGAAAAATTGATAATTCCGTTTATATTTAGTTAATTATGGTGTCTACATTGAAAATAGTGAATTTATGATTTTTATATATGGAATAAATATGTAATAACAACTAATAATTACTATATTAAGAAAACAAGATGAGAGTGTACTACTTTATATCGTTTCATAACCGCTTTCTTCTTATTTAATAATTGTTGTTAGTGCAAAAACTAATTTCTGTAAGAATACTTCCGGCATTGTTTCACAATTGGATCGTATCATTTCATCTAGCTATTTCATTTAGTGTTTCCCCACTTTAATATAAATAATTTGGTCAAAGAGAATTACAAATACTGTAAAGAAACAAAATGAATGGATTAATTTTTCCATTACGCTTGTGAAGTTCCCTTCTTAATTTTTTGAAAAAAAATCAATAAAATGGGCTAATTTTTAATTGACCTTAACGTTGCGTAAAGGTGTATTGTGTACTTAAGAGGAGGTGAAATGATGGAGTATACAGTGCAGAAGCTTGCAAATTTAGCGGGTATTAGTACGAGAACCATTCGATATTATGATGAAATTGGTATTCTTAAGCCGGCAAGAATCAATTCTTCAGGATATCGGATTTATGGTCAAAGGGAAGTGGACCGTTTGCAGCAAATTCTATTTTATCGAGAATTAGGTGTTTGTTTGGATGATATTAAGTCGATCATGACAGACCCTTCCTTTGATGGTGCTAAAGCACTGGAAGAACATCTGAAAAAGCTCCTCGAAAAACGAAAACAATTAGATTTATTAATTGCGAATGTCAAAAAGACAATCGCTGCAAAAGAAGGGAGAATTCACATGTCGGATAAAGAAAAGTTTGAAGGCTTTAAGAATAAAATGCTTGAAGAAAACGAAAAGAAATATGGAAAAGAAATTCGAGAAAAGTATGGGGAAGAAGTGGTAGAAAAATCTAATGAGAAATTCCGAAATATGACAAAAGAGCAATATGAAGAGGTAACTCACTTGGAAAAACAAGTTACTCAGACATTGGCTGAAGCATTTAAAACGGGTGATCCTAAAGGAGAGCTCGCTCAAAAGGCAGCCGATCTGCATAAAAAATGGCTTATGTATTTTTGGCCTGAATATAGCAAAGAAGCCCATGCTGGTTTAGCTCAAATGTATGTAGACGATGAAAGATTCAAAGCCTACTATGATAAAGAACAGCCAGGTACTGCGGAATTTTTAAGAGAGGCTATTCTTGTATATACGGGAATAAAACAATAATATTTCATAAAAACTTTTCTTAAAATAATATAATCTCTTTTTGAGGGTATTTTCATTAGTGCTTTAACGTTTTACTGTTCTAATGAAAATACCCAATTTTTTAAATTTTTAAAAATTCATTATTGACAATTTTCGATAAAAAAGTAAAAATAAAAATAATCTGATTATATATAAATTTACTATATTGTTATATTTTTGAATTATAAATTAATTTCAGGCAGGTGTGAATGTGAGTAAAGAACCAATTCTTCGAATAAATGACTTAAAGATTTCGTTTCAATCCGGAAAGAAGTTGGTAACGGCAGTTGACGGAGTAAGTTTTGAATTAAAAGAAGGAGAGATTCTTGGAATAGTCGGGGAATCTGGTAGCGGAAAGAGTGTCACTTCCCTCGCATCGATGGGACTGATTCCCTCACCACCGGGAAAAATTGAAAAAGGCGAAATTATCTTTAATGGAAAGAATTTAACCAATATTTCTGAAAAAGAATGGCGGAAAATCCGGGGAAACCAGATTTCAATGATTTTCCAAGAACCGATGACCTCTTTAAATCCGTTATTTACTATAGGAAATCAGTTGATGGAAGCGATCCGATTACATACGAACCTCTCTAAGGCAGAGGCGAAAGCAAGAAGTGTAGAATTGCTGAAGCTGGTCGGGATTCCGAGAGCGGAAGGGATTTTAATAGAGCATCCTCACCAGTTATCAGGAGGAATGAGGCAGCGGGTTATGATTGCCATGGCAATGGCGTGTAATCCTAGAGTGTTAATCGCGGACGAACCGACTACAGCCCTTGATGTTACAATTCAAGCCCAAATTCTTGCATTAATGAAAGACTTAAACCAAAAAACGAATACATCTATCATCCTTATCACTCATGATTTGGGGGTTGTTGCGGAAATTTGTGAGCGAGTAATTGTAATGTATGCTGGACAAATCGTCGAGCAGGGGGATGTACGAAAGATATTAAAAGACCCGCAGCATCCTTACACGAGAGGATTGTTGAAATCAGTTCCAGACTTAAGAGGGAAAAAAGACCGCCTTTACAGTATACCAGGGACGGTTCCGGTACCAGGGTCTGTTATCAAAGGGTGCCGTTTTGCTGCCAGATGTGCGGATGCTTTTGAAAAGTGCCGTCACGAGTCCCCTATTCTCCATCAAACGGAAAATGATGGACATGAAGTGCGCTGTTTCCTACATACAATTAAGGAGGGGAGTGACGAGCATGTCAGAGTTACTTCTTGAGGTAAAAGGACTAAAAAAATACTTTCCTATCACAGGCGGACTTTTAGGTAGAAAACAGGGGGAAGTCAAAGCGGTTGATGATGTCTCTTTTTATGTAAAAAAGGGCGAAACATTGGGGATTGTTGGTGAATCTGGATGCGGTAAATCTACCACTGGCCGTCTGCTAATGCGTTTAATAGAGGCGAGTGACGGTAGAATTATTTTTGAAGATAAAGAGATTACAAAAATGTCCAAGTCGGAATTAAGAAGGGTTCGACGAGATATTCAGATGGTATTCCAAGACCCATATGCTTCCTTGAACCCGAGGCATTCGGTTGAGCAAATACTAGAAGAACCACTAATTGTTCATGGAATAGGGTCGAAAGAGGAGCGGAAAAAACGGGTTAAGGAAATGCTTGAAGTAGTAGGTTTAAGTAGTTATCACGCTAAGCGGTATCCTCACCAATTTAGTGGTGGGCAGCGACAGCGGATTGGCATTGCTAGAGCATTAATGACCAAACCTAAGCTAATTATTGCCGATGAACCTGTATCAGCACTTGATGTTTCTATTCAAGCACAGGTTCTCAATTTGATGAAGGACATCCAAAAGGAGTTTAACCTTACCTACATATTTATCGCTCATGATCTGGGCGTCGTTCGCCATATCAGTGACCGTGTTGGGGTTATGTATTTAGGAAGATTAATAGAGTTGGCTGATTGCGAAGAACTCTATGAAAATCCGAAACATCCATATACGAAAGCGCTTCTATCTGCTGTCCCGATTCCGGACCCAGATTTGAAGAAGCAAACTATTTTAATAGAAGGCGAACTGCCAAGCCCGGCCAATCCGCCTTCAGGTTGTGCTTTCCATACAAGATGCACTGAGTGCATGGATATCTGCAAAACAACTAGACCAGAAGAACACAATCTAAATGGTCATTATGTTGCCTGTCATTTATATAACAAATGAGAGGCGACATTTATGATAAAAAATATAGTTTGCAGGGGGTAAGAAATGAACACGAAGAATAAGACCTTTAAATGGCTGTTGATCTCTTTATTAGCCATCAGCATGTTCCTTGTTGGCTGCAGCAGCAAATCGAATGAAAAAACCGGTGGTAAATCTGCTAATGGTAGCCAATCCAAAAAAGATACTCTTGTTTATGGTCGCGGTGGAGACTCCACTTCCCTTGACCCTATTACCACTACTGAAGGGGAAGCATTTAAAGTTACAGAAAACATTTTTGAAACACTTGTTGAGTATGGTGACCAAGATACAACGATTAATCCTGGACTAGCTGAAAAGTGGGAAGTTTCGGAGGATGGTTTGACATATACATTCCACCTTCGTAAAGGGGTTAAATTCCATGATGGCACTGATTTTAATGCCGATGCAGTTGTCTTCAACTTTAACCGCTGGATGAACGGAAATGATGAGAAATTCCCTTACTATTCTATGTTTGGCGGCTATAAGAATGATGAAGGCCATGTAATTAAAGAAGTAAAAGCAGTGGATGAACATACTGTCCAATTTGTATTAAAAAGACCACAGGCTCCATTCCTTAAAAACTTAGCCATGTCTCCATTCGGTATTGCCAGCCCTTCGGCGGTTGAAAAATATGGAGACGATTTTAGAAGCCATCCGGTTGGAACAGGTCCTTTTAAATTCGTAGAGTGGAAACAAAACGATACAATCACACTTGAAAAGAACCCTGATTATTGGAAAGAAGGCTTACCAAAGCTAAATAAAATTATTTTCCGAGTTATTCCTGAAAACACTGCTCGTCTTAATGCACTTGCAAATGGTGAAATTGATGTAATGGATGGATTAAATAACTCTGATGAGGAAACGGTTAAATCCAACCCGAATCTTCAAGTAATCGAACGTCCATCCATGAATGTTGGATATATTGGTTTAACAACTACTCGTAAGCCATTGGATAATAAGCTTGTTCGTCAAGCGATCAATCATGCAGTGGACAAAAAAGCGATTATTGACGCATTCTATGGTGGTAAGGCGGAAGCCGCTGTGAATCCAATGCCTCCTTCAATTGAAGGGTATAATGATGCGATTGAAGATTATCCATATGATCTTGAAAAAGCAAAAGCTTTATTGAAAGAAGCCGGTTATGAAAATGGTTTTGAAATTGACTTATGGGCTATGCCGGTAGCACGTCCATACATGCCTGAAGCACAAAAAGTGGCTGAAGTCATTCAAGAAAGCTTGAGCAAAATTGGCATTAAAGCGAAAATTCAATCTGTTGACTGGGCCACATATTTAGAAAAGGCAACAAAGGGCGAGTTTGATATGTTCATGCTTGGATGGACCGGAGATAACGGGGACGCGGACAACTTCTTATATACATTGCTTGATAAAGATAGTATTGGAAGTAACAACTATACTCATTACAGCAATGACGAGCTTCATGAAGTATTGATTGCCGCTCAGACAGAAACAGATCAAGCAAAACGTAATGAGCTGTACAAGAAAGCACAAGAAATTATTAAAGAAGATGCGCCGTGGGTTCCGCTTGTTCACTCCACTCCATTATTGGCTGCATCAAAAGATGTTGTGAACTACTTGCCACATCCAACTGGCTCAGAAGCATTAACAAAAGTTGAATTTAAATAATCTTTTCTGGAAGGGGAGGGAGCTGTTCCTCCCCTTTTGTTAACAAAACATATTCTTAGTATTTTCTTAAAGAAAAAGAGGTAGGTGAAAACAATTGTTAACATATACGATTCGCCGTGTCCTTTCTTTAATACCAGTACTTTTTGGAATGACCCTTGTAGTTTTTGCGATTATTCATGCCATTCCGGGAAACCCGGCACAGGTTATTCTTGGTCAGAGAGCAACTGCCGAAGCGATTGCCACATTGACAAAGGAATTAGGTTTGGACAGGCCTTGGTACATACAATATTTTGATTATCTTGGTCAGCTTTTCCAAGGGGATTTAGGAACCTCATTAAGGACAAGAGGACCGATTAATGAAGAGATTTGGCCGTATTTAGGGGCAACATTTGAACTTACATTAGTCGCAATGATCATTGCGGTAATTGTTGGGGTCAATGCAGGAATAATCAGTGCCTGGTTCTCCAAATCTTGGTTTGATTATGCAGCAATGGTTTTTGCACTTATTGGGGTTTCCATGCCAATTTTCTGGCTTGGTTTGATGGAGCAGTGGGTTTTTTCTATTGAGCTTGGCTGGCTACCAACGACAGGTCGCGAGAACGTCAGAGATCCTGTAACGTCCATCACCAACTTATATTTAATAGATACATTGCTTCAAGGAAGAACAGATCAATTTTGGACCGTGGTGCAGCATTTAATTTTACCAAGTATGGCTCTTGCTACTATCCCAATGGCGATCATTGCGCGGATGACCCGTGCGACCATGCTTGAAGTGATGAAATCTGATTACGTCCGCACAGCGAGAGCTAAAGGGTTAAGCATGTTCTGGGTTGTGTACAAGCATTCTTTAAAAAATGCTGTTATACCTGTCCTTACGGTGATTGGTTTGCAAACAGGGCTTCTTTTGGGGGGAGCGATTTTAACAGAAACGATTTTTGGCTGGCCAGGGATTGGACGATATTTATATGATGCAATTGCTTATCGTGATTACCCAGTCATTCAGTCAGGAATCTTAATCATCGCCACAATTTTCGTGTTGATCAATTTATTGGTCGACTTGTTATATGTCTTCATTGATCCGCGTATTAAATACAACAAATAGGAGGGATTAAATGTGGCTGAACTTGCTAAAAATACATCAGCAGAAATCACAATGCAAGCTGTTGAGGAAAAGCTGACACCTCCATGGAAAGAAGCATGGCAATCGTTTTATAAAAATAAATTAGCTTTAGCGGGCTTAACTATTGTACTCTTTTTTATCATTATTGCCATTATTGCTCCGTGGGTGGCACCATATGGCTTTAAGGAGCAAGTCTTGACTGATCGAATGCAGCCGCCTTCAAGCAAACATTGGTTTGGTACAGATGATTTTGGCCGTGACATCTTTTCAAGGATTCTCTACGGCGCTAGGATTTCTTTATGGGTTGGCTTCTTTTCTGTCTTAGGTTCCGTGGTGATTGGAACGTTGCTTGGCATTGTGGCAGGTTATTATGGACGCTGGATAGACGCCATTATCTCGCGTATTTTTGATATCATGCTTGCTTTTCCAAGTATTCTATTAGCAATCGCCGTCGTATCCATCCTTGGTCCATCATTAAGGAATGCATTGATAGCGATTGCAGTGATTAACGTTCCCAACTTTGGCCGATTAGTTCGCTCGAAGGTTCTGAGTATCAAACAGGAAGAGTACATTATGTCAGCTAAAGCCATAGGGATGAGGGATACACGAATCCTTTTCCGACACATTTTGCCTAACAGTATTTCCCCGGTCATTGTACAAGCAACACTAGCAATTGCTACAGCTATCATTGAGGCAGCAGCACTTGGTTTTCTAGGATTGGGAGCCCAACCGCCAGAACCGGAATGGGGAAAAATGCTAGCAGATTCCAAAAACTACATTACTCAAGCACCATGGACATTATTCTTCCCAGGTATGGCCATCATGCTCACCGTACTTGGCTTCAACTTAATGGGAGACGGATTGCGCGACGTGCTCGATCCAAAAATGAAACAATAAATTTGGAGACTCCAGAGGGGGTCTCTTTTTGATGTCAGGCATTATTTGTTAAAAATCGTCATTTTTTGTCTTGTCAAGAAGTTTGACAACGAATAAACTCAAATAAAGGTTTTATTTAGGGGTTGTATTTATGGATATTAATGGATTAGAAAAAAGTATTGTATTTATTGGGTTCATGGGTGCAGGGAAGACCACGGTTGGAAATTTAGTGGCTAAAAAATTAGGCAGAAAATTTATGGATACGGATGAAGTGATTGAAAAAGAATTGGGAATGCCTACTTCACAAATTTTTAAAGAATTAGGTGAAGCGGTATTTAGAGAAAAGGAGAAAAGTTTAATTACTAGTCTGGCGCTAGAAAAGAATCTGGTTCTCTCATTAGGTGGTGGGGCATTTTTACAAGAGGAAATTCGCACTGCTTGTTTATCATCCACGTTTGTCATTTTTCTAGAAGTTTCATTTGAAAGCTGGCTTGAGCGAGTCAATCTCATTATTGACAGCCGTCCCGTCTTACAAGGAAAGTCTATAGAAGAGATGAAAGAGCTTTTTGAGAAGCGTCAAGTAATTTATGCCAATCATCATTTGAAAATCCAAACCGATGGGAAAACTCCTGAAGAAATAGCTCATTATATAATAGATAAAATGAGATGGAGTGAGACGGAAAGATGAAGAAAATCATAAAGGTAAAAGGTCTCACCATAGGTGAAGGAGCTCCAAAGATTTGTGTTCCGATGATCGGAAAAACGTTGAAGGAGCTGAAGTTGGAAGCGGAATATATTCAAAAACTTCATGTAGATTTGGTTGAATGGCGGGTTGACTTTTTTGAAAAGGTAGAGAAAATCGAAAAGGTTAAACAGGCACTTTCCGAAATTCGCAGTATTCTTCACAGTACCCCGATTATTTTCACGTTTAGAAGTAAACGTGAAGGAGGAGAAAAGGAAATAAATAACGGTTATTATATGGAGCTTAATAAAGTGGTGGCCGAGACGAGCCTTTCCGATTTCATTGATATTGAATTATTTAATGAAGAACAGGATATAAAAAAGTTAATTGATACCGCTCATTCCAATGGGGTATTTGTTATATTATCTAATCATGATTTTGAAAAAACACCACCAAAGGAAGAAATCATATCACGCCTTTGTAAAGCACAGGAACTTGATGGCGATATTTCGAAAATTGCGGTCATGCCTAATCATCCAGGAGATGTGATTACTTTATTAGAAGCGGCAAATACAATGAATGAGAAATATGCAGATAGACCATTTATCACCATATCGATGGGGGATTATGGAAAAATTAGCCGATTTGGTGGTTTTGGATCAGCCATTTCCTTTGGAGTAGCAACAAACTCCTCTGCTCCTGGGCAAATTTCAGTTGAAGAATTAAGAAAGGTATTGGAAATCTTATATAAATGAGATGACGATCAAATGTATAACTGGGGCTGTCTAAAAAGTCCATTTAAGAGAAAAATGAACCCAAATTAAAAACCCAAGAATGTTGATTTAACAGCATTCTTGGGTTTTGCTTTTATAAAGATTTCGGCTGAAATACCACTTTCCGGACAGCCCCTTTTTTAAGGTCATTTTGCATAAAGATTGTATATTTTATAAAAACAAAATGAAAGCGTTTCCAAATAAAATCCTAATAATTTTAGGATTAGATGAAAAAATCTAAATTTATAGATTGAATATTTATATATATGGATGTATAATAATTCAATATAAAAGGATGCGGGAGTGAGAGAAAGAATGAAGGCAGCAGTTATCGGCGGTACTGGGTATGGAGCAGTGGAACTAATTAGACTTATAAAGATACATCCACACTTAAAGATTGGTACCGTTGTATCTAACTCCCAGGCTGGAAATAGCTTTAGTGAGGCTTACCCTCATCTAACTGGAATACTAGAACAACCGTTAGAAAAATTTGATCCGAAAACATTAGCTGAACAAAATGATGTTGTTTTCCTTGCCACTCCATCTGGCGTAAGTAGCAGATTGGTACCAGAGCTAATGGAAGAAGGGGTAAGATGTATAGATTTATCAGGGGATTTTCGCTTAAAAACCGAGGAACAATATGAATTTTGGTATAAGCATCCATCTGCTGACCGGGCATATTTAAATCAAGCAATCTATGGATTAAGTGAGATTTACGCTGAAAAAATAAGTGATGCACGCTTAATTGCAAATCCAGGGTGTTATCCAACTGCAACAAATTTAGGACTCATACCTATTATAAGAACAAACTTAGTAGATTTTGAATCAATCATCATTGATGCCAAATCAGGTGTTAGTGGTGCGGGTAGAGGTTTATCATTAACAAGTCATTATGTTGAAATAAATGAAAATTTAAAAGCATACAAGTTGGGGAAACATCAACATATTCCGGAAATTGAACAAGTTCTAGAAGAGGAAAGCGGCCATCCAATCACCGTTTCTTTTACAACCCACTTGGTTCCGATGACAAGAGGAATTATGTGCACAATGTATGTAAACCTAAAGCGAAACCTTTCAACTTTAGAAGTGTATGAGTTATACAAAAAGTTTTATAAAAATAAGCCATTTGTCCGAGTAAGGCCGGTAGGGACGATCCCAGCAACTAAAGAAGTTTGGGGAAGTAATTATTGTGATATCGGTTTACATGTTGACGAGCGTACTAACCGTTTAACGATCATCTCTGTCATCGATAATTTAATGAAAGGTGCTTCTGGTCAAGCAATCCAGAATGCAAACCTGATGTTCGGCTGGGATGAAAGCACAGGATTAATCAATATACCAATGTATCCGTAAAAAAATGGTTGTTTACAAAGGGGGAAATGAGATTGGTTCAAGCGATATCAAGTGAAAAAATAGTAGTTTTTGAGAAAGAAAGTGTTACGTTACCGTTAGGTTTTAAAGCAGGTGGTATGCATTGTGGGATTAAAAGAAAACGGCTCGATCTTGGCTATATTGTTTCAGAGGTCCCTGCAACTGCAGCTGGTGTCTATACGACAAATGTGTTTCAGGCAGCCCCCTTATTAGTCACGCAAGAAAGCATTGCCAAAGAGCAAAAGCTTCAAGCCATTCTCGTGAACTCTGGAAATGCAAATGCATGTACTGGGGAACAAGGATTAATGGATGCTTATGAAATGCAGAAAAATTTTGCCGCTGAACTACATATTGATGACCATCTCGTTGCAGTAACATCAACTGGTGTAATCGGAGAATTACTGCCAATGGATAAAATCAATCAAGGCATTAAGCAAATTCTACAGAAAGAATATGAACAGGAAGACAACTTTAAAAAAGCAATTTTGACGACAGATACGACGGTTAAAAACACAGCTGTCCAATTAAAAATTGATGGCAAAACTGTCAGTATCGGTGGGGCCGCTAAAGGGTCTGGCATGATCCATCCCAACATGGCTACCATGCTCGGATTTGTCACAACAGATGCAAACATTGCTTACGATGATCTAGTCTCAGCCTTAAAGGATGTAACGAACCAAACATTCAACATGATTACAGTGGATGGTGACACAAGTACCAATGACATGGTACTAGTCATGGCCAACGGTTTAGCAAAAAATAACCAACTGACAAAAGAACATCCTGATTGGGATTTATTTGTGAGCGGATTAAAAATCGTATGTGAATCTCTTGCTAAAAAAATTGCCAGAGACGGAGAAGGAGCAACAAAGCTCATTGAAGTGAATGTGAGCGGTGCTTATAGTTTAGAAGCAGCACGAGCAGTTGGAAAATCAATTATTTCTTCTAATCTGGTAAAAACAGCGATCTATGGAACAGATGCTAACTGGGGAAGAATCGTGACAGCCATTGGATATAGTGGTGTTCCTGTTGACCCGAACACAGTAAAAGTAGGAATTGGACCAATCACCGTATTTGAAAACGGTCTTCCATGTGTGTTTGTAGAAGAAGAAGCAAAAGAATACTTGGAACAAGAAAATGTCCAAATATTCGTTGAATTAAATCAAGGAGATTGTAGTGCTGCTGCTTGGGGATGCGACCTAACGTATGATTATGTGAAAATTAACGCATCCTACCGCACGTAAGGGAGGGAACCGAAATGAAATACTTAGTCATTAAGTGTGGCGGAAGTGTGTTAGAAAATCTACCGAGATCCTTTTATGAAGACATCGTTTCCCTCCATCAAACTGGTGAATGGACACCCATTATCGTCCATGGTGGTGGCCCTATGATCAATCAATTAGTGAAAAGCTTAAATATTGAAACGAAATTTGTTAATGGCTTGAGGGTAACGAATCAAGATGTTTTGGATATTGTTGAGATGGTTTTGAGTGGTATGGTCAATAAGCAAGTTGTTCGGAATCTGATTGAAGTAGGGGGTACGGCAATCGGCGTGAGTGGAGTTGACGGTGGTCTACTCCAAACAAAGCCCGTTCAAAATGCAAATGAATTAGGTTTTGTTGGTGAAGTGGAAGAGGTGAAACACTTAGTAATTGAAGGGATTATTGCTCAAGGAAGCATCCCGGTCATTTCCCCCATTGGAATCGACGCATTTGGTCAGCGATACAATATCAACGGTGATATAGCTGCTTCCGCGATTGCTAAAGCACTACAGGCAAATCTTTGTTTTATCAGTGATATCCCGGGAATCTTAGTGGAAAAAAACGGGACTAAACAGAAACTTGATAAAGTATCCAAAGCAGTTATCGAAGAAATGATTGAAAAGAAAATCATCTATGGTGGCATGATCCCAAAGGTAAAAGCGGCAATCGATGGGCTTGTCCATAACATCCATGAGGTGGCCATCATTAGTGGTTTAGAAAAAAGTAGTTTGATTGATTACGTGAACGGTAAAAAAATAGGTACAAAAATTGTACTAGAAGAGGAGATTGCATGATGACATCAAATAATTCCATCTCCATGGCAACGCCCATTATGCCAACCTACTCTCGTTTCCCAGTTACCCTTGTAAAAGGGAAAGGGAGTTATGTGTGGGATGACAAAGGGTCCAAATATTTAGATTTCACTTCCGGAATCGCCACTTGCAATCTAGGACATGTTCCGGATGCAGTAAAAAAAACACTGGAGGAACAACTGCAGAATTTATGGCATTGTTCTAACCTTTATCATATTCCAAATCAAGAAAAGCTTGCCGCTTTACTAACAGCTAATTCCTGCGGTGATCAAGTTTTCTTTTGCAACAGTGGGGCGGAAGCAAATGAAGCAGCAATTAAACTTGCAAGAAGATATGCTAGCAAAGTGAAGGGAAGCAATTCCGTTCAAATTGTGACCTTTCAGCAATCCTTCCATGGCCGAACATTAGCTACTTTAACTGCTACTGGTCAGGAAAAAATTCAACATGGTTTTGCCCCTTTAATGCCTGGATTTAGTTACCTTCCGTTTAACGATGTGGCATCACTTGAAGAATTAAGCATTATCAAACCGGCAGCGGTTCTTTTTGAACTTGTTCAAGGAGAAGGAGGCGTCATACCAGCTGAACCAACTTGGGTGCAAAAGCTATCCCAAATTTGTAAAGAAAACGACATTCTCTTGATGGTTGACGAAATTCAGACGGGAATGGGAAGAACGGGAACCCTATTTGCTTATCAACAATACTCCATTCAACCGGATGTGATTAGTCTAGCTAAAGGACTCGGTTCTGGATTCCCAATCGGAGCGATCATTGCTAAAGAAAAAGTAGCAAAGGGCTTCGAGCCTGGCACACATGGCAGTACCTTTGGAGGGAATCCCTTAGCCACGGCAGCTGGAATAGCAACGATTTCACACTTACTTGAGAGTAATATACTGACACACGTGAAAGAAATTTCAGTGTACCTCGACCAGCAGCTTGAAAGTCTGAAGAAGAAGTACACTTGTATTAAAGAGATCCGTGGCAAAGGATTATTAAAGGGCTTGGTGGTTGAAACAGATGCATTAGCTATTGTTAAAAAGGCCATCCAATATAAACTCTTAATTCTAACTGCGGGTCCAAAGGTGGTACGGATTTTGCCTCCACTAAATGTAACACAAGAAGAAATAAACGAATGTATGATAGCATTGGAAAAAACGTTCCAAAGTTTAGAGAAAGGCGAGTGAGGTTAGTTGGAACAGGGGTATCTTACTTTGGAAACGGGAGAAGTGTTTGAAGGGGTATTGATTGGTGCTAAGAAGGATTCCCTCGGTGAAGTGGTATTTAATACGAGCATGACTGGATATCAGGAAATTATTACGGATCCTTCCTATGCTGGTCAAATCATCACATTTTGTTATCCAATCATCGGAAACTATGGAATCAATGCGATGGATGACGAAAGCATTTCACCGGCACTGGCAGGGGTTGTCATCGGAGATTTATGTGAAACACCTAGCCATTATCAATCCATCCAAAAATTTTCTGATAAATTAGCACAAGCCGGTGTTACAGGAATTGCTGGGGTCGATACAAGACTTCTCGTGAAAACGGTCCGTAGTCGTGGGACCGTAAGAGGGTATTTAAGTCACACAAAAAAAGAGGAGCTGCCGCCAGTAAAAAACACTTTTTGGGTGGAAAAAGTATCAACAAAGAAAACGAAATATTTTAAAAATAAAGGACCTCATGTGGTTTTAATGGACTTTGGTTATAAAAAATCTATTCTTACCGCTCTTTTGGATGAAGGCTGTGCAGTGACGGTTGTGCCATACTCTACCCCATTTGAAAAAATAAAAGCCATAGATCCAGATGGTGTCCTATTTAGCAATGGACCTGGCGATCCGATGGAGTTAAAAAAATGGTTCCCGGAAATTAAGAAAATTAGCCAGCATTATCCATCCCTAGGTATTTGCCTTGGCCATCAATTAATTGCCCTTGCCTATGGAGCACAAACGGAGAAGCTTGCCTATGGACATCGTGGAGGAAATCATCCAGTGAAAGAATTGTCAACTGGAAAAGTAAAAATTACTTCCCAAAATCATGGCTATGTCGTCGTTGATTCAAGTATTGATAAGAACGTTTTCAAAATCACTTACTTGAATGTGAACGATAAATCTATTGAAGGATTGAAACATAAACATTATCCAATCCAAACTGTACAATTCCATCCGGAAGCCCATCCGGGACCGAACGATACCGTTCATATTATCACTGAATTTGTAACTCAGATTGCTTCATTGGGAGAGACACGTTATGCCATTAAATAAAAAGCTAAAAAAAGTACTTGTTATCGGCTCTGGGCCTATTGTCATTGGGCAGGCAGCAGAATTTGATTATGCTGGAACCCAGGCTTGCATTGCACTTAAAGAAGAAGGAATAGAGGTTGTCCTCATCAACAATAACCCGGCGACAATCATGACAGACGAAACCATTGCCGATAAAGTCTATATTGAACCGTTAACAGTTGAAACGATTGAAAAAATTATTCAGAAAGAAAAGCCAGACGGGATCATTGGAACGCTTGGCGGTCAAACAGGGTTGAATCTGGCTGTTCAGCTTTATGAACAAAAAATCCTTGATAAATATCAAGTAGAACTCCTCGGGACTTCCGTTGAGTCGATTAAAAAAGGGGAGGATCGTGAGAAATTTCGTAATTTAATGCTAAAAATTGGTGAACCGATTCCGGAATCGTCGATCATTCATACTTATGAAGAGGGCGTCCAATTCGTTAAGGAGATTGGCTTTCCGGTTATTGTGCGCCCAGCCTATACGTTGGGCGGTGATGGCGGAGGCTTTGCCCATAACGAACAAGAGCTTGAAGTTGTTCTAAAAAAAGGTTTAGCAGCAAGTCCGATTCACCAAGTGCTTTTAGAGAAAAGCATTAAAGGGTGGAAGGAAATTGAATATGAGGTCATGCGAGACGCAAATGATACATGCATCATTGTCTGCAATATGGAAAACATGGATCCGGTTGGTGTACATACTGGCGATTCCATCGTTGTGGCTCCATCACAAACATTAACAGATGTTCAATATCAAATGCTCCGTGACGTTTCAATTAAGGTCATTAGAGAATTAGAGATTATTGGAGGATGCAATATCCAGTTTGCACTAAACCCAGAATCCAACCAATACTACATTATTGAAGTAAACCCTCGGGTTAGCCGTTCATCTGCCCTTGCCTCGAAAGCTACTGGTTATCCAATTGCAAGGATGGCGGCAAAATGTGCCATAGGCTATCATTTGGATGAAATTATCAATCCGATAACAGGCAATACCTTTGCTTCATTTGAACCGGCGATTGATTATATCGTGGTTAAACTACCACGTTTCCCATTTGATAAGTTTCCTGAAGCGGATCGAACGCTTGGCACGCAAATGAAAGCAACTGGTGAAGTTATGGCGATAGATCGAACCTTTGAGGGAGCCCTAAATAAAGCGATTCGTTCGCTGGAAATGAATGTATACGGTTTATGCCAAGAAAGTGTTCAATCCATAAAGGAAGCAGAATTATTCAAACTGCTTGAAACGGCCAATGACCAGCGACTATTCGTCCTTGCTGAAGCATTTAGAAGAGGGATCTCCATTGAAAAAATTCAGCAATTAACGCAAATTGATTTTTGGTTTTTACACAAAATAAGCGCAATGGTTGAGTTGGAAAAGAAACTGGCAACCTATGATTGGGGCAATGTTCCTGTTTCATTATTAAAAGAAGCAAAACGATATAATATCTCGGATAAGCTATTGTCTCAAATTTATAAAATTCCGGAAAAACAAGTTAGAGATAAGAGGAAGGAATTGAATTGGAAACCGGGATATAAGATGGTGGATACCTGTTCGGCAGAGTTTGATGCGGTGACACCTTACTATTACTCTACTTGGCACGGTTTTGATGAAGTCGAAACGACTAATTCGAAAAAAATTCTAGTCATCGGGTCAGGACCAATTAGAATTGGTCAAGGAATTGAATTTGACTACTGTTCTGTTCATGCTGCCAAGGCCATCAAGAAAAAAGGGTATGAAGCGGTTGTCATGAATAATAACCCAGAGACGGTAAGTACGGACTATTCTGTAGCTGATCGATTGTATTTTGAACCACTTGCTGTTGAGGATGTCCTTCATGTCATTGAAAAGGAACAGGTTGAAGGAGTATTGATTCAATTTGGTGGTCAAACGGCGATTAATTTAGCGCATGCATTGGAAGAGGAAGGCATTCCTATCTTGGGTACTTCCGTAAAGGATGTGGACCTTTTAGAGGACAGAAAAGAATTTTATCAATTGCTTGAGGACTTGAATATTCCACATATTGAAGGCAAAACGGCCGAAAATGTGGATCAATTGTTGGAAGCAGCAACAGAACTCGGATATCCCGTACTCGTAAGACCGTCTTACGTAATTGGCGGACAGTCAATGTTTACTATTTTTTCAAAAGAAGAATTATTGGGATACATCCAGCAACTACAACAAAATTCACATGAAAAAATGTGGCCATTATTAGTGGACAAATACCTACCTGGGCTTGAATGTGAAATTGATGTCATAAGTGATGGAAAGAATATCGTTGTTCCAGGTATCTTTGAGCATATTGAAAAAGCAGGAGTTCACTCCGGTGACAGTATATCCGTGTTCCCGCCTATTTCATTGGATGAACAAACAAAAGAAGTGCTAATCGATTATGCGAACCGTATTGCAATAGCCGCGCAAATCAAAGGGATGATGAATATCCAGTTCGTTATCCATGGAAATACAGTTTATGTCTTAGAGGTTAACCCACGTTCCTCTAGAACCGTGCCAATCATGAGCAAGGTCACAGGGGTGCCAATGATTGAGTGGGCCGTAAGAGTCCAAATGGGTGAGTCGTTAACTGATTTATGTCCAACAACTGGGTTATTAGTAGAACCAAACTATTATTCTGTGAAAGCACCGATCTTTTCATCAAGTAAGCTGAAAGGAGTCGACCATGTGCTTGGACCTGAAATGAAATCTACTGGAGAAGCACTTGGAATCGACATGAATTATCAACAGGCACTTGATAAAGCTTTACCGTCTATTTCTGGTTCGGTTGTAGGTGATTATATTTTCTGTTCAATTGCAGATCGGGAAAAGCCTGAGAGCCTGCAAATTTTCCAACAGTTGAAAACAAAATACAATTTGGCAGCCACAGAAGGAACAGCCCATTTTCTTCAAAGCCATGGGATTCCTGTTGAAAAGGTAGTTAAAGATGAACAAGATGTTCAGCAATTATTTAAAAATCAAATGGTAAAGTTGGTTGTAAATATTCCAAATCAAGGGAGAAATAAACAGAAATTTGGGTTTCAAATTCGTGAGCAGGCGATTCGATTTAAGGTGCCGGTCCTTACCCATCTGGATACAGTAAAAGTAATGATGGAACGATTAAAAGGATTTACTTCTGATATAGAAGTAAAGACCGTAAGTGAATTTCATAAATTAGAGAAAAGAGGTGCCGTTCATGCTAAATGCCATTAAGCCAAGTGAATTGTTATTTAAAGGGAAAGATTTTTTGCAGCTCTCTGATTTTACACAAGAGGAAATCCTTTATTTACTTGAAGAAGCGCAAGAATTAAAAGCGATGCAAAAACAAGGCAAGCCACATCCTTATCTTGCTGGTAAAGTATTAGGAATGATTTTTGAAAAATCTTCTACGCGCACCAGAGTGTCGTTTGAAGTGGGGATGTTGCAGCTTGGGGGACATGCGATTTTCTTAAGCTCTAAGGATATTCAGCTTGGCAGAGGGGAAAGCATTTCTGATACGGCAAAAGTGCTATCTCGCTATGTGGATGGCATTATGATCCGAACATTTTCTCATGATTCCGTGGAAGAATTGGCAGAGCATGCAACCATACCTGTTATTAATGGATTAACCGATTTACAGCATCCAACCCAAGTGTTAGCGGACCTGTTAACAATATTAGAGCATAAGGGGAAATTGGCCGGCTTAAAACTTTGCTACATTGGTGATGGTTATAATAATATGGCACATTCATTAATGGAAGGTGCGGTTAAGGTTGGAATGAATATTAGTATCGCCAGCCCGCAAGGATATTTACCGGATGAGGCGATTACTGAAAAGGCGATAAAAGTTGGGAAGCAAACGGGAAGCACAGTAACGGTAACGAATGATCCTCTAGAGGCAATTAAGAATGCAGATGTCATCGTTACAGATGTTTGGACCAGTATGGGACAGGAAATGGAGACTGAAAAGAGGTTAAAAGATTTTCAGGGCTATCAAGTGAATCAGGAGCTTTGTCAATATGCGAAAGAAGATTTTATCTTCTTGCATTGCTTGCCAGCTCATCGTGGTGAAGAGGTAACAGCAGAGATAATCGATGGTCCTCATTCCGTGGTTTTTGATGAGGCTGAAAATCGTCTTCATGCACAAAAAGCCATTTTAAAATTATTACTAGGTTAATAGTGGATTTTTTTAAAATTAAATGTATAATAATACTTAAATATGAATAATAATACAAAACTGATAAATAAGGAGCGTAACAATGGCTAAGGAAAAAATCGTATTAGCATATTCTGGTGGTTTAGATACATCTGTTTCCGTGAAATGGATCCAAGAAAAATATGGTTATGATGTGATTGCATTAGGTCTCGATGTTGGTGAGGGGAAAGACTTAGAAGCTATTAAAAACAAAGCATTGAATGTTGGGGCGATCAAAGCCATTATGGTGGACGCAAAAGAAATGCTGGCAAAGGATTATATTTTACCAGCTTTAAAAGCGAATTGTTTATATGAAGGGAAGTATCCGTTATCTTCTGCATTATCAAGACCACTTATTTCAAAATTATTGGTGGATATTGCTGAACAAGAAGGTGCCACAGCAGTGGCTCATGGTTGTACTGGTAAGGGAAATGACCAAGTTCGTTTTGAAGTTTCTGTTCAGGCTCTCAATCCAAGCTTAAAAGTGGTTGCTCCGGTCCGTGAATGGGGGATGACACGTGACGAGGAAATTGATTATGCGAAAAAGCACGGTATTCCTATTCCGGTAGACTTGGATAATCCGTTCTCAATTGATGCTAATATTTGGGGACGTGCTTGTGAGGCTGGGGTTTTGGAAGATCCTTGGGCAGAAGCGCCGGAAGAAGCATACGAATGGACGAATCCAATTGAATTAACACCGGATGTTGCTGAATATGTTGAAATTGAATTTGAACAGGGCGTACCAGTGGCTTTAAATGGAGAAAAAATGACACTTGTTCAATTGATTGAAACATTAAACAAGGTTGGTGGCAAGCATGGTGTGGGCCGTATTGATCACATTGAAAATAGATTAGTAGGAATTAAGTCTCGTGAAGTATATGAGAATCCTGCAGCACTGATTTTGATCAATGCCCATAAAGAATTGGAATTTTTAACATTGCCTCGCGAAGTGACTCAGTTCAAAACACAAGTGGATCAGCAAATGGCGAAAATCATTTATGAGGGACTTTGGTATTCACCGTTAAAAGCAGCTTTAGATGCCTTTATTGAGGAAACACAAAAAGTGGTGTCAGGCACCATTCGTGTGAAGCTTCATAAGGGAAATCATACGGTAGTGGGCCGCAAATCTGTACACAGCTTGTACAATGAAGAACTGGCAACATATACAAAGGGCGATGCATTTGACCATAACGCGGCAGTTGGTTTTATTAAGCTTTGGGGACTTCCTACAAAAGTCTATTCTGAAGTGAACAAGAAAGAAGAATCGGTTGTAAAGCAATAATTTGTTTTAACTTTCGGATTGCCCTCGAAGCTGATTCGAGGGCAATCTTCTTACATTTAGGGGGGAGAAGATATGTCAAAGTTATGGGGCGGACGTTTTACCAAGGAAACAAATAAGCTTGTAGAGGAATTCACAGCATCCATTTTTTTTGATCAAAAGTTGGCCAAGGAGGATATTGCTGGGAGCCTAGCCCATGTACAAATGTTAGGAGAGTGCGGGATTATTCCGAAGGAGGATGCGGAAAAAATCATCGACGGGCTTCTTTTGATCAAAGAAAAGGTGGATCGAAATGAGGTTAATTTCTCAGTAGAAGATGAAGACATTCATATGAATATTGAAAAGCTATTAATTGAACAAATCGGGCCTGTTGGGGGCAAGCTACATACTGGGCGCAGCCGGAACGACCAGGTGGCAACAGATATGCATCTTTATTTGCGCACGAAAACAACAGAGTTAATCAAACTGATTGAAGATGTACAAAAGGCAATACTTAGTCAGGCAAAGGAACATGTCGAGACTTTAATTCCAGGATATACTCATCTGCAGCGAGCTCAGCCTGTCTCGTTTGCCCACCACTTGATGGCCTATTTCTGGATGCTTGAGCGTGATAAGGAGAGATTGTTAGATTCATTAAAACGAATCAACTGGCTTCCGCTCGGTTCCGGTGCTTTAGCAGGGACCACCTTCCCGATCAATCGTGAGCGGGTGGCTGAAATATTAGGATTTGAAACGATTTATCCGAATAGCATGGACGCCGTCAGTGATCGTGATTTTATCCTTGAATTTTTGTCCATTGGTTCCATCATTATGACCCATATTTCTCGTTTATCCGAGGAGTTGGTGATTTGGTCAAGTCAAGAATTCCAATTTATCGAGCTTGATGATTCTTTCTGTACAGGCTCAAGTATCATGCCGCAGAAAAAGAATCCGGACGTGCCGGAATTGCTTCGTGGAAAAACAGGGCGAGTATATGGTAATTTGGTAGGTTTGTTGACAGTGTTAAAAGGGTTGCCACTTGCCTACAATAAAGATTTACAAGAAGACAAAGAAGGCATGTTTGATACGGCAGAAACTTTAGAGGGTTCATTAAAGCTTTTGGCACCGATGATTGAAACGATGACTGTTAATAAAGAAGTTATGCGCAAAGCGATCAATAATGATTTTTCTAATGCGACAGATATTGCTGATTATTTGGTACGCAAGGGACTGCCGTTCCGTGAAGCACATGAGGTAATTGGAAAAATTGTTCTTTATGCGATTCAATCAGGTAAGTTTTTATTGGATTTATCCCTTGACGAGTATCATCAGTTTAGTGGTTTGTTTGAAGAAGATATTTACGATGTGTTAGCACCGGAACATGTTGTAGCCGTCCGCAACAGTTTTGGGGGAACTTCACCAGAGCAGATACGTGAACAAATTAAACTAGCTGAGGCCAAACTTACTAGATAAGTGAAAAATGACGTTTTTCATTTGTTATGTAAATAACTCTACAAAGCCACGTTTGCTGGCTTTTTCTGTTTATTGCAGCATATTATTTGTATTAAAATATTAATTTATAGATAATTTGTATATGGAATCCTTTTTTCAAAATATTACACATGGAGGGTTGCCCATGAAACTGAGAGTATCTGCAGTACAATATCATTTGCATACGATCCATTCTTTTGAGGAATTTGCCGCTCAATGTGAACATTATATAAAAACTGCCCAGGAATTTGGGGCTGAATTTGTCCTTTTTCCTGAATTCTTTACAACACAGCTTTTGTCCATCGGAGACGAAAAAGGGAACAGTTTAACGATTAACGACTTACCAAGCTTTACTGAAAGTTACCGTGAACTGTTCACGAAATTCGCTAAAGAAACCAATATGCATATTATTGCCGGAACTCATGTTTTAGAAAAAAACGGCAAGTTATATAACACAGCACATTTATTTTATCCAGATGGCAGAATTGGCGAGCAGGCCAAACTTCATATTACCCCAACCGAAGTTAACGAATGGAATATGGCCAAAGGAGATTCGTTTCAAATTTTTGAAACGGAAAAAGGAAAAATAGCCATTCTAACATGCTATGATATTGAATTTCCAGAAATCGTCCGTATGGCCAAGGCAAAAGGAGCAGACGTTATTTTCTGTCCATCTTGTACCGATGATCGCCACGGGTTCCACCGAGTCCGGTACACCTGCCATGCTCGGGCAATTGAAAATCAGGTATATGTGGTTCTAACAGGAACAGTCGGCTCATTGCCAACCGTTGATTTTATGCGAGCTAATTTTGCGCAGGCTGCTGTTATCACACCGAATGATATTCCATTCCCTCCGCAGGGCATACAGGTACAAGGGGAAATCAATAATGACATGATCGTAACCGCAGACCTTGACCTTCAATTATTATATGAAGTTCGCGAGCGTGGTTCTGTCACGACATGGCGCGACCGTAGAACCGATCTGTACACTGATTGGAAATAAAAAAAGAAGAACTATAAATAGTTTTATGGAGGGGTTGGTAAAGTGTATCACAGTGAATTGTATGTTTTTGACCAAGATCGTCCGATTCCAGTTTGTATTCGCAATTATACGAAAGACGACTTTGATCAGCTTATTGAAATCCAGTCCGAATGTTTTCCACCTCCTTTTCCATCGGAATTGTGGTGGAACAAAGAGCAATTAACCAATCATGTTACTCTTTTTCCAGAAGGAGCTTTATGTGTTGAGATCAATGGGGAATTAGCTGGGTCACTTACCGGACTTTGCGTAGACTTTGATCCAAATGATGCTGCCCATACGTGGGGAGAGATCACTGACCACGGTTATATTCGCAATCATGACCCTAACGGTAATACTTTATATATTGTCGACATTAGTGTTCGTCCCAAGTATCGCAAACTTGGGCTAGGAAAATTAATGATGCAGGCTATGTACCATGTCGTAATTGAAAAAGGGTATGATCGATTGCTCGGAGGAGGGCGTATACCAGGCTACCATAAAGTGGCTGATCAAATGTCACCAGAAGCCTATTTGCAAGCCATTATTAGCGGGCAGTTAAAGGATCCTGTTATCACGTTTCTACTCCGATGCGGGAGAGTTCCTCTTGGGATTGCCAAAGATTATCTCGAGGATGAAGAATCTTGTAATTATGCGGTTCTTATGGAATGGAAAAACCCTTTTAAAAATAGACAGTGATATACTTTACAGATCATTTTTACTCCACGTTCTTCGTTTTTTGAGGACTGGAGAATTTTCTAAGTGATTTAGCCTGCGGTTTATCCCTGACCAGAATTTGCGCAGGAGTTTAAATGCTTTTCACCCTAGTGTACTTGTACTAATTTATCAATTCTTACAAGTTTTATTGATTATTCTGAAAAGAGAAATATTGACATCCTTAGTATAGTTGACTATTATTGTTATTAATATGTTGGAAAATAATGAATAGTGAAATATAACTCTTATCCAGAGTGGCGGAGGGACTAGGCCCAATGAAGCCCGGCAACCTTCAAGGTATTCCTTGAAAAGGTGCTAATTCCTGCAGGTTTATTACCTGAAAGATAAGAGGAGGAAACAAAAGCCCTCTTCTTATGAAGAGGGTTTTTCATTTTAGTAAAGGGGTGGAAGAGAAAATGTCTGTAATTAAAGTGGCAATACTCGGATTTGGTACGGTTGGTGAAGGAGTTTATCGGACCATTCAATCTCATTCTGATGAGCTGTCAGCTGTTTTAGGAAAAAAGGTCGAAGTAGCGGCTATTCTAATTAAAAACAAAGATCGAAAAAGAAATATTCATGATGAAGTTTTTGTTACTACCAATTTTGAAGAAATCCTTCAACTGCCTCAACTGGATGTGGTTGTTGAAGCAATTGTCGATAAGGAACCTGCTTTTACATATTTGAAAAATGTCATTCAGCGGGGCTGCCACGTGATTACAGCTAATAAGGAAATGTTCGCCCATCATGGAAAAGAGCTACTTGAGCTGGCGGAAAAGAATAGTGTATCTGTTGGATTCGAGGCAACGGTAGCCGGAGGAATACCAGTCATTCAAACGTTGAGACAGTTATTAAAAATTAACCGTGTCCAGCAGATTGAAGGGATTTTAAATGGTACATCAAATTTTATTCTTACAGAAATGAGAGAGAAAAAACAGTCGTTTGAAGAAAGTTTGTTGCAGGCGCAGGAAAATGGTTATGCAGAAGCGAATCCTACGAATGATGTTGAAGGCTTTGATGCATTTTATAAAACAATGATTCTAAGCCAAATCGCCTTTGGAGTGGAACCTGAGTGGGATGAAGTTGAGCGAGAAGGAATCACTTCCATAACAAGTGAATTGATGGAAACTGCCGGAAAAATTGGATTGAAGTTTAAACATATTGCCAGCCTAATCAATGAGGGAAATCAAGTTAAAGCATCGGTTAAACCTGTTCTAGTAGGAAGTGAGCACCCTTTTTATCATGTGGAAGGGGTAGAAAATGCAGTAGCCGTGCATTCCGATCTGGTAGGACGGATTACACTTCAAGGTCCAGGTGCTGGGATGTTCCCAACCGCAAGTGCAGTAATCGAAGATCTTGTTTATGTTTGTCAATCGTCATCCTCCAAGAAGCTAACTGTGAAAACTTCTTCTGTACTTCCAAATCAGCATAAAAAAATAAAATATTGGCTTGTACAAGGATTAATACCACATAATTGCCCTCCATTCATTAGCCTTGAAGAAGAAATTGGGGAAGGGATTTTTGTCGTTAAAGCGTCTAAGGATGATCTAAATCACCTTGAAAAGCAACAAACCGCTATTCGTTATTTTTCCATCGAAGGAGAGTTTCAATCCAAAATCGTTTCCAAGGAATCTGTGACAGTTAATTAAAATAAGAAGCAGGTAAAAACCTGCTTCATTTACTCTTTTCACCATTATTTTTTTCTGCGTGCATTGACACGTTGGTTGGCGGCATTGGCCCGGGAAAGTGCCTCAAGGTCAGCTCCATCTGCCATTTCTTTAGAGAATTCTACATCATTTCCGTCAGATTTCATGTTTTTAGGAACTTGTGGGAGTGAAGCTTTATTACGATCACGAGTTTTTTGTCCTCTTGAGCGGCCCATTAAAATACCCCTTTCAAATGTGACTAGTGGAGCTTAATATGCTCCCTTTACTAGCTTTTACAATTTGGATGGGGTCGATTAATGGAAAAAATTAATCAGTTTGGGTATTACCTTTTATTTTTTAAATACCCGCCTGCTCTGTCAGCCATTTTAAATTCATGGCCGTATGTAACTTCTTGCATACTTGTTAAATGGCTTCTTTCACGATCTCTATTTCTTTTCTTTTTTTCCGACAATTTGATCATCCTTTCCATTATTTTAATAAGTAAAATGGTACATAATGTACCCATCTCCATTTTTACCTTTTAAAAATGGAATGATACCGTATTTTAGGAAATATATTTAATAAGTTAAGGGTCAATGGAATACCAATATCTTTTTCCTTCATAACAAATGTACTCAATGGTAAAGTAGAGGTGAGGTGAAGGGATATGGGAATCATTACAAAAATCACCACACAGCAGAAAAATAAAGACCGGTTCAATATTTATATGGATTCCGGTCAAGGAGAAGAATTTGCATTTAGTGTAGATAGTGATGTTTTAATAAAATTTCATCTAAAAAAAGGAATGGAAATTGATGAGTTTTCATTAATGGAAATTCAGTATCAAGATGATATCCGTAAGGCATACAATTTAGCTGTCCATTACTTGGCGAGGAGAATGAGATCGGAAAAAGAAGTGCGGGATTACCTTATTTCAAAAGAGGTGGATGAGCCGGTAATAAATGAAGTATTACTGAAACTTTCTGAACAAAAATATTTAAACGACTGTGAATTTGCTGCTGCCTATGTTCGGACACAGGTTAACACGACTGATAAAGGTCCAGAGGTAATCAAGATGGAATTAAAGGAAAAAGGAATCTCTGAAGCCTTGATTAATCAGGCACTTGACGAGTTTCCTCAAGAGCAGCAAATTGAAAAAGTATCAAAAATCAGTGAAAAGTTTTTCAAAAAAAATTTGAAAGAATCATTTCGCATTCAAAAGCAAAAACTTGAGCAAATGTTGTTAAGAAAAGGGTATCCATACGAGGTCATCCACATTGTGATAGATGATATGGATAGGCATAAAGAAGAGGACGAGGAAATGGAAGCCATCCGCTATCAAGGGGAGAAGGCTTTACGGAAGCTTTCTAAATATGATGGTTATGAATGGAAGCAAAGAATGAAACAGACACTTTATCGTAAAGGATTTTCGATGGAACTAATAGAAAAATATCTTTCAGAACAAGAAAAATCATGACAGATGTCATGATTTCTTTAATTTTTATTACTTATTTGATAAATTCTTCTGCCATATTAGGACTTTTTCTTGTATCCAATGAGTTTGTTGCCAAACTTACACCCACTGCCACTAAAATATTAACTGCAATCGCTACAAAACCAATATTAATATCATTGATGATACTTGGAATATTTGGGAAAATATCTGCTAATTTAAATGAAGTAACTGCGTTAAATAAGACGATCGATACACCGGTTACAATACCAGTAATGGCCCCGTAAGTATTCATAAATTTTGTTTGAAAGAAGCCGAAAATCATAGCTGGAACTAATTGGGTAATTAAACCATAAGACATAATATTGAGAATGGCTAATGCTTTCCCTCCTATAATGGAGAAAACATAGGCGGTTACAATAATGAATATTACCAATAATTTAGATACTAGTAATTGCTGACGATCGCTGGAGTTTGGTCTTAATAATGTATAGAAACCGGTCATTAAACCAACTGCTCCGGACATGACCATAACGGATACTGGTACTAATGCAGTAAGTAAACCTGCACCGCCAACAATACCTACAAACCAAGGATCGAATGTTTGCATCGTGAGACGTAACAGCGATAGGTCACCATCCGCGCCTTGTAATCCTGGCACTTGAATAATGGCTGAAAATCCAATAAAGAAGGCAAATAAAATTAATATCGTATACAACGGCAATGTGATGGCATTTTTCTTTAAGGCTCGTTCACTTTTAGCTGTTAATACTACACTAAAAGATTGAGGTAATAAGTAAAACCCAAAAGCATTTAAAATGATGGTAGAAATAAACCAAGATTGACTATAGCCTTCAGATGCAAATGTTAAAGCTTCCGGTTTCACATTTTCGATGGCTTCAAATAAAGGTTTGATCCCGCCAAAATAGTGGTATGGAATATAGATTCCTAAGAATACAATGACAAATAAAATCATGATATCCTTTAATACTGCGTTCCAAGCGGATCCATGGATCCCTGAGATGGTCACATAAATAGTGACAATAACTGCACCGATTGTAGACGCCATAAAGGGAGAAATGGTTCCATAGGAAGATTCAGATACAATAATTCCTAATCCTTTTAATTGGATAACAATATAGGGTATTAATGCAATTAACCCGATAAAAGCAACAACAACACCAAGGGCTTTACTATTATAGTTTTTCATAAAATACTGAGGTTGAGAGATAACGTTATGCTTTTTCGCGAATCTCCAAATTTTTGGAATCATCCAATAAGAAAGCACATATGCTAAGCAAATATAAGCTGGAACATAATATGCTGCGGCTCCTTTAGAATAAGCCCATCCACTACCACCTAAAAAGGTAAAGGTTGTATATACTTCACCTGCAATTAAGAGGAAGACGATTAATGTGCCAAATCGCTTATTCCCAACCGCAAACTCATTGATGTTCATTTCTTTTCCTCGGCTTGCCCGAATCCCTAAGAATAAAGCAATTGCGGCAGTAATAAAGATGATGATCAGGGCACTGTTCATTCATATTCACTTCCTTCATTCGTAGGATCAAGTTTATAAACGATGAACAGAACAAGGGATGATAATACCATCCATAAAACAAGCCAAAATAATAAGAAAGGCATTCCTAATATATAAGGTTCAATACGATTGGCTATTGGTAGAAGAACGCACATTCCTATAAAAGGAATGATTAGTAAGACCTGCGCATACTTTCTCATTTTTCACTCTCCGATCTTTTTAGGTTACATTCATTTTTGTTGCACTACGAATGGATATTTACCTCTACAAGCTTTTTATTTATTTTTCAACTATTTCAGTAATCTTTCCATTTACTAAAGTTGTCCAAATTATTAGCTCACCTATCTATCAGAAAATTAAGAATATAAAAAAATATAACACAATATTTTTTGAAATGTACATGAACAGAATGTAAAGTAAGTTCTTTTCGTGGTTTTACAATATGTTGGATTTATTCTAGGCTTCACTTATTAGCGGGATGAGTTTTTATTGAGGGTCTACTAAAAGGAAGGGAATGCTTAATCGTTGTAGACGAAAAATGTAATTTCAATACGACTTTTTCTTGCAATGAGTGAACGAACTCTCCTTCACCTCGATAGTAAGTAACATTAATTTAAGACATTCATTCTTTCATCGCAGTTAGGAGAGTTCCAGTGCATACTGATCCTTATCTTATCGTGCAGAGTACTTTTCTATTTTTCAATAATGATTGTATCTTCATCCATCTTCTCTATAATGATTTCTGCCACTTCTCTAGGGGATTTTAGCCGTGAGCGATCTTTAACGAAGTTATTTTCGTCCCAAAATGGAGTATCCATGCCTCCCATGTACACAGCATTGATTTTAATGTTGTTGTTTTCGTATTCTTTTTGAAGGCTTTCGGTAAAACCACGAACAGCAAACTTGCTTGCACAATAAACAGTTTCATGTACCTTGCCACGCAAACCTGCTGTGGAAATGATATTCATGATACGACCTTCACCACGCTCAAGCAATAAAGGTAATACAGCTTTCGTCATATAAATAGTTCCTAACACATTCGTGTTTAGCATTTCGGTGATTTGCTCCTCAGTCAATTCAGGAAACGGTCCAAAATGGCCGACACCTGCATTGTTGACTACTCCAAAAATATCAAACTGCTCGCGAACTTCCTCCATTTTCTCCAATATCTCTTTGTTATTACGAATATCTAAAGTAAGGATATCTGCCTTTCCACCTTGAGATTCAATCATATTTTTAACGTTTGATAATTTATCAGCGTTT
The DNA here is from genome assembly GCF_010975035.1 of Neobacillus thermocopriae. Lineage (GTDB taxonomy): Bacteria > Bacillota > Bacilli > Bacillales > Cytobacillaceae > Neobacillus > Neobacillus thermocopriae. The sequence continues at coordinate 22,885 of NZ_JAAIUV010000012.1, read as the reverse complement.
CTCCCTATAAGTAATAGATGAAATCCTTTTTGGGATAAAAGTAAGGCCAATTCCTTTCCTAATCCGGAACCGCCACCAGTAATTAATATTGTTTTCATAAAATTGCCTCCTACTCAGTAGTTGTACTTTATTAATTGTACAAAAATTACTATACTAAAATAAAGAGAAGGATGGGAGTGAGGAAGTTGCATCAGGAGAAACGATATAGTGAAATGACTGAACAGGAGTTAAGACAGGAAATTTCCAAGCTACAGGAACAGGCGAGAAAAGCGGAGCAAATGGGAATGGTTAATCAGTTTGCAGTATTAGAAAGAAAGGTTCAAATGGCTCGCGCATACTTAATGAATCCTGATTCGTTCAAACCAGGGGAAATTTATGAAATTGAAGGAGCTCCCGGGGAGTATTTCAAAATAGACTACATGAACGGGGTTTTTGCATGGGGTTACCGCTTAAATGGTGATGGTAAAGAGGAAGCATTGCCGATTTCTCTGTTAAAGTGGTTGAAATAAGTGGAAAGAGCCAGAGATGAACTTTCTCTGGCTTGTTCCATTATACATTGACATAGGACTATTCTTCCCGTTGTCCGGACGCTCTCATTCGCTCTTGCGGATGGGTATTAATGGTACCGTCAGCTCGTTTGGATGCATATTCTGCTTTAGCCTGCGGTTCCCCTTCCAATTTATTGTTATTTTGGTTCGGGAAAAGTCTTTCTTTATTTCTCATAATGTACCTCCATAAAAAGGAATGAGAAAACGTGAGAAACAAAGCGATTCACTTTGCCAACCACGTATAGTTAGTATTTACTTATATATATCGCTTATGTTAAAAGAAAATGGAAAAGGAGTGAATGATTAATGAATGATTTTCATGAAAGATTAACAAAGATATTGTTGGATAAGAATAACCAACTTTCCTATAATCAGGCCCGTACATGGATTGAACTACTTTGGGAGGATTTTGAGACTACCTTTGCCAAGGCAGGGCAGCAGTATATGGGCAGTGAAATGACGGAAAGAATCGTCAGACAATGGATCGAAAATTACGGGGATAAGCTTCATGATTTTATAGCAACAAATCCAAAGTATGAAAAATATTTCCAACTAAATAATAATGTCCATTAAAAAAATCGGCTTGGGTTTCCACGCCGATTCTTTCTATATAGATTTATCCGGGAATCATTCTTAATTTTTTTCGCAGCTTTTTCTCACTGTACACCCAACCGGTATAGGAATTAATCACTTTTAAGTCCCGATCCAGCTGAACAACGGCTACAAATGGATAATGACCATTGCTACGATACCGCAAGTCGATAAAGCGAACCTCGTAATAGTTATCGTATTCATCCACTTCCCAGCGATATACGGGTGAAAAGGAGAGAAAGGCAGATACATTTTCATCATTTTTAGCCGCTTCAATCACAGGGGTTTTTGGGACTGGAATCCGTCGAAAACGATCCAAAATGTTTACTTTTCCATTTTCTGCTCTACCGACAAAAAAGGTATTCTCGTTCATTGCTGCAATTCGCCATTGATGGAACCTCAATGTCGGGGCAATAATGATGTCAGTAGCATCCGGAATTAACTTTCTAACTTCAGCAAGTACTCTTTTTTTCGCTTGATACCGTTTAATATAGTATCCAAAAATGATCAGATACATAATTAGGAAAGTATAGCCTGGATTTGCTCCCAAGGCCCAAATAATTATGCCAACTACGTGAATCGTAAAAATGAATGGATCAAAAGTATTAATTACCCCTAACGCCACCCATTTGGAGGTAAATGGCCTTAGTGCTTGTGTTCCGTAAGCATTGAAAATGTCAACAAATACATGAATAAAGACAGCTGCAAATGTCCACGCCCACAAATGCAGAATGTTGGCTTCTGGAAAAAGAAAATAAACAACGGCAGTAATAAGGAGAGGCCATATTAAAACGGCGGGTATGGAATGTGTAACACCGCGGTGGTTTCGAATATAAATAGCGTTATTTCTAAGTTTTAAAACTGTGTCAATATCTGGAATTTGCGACCCGACAATGGTGCCGATAAATACACTAGTTGTGGTAGCAGAGCTTGCTGCAACAACAGGGTCAAGAGTGGCAAGCCCTCCAAGGGCTATGCCCATTACAATGTGAGTTCCCGTATCCAAGAAAATCCTCCTTTATTTCACTTCTTGTCAAATTGGACAAATTGACTTATCGTAAAACAGACTGCTTTTACATTTTTAAAATATAGTATGACCAACGTTCATTTGAATTTCTCATCATATCCCCTAATTTATCATGTTTTATAGCGGAGGATTTTATTAGTTATGTTAATTGAACTAAAAAATATCAATAAAATCAATATCACTTCTTTTCAAAATGATTTAATAACTTGGTTTCAACAAGAGAAGCGTGACTTGCCTTGGCGCAAGGACCGGGATCCTTATAAAGTATGGGTTTCAGAGATCATGCTGCAGCAAACGAGGGTAGACACAGTCATTCCTTATTTCAATCGCTTTATTGAATGGTTCCCAGATATTGATGCTTTGGCTGAGGCTGAAGAGGATAAAGTTTTAAAAGCATGGGAAGGACTAGGTTATTATTCTAGAGTAAGAAATTTGCAATCTGCTGTTCGTGAGGTAAAAGAAAAATATCATGGGAAGGTACCTGACACCCGTGAGGAAATTGCCACACTAAAAGGTGTTGGTCCTTATACAGCGGGGGCGATTCTTAGTATTGCCTATGGCATTCCAGAACCGGCTGTTGATGGTAATGTTATGAGAGTCTTGTCGAGAATTTTGTTAATTTGGGAAGACATTGCCAAGGCATCCACTAGAAAAGTGTTTGAAGAAGCTGTCAGGAAGCTCATTTCACATGAAGACCCTTCATCTTTTAATCAGGCGTTAATGGAACTTGGGGCACTTATTTGTACTCCAACCTCACCATCATGCTTGTTATGTCCTGTTCGTGAACATTGTCAAGCATTTGAAGAAGGGGTTCAAAATGAACTCCCCGTAAAAACAAAAAAAACAAAAACCCGTGAGGTTCAGTTAGCAGCGGCGGTTTTATTAAATGAAGACGGGAAAATCTTAATCCATAAACGTCCGTCTGATGGATTACTTGCAAATTTATGGGAATTTCCAAACGTGGAACTCCATCATCCGATTCAGCATGAACGGGGAACTATAATGGATTTATTTGAAAATTCATTGGGTTTAAATGTTCATCTAAACAAAGTTATAGGACAAATCGAACATGTTTTTTCTCACCTTGTATGGAAGATCAAAGTTTATATTGGAACCATAAATAACAAAATTGAAGAGAACAGCGAATGGAAACTAGTCTCAACCGAAGAAATTGAGGAATATGCTTTCCCAGTCTCTTATCAAAAAATGTATCAATTATTCCTAAAACAGCAAAGAACGCCAAAATAAAAATGGCGTTCTTTGCTTTTCAATGAAGAAAATATAGTCATTTACCTAGCGTTTTGATCCCACCTCGCCTTTCTATTTCCTCAATAATCTCTCTGTGAATGGTCTGCCCCTCACTATTTAAATAAGGTATCATTTGTTGCAGTGCATGATGAAAAAAAGCAAGCTCATCATTATTCCAATCTGATATGGACATCATGGAAAGCTCTGTCATATCCCGTCCTGTGTACATATCATTCCATCCTTTCATAAGGGATCTTTTGCCTAAGTTTTGTATAATCATTGTCTTCTATGCATGGAAAAGCTAAAATTAAACTCAAGACAAAGAGTTAGAAAGGAAATGAAAAATGACGCAAAAGGTAGCATTAATTACCGGCAGCAGTCGAGGAATAGGAAAGGCGACTGCCATCAAGCTTGCAGAAGCTGGATATGATATTGTTATTAATTACGCACGAAGCAAAAAAGGTGCATTGGAAACAGCTGAGCAAGTTGAAGCTTTGGGAAGAAGGGCATTGGTTGTTAAAGCCAATGTTGGTGATGTTAACAAAATTAAAGATATGTTTGCACAAATTGAACAGGAATTTGGTCGTCTAGATGTATTTGTGAATAATGCAGCATCTGGTGTGCAGCGTCCAGCGATGGAATTGGAAGAATCGCATTGGGATTGGACATTAAATATTAACAGTAAAGCTTTATTATTTTGCGCTCAGGAAGCTGCCAAATTAATGGAAAAAAATGGTGGAGGAAAAATTGTAAGTATCAGCTCTCTAGGTTCCATCCGTTATTTGAAAAATTACACAGCAGTAGGTGTTTCGAAAGCAGCACTAGAAGCATTGACAAGATATTTAGCGGTTGAGTTAGCACCTAAAAATATTGTTGTAAATGCAGTATCCGGAGGAGCGGTTGATACCGAAGCACTGAAACATTTTCCAAATCGGGAAGAACTGCTACAAGAAGCAGCTGAGAAAACTCCAGCCGGCCGAATGGTCGAAATTGATGATATGGTTAACTGTGTCATGTTTTTAATTTCCGATCAATCAAGTATGATCAGAGGGCAAACCATTATTGTTGATGGAGGTATTTCTTTACTCGTCTAGTTTTTCATCTTAATTTAAATTTTTTTGGATAATCTCCACAGGGAAGGGTAAATTAATCCCGTGGAGGTGATAACAATGGCAAACAATCAACAACAACCAAACAAAACTACTGCTGGAACTAACATCCAAGAAGTAAGACAACAAAACGCACAATCAGCAACTACAGGTACTACTGGTAAATTTGGTACTGAATTTGCTGCTGAAACAAACGCACAAGAAGTTAGAAAACAAAACCAAGCTGCTGAAGCACGTAAAGGCCAAAACGCTGGTCAATTTGGCCAAAGCTAATTAACCATACTTAAGAAAAAGGCGCTCCATCTCGGAATGGAGTGCCTTTTTCAATTCTATGGTACAAAAAAGACAAAATATCCTTTCATTCAACATAAGTAGTCAAAGGAAAAAAGAAGATCTGAAAGAATACATAGTATAGTAAATTTTTTAGGCGGTGAAGGGAATGGATCACTTTAACAAACTAGTTTCAGAGCAAATGGTTACGATGGACAAATTATTATATCTTCAATCTGAACTTGAGCGTTGTCAAAAAATCAAAGCCGAACTACAAGCATTACAGAATGAGACAGACCTTGAGAGCATTCAATCAGATATTCAAAAGATGAAAAAAGAATTAAAAGAAATTCAATACATTTTTGAAAAACAAACGGAAGAGGTTATTAATTCTTATCGAGAAATGAATATAACGACTGCTTTATAGTGTTTTTTTTCAAAGGGCCATGGAAATAATGGCTCTTTTGTTTTAAATTCTGTGTTCAACCGTTATAATAATAGAAAAAAGGAATTTACTTTGTTGCCTTTTGTCGTAATGAATGGAAAGATTAGGTTGCAAAGCGTTCGGTAATGAAGGTAGGGGAGAAAATGGGCGTACCCATCGAAGGTGAACCAATACAAATACATAGCTATAAACACAATGGGCACATCCATCGCGTCTGGGAGGAAACGACGGTTTTAAAAGGAACACAGAATTTGGTCATTGGCGGAAATGATCGGACTCTTGTAACAGAATCAGATGGAAGGACATGGATAACTAGAGAACCGGCCATTTGTTACTTTCATTCTCAGCATTGGTTTAATGTAATCGGAATGATTCGAGAAGATGGAATTTATTACTATTGCAATATTAGTTCACCTTTTATATTTGATGGTGAAGCATTAAAGTATATCGATTATGATTTGGATATTAAGGTATATCCTGACATGACCTTTCATTTGCTCGATGAGGATGAGTATGAACGCCATCGCCGGGAAATGAATTACCCGGACGTGATTGATCAAATTTTAAAAAGAAATGTGGACAAACTCATTCAATGGATCAGACAGAGGAGTGGCCCTTTTGCCCCCGATTTTATCGATATTTGGTATGAAAGGTATTTAACATACAGACGATAATTGAATGTAGGGGAAAATGCCTGTTGAGAGAGTCAACAGGTATTTATTTTTTTGATAGGAAAAGAAGGGTTAAGATATTTGGCGGTGAGTTAACCATTGGTTAAATAACTTTCTTGGCCATTAAATCATTTATATCTAGTGCGGTGCAAAAGGAACAGTTAAGTTATTTAGGAAGAGGGGGGACTGTCTGTGAGCAGTATCCGAAGATACCTTCAATTTGTTAAACCATATCGTTGGCAAATCATAGCCACAATAATTATTGGGATTATTAAATTCTCCATTCCTCTCATTATTCCGATGTTAATTAAATATGTCGTGGATGACATTGTTCAAAATCCAGAACTAATCCCGGATGAAAAAATAAAAAAATTATTATTTATTTTAAGTATGATGTTCATTATTTTTGTTATCCTTAGGCCACCTATTGAATATTATCGTCAGTATTTTGCACAATGGACATCTAATAAAATTTTATATGATATTCGGAATACGATGTATAGGCATATTCAAAAGCTCAGCTTTAAATACTATAGAAACAACCGTGCAGGGGAAATCATCTCTCGTGTGATTAATGATGTAGAGCAGACAAAAACTTTTGTTGTAACAGGATTAATGAATCTATGGCTCGATGTTGCTACCATCATTATTGCTATTTTTCTCATGTTTTCTTTAGATATAAAACTAACATTTGTCTCGATTTTGCTTTTTCCTCTTTACGCTTTCTCAATCAAATACTTTTTCGGAAATTTGCGTAGGCTAACAAGAATACGGTCTCAAGCACTTGCTGATGTGCAAAGTTATTTACATGAAAGAGTACAAGGGATGCCAGTCATAAAGAGCTTTGCCATCGAAAAACATGAACAAGCTCTGTTCGACAAACAGAATCGAAATTTTTTGGACAAAGCGCTAAATCACACTAGCTGGAATGCCAAGTCATTTTCCGCAGTCAATACTATTACTGATATTGCTCCATTAATTGTGATTGGTTATTCAGCTTATTTGGTCATACAAGGGCAACTTTCATTAGGAACTATGGTTGCGTTTTTTGCTTATATTGACAAGTTATATAATCCACTTAGAAGATTGGTTAATTCTTCTACTACGATTACACAGTCTTTTGCTTCTATGGATCGGGTTTTTGAGTTTTTGGATGAAAAATATGATATTACGGATGAAAAAGACGCGATGGATTTGAAACAGGTAAAAGGGGATATTATTTTTGAGAATGTTTCCTTTTCCTATCATGAAAAAGAGGATTTGGTTTTAAAAAATATTAATTTACATGTGAAAAAAGGGGAAACCATAGCACTTGTTGGTATGAGTGGTGGAGGAAAATCAACGCTAGTAAGTTTAATTCCACGTTTTTATGATGTGACAGAGGGGAGGATCCTCCTTGATGGAATGGATATTCGGCGTTTTCGTGTCCAATCTCTAAGAGACAAAATCGGTGTGGTTTTCCAAGATAATTTTTTGTTTAGTGAATCAGTTAGGGATAATATTCTATTAGGAAAACCAGACGCAAGTGAGGAAGAAGTAGTTCGAGCGGCGATTGCGGCAAACGCTCATGAATTTATTACACAGTTGTCAGAAGGATATGACACAAAAGTCGGTGAAAGAGGTGTGAAGCTCTCTGGTGGTCAAAAACAGCGGATTGCTATTGCTCGTGTGTTCTTAAAAAATCCGCCAATCTTAATATTAGATGAGGCGACTTCTGCTCTTGATTTAGAGAGTGAACATTTCATCCAAGAGGCATTAGAAGAATTAGCAAAGGATCGGACGACTTTTATTGTTGCTCATCGCTTATCGACGATTACTCACGCTGACCGAATTGTTTTGATCGAACATGGACAAATTGTGGAGATAGGTACACATGAGGAATTAATGGTAAAAAAAGGGAATTATTATCAATTATTTCAAGTTCAGCAATTGGAAAGTAGAAAAGAGCAAGCACCGTGCTAAGCCATAAAAGGGTCTTCGAAAGACATTCCATGAGTTGAAAACATACATTTTCATCAAAACGTAAGAGGGTGTTCCTAAAAGTATAATTTTAGGAACACCCTCTTTTTGGTTATTTTCTCCCTTGTCTGTTGATTTCTGTTGTAAAATTTAGCTTTTTATCAATGTGCAAGGAAGACTATTGATTCTCTTCAATGCACATTTCGTCGTGATGGTAGTAATGAAAACTCGTAATCAGCACATCGAGATGTTCTACTTGTTCTGAATAATCAATAATCGCCGAAACAATTTGCATCGTATGGAAAAGATGTGGATTATTTTGACCATACATTTCACTTTGATAGGCTAAAAAGAAATCATATAGTTCCTTTTTATTAATGGTTACTTTTTCTTCTTGATTAGAAGGGGGAGTAGGCACTTTTCCAATAAATCTCAGCATCAGCTGCTCGTGGAAATAAATAAGATTATCCACTTGTTCTTGTAGTGCTTGCCTAAACTCCTCAGGAAGCATTAATACTTCGTTTTCAAATCGATGTAATTTTTTTAATGTATTTAATCCTTTATTGGCCGTTATGATCATCTGCCGGTAAATTACCAGTTTGCGGGATTTTTCTAAATGTTTCTTTTTGAAATAGCTTCGTTCTTCCTTATACATCGAATAAAATTGCTCCATCGCTTTCACACTGTCTCTTAATTTTTCAATTTCGGTTTTGAGGAGCTGATGGTCGAAGTCTTGACGAGTGCTTAAGCGAATCCATTTAATAATCTTTTCTGTCGTTTCCACAATCTTTTGGTAGAGTTTGTTTTCATATTTAGGGGGCATAAATACAAGGTTTACAAGGAAAGCAGAGAATACCCCTATCATAATAGTGGAAAATCGAATCCCAGCAAATTGTATGAAATTTTCAGCAGGTGTTTCCATGATAGAAATTAAAGTAACTAAAGAAAGTCCAATCGTGTTTTCCAGCTTCAGTTTTAAATTAAGTGTAATCACAAGAATTGCAGCTAAGCCTACGACAATAAAATGATTTCCTAATAGTAATACACAAAAAACTGCTAGTAAGGCTCCGATGATATTGGATTGAATTTGTTCAATAATGGTTAAATAAGACCGATAAATGGTCGGTTGTATCGCAAAGATCGCGGCAATTGCTGCAAAAACTGGTGAAGGAGAATTTAGCAACTGAGCCAGATAAAGTGATAAAACAATTGCTATTCCCGTTTTAAAGATGCGGGCACCTAACTTCATGTTATTAAAAATCCTTTCGAAATTTACATTTCATCATTAATAAACAACTAAGTACTATACATGGATTAAACCATATAATCAAGTGAAATTTTATGTAGAAATGATAAATTTTTTGTTAAGTTTTTGAAATGTATCTTACATGAAAAAAAGCATCCGCCAATTGAATGCGGATGCCAAAAAAGGAACCTATTAAAGGAAATTATTCAGTTGAAACGGATGGGTCGGCTTGCTCTTTAACTGGAACAATCTGCACAAAGTGCTTCTCTGGTGCCTGAATTAAACATTGCAGCTGCTCAGCTTCTTCGGCCTGACCATTAGATTCTAGTAAATTAGCATATTTTGTTAATAGTTCAAGAACGTCCTGTTTGCCTTTTTCATTTAATTCTTCAATAGATACTTTAGCACCTTTGGCAATTCTTCTCTCAATAGCTTTTTTCGTTAACCCCATTTCAGGCTGTTGACGAATATAAACGACACCGCCAGTCATACCTGCACAAATCCATGGACCTGGATCCCCGAGAACAAGGCCTCGCCCGTTAGTCATGTATTCGAATGCAAATCCTTTAATATTTGCATTCGAACCTATATTTCCATTTTCATTTTCAGGGATAGGTTTTACCAATTGACCGCCAATGATCATGTCTGCACCAGATAAGCGGATGCCGGCACGAGCATCTGCGTTTCCTTGAGCAACGAGTAGACCACGTTGTGCTCCATAACCAAATCCTTTACCAACAGACCCGTTTACATATTTGCCATTTTTTCCTTTTGCTTTAAGAACATGAATACTTCCACCATAAGATGTTTTACCAACGCCGTCTTGACCACCACCATTTACGGTGATCTCGATTCCATCACTGTTGTAGGCACCAAGGCCGTTTCCAGGAATGGAACCTTCCTTATACTTAAGCTGAACAGGAGGAAGCTGCCTATAAGAGCCGTCCAAACGGCCACGCACGCGGTGGCAGGAAACACGGCTTCCCAATACACGCTGATTGGATGTGACACTGACAAATTCCCTTGAAGATTGAAGTTGATCTACACTTGCATCTAAATATTCCGCACCGCAAGCCACTTGCATGAGTACTTCCAATGTAGATTTTGAATCTTCCATTTTTGCAAATTGGCTGATGAATAATGGTTTGAGTAAATATGAAAGGTTAAGCTGTCCTTCACCTTTCACCTGTTCTAATAGATCGGAACGTCCAACAGCATCTTGGAGATTCTTAATTCCCATTGAAGCAGCAATGGCTTTTAATTCTTGGCCAAATGCGCCAAAAAGGTTTACGATTCCTTGTACCGCTTTATCAAATTGACGTGGTACAAATCGGCGGAGCCCATGTTCTTTCGCCTGTGCTTCTGATTCAATTTGAGTCGCGATACCAACATGGCAGGTGTCTAAGTGACAACCACGACATGTCGTACAGCCGATAGATAGCATTGCCAATGTACCAAAACCGACACGGTTGGCTCCAAGTAGCATAATTTTCATGACGTCCATGGCACTTTTTATACCACCGTCAGCCCATAGCTCTACTTTATGGCGTAATCCACTCTCCAATAGAGCGTTATGAGCTGCTTTTACTCCGATTTCAACCGGTAGACCAACATGTTGCAGAGCATGGATTCTGGCAGCACCAGTTCCACCGTCAAATCCACTTAATGTAATAATATCTGCACCAGCTTTTGCGATACCAACTGCAATGGTTCCAATGTTCGGAACGACAGGTACCTTAACCGCAATTTTTGCTTGGTCATTGGCTGTTTTCAATTCAAGGATCATTTGGGCAAGGTCCTCAATCGAATAAATGTCATGGTTATTTGATGGTGAAATTAAATCGGAACCGAGCGTCGCATTCCGTGCAGCTGCTACCTTTGCTGTTACCTTTGAACCAGGTAAGTGACCGCCTTCACCAGGTTTTGCCCCTTGGCCAATCTTAATTTCTAATAGATTAGAAGAGTTTAATAGCTCAGCATTGACACCAAATCTACCAGATGCTACTTGTTGACCGCGGGTGCGTGGATATTTGCCAAGCATATCTTTGATTTCTCCGCCTTCACCGTTTAGACTCACCATGTTTAAGCGGTCTGCCCCTTCTGCATAGGCACGGAAGGCAATCTCATTTTGCGAGCCAAATGACATGGAAGAAATGACAAATGGCAAATCATGTTCTCCTACACGAATGTCGACTTCCTCAGGTGATAATGGCTTTTCACTCTGTTTCAATCCAATTAAATGGCGAATTGTTGTTGGATTCATTGTTTCTTGCTCTGTAATCTTATCGCGGTACACACCATAATCTCCAGTACTTGCTAACTCGCTAATGGACTTCCAAATACGTGGGAAAAGATGGAAGGTTTTTCCGATTCGTTCTTTTTCATTATGGAAATCTTCTGCTCTTTTCAAAGCATCTTGCTTCATTGCTTCAAAGTCGGTCTCTATTTGATCGGAACCAAAGAAGTTGATGATATTTAAAACTTTAGCAACCTCTTCATGTAACCCTATGCTTGAGAATAGGCGACCATACCCGCGGAGTTCATGGATTCCAATGGTGGATATTACTTTTTCTAACCCTTTTGTTAAAGCACTGTATAAATTGATTAATGGTTTTTCCGTCTCACCTAGAACAGTCAGGAACATATAATAAGGACTGATTAAATCTGCTCCTAAGCCAAATACAGTAATGATGTCGTGTAAAGAACGAATGGCTGCTGAACGTACTAATAATGAGCAATCTCTTCTTAACTCTGCTTTGACTAATGCCTGATCAATGGCGGATGTCACTAGATGTGGGTCAATCCAATAGGCCTCTTCTTGATGAGCTTTACTATCATCTAAAATGAGCAAGCTTTTACCTGATTGGACTGCTTCGACTGCTTCATTTGCCAATCGATCAAGCGCCTCATTTAACGTCTCATCTTTAGAAAATGTCATTGAAAGATAGGTAGTCAATTTACGTATTTGGAAAAACTGCACGACTTGATCGAAACTTGGCTGTTGCAGGGTTGTCGAACAATTGTATCCTGCTTTTCCTTCTATAAGTAATGGGGTGGTTAACTCTATTACGGTTTCAGCGTCTTTGTTCGTAAACAAGTCAGGACGTTTTCCGATGATGACACGGGTAGAGAAATGCTCTGTTTCTCGCTCGCGGTCAATTGCAGGATTCGTGACTACAGCTACGCTTTCCTTAATATAATCAGCAATGTTGACACGTTCTGGATTTAAAGCGGCAAGCGGCGCGTCATGACCGAGTGAACGAATAGGCTCCACACCTTTTTCAGCCATTTGCTCGATTAATTGGATATGGTCTCTCTCCCATCCAAATGCCTTATATTGGCCATTATGAAGTTTATCCGGATATTGCATAGTTACAGTTTTTTCAAGAGAAGGTGGTGTTAGGCGCAGTCTCGATCCACTAAGATTTAATCGATTGGAAAAACGACGATAGACTTCATTTTGATATTCGGTATGTTCGTAAACATCAAGCACTTGGCCATTCCATTTAAAGCCCACCTTTTCACCAGGTGCTAATGGCTTTGGATCATTTACATACTCGGTTGTTGGAATAATTCCCGGTTCAGACGAGAAGAGGTATGAGGTTTCCGTTTCGAGCATCCAAAGTGGTCGAAGTCCTAAAGCATCCACGCTAAACACAGCTTCATCAGCATAGCGGGATACGATACCGGCCGGACCTTGGGCAAAGTGCCCCCATCCTTCACGGAGATAAGTATATAAATCTTGTAAATGATCTGGATATGCTTTGATTTCATTGATGATAGGCGGGAACAAAAGGTCCATCACTTCAAATAGGGTATAGCCATCTCGACAAATGAACGTTTCCATTGTCCGGCTTAGGTCTTGTGAGTCACTGCCGTCTTTTACAAGAGGCACACCAATCATTTTAGCTTCGTCACGAAGCTTGGCAATGGTGTTAATTTCTCCATTATGACCAAGGACGCTGAAAGGCTGTACCCGGAAAAAGTTTGATAGTGTATTTGTCGAATATCGGTTATGTCCAAGTGTCATTGTCGAAGCCACGAGCGGGTTGGCTAAGTCGTTATAATAACGCGGAAGAATATCTCCGGCTCCCATAACTTTGTAGACGACATGGTTTTGACTTAATGAGGCAACATGAACATGCTCATTTTTCTCAAAATCTATTAATGTTTCAAAAAGGACCTTGGTTAGTTCTTGCCCTTTTTTGTCAGAAAGACAAGCAAACTGCCAAAAGACAGGATTCTCCTGAATGGCAATTGGACCAAGGGCAGTTGGGTCTGTAACCTGATCTGTCTCAAATATTAGTTCTAATCCATGATTTTTAATTTTCGTGATTAATTCCTGTTTTGTAGTTTTCCAATCTGATTTTTGGCTAACAAAAACATGGCCGACAGCAAATTGTTCTTTCTCCACGAGAGAAGGATTTAGATCTGCTTGAACTAATTTCTCTTTCCAAAGTGCAACTGGAATATCGATATGAATTCCAACACCGTCGCCCTCGCCATTAATAAAACCTGCACGGTGGTTCATCGTTACAAGGGCGTCAATACAGTCAAAAATATTTTTCCTTGTTGGGATTTTGTGCTTTTCAAGGCAAGCGACAATCCCACAAGCATCATGTTCCTGCTTATGGAAATCTTTGAAAATAGCTGGGGTCCATTTTTCTGTCATGTTATGGGCTTTTCGAGGTATTCCTCAGTAAGCCACTTCACCTCCTATGATAGATTAATTGCGAGTAGTATTGTGAATTGGATTTGACACTTTAATGAGGCATAAAATTAAAGAATGGAAAAATAATAAATTTATATTATCATATGAATTTTCGGAAATCAAATAAATATTCAAAAAAGTGGATGAAGATAGGAATGAGAGATAGAAGGAGAAGCCTAAAATTGCAAGCGTTTTCATTTAGGTTATAAAGAAAAGGGAGTGATTTTTCACTCCCGAATTTGCATAAAAAATGTATATTTATTCCGGTTTGAGTGCGGAGAATGCATTTCTTACTGCATGTAATGTAGCTTCAACATCCTCTTCTGTATGAGCAATGGTAAGGAACCATGCTTCATATTTGGAAGGGGCGAGATTAATTCCTTGGTGGAGCATTAATTTGAAAAATTTAGCAAACATTTCACCATCAGTATTTTCCGCCTGCTCGTAGTTTTCTACTTTTTCATTTGTAAAGTAGACTGTTAAAGCACCTTTTAAACGATTGATTGTAATTGGAATATTGTATTCTTTGCTAGCTTCAAGAATTCCCGCTTCAAGAATGGCGCCAAGACGGTCGAGATGCTCATATACACCTTCTTGTTGCAAAACTTCCAGGCAGGCGATACCGGCAAGTATGGAGGCGGGATTTCCAGCCATCGTTCCTGCTTGGTAAGCTGGGCCAAGAGGGGCTACTTTTTCCATAATGTCTTTTCGACCACCATAGGCACCAATTGGAAGGCCACCGCCAATAATTTTTCCTAGTGCCGTTAAATCTGGTTTAACGCCGAGTAAATCTTGGGCACCACCGTACATAAAACGAAATGCTGTAATGACTTCATCATAAATGACTAAGGCTCCGGCTGCATGAGTTAGTTCATTGACTTGCTCTAGGAAGCCTGGCTTCGGTTCTACAATCCCGAAATTTCCTACAATCGGTTCGACTAATACAGCAGCGACTTGGTCACCCCATTTATCTAAAGCTTCTTTAAATGGTTCAATATCATTAAATGGTACGGTAATCACTTCTTGAGCGATTGATTTCGGGATGCCGGCAGAATCCGGTGTGCCTAGAGTCGAAGGGCCTGATCCTGCTGCTACTAACACAAGGTCGGAGTGGCCGTGATAGCAACCGGCAAATTTAATGATTTTGTCGCGGCCGGTATAGGCACGGGCCACTCGGATAGTGGTCATAACAGCTTCCGTCCCAGAGTTGACAAAACGAACCTTTTCAAGGGAAGGGATTGCTTCCTTAAGCATTTTGGCAAATTTGACTTCATGTGGGGTTGGTGTTCCGTAAAGGACACCTGTTTCAGCTGCACGCTTAATGGCTTCGGTAATGTGTGGATGAGCATGACCAGTAATGATAGGTCCATATGCTGCGAGATAGTCGATGTATTGATTGCCGTCCACATCCCAAAAGTATGCGCCTTGCGCACGTTCCATAACGACTGGTGCACCGCCACCAACAGCTTTGTAAGAGCGAGATGGGCTGTTTACGCCTCCAACTATATGTTCCAATGCTTCCTTATGTAACCGTTCTGAATTCGTAAATTGCAAGGTAATTACCTCCTTATTGTTCTTATCCATCTATTTTAACACGTTTTTCCTGTTTTAACTTTTTGACAATTCCCTCAGTGGGACATATTGTGCAGGACGTTTGTCTTCTCCTTCCCATTTAGCTAAACTATTTCATTAGGGTATGCATCAAGGAGGTGCTTGAAAAACGATGAATGCCATTGAAGTAAAAAACTTACGAAAAGAATTTAAAGCCTATTCCAGCCGATCAGGTTTAGCGGGAGCGTTTCGAGATCTTTTTACAAGAAATTATAAAATCATTCCTGCCGTAAACGATATTAACTTTACCGTTAAGCAAGGAGAAATGGTTGGTTATATTGGTGAAAATGGGGCAGGGAAATCTACAACCATTAAAATGCTTACGGGGATCCTTACGCCAACTTCAGGTGAAATTACCGTTAATGGAATGAATCCTCATAAAGAGAGGGAAAAATTTGTTCAGACAATTGGGGTTGTATTCGGCCAGCGTTCCCAATTGTGGTGGGATATTGCTGTTCAGGAATCCTTTCGTCTACTGAAAAAAGTATATAAAGTATCTGATGAGCAATACAACAACCATATGGACCATGTGATTAAAACTCTGGATATTGAACCACTGCTCGATAAACCAGTTCGTAAACTATCACTCGGTCAAAGAATGAGGTGTGAGCTGGCGGCGGCCCTTATCCATAATCCGCCTTTACTGTTCCTTGATGAACCGACAATTGGCTTAGATGTCTTGGTAAAACTAAAAATCCGGGACTTTTTAAAAGAAATAAACGAAAAGTATAACACCACCATTCTTCTAACCACCCATGATTTATCTGATATTGAAGCCTTGTGTGAACGCGTCATTATGCTTGATGAAGGGAAAGTCATCTATGACGGGGCACTGAAAAAGTTAAAAGAGACGATGGATGACGGAAAAGAAGTGCAGTTTCAATTCCTGCAAAATGTCGACCTCACTCAAGTCACTGCTTTAACAGCAGGTATGCCGGTGAAATGGGAGCTCAATGAAAAAGAACAACTTTTTACCGCCTATATTGAGGATCAAGATGAACTGATTTCGCAACTGATTTCAAAGGTGGTTTCTGCTTATAAGATTAAAGATATTAAAATTAACGAAACCTCTACAGAAGAGTTGATTCGCAATATTTATGAAAAGGGTGCGGTTGAAGTTGGATAAATATTTGGAAATGATTCGAATCCGGTTTTTAATGATGCTTGCTTACCGGACCAATTACTACACTGGCATTCTCATCTATAGCATTAATATCGGTGCTTATTATTTTTTGTGGTCGGCCATTTATGGTTCTAAAGAACAGATTCAAGGGCTTTCAGTTACACAAATGACTACCTATGTGGCCATTTCATGGATGGCTCGTGCGTTTTATTTCAACAATCTCGATCGCGAAATGGCTATGGAAATTAAAGAGGGAAGAGTAGCTGTAGAATTAATCCGACCATACAACTATCTTGGGATGAAAACCATGCAGGGACTAGGAGAAGGTATTTTTAGATTGATTTTTTTCTCTGTACCTGGTTTTATACTGGTCTATTTACTTTTCCCTATTCAATTATCTTGGAAACCAGATATTTGGGCGCTTTTCGCTGTCTCTATCCTCTTAAGCTTTTTCATCAATACGGAGTTGAATCTATTAACCGGAATTACCACTTTCTTCTTATATAATAATACAGGCCTTATTAGGGCCAAGCGTGTAGTGATTGATTTGTTTTCCGGCCTTCTCTTGCCAATGAGCTTTTTCCCTGGCTGGGCACAGGAAGTCATGAGATATTTGCCTTTTCAGGGAATTAGTTATATCCCAAGTATGATTTTTACTGAAGGGTTTACTCACCATCAGGCTTTTGAGGCGATCGGCCAGCAATTCCTTTGGGTTATTCTTTTATTTATTCCCATTCGTTTGATATGGTCAATTGCTAAGAAACAGATAGTCATTCAAGGGGGATAAGTGGCCATGTTTTATGTAAAGATATTTTTCCAATACATGTCACAATATATAAAAACTAGGCTCCAATATCGAACTGATATTTTTGTTGAATTTTTTTCAGATTTACTTTCCCAAGCGATCAATTTGATTTTTATTTTGGTGGTATTTGGCCATACTCAATTTTTAAATGGCTGGAACAGGGATGAAATTATTTTTATTTATGGGTTTTTCTTGGTGCCTTTTGCTGTCTTTTCCGCCTTTTTTAATATTTGGGATTTTAATGAACGGTATATTGTTAAGGGGGAACTAGACAGGATTTTAACAAGGCCGATCCATAGTCTATTTCAGATTATATTAGAACGAATGGAGCTTGAAGCCCTTTTAGGTGCTATTACAGGACTCGCGGTTATGCTCTATGCTGGTTTACATCTTCATATAAATGTCGAATGGTATGATCCGCTACTCTTTATTTTTTTCGTCATTGGTGGTGTGTTAATTTATGGCGGAATCTTTATTATGTTGGCTTGTATCAGTTTTTGGGCAGATGCACGGACTTCGCTCATGCCAATGATGTATAATATTAGTAATTATGGGCGGTATCCGGTAAATATTTATAATCACATTATCCGCTTTGTATTAACTTGGATATTACCATTCGCATTTGTCGGTGTTTATCCTGCCGCATTTTTCTTGGAAAAACAAGAATGGTTTTGGTATTCCTTTTTAACACCTGTAATGGGCATAATTTTCTTTACTATTTCCGTGATTCTCTGGAATCAAGGGATTAAACGATATCGCGGAGCTGGGAATTAATAAACCAAATTTATTATAAAAATAATGATGGGCAGATGGGACGGTTTGGATATTTTCATGGTCAAGCCGGCATAGAAATAGAATAACCCATATCGAATTAGAGGTGTGTGTTATTGATCTATTTCCTATTGCCCATCGTTATTTTTTGCATTTTTATGAGTATCCGTACTTTATTCATTCCAAATACGATTAAAGGGAAGATTGTTTCCATTGATAATTTTTTTTATTTATTGACGCTTTATTTGACTGTAATAATCGGCTTTGGCTTGATTTACTTAATATTTGAATTAATCGGTTTAACTGTGCTTCTTGAGGTGAATCCCGAAAATCGAAATAATCCCTTTGAATCCAGCTTTTATTTTAGTGCCATGATGTTGTTTTCAGTTGGAAATGGGGATGTCATTCCTCATGGAATCGGCCGATTAATTGCCGCCGTGGAGGCATTAATTGGGTATACTTTACCAGCAGCTTTTGTGGCAAAAGTATTTTTTGATAGGGAAAAATAAAATGGATTAGGCAGAATAGTTGTATTCCTCCAAATCTTTGGTTAGGCTGTTGATAAAGAATGACCATACTGGAGGGATTGAAATGACAGTAGAAGTTGGAAAGCAAGCCCCAGATTTTACACTAACAGCCCATAATGGGGAGACAGTAACTTTGTCCAATCTTAAAGGGAAAAATGTTGTGTTATATTTTTACCCAAAAGACATGACACCAGGTTGTACGACTGAAGCATGTGACTTTAGAGATCAATATGAACAGTTTGCCGAATTAAATGCTGTGATTTTGGGAGTCAGCCCGGACCCTGTTGAGCGCCACCAAAAATTTGTAGATAAATATGGACTACCGTTTTTGTTGCTTGCAGATACAGATCATCAAGTTGCTGAAGCTTACGGTGTTTGGAAACTAAAGAAAAATTTTGGGAAAGAATATATGGGAATTGAACGATCTACTTTTATTATTGACAAGGAAGGCATCATTGTAAAAGAATGGCGCAAGGTTCAAGTAAAGGGTCATGTAGAAGCAGCTTTAAACTATATAAAGGAAAACCTTTAAGCCTATTTTTATCAGTAAAGGCATTTGTCCAATGCATAAAAACTTTCATTGAATATCATTTTATTAGGGCATACCTCCTCAGATTATTTTCGGGCCAGTAAGTGGCCCCTTTTTTATGCAGTAAATTTCTAAATGCAACCATTCGATGATATGATAAAAGAAAATATAATAAATGGAACGGGCTATTTTGTCATGTAATGAGAATCATGACTGATAACCATTTTCGCTGAATCTTTAACAAAGCATGTTGAACCTTATCTTTTCTTAAAACAAAGGGGGAGTTATGGGTGAAAATTTACACAAAAACAGGGGATAAAGGAACAACCTCTCTCATTTATGGTCAGAGAGTGGCGAAAACGGATGTTCGTGTCGAAGCGTATGGCACATGTGATGAAACCAATTCCATGATTGGTCTGGCTTTAAGTCATTTAAAGAAGGAAAATTTTCAAGGGAAAGAAATAATTGAAAAAGTATATCATAAAATACAAACAAATCTATTTCATGTAGGAGCAGAGCTAGCTACACCAAAAGGGAAAGAAGTAAAATGGAAGCTTGGTGAGGCAGACATCGAGGAAATGGAAAAACAGATCGATGAATGGGATGCAGAGCTCCCAACACTAACGAATTTTATTTTACCAGGCGGTCATCCAGCTGGCGCAGCATTTCACGTTGCCCGGACAATGGCGAGAAGAGCAGAAAGATGCGCTGTTGCTTTAGAGGATGTTAATCCATTAGTTTTGGCTTTTTTAAACCGTCTATCTGATCTATTGTTTGTAACGGCACGCTATGTGAATTATCAGTTAGGAGAAAATGAGCAAACATTGCATAGTAAGTAATATTAACAAAATGTTTATGCGGCATCATATTGACAAAACGACAAATTACTTAGTAAACTAATTATAACAATTATAAAGTAATAATATTTTTTGAAAAGTGAGGTGCATGACGATGAATCAGTTAAAAGAAGCGTTGGAGACCTTAAAGGAAACAGGAGTACGCATTACTCCACAACGTCATGCGATTCTTGAATATTTGATAAATTCAATGTCACATCCTACAGCAGATGAAATTTATAAAGCTCTTGAAGGGAAATTTCCAAATATGAGTGTGGCAACGGTTTACAATAATCTACGCGTATTTCGGGAAGTCGGCCTTGTAAAGGAATTAACCTATGGCGATGCTTCCAGCCGTTTTGATTTTGTCACATCCCATCATTATCATGTAATCTGTCAAGACTGTGGGAAAATAGTGGATTTTCACTATCCAGGTTTGGATGAAGTAGAGCAACTGGCCACTCATGTGACTGGCTTTAAGGTATCTAACCATCGTATGGAAATTTACGGTTCATGTCCTGAATGTACGGCAAAAGAAGAGAAAAAAGAAGTACAACATTAATATCTAAAAAAGACTGATTTGAGGAAAATCAGTCTTTTTTAGATTAAGGAAAGATCTTATCGACTTCTTGAAACGTCGAACAAAAGCGTTCCATTGATTTATATCCTTTCGCTCCCAGCCTTTAGACAGTCAAATATTCACCTTTAATTTGTTTGGATGGAATAAAAAAGTAGGCTTTGGCAGCAAATGCATCATATGTCCAAAAGTTATAATTTTTTTGGAAAATGAATACCGTTACCAAAGAGTTTTCGCATTTGGGATATTAAAAAGGATGAATGGGCAAATGCCGCATCATCCTTTTTTTATTTTCTAGATTTTTTATTATAGGATTCATCAAACTCTTTTCCTTCAAGTGTCGGATCAAGAGTTAGAGGCTCTCTACAATACATACACATGTCCACACGGCCAAGCATTTTTGTCGTTTTCCCACAGCCAGGACATATTACTTGAATCGTCCTAGTTGACAGCATGCCGATCCAAAAATAAACAATTGTGCTGGCGATAATAAAAAGTAGACCAAGGATCATAAAAATGGTCATAATAATTGGTGAGGTACGGAAATAGATACCCCCATACATAACAATAAACCCAATGAAGATTAACGATAAAGCAAAAGAGCGGATTTTATTTATTTTACTAGAATATTTCGCCATGGTCTCACCCTCCTAGACAAACTATAACACAATCAAGCTGGGAGAAAAATAAAACTGTGGCCAGATGTCGAATTTTGTCTGAAAATCTAGCAGGAAATTTTAGCGCGTTGTCGAAGTAATATTGCTATCGAGAAAATTGGAGGTTGGATTCATGGAGGATATTCTTCGGCCCATCTATCAGGAAAGGGCTAGCCAACTAAATACTCTAGGAGTTTTATTGGTTGAAAAAAAACAAAAGTCAGCTCAAACCACAGATTTTTTTGATGTCATCTTACTTGTCATTGTCAAAGAAGCAGATCAGCCTGTGTTTATAAAACATTATTCTTACGATGATAAAAAAGCGGCCATGCATGTTGTAACGGAAGAAAAACTACAGCAGTGGCTGTTGTTGGGAACCAACAGAAAGATCTTTGAATGGATAGAACATTCCAAAATTATTTTTGACCGAAACGAATTTGTTGCTCATTTAAAAACAGAGTTACGCGAATTTCCTTTTAATGGACGGAAAATCAAAATGGGTCTGGAATTTGCGAAGTTAATCCGCCGATATGTTGATGGCAAAGCATTTTTTGAAAGCAAACAATACTTGGATGCTTATAATCATGTTGTGCATTCCTTGCACCATCTTGCAAGATTAGCCATTATTGAGCATGGATTGCATCCAGAGTTGACCGTTTGGCAGCAAGTAAAACAAATTGAACCGGAAATTTATAAATTATATGAGGAACTTGTAAATAGTGAAGAAACACTAGAGAAAAGATTGGAGCTCTTATTTCTTGCCAGTGAATTTTTAATTCACTCGAGAGTCCATATCGGGACCTCGCATTTATTAAATGTGCTAAGTCGCAAAGATTATTGGATGTTTAATGAAATCATGACAGAAAAAGAATTGCTTCCTTATTCCGTAGATTTGTCTGTCTTAATTGAATATTTAATTGATAAACATCTAATTGAGGTCGTTAATCTTGAAACAAAAGGTCAGGGTGTTTACCACCGATGTTATAGGTTAAATAAAAAAACATTATAAAAAATTACAAAAAAACTATTGACCTATAATGAAATACTTGGTATATTAATAACCGTCGCTGCGATACAGTTAAAAAACACAAGTTGCAGTTGACGGTTGATTTTTTTAAAAAAAATAAAGTGTTGACAACAATGAGCACTTTATGATAAATTAAAAAAGTCGCTCTTAACAAAATTGTTCTTTGAAAACTAAACAACCAAAAACGTCAATAAATCACAATATTCGTTTCTATCGAAACGAAGCCAACGTTAATTTTATGAGCTAATCAACTTTTTTTGGAGAGTTTGATCCTGGCTCAGGACGAACGCTGGCGGCGTGCCTAATACATGCAAGTCGAGCGGACCAATAGAAGCTTGCTTCTGTTGGTTAGCGGCGGACGGGTGAGTAACACGTGGGCAACCTGCCTGTAAGACTGGGATAACTTCGGGAAACCGGAGCTAATACCGGATAATTCATCCCCTCGCATGAGGGGATGCTGAAAGTCGGTTCACGCTGACACTTACAGATGGGCCCGCGGCGCATTAGCTAGTTGGTGAGGTAATGGCTCACCAAGGCGACGATGCGTAGCCGACCTGAGAGGGTGATCGGCCACACTGGGACTGAGACACGGCCCAGA
>NZ_JAAIUV010000011.1 GCF_010975035.1 Neobacillus thermocopriae | reverse complement strand
ATTTACGTTTATTTGCACTTGCTTTAACATGCGTAGAATCAATAAATACATGTTCAGCACTAATCAACTTTTTATCAGAAGCTTCTTTTAGAATGCGGTAGAAGATTTTTTGAAATAGATCTGTATCCTTGAAACGTCTTTCATAGTTTTTTCCGAAGGTTGAGAAGTGGGGGACTTTATCATGAAACCCAAAACCTAAGAACCAACGATAAGCAAGATTTGTTTCAATTTCTTCAATAGTTTTGCGCATAGAGCGAATACCGAAGGTATATTGAATAAAAGCCATCTTAATTAATACAACAGGGTCAATACTTGGACGACCACGTTCAGATGAATACATATTCTCAACTAATTTATATATAAATGAAAAATCAATAGCAGCTTCTATCTTACGAACCAAGTGATTTTCAGGAACCAGCTGGTCTAAAGTAATCATTTCTAATTGATCTCGATTTACTTGTGTATTTTTAGTAAGCATTTCAATATCACCTCGATATTCTATAACATAATTATACAAAAAATGTCGACAAAATCCTTTAAAAAAGGATTTTGTCGACAGTCTGACAAGGGCTATTTAGCCCTTGTTTTTTATTCATGTATTATTTATTAATATGTTATGCTAAATTTAAAAAAAGGTTTGTCCAATTATCAATAATTTTATTAAGGAGGCCGTCCTTGATTAAGGTATTAGCCATATCAGGATATAAACCATTTGAATTAGGTATATTTAAAAATAACGATCCAGCCGTTTATTACATAAAAGCTGCGTTTAAGAAGGCTTTGCAGTCAAAAATTGATGAAGGTTTGGAATGGATATTGATCAGCGGACAACTAGGGGCAGAACTTTGGGCCGCAGAGGTTGTTCTTGACCTAAAGGTTCAATATCCGGATCTTAAGTTGGCGATTATTACTCCATTTTTAGAACAAGAAGCATCTTGGAACGATAACAACCAGGAGTGGTATCATACTATTTTGGCACAAGCTGATTTTGTTAATTCGGTAACCAAAAAAAAGTATGAAAATCCGTGGCAATTACGCTTGAAAAATCAATTTATGATTGAAAAATCAGATGGACTGTTATTGCTATATGATCAGGATAAAGAGGGGACTCCTAAATATATATTTGAATTAGGATTGAAATATCAGGAAAATAATGAATACCCTATCGACCTTATCACATTTTATGATCTACAAATGATTGTCGAAGAAGAGCAGATGAAACAAGTCGATTTTTGATGTTTACTTCCATGTAATTGAAAATTGACAAAAACGAATATTTTTGAAAAAATAATAGGTAATGATTGGCTAAACTTGAGGTGATTTGAATGCTGTCAGATAAAGTGAAATTAACGGCAAAGGACATATTGGAAAAAGAATTTAAAACTGCGGTTCGCGGTTATAAACAAGAAGAAGTGGATAAATTTTTAGATTTAATTATTAAAGACTATGGAACGTTTCATCAAGAAATTGAAGAACTTCAGCAGGAAAATTTGAGACTACGTAAACAGCTTGAAGAGGCCACTAAAAGGCAGCCTGTTGCACAACCTGCTGGAACAACAAACTTTGACATTTTAAAGCGTTTATCCAATCTTGAAAAGCATGTTTTTGGTAGTAAATTATACGATTAACAATGTATACTAATATTTCCAAGTAATAACCATTGAAAAATCATCATTAAATACATATAATATGGATTGTAAAGTTAATAACGTTCGGGTAATCGCTGCAATGAGCGTATGCAAATTGTAGAGGAAAGTCCATGCTCGCACAAGCTGAGATGCTTGTAGTGTTCGTGCCTAGCGAATCCATAAGCTAGGGCAGCTGGTTAATCCAGCTGACGGCTGGGAAAGTACCTAAGTCCTTTTGGATATGGTATGATTACCTATAAAAGTGCCACAGTGACGATGCCTTCTTAGAAATGAGAAGGGTGGAACGGGTAAACCCCACGAGCGAGAAACCCAAATTATGGTAGGGGCACCTTCTCTGAGGAAATGAACGAGGAGAAGGACAGATTCGCTTGAATCTGTAGATAGATGATTACCGCCTTCGTACGAGGCTGAAATGCCGCTTGAAGTACTTAGGAACAGAACATGGCTTATAGAACGTTATTAATAATAGGATAAACTTTTACAGCTCTCCTATATTGGAGGGCTTTTTATTTGTATAACAGGATTGAATTTGCTTGGGGAAATTAGATAATAATGGCTAATAAATACAATATAAGGGTGAAACAATGGGAAAATATCAAATCATTGCGACTGCAGCGATGGGACTTGAAGCTTTAGTTGCAAAAGAAGTACGGGCACTTGGTTATGATTGTCAAGTAGAAAATGGGAAAGTTACATATCACGGAGACGAATATGCGATCGCTCGAAGTAATTTATGGTTACGCACCGCGGACCGGGTAAAAATAAAAGTTGGTGAATTTAAAGCATACACCTTTGATGAATTATTTGAGAGAACAAAGGCTCTTCCTTGGGAGCAATTTATTCCAGAGGATGCAGAATTTCCTGTTATTGGCAAATCTGTTAAATCAAAGCTTTTTAGTGTTTCAGACTGTCAGGCAATTGTAAAAAAGGCTGTCGTGGAAAGATTGAAAAAGCATTATAAAACAAATTGGTTTGAGGAAAAAGGAGCACATTATCGGATTGAAGTGGCCTTATTAAAAGATGTAGCTACTATTACAATTGATGCTAGTGGAAGTGGACTTCATAAGCGTGGTTATCGCGCAGATCAAGGGGAGGCACCTTTAAAGGAAACGCTGGCAGCTGCCCTTGTCATGCTGACTAATTGGAGGCCAGAGCGTCCATTTGTTGATCCATTCTGCGGATCTGGAACCATTCCTATTGAGGCTGCAATGATTGGACAGAATATTGCACCGGGCTTTAATAGGGAATTTGTTTCTGAGCAATGGAAATGGATCCCAGAGAAAGTTTGGAATGATGTTCGAACTGAAGCTGAGGATTTGGCCAAATACGACCAGCCACTTGACATTATTGGATCCGATATAGATCACAGAATGGTGAGAATTGCTCAACAAAATGCATTTGAAGCAGGATTAGGTGATTTAATTCAATTTAAACAAATGCAAGTAAAGGATTTTACTACCGATAAAGAATATGGAGTAATTGTCGGAAATCCACCTTATGGTGAAAGATTGGGAGAGAAAGCTGCCGTAGAGCGGATGTATAAAGAAATGGGTCAAACATTTAGTAAGTTAGATACTTGGTCTATTTATATCCTTACCTCGAATGAGGATTTTGAACATTTTTATGGAAAACCGGCTACGAAGAAAAGAAAGCTTTTTAATGGATTTATTAAAACAGACTATTATCAATATTGGGGGAAAAAACCTCCTATTAATAAGTGAAAACTGTAAATGATTAGCGTCTTATAGACGCTATTCTTTTTTGGGGAGGATTAAGATGCAAAACCGTTTGCCATTTACAATTTCAAAAAATGAAACATTTTATGAGAAATTTAGCGAATGGATTGGTGATATTTTTTATGAAATTTTACCGGAAGCGGGATTTGAACTGCGTGACGAACAGATCTACATGGCCTTTCAACTGGAAAAGGCATTTAAAGACAAAAGGATTATGTTTGCCGAAGCTGGTGTCGGTACAGGAAAAACAATTGTATATCTTTTATATGCAATTATGTATGCCCGCTATACAAATAGGCCTGGGGTCATTGCCTGTGCGGACGAGACGTTAATCGAGCAGCTTGTTAAAAAAGAAGGGGATATTACTAAATTGGAACAGGTTCTTGGGTTACAAATCGATGTTCGACTTGCTAAATCCCAAGATCAATACCTATGCTTAAAAAAACTCGATCATATGAAAGATGCAGACGATTTCGATGAAACGGCATCGATTTATGAACAATTACCAGATTTTGTTCACGTGACAGGTTCAATGCAAAAGTTTGAAAAGTATGGGGATAGGAAAGATTATCCTTCCTTATCTGATGAAACTTGGAGAAAGATCAGCTGGGATCCTCTACAGGATTGTTTTTCATGTGATAAACGCCACCGATGCGGTCTTACATTAAATCGGGAATATTATCGACATGCAAAGGATTTGATTATTTGTTCTCAAGATTTTTACATGGAACATATTTGGACGAAAAACGCTAGGATACGTGAAGGACAGCTTCCGTTGCTACCTGAACACTCATCGGTTGTATTTGATGAAGGGCACCTCCTGGAATATGCAGCCCAGAAAGCATTAAGCTACCGATTTACGGATTATACGCTTGAAAACTTGCTTACAAGGCTAATGGAAAATGATGTTCGGGAAAAGACATTACATACCATTGAAAAAGCATTAAGTGAGAATGAAGTGTTTTTTGATACAATCGCTCAATTTTCAACCAACACCGGCTCTGAAAAACAGGCCATTCAAAAAAACGCCATAGTTATCCAACACTGCTCCCAGCTTTTGACCACTCTTCAAGAACTGGAAGAGGAGCTAGTGTTTGAAAGTGAAATGTATGTCATTAATGAATATGATTTAAAAATTGTTGAGGAATATTTAGACCAAATTACTTATTCACTTTCTCTTTTTCTTCAAGATATTAAGGGGATTTCCTGGTTTGAACAACTGGGCGGGGAACGAACTTTGGTTATCATGCCAAGGATGGTAGAAGAATTTATGCGAGAAGAAGTATTTTCATATAAAAAGCCCTATATTTTTTCATCGGCGACAATGTCAAATCAGAAGAAATTTGACTATATTGCCAAAAGCTTGGGCGCAATTGATTATTTATCTTTTTCTGTTGATTCCCCGTTTGATTATGAAGAAAAAATGAAGATATTTGTTACGAAGTTTAAAGAAGGGAATAATGACAAGAAAATCCATTATTTGATTGAAAACATACGTTATTCAGAGGGACGAGCCTTGGTTCTATTTAATAACAAAGAAGAAATGGAATTAGTCAAGGAAAGGTTAAAAGCAGAACTCCCTTATACAATATATTTTGAAGGAGATGAGGAAATTAGTAATCTCGTTTCCAAATTTCAAAATGAAGAACAGTCAGTGTTATGTTCTATCCATTTATGGGAAGGACTCGACATACCTGGAAGATCACTAGAAAATGTTTTGATTTATTCCCTTCCTTTCCCACCTAATGACCCTGTCTTTACAGCAAAAAGGGAAGGGGTCATAGATCCATTTTCTGAAGTAGATTTGCCGTACATGTTATTACGTCTTCGTCAAGGAATTGGCCGATTGATCAGAAGTGAAAAAGATCAAGGTACAATTCATATATTAATGGATAAAAATATTGAATCTGAAGTTGTTGAAAAAATATTCAACGTATTGCCGACTTGTCCAGTAGTGAATGATATCGAATAGGGCTGGCCCCAAAGGTCCCAATAAGCGGCTTTTTAGGATTTTAGCCTCTATTTTTAATAATTTATGGATACAAACGTTTGATGAGTTATTGTTTCTAAATATTCAATGTCACACGGATTCTTTTTGTGTCATTTCTTTTTACATAAGAAGCGTTATAAAGGTTCTATGGCCACTTTGTATATATAAGTTCCTTTTTCCTTCGTAACATTGGTCGTGGTGACAAAAATCTTCCGAAAAGGAACAATCTACTTTTTGCACAAAGTTTTAGGCTATATTTTTCTCACTCAATTGTTTGGAAGGTGGATTCGCTTGCGCGGAATACGAGTAGATAGAATGGAAATTTACAGAAAAGGTTTAGAATAAAACAAAAAGAGGGTGGATACCCTCTTTTTTTCTCTATCTGCTTAATGCTCTGCGGCCCTCATCAGTCATTTTATCCGGTGACCATGCAGGCTGCCATACAAGATTCACTTTGACGTTCTTAACTTCTTCAATCGCTTCTACACAATGACGGACTCCACTTGTTATACTGTTATGGAGTGGACAACCAGGTGTTGTTAAGGTCATGTTGATGGTAACATCTTTTTCATCGGAAATATTTATTTGATATATTAAACCTAAATCAACTACATTTATACTTAATTCTGGGTCATAAACACTTTTTAATGCTTCAAGAATTTTATCTTCTAAACACATATAAAACACCCCTTTATTTCCTTAGAACATTAACAATAGAAATGGCAAAGATAATGAATGTAATAGAAAGTAAAAATTGTCCAATAGTAAAAAATATAGTTTGTTTGAATATAATCGCAAAAAATACGATGAAAACATTAACAATAAATAGAAAAAGAATTGGAGAGATTATTTTCTCATTCATCATCTCTTTTAAGGTAGGAACTTTTGTTTTACCAATATCCTTACTATATTTATGTGTCCACCATAGAAAAGGAACAATTTTATATAAATATCCGACAATACTTAGTACAATCCAAAGCAAAATATAGGTATAGATAATTGGACCTGCTAAATTTTCAAATTGTCTTATTAAAAGTAAAATTAAGGCAGTTAGATGAATGAGATTTCCGAATCCAATGGCAACTAATGCAAACAGAAATGGTTTATCCAATTTTTTCTTCATTCTTTTTTTGATAATGATGCTAATATGCCAACTAAAAGTAGAAAAGCCGATAAATAATAGAAGAAAACCAGTTATGAACAAGAAATATTGACCATTGAAAAAGGAAATGAGTGTAATCAATAATCCTGTGATATACATTCCATAAACATATCTAGCCTGGGTCATTGGATAACCATGGGAAAGTGAAAACATGGGCACCATTTTATAAGAAAATCCAAAAATTAAGAGGGTAAACCAGCCTGCTAATCCTAATAACAAATGACTCTTAAATATGGAAGTATAATATTCTGAACCAGTACCTGCATTCATCATGTATAGTAATGTGAGTCCTAAACCAATTGTTAAGAGTAAGCAAATTAATGCAGAGCCAACAAAGGCAGTTAAAATATTGGGGGATTTTTGTGTTTTTAGTGTCATCATCATTTGAAATAAAAACATAAGTATCCCCACAAGTGTAAGAATTCCAGGAATCATTGCATAATGAGGAGACAAATATAGCATAGAAGAAAAACTAGTGATACCTGCTGCTGTAACAAAAAATTGGATAAACCCAAATTTTTCATTCCATATTTTTGTTAAGAATGCAACTGGTACTAGTTGATACATTGCCCCCATGGCAACCATTAATGCCCATCCAAGAATTAATAAATGGGCCACTGACCAAATGGGTGGAATTCTGAAACTACCGTTTGCGATTAGTTGACCGTCAATAAGTAACATGAACTGTGAAAAGACAAGAGCGGCTAAACTAAAAAGAATAAATGAAAAGGGGAGTTTAATATTAGTTTCACTCCCTAAATTTTGCGGAAACATTATTTCTTCACCTTCCTAACGGAAGATTTCAATTTTAAAACTTCCGTCTTCTTGTTGTTCTGTTCGCTGTTGGTAACCTAATTCTTCAAGTTGTTCATATAGAAACATCGGTCGTCTGTCATTGATGATTGTTAAAACTTCACCTTCCTTTAAATTTTCTAATGCAGCCAAAGTACGCATCATTGGCTGAGGAGGTTCTAACCCACGATTATCAAGAATCATAATAAATCCCCTTTCTTTCATTTAATTTTTCTTAGTAAATGTTACTTTCCAATGTTTCTTCTCGATTTCTTCTGCATCATGAGTAAAGCCCTTTGCTTTTAATACCGCAAATAAAGGTACTGGTTTAAATGGTGCATGCAAAATAAAAACATCATCTTTCTCTAACGCTTTTACAGCATCCATAATTTTTTGAAATGGTTCAATTTTATTTTTTAAATCTTCTCGAACATCCAGTTCAACGATTTTTTGTGCCATGATTAATCGCCTCTTTCTTTATCATTCCTATTATTTAACTACATTGTAACAGTGGAATCCTGTTATAAATGTGATGCGTGTCATAGTTTATAAATGAAAACCATTCTCATTATGACAATTTTGTGAATGAATATAAAAAAAATCCGCATTAATTCATTTGCGGATTGTCGGTGTTGCTTTTTAACGTTGCATAGCATTCAAAGCAATAAATTCTTTTTTCATCTGTAACTACTCCATTAAAAAATCCCTCTAAACAGAAAATTTCTTTTGAACAAGAATGACATGTTCCGATTAACTCTTTCAAAAGATTACCTCCAAGCAATTAAGTATGCATAAGATCATGTTTTTGATGTGACAGAACTCACTAAATGAAGGATCAGTATTATTTATAATGGAAAAGAAGTTACATAGAAGGAGTGAAAATAATGGAAACTTATGAAAAAGTGATTCATGTACCAGATTATCCTCCAAAGGAAAAACATCCAACCATTTTTAAAGCCTTTGATGAGTTAGCATCTGGTAAAACAATGCAAATTGTTAATGATCATGATCCAAGACCACTTCTCTATCAGTTTATGATGGAGAGACCTGAGCAGTTCACTTGGGAATACCTTGAAGAGGGCCCTGAAATCTGGAAAGTGGCAATCAGTAAAAAGTAATTTCTATTGGCACAAAGTGTACGATAACTCACACCCTCTCTAGTTACATTCATTTATAATACTATGCATCCTCTTTTTCTATCATTATTTTACAACAGAATCTATTTCTGTTGTTTTTTTTTATATTTATCCCAAAACCTATTTTTTGAAAAGTATGATAAAATTATTGAGATATAAGGGGGAATTTTTCGTGAAAGTAGAAAAATTAGGGAAGTATAGTAGAAAGGTAGATCAGTTAAATTGAAAAAAGCTCTGCCAATATTATTCATTGCCATAAGTGCTTCTTTATGGGGGATTATTGCCATTTTTGTAAGGAAACTATCGTTCATTGGTTTTTCTTCTATGGAAATTGTCACTATAAGAGTGGTAATAGCAACCTTGTTGCTTACCTTCATCGGTATAAGAAAATACCGTTCACAAATGGCGATTTCAGTTAAGGATGTGAAATTATTTATCGGGACAGGAATTTTTAGTATAGTTTTGTTTAATTGGTGCTATTTTTCTTCGATAAATCAAATGAACTTGTCGATGGCTGTGATTTTATTATATACAGCACCGGCATTTGTCACAGTTTTATCTTATTTCTTTTTAAAGGAAAAAATGGATTGGATTAAGGTTGTTTCTGTTATCGGAACAATTCTGGGGTGTATTCTCATCACGGGTGTGCAGGTTGGAGATACTTCATCTATTAATATGATAGGTATTATCACAGGACTAGGTGCAGGTTTTGGTTATGCTTTATATACGATATTTGGGAAATTTGCCTTATTAAAATATCCCCCTTTTACAGTTACATATTATACTTTTATAGTCGCTTCTTTAGCATTAATACCATTAACAAGTCTTTGGGAAAAGGGCATGATGCTCTTTAGTAGTGATGTACTTATTTATGGGGTTGGTTTGGGTCTAGTTCCTACGGTAATCGCATATTTATTTTATACTAAGGGACTTGAGCAGCTGGATGGAAGTAAAGCAGCAATTGTAGCAACAGTGGAACCAGTTGTGGCCACATTATTAGGTGTTTTTTTGTATGAAGAAGGTTTTGGTATCATTCAAGCATTTGGATCAATAATTATCTTAATTTCAGTCACGCTTATTAATATTCCAAAAAAACAAAAGGCTTCAATCCATTAGATTGAAGCCTCATTATTACTTTACCATGTTTTGAACCCTTTGGATCCCGGTGGTGCATTTTGAATAATGTCTATAAATGGAACAGTATAGGCAAAAAGAATGAGGGCTGCTGTAATACCAAGCCATAATTTCCAGTTTTCAAATACCATAGGAGCTTTCTCTGATAAGTTCTCTGCTTCCCCAACTGGGAATTCCTCTTCCCCTTTTGGTGCAAAGAAGGCAAGATTGATAAATATGATGAGTACTAAAATGATTCCAAGGAATAAAATCGTTCCTCCAACTGCCTGTGCAATTTGATAAGGAATCCATTCAAGCGCTTGCTGTGAATTGCCGTAAGTTGAGAATGAGGAACGTCTTGGTCCTCCAAGTAATCCTTGAAAGTGCATGGCACCTGACATGAAAGCCATACCGATAAACCAAACCCATGCCTGAATGATACCCAATTTATTCATGGCTTTAGTTAATTTTCGACCAGTAAGATGAGGTACTAGCCAATAGGAAATTCCAAAAAATGTTAATACTACAGAAGTGGCAGCCGTTAAATGGAAGTGACCGGTTACCCAAATTGTATTATGAACAACTTGGTCCATTTGGTTTGAGGCATTAATAATACCACCTGCACCTGCTGGAATAAATGAAACCATACCGATAAAAGGAACAATAAATCGAGCGTCATTCCATGGGAGCACTTTTAACCAGCCAAATAATCCTGTAGCTCCTTTGCTGCGACCATATCTTTCAAATGTAGCAAATAAAGAAAATGCTGTCATTAATGATGGAATTACAACCATAAAGGTTAAAATTACTTGAATAAATTTCCAAACCGGATCAATACCTGGCTCAGTTAATTGGTGGTGAAATCCGACAGGTATGGAAAAGAGTAAGAAAAGAATAAAAGATAAACGAGCCAAAGAATCTGAGAAAATTTTTCCACCAATAATTTTTGGAATAATAGCATACCAGCACATGTAAGCTGGAAGTAACCAGAAATAAACTAGCGGATGGCCAAAATACCAGAATAGGGTACGGCTTACTAGCACGTCAACTGTTTCAACCAAACCGAGTGACCAAGGCAATAATTGGAATAAAACGGTAGCAGCAACTCCTAATGTTGCAACAATCCACATGACCGTATTAATGACAGCCATAAAGCTCAATAAAGGGCTTGGTTGTCCTGGATTGTTTTTTCGCCATTTTGCATAGGTCATAATTTGTGCAGCACCATCAATCCAGCTCCCTATTACAACGAAAGTTAAGCCTAAATAAAAGATCCAATGTGCTTGAAGTGGTGCGTAGAATGTATATAAAACAGTTGCTTCATTTAATAATACCATTGTGGCAGACATAAGCGTTCCAATTGTCATTAACCAAAAGCCAATCCAGCCTGTACGTCTGGCTGCATTTGAATGAGTGCCGGCAGTTCTTGAGACGGCAGCATATTGAAATCCCATTATAAAGAAAGTTGTAAGAACAAGCCCCATTAATACACCATGTACAGTTAGTACTTGATAATATCCAATTCCAAAAGGTAGTTCAAATTTGCCTGATCTAACAAGCGTTTGTAGGAGCCCCATTAATCCACCAAGAGCAAGTGCAGTGAATGCAACAAAGAAGTGAGCCATGGAAAGCTTAGCATCACGAGGGTCAACCTTGATTTTTGCTGCTGTTACATTAATCATTTTTCTACCACCTCAATCTTTGAGAACATTAAATGGTGACCAGTTCCACAGTATTCATTACAAACGATTAGATATTCACCAGCTTTATCAAATGTCGTAGTATATTCATTGATATAGCCAGGTTCAAGCATCATGTTAATGTTCGTTCCCGCTACTTCAAGACCATGGACGACATCAGTTGTTGTTGCAATCACCTTGACTTTTGCTCCTAACGGTACCTCTACTTGTGCAGGTTGATAGGAAAAGGCAGATGCAACAAAAACTAATTCATAATCCCATTCTTTTCCTTCGACTTTATGGAGTCCTGGTTTATCAAAAGGTTTTGTTTGTGTAACCTTTTCAGGATCAATTGTAGTTAAACAGCTCGCAGGTTTATTGCCTAGGTAGAAGGCGCTTACGCCAACGACTGTTAAAAAAACGACAAGACAGCCTATACCAAAAGTCAGCCAAATTTTTTCAAATTTATGCATATGCATAAACTTTCCCCCCTTAATCATTAAAAACGATCTACGAATAAGTAGTAGACACTAACCCATGAAACGATAATAAATAGTCCCAATAAGAAAACGGATGCTAATGTTCCCTTGAGTGAAGAACGATCTTCCACTTGAGTTTTTTGATTTGTTTTAAGTTCTGGTTTCGCCATAATCCACACTCCCTTCAAAACATGTAAAAATAATTGAGTTAAGTTCACTTTCATCATACAAAACAATTGTGAAAGGAAAAGATAAATTCCATAAAATCCACAAATTGTTCATTCCTTAAGTAACTACAATGTTAATGTTAAAAACTTGATGTAACAGTGATATATATCACTTTTGACCTAGGTAAATATGAATAAAGTGTGAACAATCACACTTTATCTGTGATACAGATAATTGATTTAAATTGTCTAAAGAAAAATATGTATCCTCATTTTTTAAGATTTTTTCTCACCACTTCGAATGGATGAAAATAAGATAAACATATAATCTATTTTTTTTGGAAACGGTGGTGGTTTAATTGGTGAAATACTATTGCCATCAATGTTGTCTTTTATATAGCAAAATAGAATATTGTAAAATTTGTGGGAAATTGGTGAAAAATAAAATAATAATAGAAGTTCAAAAACAGCCTGATAGATAAATAAATTGGAAATGTTTATGTAATGAAGGTAGTTTTATTTCAGGATATAATAAAAATGCACAACAACAACCTTCAAAACGTCTGCTTCTCCTTAAGTAGGAGAAGCTTTTTTTATTTTGAATAATGAACAAACAATGGGGAAAATTATGGTTACCTATGTTATGAAGGAGAATGAGAATGCCCACAATTCTTTCAGTTGCAGAGGTTATTCCACCAGTACAAATTTCACAAACGCAGGTAGCAGAGTTTGTACGAGAGCTATTTGGGGCTGCTTATAAGGATATCGACCGCTTACTGATGGTTTTTAAAAATGGTGAGATCAAAAAGAGGCATATACTACATCATATTGACTGGTTTCACGAAAACCATAGTTTTGAGGAACGGAATCGTATATTTATTGAAGCAGCAGTATCTCTTGGTACAAAAGCAATTTCCGCATGTTTAGGCAAAAATAGTTTTTTAAAAAAACGAATTCCTTATGAAGAAATAGATGCCATCTTTTTTATTACATCCACCGGATTTGCGACTCCCAGTATAGAAGCAAGGATAATGAATCATCTTCCATTTCATAAGCATACAAAGAGGATTCCAATCTGGGGACTTGGTTGTGCTGGAGGAGTGGCTGGACTATCGAGGGCTTATGAATATTGTCAAGCATTTCCGAAGGCAAAAGTGCTTGTCCTTTCAGTAGAGTTTTGCAGTTTAACATTCCAAAAGAATGATCTTTCAAAAAGTAATTTGATCGGGACATCTCTTTTTGCCGATGGGGTGGCATGTGCTTTAGTGTGCGGTGATGAAAGTAATATGGATGAGTATCGGCAAAAAGAGACGATTCCCTCGATTATGGCGACTCAATCAACGTTGATGCCAAATTCATTGGATGTGATGGGATGGGACATAAAAAACGATGGTTTATTTGTTATTTTTTCGAGGGACATACCTCATATTGTAGAAAGCTGGCTAAAACCCAATGTGAATGAATTCTTGGAGAAACATCATATTGAGTTAAAGAAAATTGATTATTTTATTGCACATCCTGGTGGAAAAAAGATTATAGATGCCTATAGGCATGCCTTAAATATACCAGCATCCATTTTGGAAGATTCCATGTATGTATTACAACAGTATGGAAATATGTCATCAGCGACCATATTTTATGTGCTTAAACAGCATTTAGAGAAGAAAATCCCAAGAGGATCTTATGGACTCTGTGTAGCTCTAGGGCCAGGCTTTAGTTCGGAATTAATATTGTTAAGGTGGTTTGAATGAATGATATTTTTCCTTTTATTAACATGATTGGTATTCTTATCTTTCAGCGGATGGGTGAACTCTTAATTGCTAGAAAAAATGAGAAATGGATGAAGCTGCAAGGAGCTATAGAATTTGGAGAAAAACAATATCGCAGTATAGTGTTGATCCATGTATTATTCTTTATCTCACTAATTATTGAAAAAATAATGTTCAATAAAGAGTTATCTCCATTTTGGCCGGTAATATTGATGATCATTATTATTGTTCAATTCCTTAGAATATGGGTTATTTTCACATTAGGAAAATATTGGAATACGAAAATTATTGTCCAACCCTATGCAAAAGTAATACAAAATGGACCGTACAAGTATATGAAACATCCCAATTATTTAGTTGTAATCACAGAGATTATGATGATTCCAATATTGTTTCAATGCATTTGGACATCTTTAATATTTACCATTATAAATCTGTACTTGTTATCAATCCGCATACAAGAGGAAGAGAAAGCCCTAAATAGTTTAACTGAATATAAAAAAGCATTTCAGGATTGCAACCGCTTTATTCCGAAAATTGTTAAATAATTGTTTTCATATACGGGAGGAGTATTGAAAATGATTATCACCTGTGATAAAATTTGATTAAGGATGAAAATCATTCTCAACACAACCTTAAAAAAGGTAGGTGTCTACATATGACCTATGCGTTCGTAGGCGGGACCATCATTATCTATGCATTTATTATGAAATACGTTTTAAAGAATGTTACGCAATAACCTTATTTAAAGTTAAAGCCGAAGAGACTTTTGTCTTCGGCTTTTTTGTTTTTATTTGGGAATATACATGTCAAGATAGGAAAAGTTTGAATTATCGTATAAAATAAACGTATCATAACGTTCTTAAGGGGTATTAGTATAAATGGCAAAAACAACAGTTCAACAAGAAACGGTCCAAACATTAAAACAAAAATTAATTTCATTCCATGAATACTATTTAGAAAAAGAAGATTTTCTGAGTGCTGAAAAAGTGAAACAGCTTGCTGTAAAGCTTAGAAATCGTGAGTTTTCCATTGCTTTTTGTGGGCATTTTTCCGCAGGAAAATCAACCATGATAAATCGGGTAATTGGGGAAAATTTACTACCTTCAAGCCCGATCCCAACCAGTGCCAATTTAGTAAAAGTAAAATCTGGTGATGAATATGCTAAAGTGTTTTTTAAACATGAGAAACCTCGTCTTTATTTAGCTCCATATGATTATCATTTAGTCAAAAATTATTGCAAAGATGGGGATGCTATTGAATCAATTGAGATCAGTCATCGCCATTCCAAATTACCGGAAAATACAGTCATTATGGATACACCTGGCATTGACTCAGCGGATGATGCACACCGAATTGCCACTGAGTCTGCAATTCATCTAGCTGATTTAATTTTTTATGTTATGGACTATAATCATGTTCAGGCTGAATTGAATTTTCTGTTTACCAAGGAATTAACGGAAGCGGGGAAAGAGATCTACCTTATTGTTAATCAAATTGATAAGCATAATGAGGAGGAACTAAGTTTTTTTGAATTTCAAAAAAGTGTAGTGGAATCGTTTGCATCTTGGGGAGTAAATCCTTCTAAAATTTTTTATACTTCACTGAAGAACCCTGAGCATCCGTTCAATGAATTTCAAAATCTAAAGTCATTTATAGATGATAAATTGGCGGCTAAGGATGAATTAATAATACCTTCCATGTATCACTCTTTAAAAAAGATTGCACAAGATCATTTGCAACAATTAAATAAAAAAATGGAAGAAAAGATGAATCCATTAATTAACACTTTAACTGAATTGTCAGAGCAAGAAAAAGAAGAATTGGAAGAAACTTACCAGAGGCTAGAAGGACAGATAAACACATTCACTGAAGATGGAAGAAATGAAGGAAAAGAATTGGATGAGGGAATTAGCCAAATATTAAAAAATGCTTATATAATGCCATTTGAAACAAGGGCATTGGCAGAAAGTTATTTAGAGGCTTGTCAGCCGGAATTTAAAGTAGGCTTCTTATTTGCCAAGAAAAAGACCGAAGAGGAACGAATAGCAAGACTTGAGAAGTTTTATCAGGATATATTAGAAAAAACGAAAACTCAAGTTGAGTGGCATATACGTGAATTCCTTTTGCGTACGATCAAGGAATATGGGCTTGATCAAGGAGATCTGCTTGTTTTGGCTCAATCTTACTCCATTACATTCAAGAAAGATGTGATAATTAATTCAGTTAAGCCGGGTGCCCGTTTATCTGGAGAATATCTACTTCATTACACAGAAGATGTTGCAAATGAAATTAAGAAATTGGCTAGAAATGAATTGACAGAATTTAAAAATCAATTTTTAGAAGCGGTAAAACTGCAATCAGTAAAATTAAAGCAGCAGTACGAGAAAGAATATATAAAACTTGAAAAATATATTAAAGCACGTTCCGAACTTCAAAAATACAAAGATACTCTGAATGCAGTGGAATCTGACATTAATAAACTGCTTAACCAAACCGAAACATACTCTGTAGATCCAAACAATCTTTTTTCTAAGGAAGAAGAAGAGTTTGAAGTCATTAAACCTAAAACGGCACAAGAATTGGTGTCTAGCACAATGGAAAAAATGGAG
Source organism: Neobacillus thermocopriae (assembly GCF_010975035.1). Classification (GTDB taxonomy): domain Bacteria; phylum Bacillota; class Bacilli; order Bacillales; family Cytobacillaceae; genus Neobacillus; species Neobacillus thermocopriae. The sequence goes on along the minus strand of NZ_JAAIUV010000011.1, from coordinate 82,966 downwards.
ACGAATGGTATCTATCCTGTATCGGAACAACCAAAAAATTTGGTTGTGAAGGAAGGAAAAGATGTTGAAAATGCGGAGGCACATTTAAAGCCGACGGTGAAGAAGCTTCTGCATGTCGCCAAGTTGATTCAGGATTTACCGGGTTTTCAAAAGCTAGCTGAAGAATTGGTTGAGAAGGCTTCAAGACTTGAAAATAAAGGATTTACAGTAGCCTTATTTGGTGCATTTAGTGCAGGAAAATCTTCTTTTGCCAATGCATTAATAGGGGATAAAGTTTTACCGGTTTCGCCTAATCCTACAACAGCCGCTATTAACAAAATTAAACCTATAACAGCAGACTATCAGCATGGAACAGTTCTAGTAAAATTTAAAGAAAGAGAGTCGATGTTAGAGGACATAAACCGTTCCTTAAAGGTATTTGATTTACAAGCTAAGGATTTTGCGGAGGCGTTTAAATTAATTGATCAGATTTTTATCGAGGAAGGGCAGAAAGGTGTATTAGAAAAAACGCATTATGCCTTTCTAAAAGCTTTTCATAAAGGGTATGACACTTATGTGAATAGGCTTGGAGACGTCTTACAAACAGATGTGACTGAATTTCACGAATTTGTAGCTAAAGAAGAAAGATCCTGTTTTGTTGAATGGATCGAGTTTTACTATGATTGTGAGTTAACTCGTAAGGGAATTACCTTAGTCGATACACCAGGAGCAGATTCTATCAATGCACGTCATACCGGTGTTGCCTTTGATTATATTAAAAATTCAGATGCCATTCTTTTTGTTACGTATTATAACCATGCCTTTTCAAAAGCTGACCGTGAATTTTTAATCCAGTTGGGACGTGTGAAAGAATCATTCCAAATGGATAAAATGTTCTTTATCATTAATGCGATTGATCTGGCTGAAAATAAAGAAGAGAAAGAGGCTGTGGTTCAATATGTCACAGAGCAGCTTGTTAAATACGGGATTAGAAAACCACATCTCTATCCGTTATCCAGTTTGAATGCTCTAAAAGAGAAGACTATCCATAATAGTGACTTTAATTCGGGCATTAACCAGTTTGAGAAAGAGTTTTATTATTTTATCAATCATGACCTGACAGATGTGGTAATTACCTCTGCCCAAAAAGAAATTGATCGTGTGCGGGAATTAATTGACCGACTGATTCACAATGCAAAAGAAGACCAAACTGTTAAAGAGCAGAAACGTATGAATATAGAGAAACAAAGAGCCACAATCAATCGGATCTTTAATAATGAAACGGTTGAACCGTTAAAGAATCACCTTCATCAGGAGGCTGAAGAATTAATTTATTATATAAAACAACGTGTTTTCTTCCGTTTTAATGATTTCTTTAAAGAATCTTTTAACCCTTCGATATTGAGAGTGGATGGACGGAATTTGAAAAAAGTCTTGCAATCGGCATTGGAAGAATTTTTAGAAAGTCTTGGTTTTGATTTTGCACAAGAAATGAGGGCTACTACTGTAAGACTAGAACGATTCATAGAAAAGATTATGTCGGATTACCAATCAACGTTAGTGAGAAAATTGAAAGAAGTAAATCCAGATTTATCTTTCTCCATCTATGAAAAGAAAAAAGGAAGAGAAATTGATTTTCCTATTGCATTCCAAAATCTCGATCAACACTTGTTTACAAAAGCAAAATCTTACTTTAATAACCCAAAATCATTTTTTGAAAAAAATGAAAAGAAATTCATGAGTGAAGAGCTTAACCGTGTCTTAAATTCTCCTGCAGATAACTATCTTAAGATAGAAGGGGAGCGCATGATCCACCATTTCACAGAGGAATTGTCAGAGGAATTTAACCTCCTTATAAATCAAATGATGGAGCAAGTAAATGATTTTTATTTAAGTCTACTCGCTACATTAGATGGTGGTGTATCTGTGGACGTATTAACAAAGATTCAAAGTGAAATTGGATAATAGAACTAGAATAGGGGTGAGGATCGTGAAATACGTTGTGGAGAAAGAATGGCTAAAAGAAAATTTGGATGACAGTAACATAAGGATTGTCGATTGCCGTTTTACATTATCAGTTCCTGAAAAAGGAAAAAATGAGTATTTAGAAGGCCATTTGCCGGGTGCGGTTTATTTTGATTTAGAAAAAGATTTATCTGGTCCTGTTCAAGTTCACGGTGGACGACATCCAATGCCAGATATCGAAGTATTATGCCGTAAACTTGAGAAAGCGGGTATTGATCAAACGAAAACAATTATTGCTTATGACAACGGCGAGAGTGCGTTTGCAGCGCGTTTTTGGTGGTTGTTGCAGTACCTAGGTCATGAAAAGGTTTATGTATTGAATGGTGGATATAAACAATGGTTAAAGGCGGGTTTTCCAGTTTCTACTGAGTTACCATCCTATGAAATGGCAAAATTTATTCCCCAACCAAAACCTGAATTAAGGGCTTCTATGGAAGAAGTCAGAGAAGCAGTACTTGGCAATAGAGAGGACATTCTATTAATCGACTCGCGCGAGGAGAAAAGATTTTTAGGCATAGAAGAACCAATTGATAAAAAGGCAGGGCATATTCCTGGGGCAATAAATAAGCCTTGGTTAAAAGGGCTAAATAACGGTATATTTAATTCCTTAGAGGAACAAAAGAAACGTTTTTCAGACGTAAATCCGGCCAAACAAATCATCGTATACTGTGGTTCAGGAGTTACTGCATGTCCGAACTTTTTAGCTTTAAAAGAAGCGGGATATAAAAATGTGAGGCTATATGTCGGTAGCTTCAGCGATTGGATCTCCTATGATGAAAATAAAATAGATTAAGTTAATTATGGTATAATGAATCGCATACCATTTTTCGAATCATTTGGGAGGACATTGATGAATCAACATAAATCTACACTCATGCTGGTTGACGGTATGGCTCTATTATTTCGAGCCTTTTATGCAACGGCTGTTTCTGGCCAATATATGATAAACTCAAAAGGTATTCCGACGAATGGAATTCATGGCTTTATAAAGCATATGTTTACTGCTGTATCTAGGTTTAAACCGACTCACTTGGCTGTTTGCTGGGATATGGGAAGCAAGACCTTTAGAACAGAATTATATCCGGACTACAAAGGAAATAGGGGAGAACCTCCAGTGGAATTAATCCCCCAATTTGACTTAGCAAAAGAAGTAGTTGAATCTTTTAATATTCCTAACATTGGATTGGAAGGCTTTGAAGCGGATGACTGCATTGGGACAATTGCCAAAAAAATGAAGGAACATGTACATGTTTTCATATTAACGGGGGACCAAGATATTTTACAACTTTTAGATGAACGGATTTCAGTAATCATGTTGAAAAAAGGTTTTGGAAATTACCAAGTGCATACCCCTCAATCTTTTTATGAGGAAAAAGGAATATTCCCAAGTCAATTAATTGATTTAAAGGCATTGATGGGAGATGCAAGTGATAATTATCCTGGAGTACGCGGAATTGGGGAGAAAACGGCTCTTAAATTGCTCCAACAATTTGAGCATATTGATGGTATTATTTCCAACCTTAACAAACTAACTAATTCACAAAAAACGAAAATTGAGCAGGATATGGACATGCTCTATTTGTATAGAAAGTTGGCTGAAATAAAATGTGATGTTCCAGTTAGCTGCAGTCTAGAAGAATCATTGCTAATAATTGAAAAAGAAAAAGCAATGAAAAAATTAATGGATTTAGAGCTTCGCAGTATCAACCGTCTTCTTCCAATGGAAGAAAAATTTATTTCCTAAACGCAACAATTCACTGGCTGTCTTTTAGACAGCCAGTTTTTTTAAAATATAAGTTATTTGACCATAGTGTAAGCTCGTTCACATTGTGATGTTTCACTTTTCTCCCGAAATGTCTTAGGGAGAAAAGGATAGTTTGGGAACAAGAGCGTTGTTAAACCTCAATGTGAAAGCTTTAGGAGGAAATCATACTCTGCTGTTAAAAAGACACTAGCACCTGTTAAAATTTAAATTTTTGTATTTGATTTTTTGGCTCTGTTTTCTAGTTCACTTTTGGGTGATTCAGCAAATTCAGCATCTTGGCCGTACCCTTGTGGATTTACACCTGGAGCTTTTACTCCTCGGCTTGCTCCTTTCTTTTTACCCACATTGATTCACCTCCATATTTGTAGTATTTCCAGTTAGAATAATAAAACTCACGCTTTCTCACACTAACATAAGGGGGGATAAAATGAACAAAGGTGTATATTTAGCCTTGCTAAGCATTGGGCTTGCTCAAGGATTAAAAATTCCCATTCATTATTTAAAAAAGAAGGAATGGAGACCAGACTTGTTTTTTGGTACTGGAGGAATGCCTAGTTCACATTCTGCAGGAGTCTCTACCTTAACAACGTATATCGCATTAAGAAGGGGACTATCGACTGTAGACTTTGCTTTATCATTAATTTACGGATTGATTGTTATGTATGATGCCCAAGGAGTAAGAAGACAGACAGGGGAATTAACATTAAAAGTTAATTCCTTAAATGAGCTAATTGAGAAAATTCATAAGAAAGAAAGCATGGAATTTAAAGAGAAATCTCCAAAAAAATTAAAAGAAATGTTAGGCCATGAACCTGAAGAGGTCCTTGGAGGAGCCGTTCTAGGTATTCTAGTTGGACTAATCGGACACCATTTCACAGAAAAAGATAGAAAATTGTCGAAATTTAAGTTAAAATTTTAAAGGGATTTTCAACATAGTTGGAGAGGGTTGGTTTTTTCCATGCAAACTGTGGATGATTATTTGCAATACTTGAGAGGGAAAGGGTTTCAATTTCAAGAAGACGTTGTCGGTTTTATTTACTTTGGAAAGCATTATACGAATGCATCAGATGAAATGATCAATACGGCAATCGAATTAACGTTAAAAGCACAAAAAAAATTTGATGGCAGTTTTTATGTTTCTTTGCTGGAAACGTTTGTTAAGAATCAAATTCATACTAGAAAGGACGCCATTAAGTTTGTAAAAGACCACGAACTACTTGCCATATAAAACAAACAGAACTCCACTTTTTTCGAAAAGGGAGTTCTGTTTTTATTATCCTCCTATACTTTTGTCTTTGGATAGAATGGAAAAATTCTTTTGAGGAAGTTCTGCAAAGATCATTCCGGTAAAAATGAGAAAACATCCAATAATAGCACTGGAAGATAGGTGTTCATTTGCCCAATAATAGCCTGTTATGGCAGCAAATACAGGCTCCATAGCAAAAATTATCGCCACCCGAGTGGTAGAGGTATATTTTTGAAAATTAGTTTGGATAAAAAAAGCTATTGCTGTCGCAAATACACTAGTAATAAATAGTGCAATGATTACAGATTTGGTAAATAATATGTCCATACTCATTGATTTTTTCCAATCTTCGAATATAAAAGAGGATATTAGGGATAATATTGAAACTGTCGAGATTTGTAAAATAGTCAATAAAAGTGTAGGATATTTACTCGAAAATTTACCAGTAAAAATAATGTGCAGGGCGAAACTTATGGCACAAACAAATACAAATCCATCTCCTCTGTTCATTGCTGTCACATCGACCATCGTTAGAAAGAAAAGACCTACAGTTGCTATAAGTACACCGAAAATCGCGTTTTTACTTGGAATCTGTTTTAATAAAATCATGGAAAACAATGGTACTAGTACAACGCTTAGTCCAGTTATAAAACCTGCCTTGGAGGATGTGGTGTATTGTAGACCAATCGTTTGTGTGACATAGCCAAGAAATAGCCAAAAGCCAATAAATATCCCAGTCATAATGATTTTAAAATCGAATTGTTTAAGTGCTTTGTTATCAAAAATTAGTAGAGTTGCCAATAGTATTAGGGCTGCAAGAAGGAATCGTATACCATTAAAGGCAAACGGTTCTAAATATTCTATTGCATTTTGCACGAGAACAAAGGTCATCCCCCAAATTAATGCAACAAAAAGTAAGCTAAAATCTGCAATCATTGTTTTTTTCATTTGGTATATGCCTCCGATTCTTTCCTTTATCTTATATAAATGGAAGTTTATCATATATTAACACTATAAGGATAAATAATGTTTCGTATGTAAACTTACGTGAAATATGTAAATTTAAATTATGAGTTAGGATAAAATTAGTTAGTTTAATTAAAGAAGGGCTGAAAGCAATGAATTATAGGATTGAATGGAAACAAATCTTAAAGAATAAGGAAAAAGTCCAATGCTCCTCGGATTGGATTTCTGCTGAATCAGCCATTCAGTTGGGTGAGGAGCTTGAACGCAATGGAAAAGTAACTGATTTGTATTTTTACGATGAAATGGGCGTCAGCTGGAATATGAAGGAAATGAGAAAATTATTATTAGAAATAGAGGAAGAACCTCATGATATTACCCTCTATTTTGACGGTGGATTTCAGAAGGAAACTTATCAAGCTGGCCTTGGTGCGGTAATTTTTTATCATCAAGGAAAAAAGAAATACCGTATCCGTGCTAACAATTTATTTAATGAAATGGAAACGAATAATGAAGCAGAATATGCCGCCTTATATTTCGCATTAGGGATTTTGGAAGAATTGGGGGTTGAATATAAAACGTGTGAAATAAAGGGGGATTCCCAGGTTGTTTTAAAACAGCTTGAAGGAGAATGGCCATGTTATGAAGAGGTTCTAAACCGATGGCTTGATCGAATCGAAGAAAAGATAAATAAAATGGGGATTAGGCCACGATATACAGTTATATCCAGAAAAGATAACAAAGAAGCGGATAAGCTTGCAACACAGGCACTTGAAGGAAAGGAGATCTATGCTAAAACAATTATTCTATAAGGAGACGGAGGTTTCGATTTATTTGTGGAACGTGAAGTCAGAAAGGAACTTTTAAGTCAGGTAGAAAACATTATGAACGAATTCTGTGTAGGATGTTTTGTGCACAAGCAATTAAGGAAAGAATGCGGTAAAAGAACGGCCCATCGTTTTTGTATCTCACAATGTACTGTTGGAGAAAAAATTAAGGAATTTGGGAAAAAATTAAATGAATACGGAATTTAAGAAACATAAAAAGGCTGACTTAGGTCAGCCTTTAATCATCATGATTATCAATTATAGTTTAACTACGTTTGCAGCTTGTGGCCCACGGTTTCCTTGAACGATTTCAAAAGAAACTTCTTGGCCTTCTTCTAATGATTTATAGCCTTCGCCTTGGATAGCGCTAAAATGTACGAATACATCGTCGCCGCCTTCCACTTCGATAAAGCCGAAGCCTTTCTCATTGTTAAACCATTTTACTTTACCGTTTTGCATTTACTTCGTCCTCCTAAGCCTTTCAAGACACCAAATAAAGGTGCCAAAGATAAAAATTACCATGTAATAAAAAACGCAGCGAACTTGCTATGTATTCGATTACATGATGATTTAAATATACAATATTGGAAATAGACAGTCAAGAAACGAAAGGTCTTTTTTAAGAAAAGAGGATGAATTCTCAATAAAATGAAAAATAATTCAAGAAGGAAAATGGCTAACATAATTCCTTGTCACTCTCATATTGTAAATTAATAACGTTTCCGGGTGGGGTGGAATTTATGTTCCGATTTTCAATAGAGGGTGTGGAATGGATCTTACGATTCTCTCCGCAAGTATCGATAGAAGATGCAGAAAAACAAGCGATTTTCATGTCATTACAGCAAATAGGTACAAGATTAACAAAGTTTTCTCATGGCAGTGCCTTTATTATGTTTACCAAAAATTTTGGTGCTATCATTTTTGAAATTGAAAGGATCCCATCTTTTATCATTACCGTATCAAATATTATTTCTGAGGAAAATTGGTATAATAAAGAATCCCTTTTCAAATGAATCTATATGAGGAGCAGTCAATTGGTTGATTTGATTTTATTATTATAATAATTTTGAAAAACCGGAATTATTTTTGTTTTATTTTAAAATGGTAAATTTAAATGATTTTACAATGTATTTATCATTCTTTACTTATAATTTAATTAAAGAATAAAATAAAGGGCATAGTTTTGTTCTTTTGTTAAAGATACAAATACATGATTCCTGAAAAATTAGAGAAAAGGACCCAAATTGGCATCCACGTTATATATATGAAACACAGAAGGGGAGAGATGGAGGTACTTCATGGTTAGATTGATTATTACAGAAAAGCCATCAGTCGCAAAAAATATTGCGGATGCCTTAAATATTAAAAATAGGAAAGATGGTTATTTTGAAGGAAAAGTTTATATTGTTACATGGGCATTTGGACATTTATTACAACTTTATGATGTAAAAGATTATGATGAGGGAATGACAAGGTGGAGAATGGAAAACTTCCCATTTATCCCTTCTCAATTTCGATATAAAGTAAAAAGTGACCCTCGTAATAAAGATAAAGAAGATCTTGGTGCCAAAAAGCAGTTAAAAATCATATACCAGTTAATCAAACGAAATGATGTAGATGCAGTCATATCCGCTTGTGATTATGATCGGGAAGGACAAGTTATTGGAGATACAATTATTTATAATCTCAAGACAAAAAAACAAGTCTATCGGTTATTATTGAACGAATGGACTCCAGATGAAGTTTTAAAAGGACTTCAAAAATTAAAGCCAAATACAGAAATGAGGCCACTTCTAGACGCAGGCATTAGTCGTCAGTGGGCAGATTGGATAATTGGTATAAACTTAACCTCTGTAGCAACATTGAAGTATCAGAAAGGTTCTGGAAAGGCACTAAACATTGGAAGAGTGCTTCTACCAACTTTAAAAATTATTTATGATCGAGATAAGGAAATTGAAAACTTTGTATCTGAAGAATATTTTAAACTCACCGCCACATTTATAACTAAGGATGGTAATGAGTACAGTGGTATTTATGTGGAAGATGAAGAGGATAAATTTAAGAATAAGGAAACATTGGAATTTATCCAACAAGCACTAAAAAATCAAACCGCCACAATTATTGACAAAAAGGTTGAATTAAAAAAGGAAAATCCGCCCTATTTATTTAACCTTTCGAATTTGCAAGGTTTCATAACTAGTAAATATAAGGGGTGGACTTCTGATAAAGTTTTAAATGTAGCTCAATCCCTTTATGAAAAAAAATATATTACATATCCACGTACGGCAAGTGTCGTATTAGAAGAAAGTTTAGTAGATAAGGCAGCAAATGTACTTAATCATTTAAAAAAAGGTTTACCATATGAGAATGAAATTACTTTTGTAAAAAAGAAACGTATTTTTGATAATTCAAAGGTAGAAAGTCACAGTGCGATTATTCCGACATATTTACTTCCAAAATCTTTATCGAGGGACGAAGAAATTATTTATAATGCGATTAAAAATCGATTCATTATGCAGTTTATGCCTAATGCTGAGTATGAAGAAACGAAAATTATCACGAAAGTGAATAATGATGAAATAAAAGGACTGTTTACATCAAAAGGGAAAGTACAGTTAGTTGAAGGATGGAAAAAGGTAGAGAAAGTTGAATCTAAGGATACTGTACTACCGTTCATGAATATTAATGAGGTTGTTAATATTGAAGATAACCAATTGACCACACATGTGACAAAACCACCGAAACATCATACAGAAAAAACATTATTAAGAGTAATGGAAACATGTGGTAAGGGTAGAGACAAAGAGGATGAAGATAGTGAAGAAATGATGGCAGCTATTTTAAGTGGTTTTAGCATTGGTACTCCAGCTACAAGAGCTGAAACTATTAAAAAGTTAAAAGATGTCGGCTATATTACTACTCAAAATAAAAATTTAATATGTACGGAACTGGGAAGAAAGTTAGTTGAAACATTTCCGGTAAAGGAATTATTTGACTTAGAATTTACCGGTAAATTAGAAAAAACATTATCTGATATTGAAAAGCAAAAGTTTAGTAAAGAAAGTTTTTTAAATTTCATTTTTAATTTTACAACAGAGGCTGTTAAAACAATAAAAAATGAAAGAGATATCATAATAAATGAAGTATCAAAGGAAAAGAAATCTGTTGAGATTCTTGGTAAATGTCCTGTTTGTGGACATGGAATTATTGAAGGACAAAAAGGCTTTGGATGCAGTAATTGGAAAAACGGTTGCAAATTTGTGATTTGGAAAAATGATAAATATTTAGCTGCTATGAAAAAGAAACCTACAAAAACGATGGTAAAGAGTCTATTAAAAAATGGAGTGGTTTTGGTCAAAGGTCTAACGAGTAAAAAAGGGAATAAGTTTAACGCTCATTTACGGTATGAGAAAAATTCTGATAACGAATATTTTAGTTGGAAGATGGAATTTCTTGAAAAGTAGAACGTTAAAAGTGTAAAAAAGTATGGATCTGGAAAATGGTTATTGTATCATCCACTCAAGTAAATCCTAGCTGGTACTACAATTTCTATACCTGATTATAAATGACTACATGTCTAAGGTAACCGATTGCTCATGATTATTTATAAAATGGGAGCAAGTGTATTTTTAAGGTGGTCGATAATTATCGTGAACTATTTAAAAATATTAGATGATGTTCTTTTTAAGCAATTTTGAGAGCTTTGTGCTAACCTTAAACAAATTTTTAAAATAAAGATATTGGTTGAACCCTAACCTAAACATAGGCTAAAATAATATAGCGTCAATAAACCTTTTGAGTAAGATCAATACTTGAAGGTATATTGTCAATAGGAAACTTTTTTATGAATACGGAATTTGGAGGGTAAGGGATGCCAACACCGAGTATGGAAGATTATATTGAACAAATTTATAATTTAATTGAAGAAAAAGGATACGCCAGGGTATCTGATATTGCCGAAGCGTTATCTGTACATCCCTCCTCAGTAACAAAAATGGTTCAAAAGCTTGATAAAGATGAATATTTAGTTTATGAAAAATATAGAGGGTTTAGTTTAACTGCAAAAGGGAAAAAAATTGGGAAGCGCCTCGTTTTTAGACATGACTTGCTTGAACAATTTCTTAAAATTATTGGTGTCAAAGATGAAAATATTTATAAAGATGTGGAAGGAATTGAGCACCATTTAAGCTGGGATGCCATTGACCGGATTGGTGATCTTGTTCAATTTTTTGAAGAAGAACCAAGCCGAATGGAAGCCCTAGCAGAAATTCAAAGACAAAATGAAAATGCTGAATGAAAAAAGCACCTGGTTAAGAATTGCCAGGTGCTTTTAAAATAAATTCGGATAGTGATCAAAGGTTTGAGCATGATCAGGTAATAGGGATACGTGTCCTTCTGAGTCAAAATGAGTATGTACCCCATTAAGTAAGCCATTTTCAGCCTCGATAATCGCTTTTTTGTATGATATAACTCTTCCTTCTGATGTGACGAAACTGATTATTTCCCCAAAATGATTCCTATGTATTGCGACAATCGTTTCCAGAGAAAGTCCTCCTTTCTACAATTCATTTTTATTGTTTCTAAAGAAACTAGAATTTAATCTAAAAATGACAAAAAAACTCGCCTCAATATGACGAGTTTTTTATTCCCATATATATGGTGTTTCCTGATATACATAATAGTTAAGCCAGTTTGAAAAGAAGAGATGACCGTGAGAACGCCAGCGATTAACAGGAGGTTGGGATGGATCATTGTTTGGAAAATAGTTTTCAGGGATATGAATCTTTAATCCTTTGTTTAAATCCCTTTTATATTCTTGTGCTAATGTATCTGAATCATATTCCAAGTGCCCTGTAATCATAACATGTTTTCTATCTTTGGATGCGATTAATAAAGGCCCCGCATCATCAGAAGCTGCTAACAATTTTAATTCTGGATGGTTGTTGATGGCATCAATCGATACATCGGTATACCGTGAATGCGGTGCATAAAAATGGTCATCAAAGCCCCTTAATAATATTTCATTTTGTTCAAAAATGCGGTGGGCATAAATTCCAGAACATTTACGAGGCAGCTCAAATTTTCCGATACCATAATGATAGAATAGGGCTGCTTGCGCACCCCAGCAAATATGTAGAGTTGATGTGATGTTCGTTTTTGTCCATTCCATGATTTCAGTTAATTCAGTCCAATATTTAACTTGGTTAAATTCTAATAACTCTACTGGAGCGCCGGTAATGATCATTCCATCGAATTTTTGATGATGTACATTGGAAAAGGTGGTATAAAACTGTTCTAAATGTTGTTTGCTAGTATGGGTCGATTCGTATGAGATTGTCTTTAAAAACTTAACATTAACCTGTAATGGTGTATTCCCTAGTAATCTTAAAATCTGTGTTTCTGCTTTTTCCTTTTCAGGCATTAAATTCAATATCAGAATATTTAAAGGTCGAATATCCTGGCTGACAGCTCGTTCGTCATCCATGATAAAAATATTTTCTTTTTCTAAAATTTCCCTAGCAGGCAAAAGTTTTGGAATATTAATAGGCACTTGAAATTCCCCCCTTATTTGGTTGTATGATACATTCATTAATACAACGATACATTCAATAAGTCAATGAATATTTAAAAAATTTAATACACTTATAATAAACTGGAAAATTCATTTGAGTAACCCTATCTCAAATTTTTTGTCGGAATGAAAATACTGTTTTGTTACAATATAGAGGTAGATCGATTTTATGTTGAATGCGGGGGATTATGTTGGGAATCGGAACAATTGTTAAGTCAGACATCGAAATTGCACAGGCAGCAAAAATGAAGCCAATCACTGAAATTGCTAAAAAAATAGGATTAGCAGAGGAAGACCTTGAACTATATGGTAAATACAAAGCAAAAATTTCGAATGAGGCTTTGGCAAGACTTCAAACGAAGCAATCAGGAAAGATTATTTTAGTGACATCTATTAATCCTACACCGGCTGGAGAAGGGAAATCAACTGTAACAGTTGGGCTCGGTGATGCATTTAACCGGTTAGGGAAAAAAGCGATGATTGCGATGCGAGAACCATCGCTCGGACCAACGATGGGAATTAAAGGTGGAGCTACTGGAGGAGGATACGCGCAAGTATTGCCAATGGAGGATATTAATCTTCACTTTACCGGAGATATGCATGCAATCACAACAGCCAATAATGCCTTGGCTGCATTAATCGATAATCACCTCCAGCAAGGGAATGAATTGAAAATTGATCAGCGCCGTATTGTATGGAAGCGTGTGATGGATTTAAATGATCGTGCCTTAAGAAAGGTTATTGTAGGACTTGGTGGTCCTCTTCAAGGTGTCCCTAGGGAGGACGGATTTGATATTACAGTAGCATCCGAAATAATGGCTGTCTTATGTTTAGCTAAGGATTTAAAGGATTTAAAACATCGGTTGTCCAAAATAGTGGTTGCTTATAATATTCATAAAGAACCTGTGACTGTTGGGGATTTAGGGGTAGAAGGTGCGTTAACTTTATTGCTGAAAGATGCTGTTAAGCCAAATTTGGTTCAAACCATTGAGCATACACCTGCTCTTATTCATGGTGGTCCTTTTGCGAATATTGCACATGGCTGTAATAGTGTTATTGCCACTATGACTGCTTCTAAGTTGGCTGATTATGTCATAACAGAAGCTGGTTTTGGTGCTGATTTGGGGGCAGAAAAATTTTTACATATCAAATCAAGAAGTGCAGGTATTTATCCTGCTGCAGTGGTGGTCGTGGCCACTATACGCGCATTAAAAATGCATGGTGGTGTTCCAAAACATAAACTAGCAGATGAAAATAGTGCTGCATCATTGACAATTGGAATTGCCAATCTCAAAAAGCATATTGATACGATTAAAAGTTTTGGCCTTCCAGTAGTTGTTGCGATTAATAGATTTATGACCGATACGGACCAAGAAATTCAAACATTATTAGAATGGTGTAAAGAAGAAAATGTCCCTGCAGCCATTACTGAGGTTTGGGAAAAAGGCGGTGAGGGTGGTCTTGAATTAGCTAAAAGACTTCTTTCAACGATAGAATCAGCTGAAAATAACTTTAAACCATTATATAATCTTTCTGATTCTTTAGAAGAAAAGGTCAGAACGATCGTTCAAAAAGTTTATGGTGGAAAGGATGTTGAGTTTTCAACGAAAGCGAAAAAGCAATTAATGGAGTTTGAAAAGTTTGGGTGGTCTAATTTACCAATTTGTATGGCGAAAACTCAATATTCATTATCAGATGATCCTTCCAAACTAGGCCGCCCGTATGATTTTACAATTACCGTCAGAGAATTTAAGCCATCAATTGGTGCAGGGTTTATTGTTGCTTTAACGGGAGAGGTTATGACAATGCCTGGTCTTCCGAAGGAGCCAGCTGCCTTAAAGATGGATGTAGATGAAAAAGGAAATGCGCTTGGTCTTTTCTAAAGGAGTCGAAGGAAATGTTTGATCCAACAGCCTTTGATAACATGAAGGTTATTATTGAAGGTGCCCTGTATGATCATGACATGGCTGGGGATATTAATATTATAGATAGAAATGATTGGGTTAATATAGCCAAGATGTCCCGACAGTTTAATATAAGTTTTACATTTCCCCAAGATAGCAAAAGAACTACATCAGCAACAATAGAATTACAATCAGGGGTCTCTAATTTGGCAGCAGAACTTACTCCTGAATTCGTGACAAGTAAGCTTTCAGGTGCGTTCGTTAAACTGTTTTTTACTCTACATCATCCTAATGAAACAAATTACTATCAAGTAATAGAAACGATTATTTTAGATATTTGGGGACATTCTAGAACAATTACACAGCAAGTAGAATGGAACCCATTAAATAGTCAGGAAACAATCAAGAATGTAGTAACCATTGATTTTAACAGAATGATTACCGAAGAACAAATGGAAGATTTACTTGAAATGACTAGATATATGATCATCACCTTAGAAAAATTGTATGAATTTCTTCGTGTTAAATGAAACCAGTTTTATAACTGGTTTCATTTTTTGTCTTTTACAATATTTACACCGTTAAATTTAAAAGTTACTATTAGTAGTAGGTACTAAAAATGACGAGGAGGCATTTCGATTGTTAAAAACTGCCTGGGTTACGGATAGCACGGCATATTTAGATGAAAATTTAATGAACCATCCAGATGTATATTGTGTTCCTTTATCAGTTATCTTAGATGGTGAGGAATTTGTGGACGGTATTAACTTAACTCCAAAACAATTATTTGAAAGGTTAAAACAGCTTAAAAGCCCGCCAAAAACTTCTCAGCCTTCAGTAGGGGCATTTCATGCATTGTATGAAAAGCTGGAGAAAAAATATGATCAAGTGATTAGTGTTCACTTATCAGGAAAACTAAGTGGAACTGTATCATCCAGTCAGCAAGCTGCCAAACTGGTGCGAATTCCAGTGACTGTATTTGATTCCAACATTCTTTCACTTCCAATGTCAGCTCTAATGAAAAAAGGGATGGAACTCCTAGAAGCCGGGAAAAATCTTCAAGAAGTTATAAAACGAATGGAAGAGATTAGAGATACGAATGAAACCTACGTTTTAGTCGGAAGTTTAGAGCAGCTTCATCGAGGCGGTAGGCTGTCGGGGTTAAAATTTATCCTTGGCAGTATGTTAAATATAAAGCCAATCATCTCTTTTGATAAAGGCTCCTTATTCGTCAAAGATAAGGTTAGGAGTGAAAATAAAGCAAAAGAACGAATTTTAAATTACTTTAAACAAGCATATGAAAAACATTCTTTTAAAGAAGTATATCTATTGTACGGTCTATACGAAGAGCAAGCAAATGAGTGGCGCAGCGAGTTGGAGCTAGCATATCCTGAACTTAAAGTTTCGACAGCACCTTTAGGGGCCGTTATAGGTGTTCATGCAGGAGAAAACACCCTAGGCATTAGTTGGTTCAATGGTATGAAATAAAGAGTTTCAAAATAAGACCTCAATATATTTTGAGGTTATTTTTTTATGTTAAAATATCAGAGATAAAGGCAGGTGGATCAAGTTGAAAAAAAATATTATTGAAGAAACAGAAAGATTTGTTCGAAAAGAATTAGGGGATGATGTCACAGGCCATGATTGGTTTCATGTGGACCGTGTTCGGAGAAATGCATTACATATTTGTAAACAAGAAGGAAAAGGTGACCCATTTATTATTGAAATGGCAGCATTACTTCATGATATCCCTGATGAAAAGCTAAATGAAAGTATGGAAAAAGGGGAACAAAAGCTTCATTCATTTCTAGAATCCTTGCCGATTGGAACAATTGCAAAGGCTCATATAAAAAAAATAGTTAATACCATTTCATTTAAGGGTGGTCACACTTCAAAATTAGAAACGGTTGAGGCAGAAATTGTTCAAGATGCAGACCGGCTGGATGCTATTGGCGCCATTGGTATTGCTAGAGTTTTTGCTTTTGGCGGGAAAAAGGGACAACCGATCTATGATCCGGGCATCCAGATTAGGCGAGAAATGAGCTTAGAAGAATACAGAAATGGAAAATCCACCAGTATCCATCATTTCTATGAAAAGCTCTTAAAATTGAGAGATTTATTAAATACAAAAACAGCGAAAGATATGGCTGAAGAGCGTCACAGAATGATGGAGGCCTTTTTAGATCAATTTTTTAGTGAATGGAATGGACGAGAACTATGAAAATACTATCAGTTGAAAATATTTCAAAAACATATGGAGAAAAACAATTATTTAAGCAGATTTCCTTTACCATTGCTGAAAAAGAACGGGTGGGGCTGATAGGGATCAATGGTACAGGCAAATCGTCTTTGTTAAAAATTGTTGCAGGATTGGATTTCCCAGATGAAGGGAAAGTGATTTCAGGAAAAGATTATTCAATTGCTTATTTGAGTCAACAGCCAGATTTTGATGTGAATCGAACGGTGCTTGAGCAGGTTTTCGATGGCGATGCTCCAATCTTAAAGATTATGCGGGAATACGAAAGGACGTTGACATTACTAAATAATTCCCCAAATGATACAAGGGTTCAAGAGGATCTTTTTCGCTTGCAAAAACAATTGGATGCGAGCACAAATGCAAAATCAATCCTGACAAAATTGGGAATTGATGATTTTAATCAACAGATTGGTCATCTTTCAGGTGGGCAAAAGAAAAGGGTCGCCTTGGCGCAAGCGTTGATTGCTGAACCCGATTTGTTGATCCTAGATGAGCCAACGAACCATTTGGATTTTAATACCGTTAAGTGGCTTGAGGACTACTTGAGCAGATATAAAGGTTCTATTCTCCTTGTTTCTCACGATCGTTACTTTTTGGATCGAGTCACGAATAGAATGTTAGAACTGGACGGCGGTAAACTATACAACTATAAGGGAAATTATGCTGATTTTTTAGAAGCAAAATCGATTCGTGAAGAAAATGAAGCAGCCACGTATGAAAAAAGAAAAAACTTATTTAGACAAGAACTCGAATGGATCCGGCGTGGGGCAAAAGCTCGTACAACGAAACAAAAGGCTAGAATTCAACGGTTTGAAGAATTAAATAAAAAGCTCTCTAGTGGCAAGCCGACTACGGATAAACTGGATTTGTCAATGAATGGAAGTAGGCTTGGTAAACAAGTGTTTGAACTAAAAAATGCTTCCAAAAGATTTGGCAATAAAACGATACTTCATCAGTTTAATTTGATTATTAAACCTGGTGATCGGATTGGAATTATCGGACAGAATGGTGCCGGGAAATCTACATTATTAAATATTCTTGCCCAACGAATACCATTGGATGATGGGGAGTTCATCATGGGTCAAACGGTGAAAATTGCCTATTATACACAAGAAGGCGAAGATATGGATGAAAATATGCGGATGATTGAATATATCAAAGAGACCGCTCAAATTGTGGAGACATCGGATGGAAAAATGGTAACAGCAGCACAAATGCTTGAACGTTTTTTATTTCCATCGTACACCCATGGAACACCTATTCGAAAGCTTTCCGGAGGAGAAAAACGAAGACTCTATTTATTAAAGATTTTGATGACAGCTCCAAATGTGTTACTACTCGATGAGCCGACAAATGACCTTGATACACAGACATTGACAGTACTGGAGGATTATTTGGAAGATTTTCCTGGAGTCGTCATCACTGTATCTCATGATCGTTATTTTCTTGATAAGGTTGTTGAACAACTTTTAGTCCTTAAAGGGGAAGGAAGAATAGAAACGTTTTATGGAAATTATAGTGAATACATGGAAAATAACACTTTATCTGTTACAGAAAATACACCTCCTTCTACAGTGAATGCAACGAAGACTCAGGAGAAAATAAAAAGGAAAAAAATGACTTATATGGAGAAAAAAGAATGGGAGGAAATTGATCATACAATTGCTCAAACGGAAGGTTTGTTGGAAGAAGTTGTTAATGAGATGGCGAATGCAGGTAGTGATTTTGTGAAATTAGAGGAATTAATGAAGAAGGAAGCAGAATTAAATATGAAATTGGAACAATTAATTGAACGGTGGACTTATTTAGCCGAGCTTGCAGAAAATGAGTAAAAATGATTGAAAAGCATTGTATATGATTGTACCTTATTCAATATGTTAAACTTGAAATTAGAAATTATAAGAATAAGGTGATTGTATTGAACATTATATCCATAGAGCCTACGCCAAGCCCTAATACAATGAAAATTTCTTTAGATCAAGAACTTCCAATGGGCAAGAGCCATAATTATAAAAAAGAAACAGCAGGAGATGCACCTGATGTTATCAAGAAAATCCTTGAAATAGAAGGTGTAAAAGGTGTTTACCATGTAGCGGATTTCCTTGCTGTTGAACGGAATGCAAAATATGATTGGAAAGTGCTATTACCAAAGATTCGAATGGCTTTTGGCGAAAAAGCAGTTGAACAGGGAGATACGAATACTGCTATTGATAGTCATTTCGGAGAGATTAAAGTTGAAGTTCAAATGTTTAAAGATATTCCCCTTCAAGTAAAGCTGACAGATGGTTCTAATGAAAAACGATTTGGTATGCCTGAGTACTTTTTAAAGATGCGGGAAAAAGCACAGCTACCAGAAGAGAACTATATTTTGTTAAGAAAGTGGAAAAACCTTGGAGTAAGGTATGGAGACATTGAGCAGGTAGGTCAAGAGGTAGTGGAAGAATTGATTGCAGCTTATCCGAAAGAGCGACTGGAGGAATTGGTCAAAAAGGCACAAACAACAGTATCGGGATCAGAATCGAAAACTAAACATCAGTGGAGAAAAGTAACATTAGAAGATTTGAATCACCCTGATTGGCAATACCGATACCAGCTACTTGAACAAATGGATGATCCTCAGCTAGAGGAATTGCCTGTTCTTGAAAAAGCTTTGTCAGATGTAAAGCCATCCATTCGAAGACTGGCAGTCGTTTATCTAGGAATGATTAAAGATAAAGCCGTTTTACCACTTTTATATAAAGCGCTTAAAGATAAGACGGTTACAGTAAGGAGAACTGCAGGAGATTGTTTGTCTGATTTAGGATTTCCCGAAGCACAGGATGCTATGTTGGAGGCCTTAAAGGATCCAAGTAAATTGGTCCGCTGGAGGGCGGCAATGTTTTTATATGAGGTGGGAGACGAACGAGCCCTTCCTGCTTTAAAACAGGCCGAGAACGATCCTGAATTTGAGGTAAGCATGCAAATAAAAATGGCTATTGAACGGATTGAAGGGGGAGAGGATGCCAAAGGGTCAGTATGGAAGCAAATGACGGAAGCAAGAAAATCAAGTGAATAATTTGGATAATAGGTAAAGGCTATAGTAATATTAGAGTGACCATTGAAACGGAGTGAAAATTATGTTAAATGCTTATGAAGAGTATATGAGACAAATGGTGCAGCCGATGCGGGAAGAACTAACAAGAGCTGGGTTTAAGGAGTTGACAACCGCTGAAGAGGTAGAGGAATTTATGGAAAATGTGGAAGGTACAACTTTAGTGGTAGTTAATTCCGTATGCGGTTGTGCTGCCGGGCTAGCTCGTCCTGCTGCAACTCAGGCTGTATTAAACAGCGAAAAGAAACCGGATCATCTTGTTACGGTATTTGCAGGACAAGATAAAGAAGCAACAGCAAAAATGCGTGAGTATTTTGAGGGCATTGAGCCATCATCCCCATCCATGGCTTTATTAAAAGGAAAAAAAGTCGTTCACTTTATTCCACGCCATGACATCGAAGGAATGCCGATGGAATCAATCATGAATAATTTACTCGGTGCTTTTGAAGCACACTGTTAATATAAAAGGACGAATTTGTTTCGTCCATTTCTTTTTGTATAAAGTGAAATAATATGTTTTCAATCAATTTTACTAAAAAATGGATTAACTAAAACATAGAAAGAAATATAACGAACATATGAAACTTTTCTTAAGAAATTTCGTAAATAAACTATTACGAAATTAGGAGGAATGTAAAAATGGCAGTAAGTTTATCAAAAGGACAAAAAGTAGACCTTACTAAGACAAATCCAGGTTTAACAAAAGTAGTTGTCGGGCTGGGTTGGGATATTAATAAATATGATGGTGGATATGATTTTGACTTAGACTCTTCTGTATTTCTATTAGGAGAAAATGGGAAAGTTACAACTGAAACCGATTTTGTTTTTTATAATAATCCTAAAGGGGGAAATGGTGCTGTCATACATAATGGAGACAACCGTACAGGTGAAGGTGACGGCGATGACGAACAAATTAGTGTAAACCTTTCAATGGTGCCAGCAAATATTCAGAGAATTGCTTTTACCATTACCATCCATGAAGCTGATATTCGAAAACAAAATTTTGGACAGGTATCTAATTCCTATGTTCGTATTTTTAATGAAGTAACTGGAGAGGAATTAATTCGTTATGATTTAGGAGAAGATTTCTCTATTGAAACAGCCATTGTTGTGGGCGAGCTTTATCGACACAATGGCGAGTGGAAATTTAGTGCCATCGGAAGTGGTTATCAAGGTGGTTTAGCAGCCCTGGCTACTGATTTTGGATTACAAGTGAGCTAACTTGAAAAGAGAAGAGACCCAGCTTTAGCTGGGTCTTTAGAAAAATTGGTTACATCTAGGAGGAAATACTTGAATGTCTGTTTTACAAGATATATTAAATACTTATGCACAGTTTTTTGATTGGAAAATGTGGGGTGAGGTATTAACAGATCCAGTATCCTGGGGATTAATCGGTACGCTCGTTATACTTGAAGGTTTACTTTCAGCAGATAATGCCTTAGTTTTAGCTGTAATGGTTAAACATTTACCTGAAAATCAACGAAAAAAAGCGCTCTTTTATGGATTATTAGGAGCCTATCTTTTCCGTTTTATTGCTATTGGAGTAGGTGTGTACTTAATTAAACTTTGGTGGGTAAAATTATTAGGTGCAGGTTATTTGGCATGGTTGTCTATTAAATACTTTATGGATAAACGAAAAGAGGCACTAACGACAGAATCGGAAGAAGAACATGGCATAAATAAAAACGGTTTATTCATCCGTTTATTTGGAACTTTTTGGGGTACAGTGGCTGCGGTTGAGTTAATGGATATTGCTTTTTCTGTTGATAGTGTTCTAGCAGCATTTGGAATAAGTGAAGAAGTATGGGTACTATTATTAGGTGGAATGCTTGGAGTTTTAATGATGCGAGGCATTGCCGGTATCTTTATTACGTTAATTGATCGGATTCCAGAACTTGAAACGACTGCGTATATTTTAATTCTATTTATTGCAATTAAAATGTTGTTGAAAGTATTCCACATTGATATAGGGCATGTCACATTCTTCGTCATTTTATTAGTAACATTTGGAGCCACATTTATTGTTCACTTTATGAATAAAAAGGAAAAAACGAGCAATGAAAATCAATCATAAGGTTTAAATGGGAGAGTTAACGTATGGACCTCCCATTTTTTTATTTCGTGGCATAGCTAGACCATGGTATCTATATATGCCTATGCCTTAGTACAGCGCAAAATAATTGCCTAGTGTTTTCAAATCAGGTGATTATTTATCGTTCTTAAGAAAGATGTAGTTTGTAAAACATTAGATAATAAGGATCAAGTGAAAAACTTGGAGGTTAGGGCAGGGGATAGAAATTCACATTTTTTGTGAAGGGATTCCTCTAAAAAGTCTAGCTATTTTCCACTTTCATCTTGAAAAGAAAGATATAAATAATTGAAAAAATACTATAGCTCGACACTAGAAATACAATTACCATGGTGATTGATTTTATTACAGGTGAAAGAAGTAGTGTAAAAATAATACTAAATAGAAATAAGTCGAGGTAAATAAAAAGTTCTGATCCCATAACTTCGAATACTGTTTTTAATTCTTCTTGGACTGTTTCTGCTTGCGGTCGTTTATATAAAAATCGCAATGTTAGTCACCTACTTTATCTTGAGTACTCAATACTATGTAGGGACAAGGAAAAATGTGAACAAAGGTGAAAAAATCTTGTTTTTATGAAACATTTTTTATCGATAATCGTATATACGAATGTAGGAATTTCTAACAGTGTTAGGATAAAGAACAAATTTTACATAATTTATTAAGTTGAAATGAAGCTATCGCTTTAGAGGGAAGGGAATTGGATTGCTACCAACAAACAATCAATTAAACATCCGGCAGGTATCCCTTACATACGATAATTGGATTGGAATGTTGAAAAAGCCACTCTCAGAGCGACCAAATTATTTACTGCAAAATGGGGTTATTCAAATTGGCCAGGTGTTGGGGAAATTCCTCGGGGTTCCAATCGATACGGATGAGTATTATAATCAGTTATTTGATTATGTCCATTTGCCGGAGACAAATCTTCGACTATTAAGTAAAGATTCCTTAAATAAGGCAATAAATAATTTGCATTTTCAATCGATACAGAGAGTAATCAATATTAATCAGGAACAGAAACTATCTCCCAACCGATTTACCGCTTTTCTGGAAGGAGAAGAGTTATTATTAAAATCCAGTGTGCCAGCGGTCCACCGCAAATTGAGGGAAGCTATGAAGGAAACATTGGAATTATTTGCTGCACGTGAAAGCAATGGGTTAAATAATTCCGAATTAAGGCGTGTTCTTGTAGATCTTGTTAAGTGGTCATATAACCACCTACAACCTCTACTCAAAGATGCTAATCCCGAAAAAGAAATGCCAAAGTTTTTATGGTATGGCGATTTTAAGAAAAGTCATCAGTATTTTCTTTATTATTTAATTAAGCTTGGTTGCGATATAGTTATTTTTCATCCGGAAGGAAAAGACATCCTAGAAGGAATGGGAATCGATGATATTTTTGAATATCGCTACCCAAAAACGTCAACTCCTGAACCATTTCCAACGAAAAGGCGCAGCCGGAAAACAACAGTAGCGTATCGAGCTTCAAAGGAAATTGAAATGGTATTAAACCAGGAAGGTTCAGGTCTATATAAACCATGGCAATTAAGAGAATACATCCCGTCATCATTGACCTTGAAAACGACTTTCGATGAATTGTTTATTTTGGGAAAAGAGATGGCGATGATCCGCCCTGAATTTGAGGTGAAAAATGGACAGGTGAAAATACCTTCTATTTTCGCAAAAGTTCAAGGTGTTAGCAGAAACAGAAAAGAGTACTGGGATCGAATTCATTCTCTTAACCAACTCGAGCATACCCTATTTATTCAAAGACTTCCGTTTTCAATTCCTAGTTCAAGCGACTTTCGATTTCATTACCGTAATGCTTTAGAAAAGGATGGTCGAATTAATCCGGAAAAAATTATTCAGGCACATTATTGGCCTTATTCCTATTTGCCAAAGGGTTTACAATACGGCTTGGCAGAAGCCATCAGGAGACTTTGTGAAAATCCAGGATTAAAACCATTTTCTAAGGAAAACATGGAAGAAGTTAAAATTTATCTGTTTACTCAATCCATGTTTATACCGAAAAACATCATCCAGTTGCTAGAGAAGTTCGATTATTCTCAACATGTACCTAAATTAATTATCTTTAATAATGAGAGAACCGGAACGCTTTCTAGGTCAGATGCAGCTTTGATTCTATTACTTAATCAATTTGGAATTGATATCATTCTATTTAATCCAACTGGTCATAACGACATTGAGAATTACTTAGACAACCAATTATTTGATATCCACTGGCTTGAGGATGTTGTATTTGATTTGGAGTATAAGGAGCCGTCCATCTTTCAAAAAGGGCTTATCCAAGGAATCTTGAAAAATTTTAGGGGGGACTAACCATTGAATTTATCAACAAATTCCTCTAATGATATTACTTTGCAGTCCGCTGAAGATAAATTAACAGAAACAAAGGTTTCTGATATTAAGCTAGCACTTCGAAAAGAACCGGAAATTCAAAATTTAGCCCGATCAATAGACGAAAGGGACCAAATCCAAATATTGGAGTTTGGGAAGGAGCCGGCAGAGCAAATCTCTAGTTTTTCTGATCAAATTCTAGGAAATATGAGGACGACGAAGGTTGAGGATTCCGGTGAATTATTGAAACAACTAGGAAGAATAATGGATAAGTTTGATCCAAAAGATTTTCAAAAAACATCAGGTGGCTTTTTTGGTAAGTTATTTAAAAAAGGCGAAAAGATGATCGAAAAGCTGTTTGGAAAATATCAGACGATGGGCCATGAAATTGATAAAGTATATGTAGAAATTTCTAAGTATAAACAGGAAATGGTCGAAGCCACTAATATGCTTGAAGAGATGTATGAACAAAACTACCAATACTATTTGACCCTTGAGAAGTATATTGTTGCTGGTGAAATAAAAGTCGAGGAATTGAAAAATCATCAACTTCCTCAACTGGAGACTAGGGTTGCTTCAGGAGATCAGCTAGCTTCGATGCAGCTGGATTCATTAAAAAACGCGATTGAGGCATTAGAACAAAGAATTTACGATCTTGAAATGGCCAAAATGGTAGCTTTGCAGACGGCTCCACAAATCAGGATGCTCCAGCGTGGAAATACTAAATTGATAGGTAAGATAAATTCTGCATTTGTAACTACTATCCCAATATTTAAAAATGGCTTAATTCAAGCCGTTGCAGCTAAGCGTCAAAAGCTGGTTGCAGATTCCATGAGTGAACTCGATCGCCGGACAAATGAGATGCTGCTTAGAAATGCACAAAATATTTCACAACAAAGCACTGAAATTGCAAGACTTGCTGGTGGACCGAGCATTAAAATGGAAACAATTGAAGAATCTTGGAACATTATCTTAAAAGGATTGCAGGAAACAAAAGCAATAGAAGAAGAAAATAAACGCTTACGCCAGGAAGGGACAAAACGCCTGGAACAACTTCAGGAAAACTTTAAAAAGATGAAGCTGTAATATATTAATGAGGTGAGAGAAATGGCTATTAATTTACAAAAAGGACAGCGTGTAGATTTAACGAAAGGAAATCCGGGACTGACAAAAATTATGGTAGGCTTAGGTTGGGATCCTGTTCAAAAGAGTGGTGGTGGAGGCTTTTTTAGTGCTTTATTTGGTGGTGCGAGTGCCCCGAATGTGGACTGTGATGCTTCCGTACTTATGTTGGGAGACAATGATAAATTGCAAAATAACAAAGATGTCATTTATTTTGGTAACTTAAGAAGTGTAGACGGTAGCGTACAGCATTCCGGTGATAATTTGACTGGAGATGGTGACGGTGACGATGAGCAAATTATGATTGATCTAAGTCGAGTACCAGCTCATATTAAAAAACTAGTATTTGTGGTAAATATTTATGATTGTGTAAAAAGAAAACAGCACTTCGGTATGATTCGAAATGCATTTATTCGTGTCGTGAATCCTAATACCCATCAAGAATTAATTCATTATAATTTGACGGATGATTATAATGGTAAGACATGCCTTGTAGTTGGTGAAATTTATCGATATGGGAACGAATGGAAATTCGCTGCTGTTGGTAATGGAACAAATGCGACTGGATTGGCTGAAATTGTTCGTTCATACAGCTAATACTTAGTAATACTGTACACCCATTTATAAGGATGTAGCTGTTAATGAATAAAGATCAGGATGAGGTGGTACAATTGGCTATTAATTTAACAAAAGGACAAAGAATTGATTTAACCAAAACAAATCCAGGATTAAAAAAAGTCATTATCGGTCTAGGATGGGATACGAACCACTACCATGGTGGGCATGATTTCGATTTGGATGCTTGTGCGTTTTTGACCGATGAAAATAGTCGGGTGATTAATGAATTAGATTTTGTTTTCTATAATAATTTATCTGATCCTTCTGGGGCAGTTGAACATACAGGAGATAATCGTACAGGATATGGAGATGGCGATGATGAACAAATTCGTATTGATTTTAGCAGGGTACCTTCCCATGTTCATCGCATCGCTATTACTGTAACGATTCATGAGGCAGAGGCAAGAAAACAAAATTTTGGTCAAGTAAATAACGCCTTTGTTCGTGTCGTTGACGAAGAAACAGGACGTGAGATCCTGCGCTTTGATTTAGGAGAGGACTTTTCGGTAGAAACAGCAGTGGTTATCTGTGAGCTGTACCGTCATAATGGTGAATGGAAATTCAATGCTGTTGGAAGCGGATTTTCAGGTGGACTTGCTGCATTATGCCGGAATTTTGGATTACAAGTTTAATAGTTTTAGAAGGCTGCTTAGTTTTAGCAGCCTTATTTGTTAAAAAAATTATAATTGATTTCGAGAATGATCTAAAATACGTCCATTTCATTATGCTGTGTATACTTATCTCATTTTTAGTGATCTGATCATTTGAAGCTGACCAGAGAGATTGCTCTCTTCTTCCATTTTTCCTCAAGTTACCTATTTTTATAGAAAACTATCAATCTATTTAGCATGTTATAATTATAGTAATATTATATAAATTGGGGATATAATCATGCGTAAATGGGTTATTCTATTTTTCATCATAAGCTTATACCTGCAATCAATTCGAACATCCCAGGCATCCATTGAAGGGGTTGCTTTAGGCGATTATCCCAATGATACGATTCTCATTCATTCTCTGAATTCCAATTTACCAGAACAATTAAAGGAAATCATCTATCTCCCACGTGAGTCATTTAATCATAAAGATGTTGCTTTGATGATTAATCGAATTGGTTCAATAAGGTCATCGATTATTGAAAAAATTTATCAAGAGGGTATCATCGTCAATCTATTTTCTGGAAAACTTACGGACCACACGACTACCCGCCATTTATTAGGAAAAACACCGAGGGGTTATCAAAACGGGGTAACTTGGGATAATGTACCTGGTATTGGCGGATCTAAGGTTGTACATGTGAAAATTGGTGCGAGTGAAAAAGGAAATGGACATGGTTCTGTGAATTTGGAATTACATGAATTGGCTCATTCTATAGATAATCTCGTATTTAATCATATTAGTAAAACAAAGAAATTTAATGAAATATGGAAGCAGGAGTATGAAAAATTATTTCCTAATAATGAATATTTTCAATATCATGAGGAATATTTTGCTGAAGCCTTTGCCATGTATTATTTAAATAACCAAACTAATGAACAACTAAAAACGAAGGCACCATTAACCTATCAGTTGATGGAAAGTCTTCATTAATCTCTAGATGATTTCATCAGTGTTAGATGGAGCGTAATATGATATTCTATTAATGCATTGGTGTTTCAATAGAAATGGAGAGTGATTCTTTTTGCAACATCCAGAGTATGCCTATTTAGACTTGTGTCAGTATGTACTTGATAATGGAAATAAAAAAGATGATAGAACAGGAACAGGGGTTTTATCGGTTTTTGGTTATCAAATGAGGTTTGATTTGAACAAAGGCTTTCCTTTATTAACAACGAAAAGGGTTCCTTTCCGTTTAGTGGTAAGTGAATTACTGTGGTTTATAAAAGGTGATACCAATATTCGCTTCTTACTTCAACATAATAATCATATTTGGGATGAGTGGCCATTTAAAAAGTATGTTGAGTCTGAGGAATATAATGGTCCAGATATGACAAACTTTGCCCATCGTTCACAGCAAGATGAAGAATTTGCTAAAGTTTATCAAGAGGAAAAAGAGAAGTTTTGCAATCGGATATTAGAAGATGATGAATTTGCAAAGAAATGGGGCTCCATCGGTCCTGCTGCATATGGTGCACAGTGGAGAAGTTTTCAAGGCCCTTATGGATCAACTGATCAATTAAAAGAGGTCATTGAACAAATTAAATCCAATCCTGATAGCCGTAGGCACTTAGTTGTAAGCTGGAATGCAAATCAATTTTCACATGGGGAGGCACTGTTACCACCATGTCATACACTTTTTCAATTTTATGTTGCAGATGGGAAATTGAGTTGTCAGTTATATCAGCGTTCGGGTGACATCTTTTTAGGAGTTCCTTTTAATATTTCAAGCTATGCGCTTCTCACCCATTTAATTGCCCATGAATGTGGTTTACAAGTTGGTGAATTTATACATTCATTAGGTGATGCCCATATTTATTTAAATCATATTGAACAAGTAAAGACCCAGCTTAGTCGTGAACCAAAACCACTCCCTACATTAAAACTTAATCCTGAAGTAAAGTCTGTATTTGATTTTAATATGGACGATATTCAAATTATTGGATATGATCCTCATCCTACCATTAAAGCACCCATTGCTGTTTAATTTTTTATTTAAGAAGAGAGGTATCTATATATGCTTTCCTTTATTGTCGCAATGGACAAAAATCGGTTGATCGGAAAAAATAATCAGCTTCCTTGGCATTTGCCGGAGGATTTAAAATTCTTTAAAAGGGTAACGATGGGGCATCCGATTGTCATGGGGAGAAAAACACACGAGTCGATTGGACGAATTCTACCTGGTCGAGAGAATATCGTTATTACTCGTCAGCAGGATTACATATGCAAAGGCTGTACGATGTTTTATTCTGTAGAGGCATTTGTTAACTACAGTAAAGAGAAAATCGATGAGATATTCGTAATAGGTGGTGCAGAAATTTTTAAAGAAACATTCCCTTATGCCGATCGGCTCTATATCACATTCATCAACGAAGAGTTTGAAGGAGATACCTATTTTCCGAATTTTAATGAAGAGGAATGGAATCTTGTCTCCGTTGAAAAAGGTATCAAGGATGATATGAACCCATATGATTATGAATTTAGGATTTACGATCGTAAAAAATGAGAAGTTAGTATATTTGAATTAGTTTTAGGTATCATAAGTTACACAGTGATTGGATTAATACAAAAGGATTAAACTTAAACAATCAATAACCCGAACTATTGATGGACTCTTTTTCAGAGTATTACAAAGTAGTTCGGGTAATTTTTAACTCCAACACGAAGTACCTAGTCTATATTGAATTAGTATGTTAATCCATATAAATCATATTCTGTCAACTTTACTAACATCCCTTTAAATTCGTGCGGGTGGCAAAATTCCGCCTCACGAAAATTTGTTTTTACCTAGGCAATTAATTCTTTCGGACTAATAAAATATTCTCCGCTTCGAACGTTTTTACGAATAGTATACCTCCTATTGTTATCGTCTATTGTAATTTCTACATAGAGAGCACTATCCAGACTAGCAAAGAGTAAATTCTATTCCACACACCTCCTTTTATTAACAAGTATTTGAATGTTTCAATTATAAGTAATAATTGATTAATAGTCATAATTTTCAAAAAATATAGTTTGTAGAAACAAGATTGACATTCGATATAGGTTATTGTTACATTCATTTATAGAGATGAAATTTGTGCAAGTAAGTAAACGAAATTATATTATTATAGTTTATTGAAATGGATATTGTGAATTTCCTATGAATTATTGCGGAAAAATGCCCCAAAATAAATTTACAATACTATAATCACAATGAGAAATTAATTTGAAGGGGATGCAGATCATGCTATCGAATATTGGAGTACCTGGATTAATTTTAATTTTAGTATTAGCACTTATTATTTTTGGTCCAAAAAAGTTACCGGAAATCGGTCGGGCATTTGGGCAAACATTAAAAGAATTTAAAAAATCCACTCGTGAATTGACAGAAGATGTGAAGGAAGAAAAGGAAAAATTAAGCAAATAGGGTGTAAGATATATGTCTTGCACCTTTTTCTTCCTGAGAATAGTTTAATAAGAATGTGAGTCACTTAGTTATTCACATCTTATCTTTAAAAGTTGGTAGGGGAAAATATGGAAGATAAAGAACTATATTTAGTCGATCATCTTGAAGAATTACGTAGAAGAATTATTATTTCAGCCATTGCCTTTATTGTTTTTTTCATTGTTGGTTTTATCTATGTAGATGATATTTATCAGTGGTTTGTAAGAGATTTAGATGGGAAATTGATGGTTTTAGGTCCAAGTGATATTATTAGCATCTATTTCATGCTGGCCACTGTTGTAGCAATAGCCGGTACTATTCCTGTTTTAGCTCTGCAAATTTGGTTGTTTGTCAAACCGGCATTAAAACCATCGGAACGAAAAATTACCCTATCTTATATTCCGGCTTTATTTATTTTATTTATAGTCGGGCTTGCTTTCGGGTATTTTATCATCTTCCCAATGGTATTAAATTTTTTATTAAATATGGGAGCCGATTTGTTTGTCACCAATTTCACGGCCGACCGCTATTTTCGTTTTATTCTATATATGAGTCTTCCTTTTGGAGTGTTATTTGAATTGCCGGCGATTGTTATGTTTTTAACATCTATAGGTATTATTAATCCATTTGTGTTGGCAAGGATTCGTAAATATGCCTATTTCGTTTTAGTCATTATTGCGATCGTAATAACTCCTCCTGATTTCATGTCTGATTTTGTTGTGACATTACCGTTATTGTTGCTATATGAAATTAGTATTAGCTTATCTAAATTTGTGTTCCGAAAACGATTAAAAAAGGAACAAGAAGAAGAAAGAATAGAAGCTTAAATTCTGACCTTTAGTAAGAATTACTAAAGGTCTTTTTTTGTATTTCTCCATTTTTGATATTTCAAAAAGTTTAAATACTCTTTGAAATCCTCTTTATCAATTCCATTCTGTATGGCTTTTTGAATCAATAATTGCCATTCACTATCTAATGTATTTTGGACATTGACTTGATCCTCTTTTTCTTCTAATAAATAGTCCAAACTCGTTTCGAGAGGTATTGCAATTTTTTGTAAAAATTGGAGAGAAGGATTGTTTTGTTTTCCACGTTCAATTTGACTTAAATATGACTTTGAAACACCTGCAATTCTAGCTAAATCTGACATAGAAAATCCTTTCTCTATTCTTAATCGTTTTATTCGTTCACCTAACATCACCTTTACCTCCTATAAATATAAAAACAACCACTATTAATATTTCATTATAAAGAACAAAAATTTCTTTATAAAATACAAAAAAGTAAGAAAATAAGAGAGAATTAAAGAAAAACGAACAATAACGTTCTTTATTAAGAAAAATTAGCGAATTTTAGACTTTTTAATGTTCGTTATTATGAAGTATACTCAACTTGTGAGTTCGTTATTATGAACAGGACTTACTAAAGATAGAATTGGGTTAAGAGGAGGAAGAAAAATGAAAATTAAAAAGAAATTGGGAATGGGGATTGCATCAGCAGCTATGGGATTGGCATTAATCGGCGGAGGTACATATGCATATTTCAGTGACTCTGCTCAAACTACTAGTAAATTTGCAAATGGTACATTAGATTTAAACGCAAATCCAACAACCATTATTGATGTAAAAAATTTGAAGCCTGGTGATTGGATGACTCGTACTTTTAAACTTGAAAATAAAGGAACTTTAGACATTGCAAAAATTTTACTAAAAACGGATTATACGGTCACAGATGCTAAAGGGGATAATGGTGGAGAAGATTTTGGTAAACATATCCGCGTTAACTTCTTATACAACCATGATAAAGGAGATACAGTAATTTATTCTACTACTTTAGATCAATTAAAAGGCATGTCTCCCGATGCAATTGAAAATAAACTTTGGGTTCCATTTTTTGAAGAAAGGGGTGGCAGCTTAAAACCAAATACATTTGATACATTATCAGTTCAATATCAATTTGTTGATAATGGTCAAGACCAAAATATATTCCAAGGTGATTCATTAAATTTAACTTGGACGTTTGAAGGTAAACAAGGAAATGGTGAAGCAAAGTAACATAATCCAAAAGAAGGGAGGGGATTACCCCCCTTCTTTTTAGAAAAAGATTAGTATTATCACCTTAGATAAAGAGTTCATCTTTCTTTAAGGTGATTAATATTAATGAATATTTTAAATACAAGATTTTTGTCTAATAATTAATATTTTTATAGAAAATAAGGGATGTGATTAATATTCGATATACAAGAATAAGAAAATTTGGTAAAAAAAATAGAAAACTAAGGATGGTCATTCAACTTTTT
Source organism: Neobacillus thermocopriae (assembly GCF_010975035.1). Taxonomy (GTDB): domain Bacteria; phylum Bacillota; class Bacilli; order Bacillales; family Cytobacillaceae; genus Neobacillus; species Neobacillus thermocopriae. The sequence goes on along the minus strand of NZ_JAAIUV010000011.1, from coordinate 50,764 downwards.
CTAACTTGCTATCTGTTAATACTATCGATTGGTTATTTTACTTCGAACACCGGTGCATATTTTAATGATCATTCTATGGTAACAGGAGTCATACAGGTAGCAACTTGGGATAACGAATGGGATAAAAGTTCACTTAAATTTCCTAATAAATCAGATCAAAATATAGAGTCTTGTGAAGCTATAGAGATTTCAGTGGTGATTATGAATAAAGGAAGTGATATGAAAGGTCCATCACAATACGAAGTTTATTATAGTGAAAAAGGTAATCCGAAGAAGGGTGAAAAAATCGGTGAGGGAAGTATTGATCCCATTTTAGCAAATAAGGAAAGTATATTAAAATTCATTGTTGAAAAACCGGGTTCGTATAAATTTAGAGCTTTCCAACGACCAAACCATGCCTTCAAAGACGAAAGACAGGATTTGTGGAGTGAAACGGTCCATGTAACTTGTATAAAAAGTAAAGATCAAAAACCAAAAAATGATAATTTGATAGATCAACAAACACAAAAAGACCAAGCGAAAGTTCAACAATCAAATAAATCATTCACTCAAAACAAAGAACAATCCACTGAATTAAAAGATTCGGATAATGGTCAGAACAATGATTCGATTCAGTCAATGAATGCGCAACCAAATAATGTTGAAACAAACTCTAATTAGTCAACAAGGAGCGAAAATTTAGCGAAAACTGAAATACAAACCCAAAAATAGGTGATATCATGAAATTGAAAAGATTAATTAGTAATTCAGTAACGATAATAATGTTTCTTATATTAATTTTATTTTTTATTGCTGTTATAACTTCTAAGGCATCCGGAGGAGAACCTTCTATATTTGGTTACCAATTAAAAACGGTGCTTTCAGGTTCAATGGAGCCTGATATTAAAACAGGTTCTATTATAGTAGTAAAACCAGGTGGAGATATGAAACGATTTAAAAAAGGAGACATTATCACATATAAAACTGGTGATGATGTAGTTGTTACCCACAGAGTGATAAAGGTATTAAAGGATGGTAACGAAGTCAGTTATCAAACAAAAGGGGATAATAATAAAACAGTGGATATGACTCCGGTTCCTTCAAACATGGTTGTAGCAGAGTATACTGGACTTACGATTCCATATTTAGGATACTTGGCAGATTATACAAAAACGAAAACGGGTAGTGCTCTTCTCTTAATTCTTCCAGGAATTTTATTAGTTTTATATTCGGGAATTTCAATATGGAGAACATTATCTCAACTAGAGAATAAAATACGTAAATCTTCTGATGCAGACAACATTGAAAAGCCAATATAAACTCAAAAAATATATATAAGGGGGAAGTGATACTTCCTCCTATTCTATTATTTCGGATGTTCCGTGAAGGAGGTTTAACCTTGATAAAAAAGTTAACTAGCTTATTCCTATGTTTTTTATTAATATTTCTTTTTTCTAAAAATACGAAAGCTGAATCAATGAAAAAAATTGATATTGCCACCTTCCCAAAAGATATTTTATTTAATGTTACAAATCTTAAACCAGGGGATTGGATGGATCGAACATTAACGATCCAAAATAATGGACATCAGGATTTTAATTATTTTCTTACTAGTGAAATGGTTAATGGTTCTGATAAATTCTATAATGAATTACAGTTGAAGGTTGCTGATAAGGATAATGTTTTATTTGAAGGAAAATTAAAAGATTTTAACAAATTGGAGCCAAGGTTTATTGGTAAAAACGATTCCGATCAATTATTTTTCACTGTAATTGTACCTGAAGAACTAGGAAATGATTACCAAGGTCTTGGATGTGAAATTCAATTTAAATTATTTGTAGAAGGAACATTAGGTGAACTATTCCCAATGGATGGGGCAAAGTTACCTAAAACAGGTACCAATTCATTTAACTTAATTATTTTAGGGGCAGCCTTCGTATTAATTGGTATTGTTATGGAATTTATTCATAGGAGAAAAAGGATTACTCGAGAAGTATAGTTATTTACTTTCAATGTTAATTGTTATGTATAAATACAAACTGTTTACAGGTTGATAAGAAATACAAATATCTAGTAGATTTTCAAAATTTAATAGTGATGAATAACATCTTTGTACCGTTAGTAGTATTCAATTACAAAAATAATCTCTACCTCAAGCACATTTAGACAGATTTCGATAGGGAAAAGGTGTATAATATAGTCAAACGGGTGAAAAAGAGGATTGATATTTTGTTATTGAAAAGCCTGGAGTTCAAAAATGTAGTTGGACAGAAGGTTAAAGTTATGGATATTCCTGTATTGGAGGACGATAGTACTTTTAAATTTTTAATCCAAGTCCGTTTGCAAATGTTTATTAAATCCATCTATAAGGAGCAAAGCCCGAAGAAGTGCTACTCCTTTAAGGAGTACTTGAAGAAGGTTATGAAATGGAGAGATTATGAACAGCTGTTTCGAATGGATGAATTAAAAAATAATGCATAAAGAACGAAAGAGCATCGGATTGACCGATGCTCTTATTTATGTCTTACATCTTTATAATCTCATTTGCCTTTTCTTCAATGGAATATCCAAGACGCTTTAAGTGCTTACGGATTCCGCTACGCTCCCATGTTTTTAGTATTGGATTTTTTTGCAACGCATTTTTAGGATAGAAAATACCAATTTCCGAAATTTCATTAAAATTTAAACCTTGCTGAACATATCGTTCAATGATTTCATCACGTCGATCAATGATGGAAAGATAAGTTTTCATCGCCTGATGATATTCATTTTTGGTAAATACTCCTTTTTGGTGACCCGTGATATATGTTTTTACATCAAGGGACAGTAGCCGTTGTCCAGATGCAATAAAATCTTCTATCTCACCATCGGCACCGTTATACCATGGACCAAATGAGGTCATGTCATAATCTGCAGTAAAGACGACACCTAATTCAGGAAAATATGGGCAGGAAAAACCACTTGTATGTCCAGGAGTATGTAAAAAAATGATCTTTTCTTTACCAAATTGATATTCGGTTTCATATTCATACGACCCGGAAATTTCACGAAGGCTTTCCATCCATTTCTGTGGAATGGATGATTTCCATTTTTCTATTGCTGATTGGCCCCATTCTTGAAAGATTCCATAGGCACGGGCGATACCATCTAACGTTCTTGTTGTTTCATATTCAATTGGGTTGATTAGTTTTACAGCATTTTTGAATAAATAGTTGTGCTGTGTGTGATCTGGATGGTAATGGGTGTTGAAAATTAGATTAACCCCCAGTTCATGATCGAGATGGAGAAGAGTGGTAGCATCTGCACCAGAATCAATTAAAATTTTTTCAGAACAATCTAGATAAAGACTTCTGGAATAAGGGACTTTACTGTTGTTTGGTCCTTCCACAATGAATATCGGTCCGATTCGATCCATCATTGAATCACCTCACAAATTTGTAGAAAAGATTAATAATTTTCTTGAAAAATGACTGAATGTTCATTCATCATACCATAAATTGAGGGTTCCTGAAACATTTTGTTCAAATTTTAAAGATAAATAATGTTGACTAAAATTCTTTTCCTTTTTTCTTATTTGAAACTTTGTTACACTAATCACGGATGTAAATGAAGTGGATGAAGGTGATAATATGAAATATCGTTTGGCTATGTTATTAATTGTTATTTCTACTCTGTTATTGGCTGCATGTGGTCAAAAAGAAATCAAAAATGCCCTAAATTGGGATGTTGAAGATTTTTCAGCAACAACCAATCATAATAAGACATTTTCCCTAAAGGATTTGGAAGGGAAAACATGGATTGCAGACTTTATATTTACGAACTGTGGAGATGTGTGCCCTCCGATGACCGCAAATATGGCGAAATTACAGAAAATGGTTAAAGAGGAAGGGTTTGAAAACGTTGAATTTGTTTCATTTAGCGTCGACCCTTCAGTGGATACACCTGAAATATTAACAGCTTATGCGCAACAATTTAATGCAGATTTAAAAAATTGGACTTTTTTAACAGGTTATTCCCAGGAATTTATTGAAAGCTTTGCAAGGAAGACATTCAAAACAATCGTGAAAAAACCAGAGGAAGGCAATCAGGTTATACATCAAACTTATGTATACTTGGTCGGACCTGATGGAAAAATTAAAAAAACATATGATTTATATAAGGACGTACCTTACGAAACAATTATTTCTGATATTAAAAAGTTACAATAGACCAATACAATGGTCTATTTTTTTTATTGGGAATAAGATATAGTATATGTTTGTTCTGTATAAAAATTGTCATGTTATAATAAACATAAGCTAAAGAAGGCAGGTGATAAAATGAAAAAATTACTCCCCCTTCTCATAATCTCCACTATTTTCTTAAGCTCTTGCTTTAAAATTGAACAGAAAGCCATTCGACAATCGAAGGAAACGACAGCAAAAGCTTATGAAACGATTCCTGCAAATGAATCTCCATCTACCTTAACGGTGCTGTCAGCAGGGGACTCATTAACACTTGGCGTAGGTGATAGCACAGGTCAGGGTGGATATTTACCATATTTAGAATCCATGTTGGAAGAAGAAGAACATATCAAAGAGGTAGATTTTTATAATTACGGTGTAAAGGGAAACCGTTCTGATCAGCTATTAAAAAGACTTCAATCAAATGAAATGAAAGAAGTATTGCAAAAGGCAGATTTGGTCATCCTTACTATTGGTGGAAATGATATTATGCAAGTGGTGAAGGATAATTTTTATCATCTTCAAATTGATGAATTTATGAAAGGGAAGGAAGTTTTCGAAAATAACCTAAGTAAAATTATGGAAACAATCCTACAAGAGAACCCAGATGTATCGATTGTATTAGTAGGTTTATATAATCCATTTTCTAAATGGTTCTCGGATATTAAAGAATTTGATGAAATTGTTTCTGAGTGGAACAATACAGCGCAATTAGTGATTTCAAGATATCCAAATGCATATTATGTCGGTATTAAAGATTTGTTTACTAATTCAGATGAAAATTTACTTTATAGCGATAATTTCCACCCAAATGACAAAGGATATGAATTGATTGCCCATAGACTCAATGAAACACTAGAAAGTAAGGTTCTGCCGGATATGGAAAAGAAGCCGTATATGGTAACTAAAGAGGAGAATTAGATTTTTATGAAAAACAAATGGAAAATAGGGTTTCTAATCCTGTTGGGAGCAAACCTTTTATTTGCAATAATTATTTTTTCACTTGTTTTAACTCCGGATCAGGAAATAAAGAATGTGAAATCCAAAGATGATAATAATTATGTTTCATTCCAAGTACATTCAAATAAATATGATTTAAATCAGCTCATCAATCATTATATAAAAAAAGAGGCAGCAGATTCCCCAATTGAATATAGGGTATTATTAGGGGATGATGTGGAATTATATGGATCATTGCCAGTATTTAGTCAAGAAGTAAATATGAAATTAACTTTTGTACCTAAAGCACTTGAAAATGGAGATTTGGTCCTTATACAAAAATCGATGTCCATTGGGAACCTGCCTCTTCCGATTTCTTATGTACTGAAATTTATCAGTGAAAATTATAAACTGCCAAAAGGTGTTGAAATTAGGCCAAATGATAAACAAATTTATGTTCATATGCAACAGTTAAACCTCAAGAGTGATATGAAAATTCAAGTAGATCAGATTGATTTAAAAAATGATCGGATTTCCTTTTTCATTTTTGTTCCAGTAAGTTAAATAAAATAGAGATGGCAATATTTTTGCAAAAAATGGGGTGTAAAACGATGAACGAAGAATACGAGCTAGCGACGTTTGCAGGCGGTTGTTTTTGGTGTATGGTAAAGCCATTTGATGAACAGCCCGGTATTAAAAGTATTATTTCCGGTTATACAGGAGGGCACGTAGAAAACCCAACCTATGAGCAAGTATGTTCCGATACAACCGGTCATTATGAGGCTGTCCAAATTACGTATGATCCGAAAGTCTTTCCGTATGAAAAACTATTAGAGATATTTTGGCAGCAAATTGATCCGACAGATCCGACTGGCCAGTTTCATGACCGAGGGCACTCTTATCGGACTGCTATTTTTTACCATAACCCAACCCAGAAAGAGCTTGCGGAGGAATCAAAAAAAGCATTGGAGGAAAGCGGCAGGTTTAACAAACCTATTGTCACACCGATATTACCAGCAAAGCCGTTTTATCCAGCTGAGGAATACCATCAGTATTATTATAAAAAGAATCCGGCTCATTATGAAAGATATCATATCGGATCAGGGCGTGCAGGTTTTATTCAAAAGCATTGGGGGAATAACAAGTGAAAGAAAAAGATATGGAAAAGCTGAGAAAAAAATTAACACCCATGCAATTTGAAGTGACGCAAAAAAATGGAACGGAACCTCCATTTCATAATGAATATTGGAATGAAACCAGAGAAGGCATTTATGTTGATATCGTGTCTGGAAAGCCGTTATTCAGTTCACTTGATAAATTTGATGCTGGCTGCGGTTGGCCAAGCTTTTCCAAGCCTCTCAATAAAGAGGAAATCATTGAGAAGGCAGATTACAGCCATTCTATGATTCGGACAGAAGTGAGGAGCAAAACAGCTGATTCTCATTTGGGACATGTGTTTAACGATGGACCAGCTCCAACCGGTCTCCGTTATTGCATTAACTCTGCAGCCTTGAGATTTATCCCGAAAGAAAGGCTTGCTGAGGAAGGGTATGGGGATTATATAAAGCTATTTGAGTAAAAGCCGCTATAATCAGCGGCTATTTTTTCTATTTATTATTCAGTTACTTTTTGCTTTCTGATCGAGGTCATTCCTCCGGAAAGGATAAATTTCATTGCATCTTCAGGTTTTACATTAATAATTTCCACTTGATCTTTAGGGATTAAAAATGTAAAACCTGCTACTTGAAAGGTTTGCGGGATATAGACAGCGATATGATCCTTTAATGGGCTGTATAGGTCTTCTAATTGTTCAGAAGTAATAAAACCGATACTACGCATTTCTGTACCAGGTATCGTTACTAATGCAACTTTTGAAAATGATTTTTTATCTCCAAGAAAACTTTGAATGGTATCCTTTATCACGGAGTATATAGTTTTTACGACAGGAATTTTTTCAAGTAGACGATCAATGATTTTAATAATTTTTCCCGTAATATATTTTGTAGAGAGCCATCCTAAAAGTGTAATAAGGATGATAGTGGATAGTAAGCCGATACCGGGAATATAATCTTCCTTCAAGTATGGTTTTAAAGTATTGCCGAGCAATCCATCTAAAAAAATAAATGTTTTATAAATAACATAAATAACGAGAATTATTGGGACGATCGTTAAGATTCCGTTAATAAAACTCTTCAAGATGCTTTTCATGATTTCACTCCCCAATTCATAATCGTATTCATCATATAGGCGAATACATAGACAGGTCAAGCACCTATAACATAAAGTAACAAGGAATAGAAATATGATTGAGGAGTGATATGTAATTATGCATTATGGATATGGATATGACGGAGGCTGCGGATATCCTGCTTATGGGTATGGCTATGGATATGGCTTCGGTTATGGTGGATTTGCGTTAATTGTTGTCTTATTCATTTTATTAATTATCATTGGTGCAGTGGTAGTAAAATATTAATGAATGAAAGAAGAGGGTGTTCCTTTGGAACACCCTCTTTCAAATTTCTTATCCAATAATGACTTTTTCCTTTGGGTAATGGAAGGTTTCTTTTCTTCCTTTCCCTCTTAGCATTAAGAGACAGGTAACTATTCCAACCCGACCAATAAACATTAAAATAATAATCAAAAATTTTCCAAAAGTTGTTAGTTCGGGGGTTAATCCCATAGATAATCCATTCGTACCAAATGCCGAATTGACTTCAAAAATAATTTCTAAAATGGTCCCTTTTTCTGTGACGGACAAAATGATAATCGATATTAAACATAAAATGGAACCGGTCATTATTACAACAAAAGACTTTAAGACATCCTCTGCTTTTAGTTCCCTCTTGAACACTTTTATGGTCCCTTTTCCCTGAGCATAAAAGATGATTGCCAAGACAACGATGGCAAATGTTGTCGTACGGATCCCACCACTAGCACTACTTGGAGAACCACCTATGAACATTAAAATGGAAATAAAGAGTTGGTTACTTGGTGTGAATTCATTCAAATCGGTCGTTGTTAGGCCGGCACTTTTCGTTGTAACTGAATGGAAAAAGGAATAAAAAAACGCTTCATGCCAATTTTTATCAGCAAAAAAATGATTTATATCTAAAAGATAAATGAATATGCCGCCTAATACAGTAAGTATAACAAAGGTTAGTGTTGTTAACTTTGTAAACAGGCTAAAATGAAATTTTTTCTTGTTTTTTAAGGTGATTAAGAATTCATAAACCTCAATAATGACTGGGAAACCAATGGCTCCAATGATAACTAGGAAAATCACTATGATTTGAACAAAGTAATCATTTTTAAAAGGAATTAATGACTCACCCGTAATATCAAAACCTGCATTTGTTGTGGCACTAATAGAAGCAAAAAAGCCGTGCTTCATCGCTGTTAAGGCATTATCATAATAATTTAAAAAATGAACCCCTAAAATAATTCCCCCTATGAATTCAATTGTAACAATGATAATAAAGATTCGCTTGGCTAGCTGAACCAACCCAGATAAATTGGATTGATTATGGTCAATCATAATTAGTTGTCTTTCTTTTAAGCCGACTTTTTTCCCAAGCATTACCCAAAGAAATGTACTTAAGGACATAACTCCAAGGCCGCCTAATTGAAGTATGAGACATAATAAGAAGATCCCAAAATTACTAAAAGTATCTTTCACAGAAATGACACTTAAACCTGTTACACTTATCGCGCTTGCTGCTGTAAACATGGCATCAATAAAGCTTAAATGTACATTTGGGCGATGGGCAAAGGGTATCATTAATAAAAGTGTAGATATGATTAATGCTGATAAATAAAAGATCACTATTAATTGGAACGTGGATATTTCTCTTGATTTTGATTGAATTTGTTTAATTGCACTCATCTATTTCATTCCTTCTTTATTCTCTTTGATATTCTATAATAACCCAAATAAAAAGTAAAAGATTGGATTGATAGAAGAAAGAAACGAAAAAATCCATCATACAATTTTATAAGGGACCATCTTATTGGTGTACAACCTATTGTACCTTTGTATTTTTATAAAGGATGTGGTATTCGAAGTGAAACGTTCCCATTTAATCAAACCAATACTCGACCAGGTGTACCCTGTAATTGACTATGGAAAAGGGGTCTATTTATTTGATAAAGAAGGGAAGAAATATTTGGATGGTGCTTCTGGCGCAGTAACAGCCAATATCGGACATGGGGTCCCGGAAATTATTGAGGCAATGAATGAACAGGCCAAAAAAATATCTTTTGTGTATCGCTCTCAGTTTACCAGTGAAGCAGCTGAGCAGTTAGCTAAGAAAATAGCTGCCCTGTTACCTGGTCAGCTTAATTGGTGTTTTTTCGTAAATAGTGGTTCCGAAGCGACTGAGACGGCTATGAAAATGGCTATTCAGTATTGGCAGGAAAAAGGAATCCACACAAAAACGAAAGTGTTATCCCGATGGGTCAGTTATCATGGAATTACAATGGGAGCGCTTTCGATGTCAGGGCATACGAGTAGAAGAGCAAGGTTTGTTCCTCTCCTTGAGGATTTTCCTGTTATTCATCCTCCTTATTGTTATCGCTGCCCTTATAATCTTGAAGCACCATCTTGTAGTTTCCTATGCGCAAAGGAACTTGAAACCGTTATTCAGCGAATTGGTCCAGAACACATCGCTGCTTTTATCGCTGAACCAATTATTGGAGCAGCTGGAGGAGCAATTTCTCCACCTGAAGGTTATTTTCAAATTATCCGACAAATATGTGATAAATATGAAATCCTCTTTATTGCCGATGAAGTCATGACAGGGTCAGGACGAACAGGAAGAATGCTTGCTTGTGAACATTGGGGAGTACTACCTGACATTGTTACTTTAGGAAAAGGATTGGGGGCAGGATATGCTCCGATTGCGGTTGCTGTTGCCTCGGATAAGGTAATGGAGCCAATACTCAATGGTTCGAAATCGATTATGAGTGGACATACTCTTAGTGCAAATCCACAGTCTTGTGCCATCTCACTAGCTGTACTTGAATATCTTGAAAAACATAAGATTATGAGACAGGTAGAAGAGAAGGGAAATTATTTAAAACAACAATTAGAAGAAATGAAAGATTCCTATTCGTTTATTGGTGATGTTCGAGGTAAGGGGTTATTGTTAGGTATTGAATTTGTGGAAGATCAGCATACTAAAAAACCTTTTCCACGAAAAGCATTTGTTACTCAAAGAATGGTGGAACTGGCTAAGGAGATTGGTCTCATCGTATATCCATCTGGTTCAGGTATTGATGGTGTAAATGGTGATTCCATTATTATTTCGCCACCATTAACCATTAATGAGCAGGAATTAATGGAGTTGATCCAATTAATAAGAGATACATTTTCAGCCTTTTCAAAGTCTATGAACCTATCAGGAAAGGCTGGTGACTATGAATGAATAACCAATTTGGCAAAATCACAACATTGGAGAGGGTATTGGAATACTTCCATGATGGCATGACCATCATGTTTGGCGGGTTTGGAGGAGTAGGCTCCCCACCTACCCTCATTGAAGGAATCTTAAAAAAAGGAATTCGGAACTTGACACTCATTGGGAATGACACTGGGTTCCCTCATATTGGGATAGGAAAATTAGTTAGTCAAGAACGAGCGGCAAAGGTGATTGCTTCACATATTGGTTCTAATCCGTTTGCGGGTAAGTTTATGCAAGAAGGAAAGCTGGAGGTAGAGTTTTCACCCCAGGGGATATTGATGGAGAGGATCCGGGCCGGCGGGGTTGGAATCCCTGCAATACTTTCAGATATTGGGGTAGATAATGAAATTGTTGCGAAAAACAAACCGGTATATACATTAAATGGAAAGAAATATTTGGTGGAAGCGGCCCTGACTGCAGAAGTATCGATTGTCTATGCAAAAAAGGCGGATGAATATGGAAACTTAATTTATGATAAAAGTGCTCGAAATACAAATCCTCTTGTAGCAATGGCAGGAGATATTACCATTGCAGAAGTTGGGGAAATTGTTCCACTTGGAAGATTGAATCCAGAAGAAATTGTCACCCCAGGGGTTTTCGTTGATCACGTGATACCGTCAAAGGGGGGCGACTGGAAATGGGCATGGGAGTAGAAATACGAAACAAACTCGCACGTAGGGCTGCAGAAGAAATAAGGAATGGCATGGTTGTTAATCTTGGAATTGGTATTCCATCGCTTGTCCCCAATTTTCTTTCCGAAGATATCAATGTCATGTTCCATGCAGAGAATGGTATCACAGGGATGGGACCAAGCCCGCAAAAAGGGGAAGAAGATGAAAATCTTTGTAATGCTGGAGGCTTCCCAGTCACATTAAAACCAGGAGGATCCTATTGTGATAGTTCCATAGCTTTTGGAATGATCCGTAGGGGACGAGTAGATATGACGATATTAGGTTCCCTTCAAGTTAGTGAAAAAGGAGACCTTGCCAACTGGATCGTGCCAGGAAAAAGGGTTCCAGGAATGGGCGGTGCAATGGAGCTGGCTCAAAAAGCAAAGAAAGTGATTGTCGTCATGAATCATTGTGATAAACAGGGAAACCCAAAGATTGTTAAACAATGTACGTTTCCATTAACATCATCAGCTTGTGTGGACATGATTGTAACGGAACTTGCTGTTTTCCAAGTTACGGAACACAACTTGGTTATGACAGAAATATTTCCCCCTTACAATATTGAAAACATAGTTAAAAACACGGGCTGTGATTTTAAAATAAGCGATAATTTGAGGTATATCCCATATTAATCGATGTATTTATCCAAAAGGAGGGATGCAATGTGAAAAATCATGAAATAAGAATTAGAAAATGGTTGAAAGAGAATAGGATAAAAGGTGCAAGGCTGTTACAAAGATTGGTTCAAGAAAACAGTACACGTGGAAATGAAAGTAGTGCTCAAGCTGTAATAATAGAAAAGTGCCGCCAATTAGGGATGAAACTGGATATTTGGGAAATTGGTGGAGATGGGTTGAGAAATCACCCTGCTTTTTGCTGTGACCGGAAAGATTTTGAAGGTAATCCCAATCTAGTTGCCGTACTAAAAGGGACCGGGGGAGGAAAGTCGATGATCCTCAATGGTCATATTGATGTAGTTCCGGTAGGGGACAGGAATAGATGGGAACATGATCCATTCAGTGGACATATTGAATCCGGAAGACTCTACGGCAGAGGTGCGACAGATATGAAGGGCGGTACGGTAGCACTCCTTATGGCTATAGAGTCCATTATAGAAACGGGGACAAAATTAAAGGGAGATATCATCTTTCAAAGCGTTATTGAAGAAGAAAGTGGAGGAGCCGGTACATTGGCTGCAGTACTTAAAGGTTATCGAGCTGATGGAGCAATCATACCAGAACCAACAAATATGAAAATTTTCCCAAAACAACAAGGCTCTATGTGGTTTAGAATAACTGTAAAAGGTAAGGCAGCTCATGGAGGAACAAGGTACGAAGGTGTTAATGCCATTGAAAAATCAGTAAAAGTTATTCAGAGATTACAACAGTTAGAGAAAGATAGAAATGCCAAAATAACAGATTCCTTATATGAAAATATCCCGATTCCCATTCCCATTAATATTGGAAAAATTACGAGCGGAGAGTGGCCTTCCTCAGTGCCTGATACTGCAGTGATTGAAGGGAGGATGGGGGTTGCACCGCAGGAAACCATTCAAGAGGCTCAACATCAAATGCACGCATGTCTGGAAGAATTGAATGAACAAGATGAGTGGTTTAAACAACACCCGATAAAAATTGAATGGTTTGGCGCTATGTGGCTACCAGGTAATTTAGAAAGTGATCATCCTTTAATTGAAGAACTGTCTAGAAGCTTTAAATCAGTGAAAGGAGATGAACCTATTATTGAAGCGAGTCCGTGGGGAACAGATGGGGGGATTCTTTCTAATATTGGAGGAACGCCAGTCGTTGTGTTTGGACCAGGAATCACGGAATTAGCCCACGATGCGAATGAACATATTATTTTAGAAGAAATGTTTGCTGCCAGTGAAATTATTGCATTAACACTATTAAAATGGTGCGGGGTTAACGATTAGTTCTTTTCATGATAGACTAAGAGGTAAATTGGAAATTAATTGATGTCCGGCTGATTGATAGCCGGACATTATACTAGTATGGTTCAGAGGATGTTCCATCAGAGCAAGGGGGAAATTATGAGTCAATTAGCTTTTACGTTAAGAATTAATGAAGATCATTATTATTTGGAGGTTTATATTGATCCATTTAACAAAAGAATTCGAGTTGATGATTATCGAGGGAATCTCAATCAAGTTCTTTCCAAAGCAGAGGATCTTGTCAAACAAAATCAAGCGGAAAAATTGATTATTAAAGGAAGAAAAGAAGATACTATTGGGTTTTTTGAATGGGGGCTTCAGCCGGAGGCAATGGTTGACCATTATTTTCTCGGATCTGATGCTTATTTTTATTCAAAGTATTATTCGGCAGATCGCAAGAAAAATGATCATTGGATTACGGAAGACGGAATTATCAAGAGCATCTATCAGTTAAATAAAACAGAAACAAAGACGTTACCACCTAAAGAATACGAATTAATAAGGTTGGATGAATCTCATGCTTCCATGCTTTCTGGCCTTTATCGCCAGGTATTCCAAATTTATCCGACTCCATTGAATGATCCGGATTATATTATTAAGACGATGAAGGATGGGACAATCTATTATGCCTATTTTCATCAAGGGGAAATTGTAAGCGCTGCTTCAGCAGAAATCAATGATTTTTACAAAAATGCAGAGTTGACAGATTGTGCGACACTACCAGAGCATAGAAAATATGGCCTCATGAAAATGATTCTAAAAGAACTTGAGGGTGAGCTGAAGAGAAGAGGAATATTTTGTGCCTATTCCATTGCTAGATCGCTTTCCTTTGGGATGAATGCTGTTCTTTATCAGCTTGGCTATGCATATCGGGGCAGATTGATGAATAATGTTTATATTTATGACAAGCTTGAAAACATGAATATGTGGGTGAAAAATCTATCAAGTTGCTAAAAAGTTGGCAGTTAATGACAAATTTTTGGCACTATTGAAAAAAAGCAAGGGCAGGTGAAAATTTGGATCCATTAACCTCGTTGACCAGGGAAGTTCTTGCTGCCATTTTAAAAAGTATTGATGAAGGAATCCATGTAGTTAATACAGAAGGAAAAACGATTTTTTATAATGAAGTGGCAGCGAGGCACGATGGTATGGAAATAAATGAAGTACTCGGCAAACATCTGCTCGAGGCATTTCCTTCACTAACAGAGGAATCAAGCACATTGTTAAGGGTAATAAAAACAGCAAAGCCAATCTATAATCAGACACAAGTTTATGACAATTTGCACGGCAGAAGAATTGATACCATTAATACGACTTTGCCCATTCTCGTAGACGGTGAAATAATTGGCGCTGTTGAAATTGCGAAAGACTACTCTCGAATGAAGCTGTTATCTGAAAGACTGTTGGATTTGCAAAAAGGCTTAAACAAAGGGAGAAAGAAGAAAGCAACAAAAAAAGTTAAATATACGTTTGATGACTTGAAAACGACAAGTACCGCCTTTAAAAGAATGAAAGATGAAGCGATCAAACTATCAAAATCGGATTCTCCTATTCTTGTCTATGGAGAAAGTGGAACGGGAAAAGAATTATTTGTACAAGGTATACATTATGAATCACTCCGTTCAAATGGACCATTTATTGCCCAAAACTGTGCAGCTATTCCTGAAACGCTTCTTGAAAGTATTTTATTTGGTACGGCAAAAGGAAGCTATACTGGGGCGGTAGAACGAAAAGGTTTGTTTGAACTGGCAGATGGGGGAACACTTTTCTTAGATGAGCTTCATACGATGCCAATTGAACTACAGGCTAAACTTTTGAGAGTTTTAGAGGATGGGATGATTAGAAGGGTTGGGAGCTCCGAAAATATTTCGGTTGATGTCCGTATCATTGCTGCTGTAAATATCCATCCCAATCTGGCCCTCCAAGAACAGCGTCTTCGATCTGATCTTTATTATCGTCTAAATGTATTCACTTTTTCCCTACCCCCATTAAGGGAAAGGAAAGAAGACATTTTGTTTTTGGCGGAATTTTTTATTCATGATTATAACAAAAGGCTAAACAAGAAGATAAAAGGCTTAACCAAAGACTTGAAGGTACTTTTCTTAGAATATCATTGGCCAGGCAATGTCCGTGAATTAAAACATACGATTGAATATATGGTAAATATTTGTGAAGGTGATTTACTAAGTACCGATGATTTGCCAATTATGTTAAAACACCTTTTAGGAAATAATCAAAAACAAAGAAATAAGGTTGAAACTCTGTCATTAAGGAAAAACTTAGAAGAACTAGAAAAGAGGTTAATCTCAATTGCGATGGAGAGAAGTCAAGGAAATGTCAAGCAAGCTGCTGAACTATTAGAGATCCCGAGACAGACTTTACAATATAAATTAAAAAAACAGAAAAAAGTGCCGTAATTTCGGCACTTTTTTATTTTGAAGTTTATGTTCAAATTGGTCAAATAACATGTACAGGTGAAATAGTGGTGTTTGGCCTTTTTGCCCTCATTTAGCATTTAGTCAACGTCAAATTAACTCTGATTTATCGAGTTTCTCTGATTTTAGTTGATAGAATCTCGAGCGTATAAGCAATGTACAACCAAAGTGGTCGATTGGGAGGGGGGTTTAGACTTTGCAGACCATGGCATCTTCGCCTTGCTTTTACCAAGTTGATTCATTGGTGTTTGGATCAAAAGGCAAGAAGAATCCTTGAAACTGCAATTCACAGGCAATTGGCATGAATCTTGCATATTATCTTAATAAAGCCAGATAGGGAGGAATGAAATATGAAATCGTTTGTTTATAAACCGAAAAGGCATTGGAAAGATATTGAATTATGGAAAGATGTAACAGAAGAACAGTGGAATGACTGGCTTTGGCAATTAACGAATACCATTCGTACATTGGATGACTTAAAAAAGGTGATTAACCTTACTCCAGATGAAGAAGAAGGGGTAAGAATTTCTACAAAAACCATCCCCTTAAATATAACACCCTATTATGCTTCTTTAATGAATCCTGATGATCCACGATGTCCGATAAGAATGCAATCTGTTCCAATCTCAAAAGAATTGAACAAAACGAAATACGATTTGGAAGACCCTTTATATGAAGATGAAGATTCTCCTGTACCAGGATTAACTCATCGATATCCGGACCGAGTACTTTTCCTTGTCACGAATCAGTGTTCTATGTACTGCCGATATTGCACACGAAGACGTTTTTCCGGACAAATCGGTATGGGTGTACCGAAAAAACAACTCGATGCTGCTATTTCTTATATTAGGCAAACCCCTCAAGTAAGAGATGTATTGATTTCAGGTGGGGATGGTCTTTTAATTAATGACAATATTCTCGAATATATTTTAAAGAATTTGCGTGAAATCGATCATGTGGAAATCATCCGTATAGGTACAAGGGCACCGGTTGTGTTTCCGCAGCGAATTACTGAAAATCTTTGCAATATATTAAAAAAATATCATCCAATTTGGTTAAATACTCATTTCAATACATCCATTGAAATTACGGAAGAATCGAAAAGAGCATGTGAAATGCTAGCCAATGCAGGTGTGCCGGTTGGAAACCAGTCTGTTATTCTTGCAGGTATTAATGACAGTGTTCCTATTATGAAAAAACTGATGCATGACCTAGTAAAAATTCGAGTTCGGCCATATTACATTTATCAGTGCGACCTTTCAGAAGGAATCGGTCACTTCAGGGCACCTGTTTCAAAAGGGCTGGAAATTATTGAAGCATTGCGTGGTCATACAAGCGGTTATGCGGTACCAACTTTTGTCGTCGATGCACCAGGCGGGGGTGGAAAAATTGCACTTCAACCAAATTATTTAATTTCCCAAAGTCCAGAGAAGGTTGTTCTAAGAAACTTTGAAGGTGTAATTACTTCTTATCCTGAACCAGAAAATTACATTCCTGGAAGGGCAGAAGAGTATTTTAAAGAAATCTATCCGGATATGGATGAGAAAAAATCATTAAACGGAATTGCCGGCATCATGAATGATCAGCACTTTAATCTTATTCCAGAGGGCTTGTCACGCCTCAATCGACGTGTTGCTTATAGTCAAGATCCAAATCATGCTACATTAAAAGATAAACGTGTGAAACGGGATGAATTAAAAGAAAAGAAATATCAGGCTTTAATGCAAAAAGAAAAAAAGGGAGATGCCAATTCCGACATCGGAATAGAGCCTGAGTCAAAAAATGCTTAAGGAGGGGGAATCATGCTTTGTGATTGGTGTGGAAATACAAATGCAAAAAACCATTCATGTTCCGTTTATTGGGAACTTCCAGATGGCACAAGGGCTATTGAAATAACGGAAACACCATCTATATCATGTCCGGACTGTTCGATGGTTTATCAAAAGGAAGAATTGGTAAAGGAAATTGAGGATCAACTCTTCTTAATTGATTGCAAAAGCATTGAGAAGGTCATCTCTTTTCAGGAATTAATGAACAAACCAAGGTTATTGAAACGAAACTATTTCGATTTTTCTACAGACTAAGGAGATGAGAAGGAGAATCATACACTCATAAGGCTAGACGTCACTTTTACAATTCGCTATAGTATGATTAAGAATGCAAAAAAGTGATAATGAAGAAAGGCGACAAAAGATGAGTAAATCCTTTTATCATTTCCTGATGAAATATCGGCACCCAGCTCCAAACGATCCAATAAGCAAATTTGCTAATCATGCCTATTTAGACCATGATTTTCCTAAACATTCAACTGATTATCATGAGCTCACATCATATCTAGAGTTAAATGGATATTACTTAGAGTCTATGTCTGTTTTTGATGATGCTTGGAATCAATATGTACTTGTACAAAAAGATTAATTGATGAAATGGAATCGTCTTCATTTTGGAGGCGATTTTTTCATTTTATGTATGCCATGCGCTTTTAAAAAATATCTCGCATATACTATTGTAATCATACTTACGACTATTTTAAAAGGGGGGGAGGAAATGGCAAAAAGGAAAAAACCAAAGTATCAAATTGGAGATACAGTCGTGATTACTATTTACGGGACAGTAGGCAGAATTACCGATGTCAAATGGCTGGACGGAGATTATTTATATGAAGTAAATAAGAGCCATGGGCTTTTTATTGAATCAGCACTACAGCTTTTTTCAGAGTATGATGGGAAAATAATGGAACAGGAACATATTGACATCGAATATAAATTCTTTATCGGTGATTTGGTTCAAGTAAGCGGTTATGGTGCAGACTTATTTAAGGTGATTGGTTTTCGGACAGAAATTTGGCGATATAAAGAAGATGCTTGGGAAGATGTAATATATGAATTGTCAAGAATTAATGATGGTCAATGGCTGGAAGTAGGAGAAGAAGAGATGACACTTGTAGCAGATGCGGAGAGTGCCGAAACGTTTATACAGAAACTAGGTCTTCTATACTTAGTGGATCAAGAAAAATCTACGAAAACCCCCGCGTTACAAAATATGGTAAGAAAAGCAGAGTATGAGGAGATTAATCGAAAAAAAGAAAAAAATGAACTAATTGATCATCTATTAGATATTTATAACGATTACCGAATTCTTTATGAATTATTTTCAGATCCGGAATATTATCATGTCATGCGTGTAGTATTGAAAAAATTAAAAAGTCTGGTCAGTAACGATGGAAAAAACAGCCATGTTTAGCTACCATCTGCATATTTCTATCAGCAAATAAAGTAGGAAAGGAATCCCAGACCATTTGATAAGGAGAAACATATTGTCTAGAATTTTCTCAATGATTCGGAGAAAGTTGCTATTTTCTTGATTGACGTCCATAATAAATGCCTCGAAATCCCATTTTAAAATTTTCATAAGATCACCTCAAAATTTTTTATTATATCCTATGCTTGTCCATGGGAAACATAACTAAAAAATGGGGGCAACCGAAACATTTTTCCATTTCGTTCGTTGGTTTCTAAGAATGTAGCATGAAACAGCCAATGAACTCATACATTCTGTAAAAAGGGGGCGATAACTTGAAAGAAATGGAAGTATTTATTGATACGGAAGAAATTGCTGAATTTTTCTTTCATGAGCTTGTTAAAAGGGGATACGTTCCTAGCGAAGAAGAATTAGACGAAATCGCTGATATTACGTTTGAATATTTAATTGAAAAAAATATTATAGATGAAGAAATGCAAAATGAATAAGGAAGGAAATCCATCTTTTTTGGTTAGAAAGGACTAGAAAGTCGAGCAGCACATGCTCGCTTTTTTATTAGATAAAAAAATATATACCATAATTGAGAAATGCCTTGCGCCAAGGTCCTAGTTTCGAATCGCCTTTTTAATCTTTGGTGTTTTCTGTGTATAATCGAAGCGGTTTTTAATTTGTTTTAAAAAATTGAAATTTGTAATAGAAAACGAAACTTAATAGTTGATACATTCGTATAAATGATAGGAAAGAAAAATAGGTTTTATTAAAGTAAACCAATCATATTATAAGAAGGTTGCAGACTGTCTGTACTTATGCTAATTGCTTCTGAGAAAGAACATAGGTAGAAAAATTTTATTAAAAAATCGGAGGAAAAATATGTCATTTTTTAACAAGGTATTTGCTAGTATAGGGATCGGATCAGCAACAGTTGATACAAAGATGGAAAAAGATACGTATATGCCTGGTGAGACAGTAAAAGGTGTTGTTGAAATAAAAGGTGGTAAGGTAGAACAGAAGGTAGATGAAATTTATCTCACCTTAAATAGCACCTATTTAAAAGAATCTGATGATAAAAAATATACAGTTACTGCAGTTATCGAACGTATTAAACTCATAACACCATTTACAATAGGTGTAAATCAACGCAAAGAAATTCCGTTCTCGTTCCAACTTCCATATGATACTCCACTTTCAATTGGCAGAACAAAAGTATGGGTGTCAACTGGTCTGGATATTAAAGGAGGAGTCGATCCTAGCGACAAGGACTTCTTAAAGATTGTTCCAAATCCTTTAATGGCAGCAGTATTTAATGCTGTAGAAAACCTGGGTTTTAGGATTAGAGAAGCTGATTGTGAAGAAGCACCTAGAAGATTCCGTGGTCGCCTACCATTTGTTCAAGAATTTGAGTTTGTTCCTTTTTCTGGACCATTTCGTGGCCGTTTAGATGAGTTAGAAGTGGTATTTTTCCCATCGGGGAACGGCAGCTTAGACATTATGCTTCAGGTAGACCGACGTGCGAGAGGTTTAGCTGGGCTATTTTCAGAAGCATTAGGTACAGATGAAACATATGTTCGATTTAATGTTTCAAATGCTGATATTCCATCTATTCAAAAGCAAATTGAAAATATAATAGAGCGTTATTCTTAAAAGGGCTTCGTTTGAAGTAATTATAAAGTAAGGAAAAACCCGAACTATCTTGTAAACTCTAATTTTGAGTTTTACAAAAGTTCGGGTTTTTTATTGAATATTTTGATTTTTCGACAAAATAAACAAAAATTCTGCGAAGGATTCGACAAAATGAATATCTAATATTTGACTTAATCGAAAAATGGGAGGGGTACGATGATCAAATTGTTAACAAGACGAAGTAGTATACCATATGATGTGACGATCTTTCAAACTCCGAAATTTCGTGAAAGAAAAGGACACAAACAAGTATATCGAACAATAATCGAGGCTAATAGCCGAGAAAATTGCTTAGAGGAAATCTTTAGTCAATTTAATGTAACGGATCGAATTCCTGCAGATTATAAAGGCAGATTTTTGTCTACATGGGATATTATATTAATTGATGAAGGAAGAGGGGGGCAATATTATTATCAACTTCAACCCGGAGGTTGGTTTCCAATCAATCGAATTTTACTGCTTTAATCAAAACAAGAAAAAACCTAAGGATATCCTTAGGTTTTCTAATGCTTTCTACCGCCAGCGGCACTATCTTCCTTGGCATGGGCATTATGTTCTGCAATAATGGCTTCTGGAGGAACATGATTATTTTTTTTCTTACCTTGTATTCGATTGCGATGTTTTTTACCCATCTCAAATCCCCCTGTTTCATACTTCTTTTGACAACAATAGTGTCTACATTTAGTCTCCCACAAATGAGAGAATTCATGCCATATTCATTTTTTGTTTTTCCTTATAAAACGTTTATGATATAGTGTTTTTGGTATAGATTAAAATTGTACTATGAAATTTTGGAGGATTGAATGATATGAGTATACATATTGGTGCGAAAGAAAATGAGATAGCTGAAACAGTACTCCTTCCTGGGGATCCACTTCGAGCAAAATACATTGCTGAAAACTTTTTAGAGGGAGCCACTTGCTATAACGAAGTACGTAATATGTTTGGTTTTACCGGTACATATAAAGGGAAGAGAATTTCTGTCCAAGGAACGGGTATGGGCGTCCCATCCATTTCTATTTATGTGAATGAGCTAATTCAAAGTTACAATGTACAAAATTTAATTCGAGTAGGTACATGTGGAGCCATTCAAAAAGATGTTAAGGTTCGTGATGTCATATTAGCCATGACTAGTTCCACTGATTCCAACATCAATCGTTTAACTTTTGGACATGTGGATTATGCCCCAGCTGCTAACTTTCAGTTATTAAAAAATGCTTATGATGTAGGTATTGAAAAAGGACTAAATCTGAAAGTGGGCAGTGTCTTTACGGCTGATTCATTTTATAATGATAATGCTGAATTAGAAAAATGGGCAAAGTATCAAATTTTAGCAATTGAAATGGAAACTTCTGCCCTTTATACATTGGCAGCAAAATTTAATCGCAAAGCATTGTCTATTTTAACAGTAAGTGACCATATTTTAACTGGTGAAGAAACAACAGCAGAAGAAAGACAATTAACATTTAATGATATGATTGAGGTAGCTTTGGAAGCTGCCATTAAAGATTAAAGGGGGCAAACCTCTTCCAATTGGAAGAGGTTTTAACATATTCTTTGTTAATTTAATGAAAAAGATGTTATCCTTAAATCTAGGGGCATTTTTTTCTAAAATAAAATAAATATGCTTCTGCTGTTAAGCAAATGTATTTTTGGTGAATGAAAGTGGTGAAGGCTTTGGAAGAAGAGAAAATGGAACGAGAAAAGCAAGAACAAGAACAAACTGCTGAAAACAAATCTGGCTATATTCGATTAAAAAAATTTCATTTTATTATGTTGTTGTTTTTTATTGTCTTTATTTCAGCTGGTATAACAACAGTAGCCCTTTCATTTGGAGAAGAAAAGGTAGTTACAGTAAGTAATGACAGGGAAGAGTTTACGAAATTATATAAGGCATTTGATACGTTAAAGAATGGATATTATAAAAAAATAAACGAACAAGAGCTGATTAATGGTGCCATAAATGGTATGGTAGAATCTCTTGATGACCCATATTCTGATTATATGACGAAAGATGAGGCGGAAAGTTTTCATAGTACGATTTCCTCTTCATTTGAAGGAATTGGTGCTGAAATTCAAGAGAAAGATGGACATATTATGATCGTTTCTCCAATAAAAAATTCTCCTGCTGAAAAGGCTGGACTTAAACCGAACGATATTATCCTATCCGTGGATGGAAAGAGCCTTCAGGGAGTTACATCTACAAAAGCCGTAACAATGATTCGCGGAAAAAAAGGTACAAAGGTAGAGCTTTCTATACAACGTCCAGGTTCTGATGCTCCTATAACTGTACCTATTATTCGTGATGAGATTCCAATTGAAACGGTTTATGGGGAAATGGTAGACGATCGAATCGCAAAAGTTCAAATTACGAGCTTTTCAACAAATACGACGAAAGAACTTACTGACAAATTAAATGAATTGAAAAGTAAAGGAATGCAAGGGTTAGTATTGGATTTGAGACAAAATCCTGGTGGGTTGTTAGACCAAGCAATTAATATTTCCAGCATGTTTGTTCCAAAAGGTAAAATTATTGTGAAAGAGCAAGATCGCAATGGTAAGGTAAAAGAAATTGCTTCACAAAATGATGGAAATCCTGGATTTCCTTTAGTTGTTTTAATCGATAAAGGTAGTGCCAGTGCCTCAGAAATTCTTGCAGCTGCTGTAAAAGAATCAGCAGGTGTACCACTAGTAGGGGAAAAATCATTTGGAAAAGGAACTGTACAAACAGCAGCAGATTTCTCCGATGGTTCTAATATTAAGTATACGATTGCTAAATGGTTAACACCAAACGGTAATTGGATTCATAAAAAAGGGATTAAACCTGATATGGAAGTAGCACTTCCTGAATATGCTAACCTTCCAATTATCAACCCAGAAAAAGAGCTTACATTGTCAACTTCATCTACTGAGGTTCAAACTGCACAAAAAATGTTAAAGGCCCTCGGTTACGATCCTGGAAGGGAAGATGGATTTTTCGATGAAAAAACAAAAAAAGCAGTGATGAGTTTTCAAACAGCTAATCAGCTTACCGCTGACGGCATTTTAAAGGGCGAAACAACATTGAAATTAATGGAGAAAATAAGAGAACTTATCAACAACAATGATACTCAGCTGAATAAGGCCATTGAAGTCTTAAAAGAAAAAATGAAATAGTTAATAAAAGCTGTCTCATAAGCAGATTCATACATGCTTTAGAGATAGCTTTTTTATTAAGTATGAATGAATATTTCCCACTTTGACGTTGCTTAAAACGATTTACTGTGGTGACTCGCTTTACTTAAGAGCGGTTCCTATTTAAATGCCTTTACTTTTCATGGCCCTCTTTTTGCTTAAAGAATAGTACATCTATGGCACAAGTCTTACATGAATAAAGCAATTGCTAATGAGAAGAGCCATACACTGCCAACTAAATTTGTTTTACTTTTCTAATTCCATATTTTCCATTTATTTTCCTTGCAGTTTCCTTCATTGTTTGAATGATGAATGGTTCTAAAGGCAACTCTTTTAAATGTAGCTCTTTACATGGAAGGGGAATTTCATGAAAAGGACAGTCATTCTATTTGTGAATTTAATACTATATATTTTTTTATTTGGCAGTGGTGTTCAGGCATCATCTAGCTATGATAAAACAGGAGAAATGCTTGATTGGAAGAAGGTTGACAAACTTTTTCCTAAATATTCAACATTTACAGTTGTAGATATAGAAACAGGGAAAAGGTTTAAAGTACAAAGGAGAGCTGGGAGCCGTCATGCAGATGTTCAGCCTATGACAATAAAAGATACAAAAATAATGAAGCAAATATATGGTGGTAAATGGAGCTGGAGACGGAGGGCAATAATTGTATTAGGTAAGAATAAAAAAATTGCCGCTTCGATGCACGGTATGCCTCATGGTCGGGGGTCATTAAAAAATAACTTTCCTGGGCATTTTTGTATCCATTTTTCCGGGAGTAAGACTCACCTGACGAATAACATGGATCTATCACATAAATTAATGGTCTTAAAAGCTGCAGGTAAATTAGAGCAATACTTAGATAAAGCCACACCTAATGATGTGATCGATGCTTATATCGCTGGGATGAAACAACAAGATCCAGCTATTATTTCAAGGGTATCTCTACAAAAAATGTCTTGGAAACCTATTTTTAATAAAGTTGAAAACGTCAATATTAGAAATATGAAATTAATGTCTCCCGAAGACCAAAAAAACGAAATAAATTTAAAGGTACCGGTAGAAATAGAGTGGTATTTAAAAGATAGTGGAAGGGAACTGTTTAAAGGAGAAATTCATTTAGTACGTTTTACACCATTAGATTCATGGAAAGTTGATTCTCAAGATTTTTTGAAAGAAAATACTCTTTTAAATTAATGTGAAAAACACCTTTATTTAACGGTTGACCGTTATAAAGGTGTTTTTTATTTGAAATTACATTATAATGGCTGTTCACCAAATTTGATAAATGTCCTTTCATCTTCAATTAACCCGCAAGCTGCACATTGAATGCGATATTCCGGACCAGTATAGGGCTGATGAAAAGGTTCTAATTCATTTTCATTATATTCCTTGATAATTTCCCCTGTTTGGGGATTAAGTTTTACAGAATGAGATACCTGTTGAATTAAATTAAATCGGCTACGATTTGTTTTACAGTTTGGACATCTATAAGGGGTAGCCATAACTTTCTCCTTTCATTACAATTTTATTATTATTTTTGCAATATTGTCATGAAATATGTAAACTTGCAGTGAGGCTATTAGAAAGGAATGTATGTAGTTTGGAAAATGTGAATTTTGATGAATTGTTACAGGAATACCGATCTATATGGAATAACCGTAAATTAAATGCTGAGGGTAATACGAGTAAGGAAATACTTATGGAGGCAATTAAAAGGGAATTGCTTGATGAAAACACTCATCCAAGAGTTAGAAAAGGAATTTATGAAAAATATTTTACAGCGAGTAAAAGAATTATCCAGTCGGTCCTTTCGCAAGAGACGAAACTTTTGTTATTAGACCTTCATTTAAAAGTACTTAAGGATATAAATAAGGAGTGAATGGCAGTGAGAAAAATTAGTTTTATGATTACTGTCCTATTATTAATTCTAACGGCTACTGCATGCAATAAGCAGGCTGACCATCCCAACAATCCTCCAGAAATGATTGAAGTAGATTTAAGCGTTAACCCTAAAAAGGCAAAACCAAATGAACCTGTAGTTTTTGAAGCAAAGGTTACACAAGGAAAAGAAGTGGTAACGGATGCGGATGAGGTTGTTTTTGAAATTTGGAGAGCAAAGGACGAAAAACATACGAAAATTGAAGTAAAACATGTAGAAAATGGTATTTATAGGTTAGAAAAAACCTTTTCGCAAGAAGGAACCTATTATATCATTTCCCATGTAACAGCAAGAGATATGCATAATATGCCAAAAAAAGAATTTGTTGTTGGTAAGCCAAGCGAGCCTGAAATCAACAATGAAAAAGAATCAATGGATGAAATGAATATGGAGGAACATGATCCATCAACTGAAGGTCATTAATGAAGTGAAAAAGACAGCAGTAATAGCTGTCTTTTACCATTTTTCCGTAACGTCAATTTCGGTGTATTGCATATCAATATTTTTGGGGATTTTAATCTCAAGGATTCCATCTTTATGATTGGCTTCGCCTCCTTTTTTTTTGACAATAGCAGGTAGGGTAATGGTATGTTTCTCTCCATATTCGGGAAAATGTTCAATAATCAGTTGATTGGATGTGTGATACAGACGGAGTTTTTTTAATGCGTCGTGGTTATTTATCGGGATCCTTATATACACATGATCATGAGTTTCATAAGTAGAAGCATTTATTCGATTTGCAGAGGAATGTGAATGGGAATCCGAAGGCTGGAATTGCTGAAAAACATCATTAGGATTCATCATTCCTTGCATATTTGGCATCATTTTTTCAAGGAGATCTTGAACATATTTTTCAATCTCTTCTGGTTTCATTTTTTGCAATGTGTCGCGGAGATTTTTATTAAAAGGAAACATATTCCAAGGAAACATCTTTTTTTCATCCTTTCAGCATCCTGTAATTCTTATGCCTACTTTCATTCATATCTATTTTATGCTTTCTTTGACCCATTCGTTATCGTTCCATTATTTATCCAGATTTTTAGCTAGCTTAAGGATAAAATTATTTGCAATACTAATTGAAAATTTTTAACATATAATTAAGGTTAAATAATGTTTAGAGAGGGAATTTTTGTGAAGAATAGAACGGCTTTGATTACAGGAGGAGCTTCCGGAATTGGTAAAAAGACGGCAATTTTACTTGCTGAAAAGGGTTGTCAGGTAATTATTAATTATCGTAATAGTGAAGCGGAAGCAATTTCTTTAGCAAAGCATCTTGAACATTGCTATGGAACTAAATGCCTGGCTGTCCAAGGGGATGTAGCTTTAGAAGAGGATTGTATTCGTATTGTAAATAAATCAATGTCTGTATTTAAAACTATTGATATTTTAATACATAATGCAGGTCCATATATACATGAAAGAAAAAAAATGACAGAGTATTCTTCTGATGAATGGAATTATTTAATTCATGGTAATTTAAGTGCCGCATTCCACTTATCTAAACAAGTTATACCTATAATGAGAAAGCAAAAATGGGGGAGAATTATTACCTTAGGATATGATCGGGTGGAAACATCCCCTGGATGGATTTTTCGGTCTGCTTTTGCGGCGGCAAAAACGGGACTCGCATCCTTGACTAGGACTATTGCACTTGAAGAAGCTGAAAATGGTATTACAGCAAACATGATCTGCCCTGGTGATATTACAAATGATTGGAAAGAGAAAAGTATTCAAGATGCTTTAGTAGCTGAAAAATATACAACTAATACGGGTACTGGTAGACAAGGAACCGGTGAAGATATCGCGAGAGTAATCTCTTTTTTAGTTGAAGAAAAATCTGATTTCATTACAGGTAGTATTATTCCTGTGACAGGGGGGATTGATGTTTTAGGAAAGGCATTAAAACATCATTGAAAAAGGGATATGAGTATTTTTTAGATATAAATTGATAATTTTTTGAACAATTAGATTTCATGTATATGAATTGCTCCTTTTGAAGATACTAGCAAATAATTATTAATGAAAGGAGCAAAGGTAATGAGTTTTAACCTCAATAGAATTAATCCTAACCAAACCCAAGTATTTTTTCATGATGGTCGCTTTGAAACCTTAACTAACGAAGAACTTGAAGACTTTTTGCTCCAAATGGGCCTTAGTGATATACAAGAATCTCTCGAACAAAAAGCAACGGAATAAATTTTGCTAGATGAACATGGTGAAAGTTCCCAATTAGCGGAGCATGCTCCAACCAAAAGTGTTCTTTTTCGGGTAAGAATTATACAATGAGATAAAGAAGTACTTAGTGTCGATCGATGTTAATAGCAAAAATGGAGAACAAAAAATTTTTTACAAGGGAGTCTTGCTCAACGATACTAGAAAATTGAAAATAGACTTGCTTATAAAGGCTGACCCAAAAGGTTCTAAAAAATACCTTATCAGGGGTCAGCTTTTCTTTTTAAAAGTATTTATAAGTTAACACTGGCTATAAAAAATACATTCAAAATCATAATCTCTATTAAATTGAAGGACGATAAAACCCATAAAGAATAACTTTTTATGGGGGTTGCTAGGGGGGTTGTTTATAAGAAAAAATCGAATTGTAATCTTAACGTGGTAAATCCGAAAAAATCTGACAGAAATTAAGTTGACAATAGTCTAATTAGACTATATACTTTTAAAGTCTAATTAGACTAATAGGATATAAAGGAATGAAAATGATATGATAAAATCTTTTTTAATGTTAGGACAGTCGAATATGGCAGGTCGTGGATTCTTACATGAGGTAGAACCTATTTATAATGAAAAAATAAAAATGCTTCGTAATGGACAGTGGCAAATGATGACAGAGCCGATTAATTATGATCGACCTGTTGCTGGTGTAAGTCTAGCAGCATCATTTGCAGAGGCATGGTCGAAAGCCCACCCAGATGAAGAAATTGGTTTAATTCCTTGTGCGGAAGGCGGCAGTTCTTTAGATGATTGGCATCCAGAAGGGACTCTATTCCAGCATGCTTTGTCAGAAGCACGCTTTGCTCTTAAAACGAGTGAAATTAGTGGCATACTTTGGCATCAAGGTGAAAGTGATAGTCATAATTCTTTACATGAAACGTATTATGAGAAGTTATTATTTATCATTGAAACTTTACGTAAAGAATTAAATCTTCAAAATATCCCATTAATTATCGGTGGACTTGGTGATTTTCTAGGAAAAAAAGGTTTCGGAAAGGATTTAACTGAATTTCAAAAAATTAACGAAGAATTACGTCGCTTTGCTTATGAACAGGATAATTGTTACTTTGTAACTGCCGAAGGACTTTCAGCCAATCCAGATGGCATTCATTTAAACGCCGTTTCCCAACGAAAATTTGGTTATCGTTACTTCGAAGCGTATTCGAAAAAGTGTCATATTTTAAAGCCTATTCCAAATGAAAATGAATCACTAAAAGTTAACACCAATTATTCGAAAACAGAACTTATTTATATTAGTATGTTGAATTTAGCTTTAGGTAAAATCACATATGATGAATTTGAATCACAAATGTCAAAGGTGATGCAGCTTTGATTCCCTTACTTATTCTTGGCTTACTGATACAAAATCCTGGCGCTCATGGATACGAACTTTTAAATTTGATGGAGAAACGACATTATAAATATATTGTTAACTTTACTAAAGGATCATTTTATTACAATTTACAACAACTCGAAAAAAAGGGCTTAATTGAACAAATTCAACAAATGAGTTCCATTAATAATCGCGAAGTTAACACTTATAAAATCACATCTCTAGGACTTGAAGAATTTGATAAATTAATGACCAAATATGGAACTAAGTCTGAATATGTAAATTTACAATTCTATGGGGCATTACTATTTGCAAATGAAATCGATAAAAATAAAATATTAGAATTGATTCAATCACAAATTGAACAAACTGAAGCCAAGATTGCTCTTCTCGATCAGTACCTAGCTAACAGTGAAGAATTACCTGGTAAAATTGATTATTTCCGTCGCATGAACGAAAATTCTCGTTCCCACCATTTAGTAAACTTAAATTGGTTTAAAAAATTGAAGGCGGATATAGAAAACGCTGTTGAATAAGTAAAAATAAAAATCACCTATCCATTCTACTTAGTAAAATAGATAGGTGATTTTTTTTGTTAATTACATACTTCACTATATCGATCATTGTTGAATAAAGAAAAGGCACTAAATAGAAAAATGCTATTAAACTTATGGCCGATTGTGGAATATGTAAAATAAACACATTCCATTCTTGAATAGGATTTTGAAAAATTACACAGTTTCATTCATCTATAAAAGTTATTGCGTTAATTGAACATAGTGACTAAACAAATCTAAATAAAACGGTTTTCTTTTAATTTGACTATTCATTTATATACTCTATTGCTTGGCAGTGAGGTGCGCGTATCTCCACAAGTTTTCCCTTTCTACACCACGGACAGAAAAGTAATGAAAAAGAAATCGATAGACAAGGATAAGAAATAAAAGACTATTCTAGTAAATGTCCTTATCAGAATCCACTTTTTTCTATGTCGAATGAACCGTGTGGATTATATTACATGTTAAATTTAATCCCCTATCATTTTTTTACTCCTATCTAAATAAACTACTATAAGAGGATTTGATAAGGAGTTTTTTTATGAAAATATGTGACTATTATCGTGATATAGCTTCGATCCGGTTAAATGAAAGTATTGTAGCACTAGTTCCACCAACGATAATTATTGGTGGGAATCTATCATTTTTTAAAAATCATGAAATCATGCTATTCACTCTCCCGTTTTTCTTTTATAGTTTTATTAGTTTTCATCTCTATCTTCTCCGAATAAAGCAGTCGTTTATCATCCGTAGAAAGATGGAAAAGACTGAACGGAATCCGTGTAATGCTTCATTATTTCAAAGCTCGTCCCTTTTGGTTATGTTCCTAGATGTAGGAACCTCACAACTTCAATTTTATTTTCCCAATGGTCATATGGCAGGAATGATACAAAAGAAACGTAGAATGGGTTTTCCCTTCTTGGGGGCCCCTAATGAATATACCTTTACGAACCAAACAGGAAAGATTATTGGTTTTTATAAGGTTAATCGAAATAATAGAATAAAAATAGAAGTATATGATCGTGAATATAACTTTATAGGAAGTTATGAGAAAAAAAGAAAAAGTTCAGAAATCCTAGATGCTGAGGGGAGATTTGTAGGAAAACTCATAAGTTCAAATGCATTTATGGATGAGCGGATTATTAATAGAGATAATGAACAGTCAGTTCGCTTGAGGAGAGGATGGATGCCTTTACATTGGAGCGAGTTTTTTCCTGAAGCAAATACTCCAGTTCTCTCGTTTTCAGAAAACCTCTCAAAACAGGAAAAGCTTCTTCAAATGTCATTTTTAATTAATGAATTCTTTGTTGAAAGATAATCAATTAGTTCCACATATCCCTATTGTTTGGTATGATAGATTATAATTCAGATACAGCATGATGGGGGTTTTTTTGTGGAGTTAACTTTGATTAAAGGGCATGGATCGGGAAATGATTTTCTGATTATTAATGAAATAATAAATGAAGTCCATTTGACTGAGAGCGATCGGGTGAAGCTTGCACAATTACTTTGTAGTAGGGAAACAGAGCTTGGTGCCGATGGGATTCTATTTGTTATGAGAAGCGAACGAGCAGACGGTAGAATGAGGGTTTTTAATGCAGATGGTTCTGAAGCATCCATGTGTGGTAATGGACTTCGCCTAGTCGCTCGAACGATTTGTGAGTTATATGGAAAAAACGAAGCCATTATTGAAACAATGAAGAAAGATCTTAAAGTTCGTAAACAAGAGGAGCTTTATCCTAACGTCCATACTTACCAAGTGGAAATTTCTCCTGTTTTGTTTGAATTAAAAGTTCTTCCTTTAAATCTAAATAAACCGACGTTATATAATGAAACTATTAAAGAATTATCATCTGATTTAAAGTTTACTGCACTTGCCGTGCCAAACCCGCATTTAATTTCGATTGTGGGCTCGGAAGTTTTAATGAGTGATTTCCAACAAACAATTAGTGAAAAAGTGAATGGACCTAATCATTTGTTTCCTGATGGTGTAAATGTAAGTTTTGTAAAGCCTATTCAATCAAATACTATTTATGTACGAACCTATGAACGTGGGGTAGGCTTTACCAATGCATGTGGAACAGCCATGTCTGCCTCCTCGCTTGTTACATGCCTTCAGGGAATAAACCAATTTGAAAAAATGATTGATGTTTATAATAATGGTGGAAGAGTCCAATGTATGGTTCATAAAGATGGCGAGAAATATTATATTGATTTAATTGGTAATGCTACTTATCTCTATGAAGCATCAGTAAAAGTGGATTTAGAGCAAATGTCGTTTTCAGTGATATCCAAAAATGAGTTCACTGAGCAAGATGCCTATGAGAAATTACAAGTAGAGGCGAAGCAATTCATAAATGAAACCATAAAAGGATAAGGTGACATCCCTTATCCTTCTTTTTTCCCTTTTTTTAATACATCTAGTACTTGGGAAAATGGTTGAATGGCTTTAGTGTGAAAATATGTTCTAAAAGGGTCTCCATGATTTTTTATTCGCTCCAAAACATTTTGCATCGTAAAAGTTTTCGGATTCAGTTTTTCGTCTACTTCATCCCAATACAGTGGTGTGGCAATTCCTCCATATTCATTTCCGCGCATGGAATAAGGGGCAATAACTGTTTTTCCTTCACCATGCTGTACATAATCAATATACAGTTTGTTGCCCCGATTCTTTTTCAATCTTTCAATGGTAAAGGAATCGGGATCTTGGGAAACTAAGTATTCAGCAATAAAGCTCGTAAACAGTCTTGTATCGTCATATGTAAATTTTTCTTCTGGTAAAGGGAGATAGATTTGCAATCCTTTATTTCCGGATGTTTTAATAAAACCGATTAAATTTAAACGGTCAAAAACATTTTTAATCATTAAAGCTGCCTTAATGGCCAAATGAAACTCATCAATTGATGGTGGGTCTAAATCAAAGACAATTTCACTCGGACCTGTGCTGTTAATGGTATCGAATGGTATGTGGTATTCAATTGCTAATTGATTTCCAAGCCAAATAAGGGTTTTAAGATTATTACATACAATATAATTTATCCCATTCGATTGGTGTGTATTTACAAAGTCAGGTGCATACGCGGGACAGTTTTTTTGGTAAAAAGCTTCACCAAACATCCCATGTGGGTACCTAATTACTGTAAGTAGACGATTTTTTAAAAATGTCATTAAGTATGGAGATACTTCCCGCATGTAGTGAATGAATTCAGACTTTCGTATCTTTGGTTTTTCCCATAACGGTTTCTCTGGATGAGTAATCTCTAAGTCTTTAGGTAAGTTTTTTTGTTGATAAATAAAATTATCGTAAGTACAGTCAGCTGGAGTTAAATCAAACCGAAATCGTTCAAAATGAGGCTCACGAAGCTGGTTGTCATAAAGTTCTAAATATTTGACTTCCAAACAAATAGCAGGCTCAACGAAAATAAATTGTTCGTCTTCTCTAACCATGTTTTGCTTCATAATGTTTCTAAGCGCTTGTTTTTCATCTTGTTTAAACCCAAAAAGTACTTGGCCAATGTTGACGATTTCTTCCTCTTTAAAAACGCTAACTGAGAAATATCCATTATTTTTATCATATGAAGTCACAAAGCAACGAACGTATTTCCAATTTTTGTATTTTAACCATTGTGGTGAACGTTTTCCTTCCTCCCAAAGACTGTTTTTGTGTTTGGCAACAATCCCTTCTCCATCGTAAAGAACTACCTTTTCCCATAAATCGTGGAAGTCATTGAAAGCTAGAACCGGCTGTAGCAGTTGATTATTATATGGATCGACCTCAAGATCGAGGCCTATACTTTTAAATAATTGCAACAGCTGTTTTTTTCGGCTTCGCAATGGTTGGTGATGCAAAGGGTTACCATTAATGGTAAGTATATCAAAAACCAATAATCTACATGGGGATTTGGCTGCCATTTCGTT
The DNA here is from genome assembly GCF_010975035.1 of Neobacillus thermocopriae. GTDB lineage: Bacteria > Bacillota > Bacilli > Bacillales > Cytobacillaceae > Neobacillus > Neobacillus thermocopriae. The sequence continues at coordinate 17,009 of NZ_JAAIUV010000011.1, read as the reverse complement.
AACCTTTATCCCAGTTTTTAATCTTCCACGTACTTGAATAGCAGCAAAATTTGCCTTGTATGGATTTATTAGGGAAACAAGCTCACCATCGAGAACTAATGGTAAGTATGGTTTGAATTTCTCTTTGTAATCTAATAAAAACTGGTTGATTTCAGGGAATTGCGGTAAAAGTGATTTTTTATTTCGACTCATTAATTTAATACTGTTTTCCGTCCATAAGAGAATAGCTCGAAATCCATCATATTTTACTTCATATAACCAATCTGGATTCACTGGCCGTTCGAATGTAAGTGTCGGGAGCATTGGTTTCATCATTTTTCTCCTTCATTATGTATGCATTAAGAAATATCTTTTCCAATAGTTTTTACGGATTCAATCAAAAGGTATACGCATAATAAAATCAAAAAAGATTGGAGATTTTACGATGCATACAATATGGAAAGGCAGTATCAGCTTTGGGCTTGTCAACATCCCAATCAAACTGCATTCGGCAACAGAGGATAAGGATATTAAGCTTCGAACTCTGCATAAAAAATGTCATGCACCTATACGTTATGAAAAAATTTGTTCTGTTTGTGAGGAAGAAGTAAAGCCCGAAGATATTGTAAAGGCATATGAATATACAAAAGGTAAATTCGTTGTCCTTGACAATGAAGAACTGGAAAAACTGCGGAAAGAAAACGAAGATAAAGCTGTGGAGATTATTGATTTTGTGAAAATAGAAGAAATTGATCCAATTTACTTTGACAGAAGTTATTACATGTCGCCAAATGAAAGTGGGGGAAAGGCTTATTCTTTGTTACGCAAGGCGTTACAGGAATCAGGCAAAGTAGGAATTGCAAAAATTATTATTCGCTCAAAAGAACAGCTGGCTGTTATTCGTGTTTACGAAAACACATTGGTCTTAGAAACAATCCATTTTCCAGACGAAGTTCGGAATGCGGAAGATGTGCCTAATATTCCATCAGATGATAAAGTGACGAAAAAAGAACTTGATACAGCGATTTTATTGATTGATCAATTAACTACTACATTTAAGCCTGAAAAATATCATGATGAATATCGTTCAGCTTTGTTAGAGTTAATTGAATCGAAGCGACAGGGGCAAGAAACAGTCACGGCTGCCACCAAGGAACCTGCTACTAATGTGACCGATTTAATGGCAGCTCTTCAAGCCTCGATTGACAGAACCAAACCAAAAAAAGCGGCAACTCGAACAAAGAAAAAAGCTGCATCCAGAGTAAAAAAAGAAGCATGAAAAAAGCAGGGCTCCCCCTGCTTTTTATTTTTCTATTGCATTTGCTTTACAATAGTTAAGCACCATGTTCTCTTCATCTTCCTCTAAAGCGAAGTCAAGAACTTCATCATTACCTTTTTCGTAAAAGTGATAATTAATAATTTTTCCTTGATTTTCTTCAATTCCAAATAATACTCTTAAACCTACACCCTTTTCAGAGTAAAGTTCATCCTCTTCATCAACCTCTAAATCAAGAAAAAATTCGTAACGTTCACCAGTTAACAGTCCGAATGGATCTTCCAACTTTTCAACAGTGTGACCAATAATCTTCAAGTCGTATCATCCTTTACCAATGTATCATCGGTTCTTATTATACATCATGTATAAAACATTTATAAAGATGGAAGGGAGAACTAGCACAAAACCTATCACAATCAATCAAAAACAATCATTGTTTTGAATGTTTTTAGCAGAAAATGATTGACTTATTGCAATCGTTTTCAGTATGATGTAGTAGAGAAATATGTTTTAAAGGTGGAATAACATGCTTACACCAGAACGTCATCAAATTATCCTTCAATTGCTAAAGGAAAAAGGAATCGTAAAAATTCAGGAAATAATGGAATTGACGAATTCATCGGAATCTACAATCCGGAGGGATTTATCTCAATTAGAAGAGCAAAAGTTTTTAAAAAGAATTCATGGTGGGGCTTCCAGACTACAAGGAAAACTACAGGAACTTAGCATGATTGAGAAATCCTCCAAAAACCTTCAGGAAAAACGAATGATTGCAAAATATGCGGCAAGTTTAGTGGAGGAGGGAGATTGTATTTATTTGGATGCAGGTTCGACCGTATTTGAAATGATACAGTACTTGCCATTAAAAGATCTTGTGGTAGTTACAAACGGTTTTATGCATTTACCTGAATTGATCAGTAAAGGAATTACTACTTATATCCTTGGAGGATTAGCAAAATCCAAAACAAATGCCATAATCGGTAGAAGCGCTCTTGAAAGCCTAGATCTATATCGATTTGATAAATGCTTCATGGGTGTGAATGGAATCCACCCTCAGTTTGGTTACACGACTCCTGATCAAGAAGAAGCAATGGTAAAACAAAAAGCCATCAGTCTTTCGAGAGAGGCATTTGTATTAGCCGATAACACGAAGTTTTCTGAGATTTCATTTGCGAAAATAGCTGATATACACGAAGCAACAATTGTTACGAATGAATTGCCAGATGAATTAGAAAACCAATATTTGAATAGAACTACGATTAAGGTTGTGACAGCATGATATATACATTAACAATAAATCCATCTGTAGATTATATTGTTCAGGTTGAACACTTTCAACTTGGCAAATTAAATCGAACCAAAAGTGAAGCTAAATTTCCTGGTGGAAAAGGGATAAATGTATCTAGAGTTTTAAAACAGTTGGATATTCCAAGTAAGGCACTTGGGTTTGTCGGAGGATTTACTGGTACATATATAAAACAGTTTCTGGAAAATGAAAATATTTTAACTGGCTTTATTAGAGTAAAAGAAGATACACGTATTAATATCAAACTAAAAACGGGTCAAGAAACGGAAATTAATGCCAATGGTCCTAGAATTTCTGAAGAGGATTTTACCGCATTAAAAAAACAAATCAAGAATCTTAAATCAGACGACATTTTAGTATTGGCAGGAAGTATCCCTGGTTCATTACCTAAAACAACATACTTAGAGCTTGTAGAGATTTGTAAAGAAAATGGGACACTATTCGTAGTAGATGCGGAAGGCGAATTATTGAAAAAGGTGCTTCCTTATCAGCCTTTTCTAATAAAGCCAAATCATCACGAACTAGGTCAAATATTTGATACCAATATTTCTATCCCTGAGGAAGTCGTTCCTTATGGAAAAAGACTAATTGAAATGGGCGCTCAAAATGTCATCGTTTCTTTAGCTGACAAGGGAGCTGTGTTTATCAGTGAAGATTTCACATGTTTGGCAAAGGTACCTAAAGGTGAGGTAAAGAATTCTGTTGGTGCTGGTGACTCGATGGTTGCAGGTTTTTTAGCTGCTTTTGAAAAAACAAAAAATAAAGAAACTGCTTTTCGTTATAGTGTTGCTTCTGGAAGTGCGACTGCATTTTCTCTTGAACTTTGTACAAAGGAAAAAGTTGAAGAACTTTTTCATCAAGTTGAAATAATAAAAATTCTCTAAGGGAGAGAGACTTATGAAAATTACCGAATTGTTATCAATAAATACGATTCAGCTTCACTTAGAAGGTAATCAAAAAATAGAAGTCGTTGAGCAACTGGTGGATATGCTATATCAGGCGGGGAAAGTCACGAATCGTGATGAATTTAAAGCCGCCATCTTAAAGCGTGAAGAACAAAGTACAACAGGTATTGGTGACGGGATAGCGATCCCACATGCTAAGACAAAAGCTGTTAAAGAAGCTGCCATTGCTTTTGGTAAATCTATATCAGGTGTTGATTATCAATCATTAGACGGTAAACCGGCCCATTTATTTTTTATGATTGCAGCACCTGAGGGGGCGAACAATACCCATCTAGAAGCTTTGGCGCGGCTTTCAGGGCTGTTAATGAAAGCAGAAGTACGTTATGAACTTTTGAAAGCTACATCCCCGAATGAAATTATTGATATAATCAATCGATTTGATAAAGAAGAAACAAAGAAATCCACAAATTCTGTAAAAAAGGACTTGATTGTAGCTGTTACCGGTTGTCCGACAGGAATTGCTCACACATATATGGCTGCTGACTCATTAAAAGCGAAGGCGAAAGAAATGGGTGTTGAAATCAAGGTTGAAACAAACGGTTCTGGCGGTGCTAAGAATATTCTTACCGAAGAGGAAATTGAGAAGGCTACAGCTGTTATTGTCGCAGCAGATATCAATGTAGAAATGGAACGATTTAAAGGAAAACATGTCATTCAGGCAGCTGTTGCAGATGGAATTCACCGTTCTCAACAACTTATTGAAAAAGCATTGAAACGGGACGCACCTGTTTATAACGGAGGTGACAGACCGAATGAAAAATCAACGGAACAAAAAGGGACCAAAAAAGGATTTTATAAGCATTTAATGAACGGTGTTTCAAATATGCTTCCATTTGTAGTTGGTGGAGGTATATTAATCGCTATTAGCTTCTTGTTTGGCTACAATGCGTTCAAACCGGATGATCCGTCTTATCATCCGATTGCAGAAGCTTTGATGACCATCGGCGGTGGGAATGCGTTTGGTCTCATTGTCCCAGTTCTTTCAGGATTTATCGCACTTAGTATCGCAGACCGTCCAGGCTTTGCACCAGGAATGATTGGCGGATTAATAGCAGCTAATGGTGGAGCTGGGTTTCTTGGAGGATTAATAGCAGGTTATCTTGCAGGTTATCTTGTCCTCCTAATTAAGAAATTGGTTAGTCGTCTACCCAAATCTCTAGAAGGGATTAAAAGCATCCTCATTTATCCTTTATTAGGAATTGCCGCAACAGGATTTATCATGTTATATGTCATCAATAAACCTGTAGCTTGGTTGAATGCTTCAATCACAGAATGGTTAACCGGATTGGGAACTGGAAATGCCATATTATTAGGAATTATACTTGGATTGATGATGGCTTTTGATATGGGTGGTCCAATTAATAAAGCAGCATATGTATTTGGAACTGGACTTCTGGCTAGCGGTGTATATGAGCCAATGGCAGCCATTATGGCAGCAGGGATGGTTCCACCACTTGGAATTGCTATTGCAACAACGTTATTTAAAAATAAATTTACAGCGGAAGAACGCAATGCGGGTAAAGCATGTTTTGTAATGGGCTTATCGTTTATTACTGAAGGAGCGATTCCATTTGCTGCAGCCGATCCATTTCGTGTCATTCCTGCTTTAATGGCTGGTTCCGCAGTTGCCGGAGCATTATCGATGGCCTTTAAAATCGGACTAAGAGCACCACACGGAGGATTTTTTGTTGTGCCATTGGTTGAGAATGGAGCTTTAATGTATACATTCGCTATTCTTGTTGGTGCTTTAGTAACTGCATTATTAATTGGGATCTTGAAAAAGCCTGTAAATTCATAAAAAGGAACAAGCCGGTATATGGATGACCATTACCGGCTTTTTTTTAATCTCCATGCTTCGGTTTAATGGCAAATAAAGCAATCAACGCAGCTATGAAACAAAGTCCACTCATGATAATAAAAATCCAATTATTTGAAAATTTCATGATTAAAGCAATTAACGGAGGACCTGAAGCAACTCCAATAAATCTCATTGATGAATAAAAAGAAGTAATGGTACCGCGCTCCGATTTCTCTATACCATCCATAATAAGAGTATCCAAACATGGGAGGCCTATTCCAATCCCTATACCGACGATCAGAAACATGCTAATCATATACCAAAGTTTCATTGAAAACCAAAGTGCAGCGATGGATAAAGCGGCAATAAGAATCCCGCTAAAAGTTAACCATTTCATTAAAATTTTATTTTTTTTAATTAATTTTCCACTAATAAATGATGATAATGAAAGAGCTACTAGGGGAAAGGCCAAGAAAAAACCTTTTTTAAGTGCATTTATTCCATATTTTGTTTCAAATATCTCTGATAGATAAAATAAGATTCCGAATAGAACTAGCATTAGGATACCACCAATGACAAAAATGGCATAAAGCCATCTTCCTTCATTGGTAAAAGTATTTTTTAATCCATGTAGAAAATCTTTGTAAGGTATTGGTTTTTGTGCCCTTTTTGGAGTTTTAACAAACAAAAGCATCATAATAACAGAAAGGGCACAAAAGATTGGAAAAGAAAAAAAGGGCAGAAACCAAATAAATCCTGCAAGGAGCGCACCAAAAATAGGGCTTAATACTTTACCGAAAGTATTGGATGTTTCAATTAACCCTAAACAAATACTGACATCGTTTTCATTCTTGAACATGTCGCCGACTAATGGAAGAACAATTGGAAATGCTCCTGCGGCACCTACTCCCTGGAGTGCACGGCCGATTAGAATCAACCAATAAGATTGATCTAATTTCCATGCAGCCCAACCAGAAATCAAGCCGCCGATTCCGGCAATAATTAAGCTCGGAATAATGACTTTTTTTCTTCCAATATGATCAGATAAATAACCAGCAATTGGTATTAAAAGGATAGCCACAATGGAATATACGGTTATTATTAAACTAGACTGAAAAGATGAGATCGATAATTTTCTTTCCATAATAGGTAGTACGGGTATAAGCATGGAGTTACCTAAAGTCATAACTAAAGGAATGGAAGATAGTGAAAGTATAGCCCATTTCTGGCTAGATATATTATTGGACCGACTCTTTTCTTTTGAGTTTTTATATTTTCCGGTCTTATGTAGCTTATCTATTTGTTCAATATGTTCCATTTAACTTCTATCCTACCTTAAATAATTTGTATTGTTAATATGGGCATTTATGATAAAAAAAACAATACATAAATAATTCCTTAATATGGAATTTTAAAACGTTTTCAAAAAATTCTTTTTATTCTATCTTGACAATCACTTTTTCATTGTAATATTATAGAAAAAAATAAATGAGCTTTAGGCATTGACGAAGAGTAGTAGCTATTACAGATTCTTTAGAGAGCTGATGGTTGGTGCGAATCAGTGAAGATGTATTAGTGAATGGACTTCCGAGCCTCCAAACCGAACTCCTATGGATAGTAGGCTTTGGCGAAAAATCTCATCGTTACAAGAGATAGGTATTAAAGTGTAAAGCTTTGATACTGGTAAAGTGAGCTAATATTTAGCTAATAAAGGTGGCACCACGGGTCTTCCGTCCTTTTAAGGATGGGAGGCTTTTTTATTTTGTGGGTGTATAAACCAAATAACATAAGTTTTCGAGTGGCAAGACACATTAGATACTCATAAGATGTGATTGCATTTTATCGTGTGTAAGAGAAGAAAACATAATTTCTCCGAGAGATATTTACACCTAAGAAAATTAGAAAGACTAATAAAATTTAATGATGTAAATCGTTGAACAAGAGTAGTACACTTATTCATTTCTTTTCAGAGAGTCGGGGAAGGTGGAATCCGATAAGAAAGGGTAAGTGGAATGGACTTGTGAGAGCCATCTTGAACCATAGTAGGGATGGACGGAATTCCACCGTTAAAAGGATAGGATATCGAGCGCTTTATTCGCTTCTGTATCTGAAATGAGGGAGCAGTTCTTCTGCTTCGAATGGAGGTGGCACCACGGTTGGATAAATCGTCCTCTATATGTATAACAAATGTTATGCATATAGAGGACTTTTTTATTGGATACAAGATTTTTTTAAGGCTTCGAAAGTATGATCAGCGAACCCTGTAAACTGGTAGCTATTTGCCATACTGAGCAGGGCACTTACACTTTTCTTTTTAAAAGGAGATGCATAATGAAAATGAAATCAACCGTATTAATAAAAGAATTAAACGGTGATAGTTTAACACCTATTTTGATTTTGCAGAAAATCAGTGGGAAAAAGAAATTTTTACTTGAAAGTTCACAAAAATACAATGCAAATGGTCGGTATTCCTTTATCGGTGCAGATCCATCTTTTGAACTAATTTCATCAGGAGATGTAAATACGATTGTCACCAAGACTGGCAGAAAGGAAATTAAAGAGAATCCATTAGAGACATTAAAAAAATTATTCCCCTCTCCAATATTGGAAGAAAGTCCCTACCCATTTATTGGAGGTGCGGTTGGATATATTGGTTATGATATTGTCAGACAATTCGAAACGATTGGGGAGGAGTATCCAAATAGTATCAATATGCCAGATGTGCACTTAATGTTTTATGAAGTAATTATTGCATTCGATCATCTTGAGGATAAAGTATACGTTGTTGGTGTGCCGCTATCGGAAGGAAGTGACGAAGAGACCGTCAAACAAATGATGGATTTAAGGATTAAAGAATTAAAACAACCTATTCATTATTTGGAGGAGGAGGCTTTTCATTTTTCTGAATTTCAATCCGAAATGACAAAAAAAGAATTTGTAGAAAAGGTTGCTATAGCCAAGGAGTATATTCTTTCGGGAGATATTTTTCAAGTTGTCCTTTCACAAAGAATGAAATCAAAATTTATTGGTTCTCCTGTTTCAATATATCGAAAACACCGTGCACAAAATCCAACACCATATATGTTTTATATTGATTTTGATGATTATACCGTCATTGGTTCTTCACCTGAAAGTTTAATAAAAACAAGAGGAAAACAGGTGATTGCCAATCCGATTGCTGGAACGAAACGAAGAGGAAGGAACAGTTCGGAGGATCAAATCATTGCACAAGAGCTTTTGAAAGATGAAAAAGAATTGGCAGAGCACAAAATGCTTGTCGACCTTGGAAGAAATGATCTAGGAAAAGTTTGTGAATTTGGATCCGTTCATGTTAAGAGGTATATGGAAATAGAAAAATACCGTCATGTCATGCATATTGTTTCAGAGGTTAGCGGCATACTTCGAAAGGATCAGTCACCACTTGATGCGATTGCAGCTAGTCTACCTGCAGGGACCGTTTCCGGCGCACCTAAGGTCAGAGCGATGGAAATAATCAATCAATTGGAAAAATCTAAGCGTGGTCTTTATTCGGGAGCGATTGGTTATTTATCGGTAAATGGGAATATGGATTTTGCCCTTGCGATTCGAACGATGATTTTAAAAGAAGATACTGCTTATATACAGGCGGGGGCTGGTATTGTTTATGATTCGAATCCAGAATCGGAATATGAAGAAACATTAAATAAAATGAGGTCCTTTTTGGTAGGGGGGACACCACAATGATTTTACTCATAGATAACTATGATTCTTTTACATTTAATTTATATCAATATTTAGGAGAACTAGGAGAAGAGGTAATTGTTTATCGAAACAATCAATTAAATACAACAGATATTAAACAATTAAAGCCAAAGGCAATCATCCTTTCTCCTGGACCGGGAAAACCTGAAAATGCTGGAATTTGTATGGAAGTCATTCAAACCTTTTATAAAAAAATTCCAATTTTAGGAATTTGTCTTGGTCATCAAGCAATTGGTGCTGCTTTTGGCGGAAAGATTAAAAGAGCAAGCATTATTAAGCATGGGAAGACATCAATCATTCATCATAACGGAGGCAAAATTTTTTATAACTTATCCGAAAATTTCGAAGTTATGAGGTATCACTCATTAATCATTGATAAAAACACCATTCCTGAAGAGATTGAGTGTATAGCCTATTCCATAGATGACCAAGAAATAATGGCCATTAAACATAAACATTATCCGGTATATGGCCTGCAGTTCCATCCAGAATCGATTGGAACCCCAACAGGTAAACAAATACTTGAAAATTTTTTAAGTGAAATAGAAGGGATGAGGAAAAATGAAAAAATTTCTGCTTCAATTGGCTGAACACCAATCATTTTCAGAGAGTGAAATGAAGGAAGCGGTCGATTATATCCTAGGAGAAGATATATCCGAATCAGAAATAGCTGCCTTTTTAATGGGATTAAAATCAAAAGGGGAAACCGTAGAAGAAATTGTCGGTATTGTAAAAGCGATGAAAGCAAATACACTTACTTTTAAAAAGAAGATTCCGAATGTTCTGGATAATTGTGGAACTGGGGGAGATGGTTCTTCTAGTTTTAATGTAAGCACCACTTCAGCTTTTGTCATTGCAGGGGCTGGAATTCCGGTAGCCAAACATGGGAATCGAAGTGTCTCAAGCAAAACCGGAAGTGCGGATGTACTTGAGTTTTTAGGGGTGAACTTGAATTTGCCTGCGGAAAGCATAGAAGAAATTCTTCATGAAATTGGAATCGCCTTTTTATTTGCTCCACATGTTCATCCAAAATTAAAGAAAGTGATGATGGTTCGAAGACAGCTAAAAATACCAACAATTTTTAATTTTATTGGGCCTTTGTCTAATCCCATTGACTTAGACTACCAATTGCTGGGGGTTTATCGAAGAGATTTATTACATGTTTTTGCTGAAGTGTTGAATCAATTAGGACGGAAAAGGGCGGTTGTTATCAATGGGGCAGGTTACATGGATGAAGCCTCTCTTCAGGGAGAAAATAGGCTGACTATTTTAGAAAACGGAAGGATTTCAGATCAAATCATTTATCCTGAAGATGTTGGATTACCACAGTATGACAATAGCAGAATTAAGGGTGGGGACCCAAAAGAAAATGCGGACATTTTAGTCAACGTCTTAAAAGGTAAAAAAGGAGCCTATTTAGACACAGTTTTGTTTAATGCTGGTATTGGAATTTATACAGCAGGAAAAGCTCCCACCATTCAGGCTGGAATTCAGCTAGCCAGGGATATTATTGATTCAGGTGTAGCTTATGAAAAACTTATGGCCTTGATAGAGAAAACTCGTTCATTACAGAAGGAGGCAATGTAGGTGACAACGATCCTTGATCAAATTATTGAGAAAAAGAAACAGGAAGTCATCCTGCTTCGTGAGAAACAGGTCCCATTTCAACGGGATGCAAACCAAAAAAAATCTTTTATTGAAACATTGCAGAAAGCGGGAGAAATTTCGGTTATTGCCGAATTTAAAAGAGCTTCACCTTCAAAAGGCATGATAAACAATGCAGTTCATCCTGCAAAACAGGCAGTATTATACGAAAAAAATGGAGCTGCTGCGATATCTGTATTAACGGATGAAACTTTTTTTAAAGGCTCATATTCTGATTTAAATGTGGTGCGAGAAGTTGTTGATCTTCCAATCCTTTGTAAAGATTTTATTATTGACCCGGTTCAAATTCATCACGCTTCCTCCCATGGGGCAGATCTGATTTTATTAATTGCTGCGGCATTGGAAGAATCACAAATCAAAGAGCTTTACGAGTATGCGAAAGATTTAGGACTAGAGGTACTTGTGGAGATTCATAATGAGACTGAATTAGAAGTTGCCCTTAAGGTGGGTGCAAAACTAATTGGTGTGAATAACCGAGATTTAAAGACTTTTCAAGTTTCACTTGAAGTAACTGAAATATTAGCTCCAAAAGTTAAACAATCAGGTGCATTTCTTATCAGTGAAAGCGGGATTTTTGATCAAGCGGATGTAGCTAGGGTGAGAAATGCTGGGGCAAATGGAATATTAGTAGGTGAAGCCTTCATGAGAAGTGAAAACTTACAGCAAGTTTTCAATGATTTTCGCTTGCCATTATTGGAGGAGAGAAAATAATGAAGGTGAAAATTTGCGGGATAATGGATGTGGAAACAGGGGTAGCCTCTGCCGAATATGGTGCAGATGCCATTGGATTTGTATTTGCTGAGAGCAAGAGGAAAATTTCCGCATATAAGGCCAGGGAGATTATTTCACATTTACCAAAAAGAGTGTTTAAGGTTGGGGTATTTGTAAATGAATCCAAAGATGAGATGGAGAGAATTGCAGAGATCGCCGGCCTTACACATTTTCAATTACATGGAGATGAAACGGCATTATTTAGTAAGTCCCTTTCATTACCTGTGATTAAAGCCATTAGCTTTCAAAACAGTCAAAGTTTAATACGTGTTCAACATTTTCCTAGTGAATATATATTACTGGATGGGCCAAAGGGAAAATATCGAGGGGGAAATGGAACTCCGTTTAGTTGGAATGAGGCAGATTTAAGTATTTTAAGAGATAAAAAGGTAATTATTGCTGGAGGCCTTCATATTGAAAATGTGGAAGAGGCTATCAGAATATTGAACCCTTACATGGTCGATGTGAGTTCTGGGGTTGAAACAGACGATGTAAAGGATTTAAAAAAAATTAAAGCATTTATTGAAAAGGTTAAAGGAATGGTGAAGGAGGAAGTAAAATGAGTGTTTATACATTACCGAACGAACAGGGTCATTTTGGGAAATTCGGGGGAAGATTTGTACCTGAAACATTAATGAAGGCTGTTATTGAGTTAGAACAAGCATATGAAGAGGCAAGAAAGGATCCAGGATTTTATTCAGAGCTAACAGGTTTATTAAAACAGTATGTAGGTAGAGAAACTCCATTATATTTTGCTAGTAATCTCACAAAACATGCTGGTGGTGCTTCCATCTATTTAAAAAGAGAAGATTTAAATCATACGGGTGCTCATAAAATAAATAATGCTCTCGGGCAGGCATTGCTTGCTGTCCGTATGGGAAAAAGAAAAATCGTGGCGGAAACAGGAGCAGGACAACATGGAGTAGCAACAGCAACTGCCTGTGCGCTCTTAAATCTAGATTGTATTATTTTTATGGGGGAAGAGGATATAAAACGTCAATCGTTGAATGTTTTCCGAATGGAATTATTAGGAGCTAAGGTTGTCAGTGTGAATTCAGGCAGTGCAACTTTAAAAGATGCAGTCAATGAAGCCCTTAGGTATTGGGTGGCCAATGTAGATGATACACATTATTTACTTGGTTCTGTGATGGGGCCACATCCATTTCCAATGATCGTAAGGGATTTCCAAAGTGTAATCGGTAAAGAAACAAAGGAACAATTTTTCATAGTAAATGGAAGGCTTCCTGATGCCGTTGTAGCCTGCATCGGGGGCGGGAGTAATGCCATGGGGATGTTCTATCCTTTTATCGATAACAAAGAAGTCCGATTATATGGGGTAGAAGCTGCCGGGAAGGGAGTAAATACTTCCTATCATGCTGCAACTTTAACAAAGGGCAAGCCGGGTGTCTTACATGGATCTTTAATGTATTTATTGCAAAACGAAGATGGTCAAATCCAAGAAGCACATTCCATCTCAGCAGGACTTGATTATCCAGGTGTCGGACCGGAACACAGTTATTTAAAGGATACCGGTCGAGCGCAATATTATTCGATCACTGACCAGGAAGCACTAGATGCATTTCAATTACTATCGAAACTAGAAGGAATTATCCCTGCACTTGAGAGTGCACATGCGATCGCTTTCGCAATCAAGCTGGCATCAAAAATGCCTTCTACTCAAAATATCGTTGTTTGCCTATCAGGACGGGGAGATAAAGATGTAGAAACAGTGAAGACTTTGCTGAAAGGGGAAGTGCGCAATGAATCGAATTGAAAGGGCCTTTAAATTATTAAATAAAACGAACAGTAAGGCCTTTGTTCCTTATATGATGGCAGGTGATGGAGGGTTAGATTGTCTTGTTGATCGGCTTATCCTTCTTGAAAAATTTGGTGCCTCAGCTATAGAGGTTGGAGTTCCATTCTCAGACCCGGTAGCAGATGGACCAACGATTCAAAGAGCTGGAATGAGAGCACTTCAAAATGGAACGACACTGAGAGGGATTATCGAAGAACTAGAGAAAGCAAGAGAGCAAGTCTCGATTCCAATCATTCTCATGACGTACTTAAACCCCATCTATGCGTTTGGTATCGATAGATTTGTTGAAGCGATAAATAATGCTGGGATTGATGGATGTATTATACCTGATCTGTCTCTTGAGGAAGAAGAGATGATTGCACCAAAACTCTCGGAGGTAGGGGTCGAACTTATTCGTCTTGTCACCCCAACAACACCTGTTGAGCGCATTAAACAAATATCTTCCAAAGGTAAAGGATTTTTATATGCAGTAACTATTAAGGGAATAACAGGTACAAGAATTGATATGGATAAAGAATTATATTCATTTTTAAATGTAGTAAAATCATTTAGCCCACTGCCGGTTTTAGCCGGTTTTGGAATAGATAATCATGACCAAATAATGGAATTATCCAATTACTGTGATGGAGTTGTTGTAGGAAGTAAGATTGTAGAATTGTTTAATGAGAATAAAATGGATGAACTAAAACAATTACTTTCTATAAATAAAAAAATGTCACAATTGACATGACAAAACAACTAGATTATTGATATGAAAACCGCTGAATGAAGTTCAGCGGTTTTAAAATTGGATAATATTATTTTTTAATTGCCTTTAATCCTCGCCGTTCTATTTCATCCTTCAAAATTCTGATCCATTCTTTTTCCTTCCCAGACTTTAATGCATCTCGATACGAAACAACCAGCTGCTCGTTACTCATAATTTTCAACTTGAGAATGCCCTCCTTGGAAAGTAGCTTTAAATATTTAGTTTTTATTATTGTAATAGTTAATCACAAATTTGAGAACCCTTTCATGTAATTATTTCATAAAATTTCAAACATTCTTATAATGTTATTTTTAATTATATATTCAAAAAATATTGAATATTCATTAAAATGTGTTAACATATTTTTGAAAACGTTTTATATTTTTTTATCGTTCATAGGGGGTAGATGGATGTCGTCTTTATTAAATTTAACAGTAGGCAAATTGCTGGAACAAAAAGCAAATTTGCATCCTGACCAGGAAGCGGTAGTTTATTCCGATCGAAATCTTAGATGGTCCTATCGAGAATTTGACCAAATTTGTCGTAGAGCCGCAAAAGGGTTTATGAAACTTGGTATAGAAAAAGGGGAACATCTAGCTGCTTGGTCGTCAAACACTCCTGAATGGCTGATTACGCAGTTTGCTACAGGAAAGATGGGAGCAGTATTAGTCACTGTTAATACAAACTACCGTACTGCCGAATTGGAATACTTGTTAAAGCAATCTGATACTACCACGATACTGTTAATGGATACATGGAAAGATTCATCCTATATTGATATGTTATATGAAATTGTGCCAGAGCTAAAAAATTCCGAACCAGGAAGATTAAAGAGCAAACGGTTGCCATATTTAAGGAATGTCGTTGTATTAGGAGAGAAACGATACCCTGGTACATTTTCCTGGGAGGATATAATGCAATTGGGGGAGTTAGTCTCGGACAAGGAACTTGATCAGCGAATGAACTCACTGGAAGTAGATGATGTAATTAACATGCAATATACTTCTGGGACTACTGGCTTTCCAAAAGGGGTAATGCTTACTCATTCCAATATTGTGAATAATGCTTTCAATATTGCTGGCTGCATGAAGTTGACAAATAAAGACCGTCTTTGTATCCCCGTTCCATTTTTTCATTGCTTTGGTTGTGTACTTGGAACACTGGCCTGTGTTTCAGTAGGTGCAACCATAGTTCCGGTTCAAGATTTTAGTCCTAAGAGGGTACTGCAAACTGTACAGGATGAAAAGTGTACAGGCCTTCATGGTGTCCCAACAATGTTTATCGCAGAATTGAATGATCCTGATTTCGAAAAGTATGATCTTTCCTCCCTTAGAACGGGGATAATGGCAGGTTCAAATTGCCCAATCGAAGTCATGAAGGCAGTAATCGAAAAAATGGGGATTACGGAAATTACTATTGCCTATGGACAAACCGAATCTTCCCCAGTCATTACACAAACTAGAACGAATGACCCAATTGAATTAAGAGTTGAAACAGTTGGTAAACCTCTTCCAAACGTGGAGGTAAAAATTGTGGAACCGGGAACAGATAAGGAGGTACCACGGGGGGTACAAGGAGAATTATGTACAAGAGGATACCATGTTATGAAGGGGTATTACAAAAACGATGCTGCCACGAGGGAGGCAATCGATCAAAACGGGTGGCTCCATACAGGTGATTTGGCTGTGATGGACGAAGCAGGTTATTGTAAAATCACCGGACGTCTTAAAGATATGA
Organism: Neobacillus thermocopriae; assembly: GCF_010975035.1. Classification (GTDB taxonomy): domain Bacteria; phylum Bacillota; class Bacilli; order Bacillales; family Cytobacillaceae; genus Neobacillus; species Neobacillus thermocopriae. The sequence goes on along the minus strand of NZ_JAAIUV010000011.1, from coordinate 1,207 downwards.
TTATTAGAGGTGGGGAGAATATTTATCCTCGAGAAATTGAGGAATTTCTTTATCAACATCCTAAGATTCTCGATGTTCAAGTAGTTGGAGTCCCAGATGCAGTATACGGGGAAGAAGTAATGGCTTGGATCATCTTAAAGGATGGAGAGACCGCTACGGCAGAAGAAATAAAAAGTTTCTGTACTGGAAAAATTTCTAAACATAAAATCCCTCGTTATATTGAATTTACAGATTCCTATCCTATGACCGCCTCCGGAAAAATTCAAAAATATCGACTACGTGAAAAAGCAAAGGAAATGCTAAATATAAAATTCATTTAATTTTAAAGAAATAATTATATTATTGCGCGCCCATCAAATGTATGTTTATACTTAAAATTAGACTATGTACTTTAAAAGGGGCGATATTCATCAATGATTCATTTAACATGGCGTAATCGTGAAACAATTAAAAAAGTGCTATGTACACATACCAATGCACAAAAATATATAGTAAACAATGTATTAACAGCCGGTAAAGTTTACGAAGTAAAAAATGAAACAGATGAATTTTATTATATCATCGACAATACCGATAAAGTCGGAGGATATTACAAAGAGTATTTTCAGGATGCATAAAAATGCCCAGCTATTAGCTGGGCATTTCAGACTGTCGACAAAATCCTTTTTTAAAGGATTTTGTCGACATTTTTTGTATAATTATGTTATAGAATATCGAGGTGATATTGAAATGCTTACTAAAAATACACAAGTAAATCGAGATCAATTAGAAATGATTACTTTAGACCAGCTGGTTCCTGAAAATCACTTGGTTCGTAAGATAGAAGCTGCTATTGATTTTTCATTTATATATAAATTAGTTGAGAATATGTATTCATCTGAACGTGGTCGTCCAAGTATTGACCCTGTTGTATTAATTAAGATGGCTTTTATTCAATATACCTTCGGTATTCGCTCTATGCGCAAAACTATTGAAGAAATTGAAACAAATCTTGCTTATCGTTGGTTCTTAGGTTTTGGGTTTCATGATAAAGTCCCCCACTTCTCAACCTTCGGAAAAAACTATGAAAGACGTTTCAAGGATACAGATCTATTTCAAAAAATCTTCTACCGCATTCTAAAAGAAGCTTCTGATAAAAAGTTGATTAGTGCTGAACATGTATTTATTGATTCTACGCATGTTAAAGCAAGTGCAAATAAACGTAAAT
>NZ_JAAIUV010000010.1 GCF_010975035.1 Neobacillus thermocopriae | reverse complement strand
TGGCTTCCTGGCATAGAACTCATGCCCGCCGAGGCTCCATGTCAAGCCACGAAAGGTAACTGTAATTTAAATTAGAAAGTGGTTTGGAATTTAATTTATTTGTGTCCGGAATATTGACGTAGGTCCATTATCTTAGTAGGTTTTATATGAAGAAAATAGGAACAGTTATACTAATTTTATTAATTTTCATTGGAATGGGATTTAGCTATATTCAATATAAAAAGTCAAATGTTAAGAAAAGTGTAACTAAGTATCTAACAACAGTTGCAAATTTACCAGGAGATAAGAATTGGATGGTTAGCATCAAACTAAAAAATGATGATAAAACGTATTATTATTACAAAAGTAAAAATAAAGTTATTTTAGAATCATATGTAGAAAACGGAGTAGAACATGTTCAATAAATAGGTTAATTAAAGAACGAGGAAACCCTTGATAAATGAGGTCTCCTCTAATTTTTATAAAAAACCAACATTAAGATTTAACAGATCCTAGAAATAAAAAAAACCCTTGAAAGATCAAGGGTTTTCTTAAATGACCTGTGAGGGGTTCGAACCCCCGACCTCAACCCTGTCAAGGTTGCGCTCTCCCAACTGAGCTAACAGATCTCTTTAACAAATTACAAATTTAATTATAATAACAGATTTAAAATTGTCAATATGTTTTTTTACTAAAGGCTCTGTTACATTTTAAGGTTGATAAATGAATAAAATTTTTAGGAAACCCTATTTATTAAGGTTTCCTAACGACCGCGTTTCTTTAATAAAAAGCTGTTCCATATATTTTCTTCAACCAAGAAAAATCCTTCGTGTGAACAGGAGGCTAAAAGGCACTTACCATCTTTGTAAAACATTAAGTCCTCTGGTAATTCTGGACTTATCCAATCAAAAAGAGATTTGCTACGTTCTTTTAAAAATTGCCTTGTAACATTGTTTAAATTGAAATAAAAAACGTATGCTGTATCTTCAAGAAGTTTTGTCGTTTCCCATTCTTGTTGAATTTTTCTCTCAATGAAGTGTTCTTTAATAGGTGCTATCAAAATATCAATATAGGCAAGGCGTTCATCTTCAATCTCCATCATTTGTCTATTCTCAACAAAAGCAAAGATATTGCAATTTCTGGATAATAAGTCAATTAGTTCTTTATATCGTTTGCCCTTTACATTTTCCATTATCGTTAGCATTTTAGTTTCCCCCCAAACTACATTGCTTTATTAAGGTTTTTTCGTATCGCACTTTATGTCTATTATCCTTCAACTATCCTACCCATTGAATAAGGGCTACACACTAAATTTTGACAGTCTTAAACTGTCATATGTGTCAGTCATCTCATATACAAATGATGTTAATAAAAATTCTTTTATATGCTGTTTGGTACTTTCGCTACTACGACTGTCTACAAATAAAAACCAAGCAAGGTAATTGTCGAGATACTTTGTTGCCACCCCTTTAAAACGGTCTATCCACTGCTTTAGACGGGAATGAAGACCGTTGACATTTTGAATGTGATACAAGCCCTTGATAACGTGTTTGCCACCGTCTGATTTAATACGGTAATGCTCTAATCCTTTTTCTTTTGCATAGGTATTATAGGCTCTCCACACATCGGTTACAATCACGTTTTCATTAGATAGTTTAGAGCCAATCAAAGTATCGACTTTTGTTTTCACCATCCGCCCCATACAAGCGACTTTTGAGATAGTTGCTTTCGTTCGGTCTCTGGCAACGAGAACACAAACCTGTTCGTGGCTTATACCTCTGTGTTTGGACTTCCCGCCACGTTTGCGAGGTTTACGTTCAGTAATGCCACGTTGTCCCTTTTGAGAGTACAGAAAAAAAGTCTCGTCAATTTCAACGATACCCTCAAAATGTTCAACATCCATTTGTTTTAAGGCGTTTAACAGTTTGTGTCTCCAATAAAATAGCGTAACCTAAGTAACCCCTACGATTTCATCCGATTTTCGCAGAGAATAGCCTTTGAACATACAGTCTACAAAGGTAATCCGTTCGTCACCTTTTCGGGTGCGATAAAGTACAGTATTTGTTGTATCGGTAAAAGTTTTACGACAACTTTTGCAACGATAGCGTTGACGACCTTTAATTTTGCCAAATCGAACAATGTGTTCAGACGAACAATGAGGACACTCAACCCCTTCTTTGAAGCGAGTTTCCCTCATTTCATTGATTAACCGACCACCAACCGAGGATGAAGGATCAACATAGCGTTTAACCCATTGATAAACTTGTTCTTTTTGAGTGTGTGATAATTTGTCGATATTTTTACCAAATTGCTAAACGCTTTGCTCACCTTGATAACCTCTCCGAATGTTTGTTCTTAATAAATTATATTAACAATTCGGATAGGTTTCAAATATCAACAATAGTCTTTAACAGAGCCTTACTAAAAATAACCGAATAACCATTTTTTAATTGAATAAAGAACATATGTTTGGTTATAATATAATTATAAGAAAGGAGGATTGCAGATGGATGGACTCTTCATACGATCAATGGAAGAAAAAATCCCGTTAGACATGATTTACCTGGGGAATAACAAAGAAATCACTCAGCGAAAACTTATTATCAAAGAGGTAAATGATAAATACATTTATGCCTACTGCTTACTAAGGAAACAGTTCCGCACCTTTAAACGCGAAAATATTTTATCCATCCTACCCATATCCGAAACATATTCAATGAACCATTATCTCCACTAACTCACCCCCCTATATGCACCACCTACTTCTGCAATTTCTCCATCATTATGTTAAAATTCATATGTACGATACGAACTACAGGGGGATTTTTTAAAATGGAATATCCAAAAGGCACAATCCATGAACTTACTTTTTTTAGCCAAGAGCTTAATGAAGAAATGCAGCTTTTAATTTACCTGCCAGCAAACTTTTCACCACTATACAAATATTCCTTACTAATAGCACAAGACGGACGAGACTATTTTCAACTTGGAAGAATCGGACGTTTAGCAGATGAGTTTCTGTACAAAAAAGAAATTGAAAATTTAATCATTGTTGGGATACCATACAAGACAGTTAAAGACAGAAGAAGAAAATATCACCCTAATGGAGATCAAAATCAACAATATATTCGGTTTTTAGCCCATGAATTAGTTCCATTTCTTGATCAGAAGTACCCAACCTATCAAATGGGAATAACGAGGGCGCTAATAGGTGATTCCCTTGCGGCGACAGTCTCGTTAATGACAGCGATTCAATACCCGCACACTTTTGGAAAAGTAATTATGCAATCTCCTTATGTTGATTCCCAAGTGTTAAATTTAGTATCCAGTTATTCAGATACGCCAATTTTAGAATTCTATCATGTGATTGGACAACAAGAAACAGAAGTAAAAATGACTGATGGAAAAATAAGTGATTTTCTGAACCCAAATCGTGAGCTTTCCAAAATATTATCTTCTAAACCTTTTACATATTTTTATGAAGAATTCAATGGCAATCATACATGGACCTACTGGCAGCCGGATTTAAGACGCGCACTAAAACAGATGTTTTCTTAAGACTATCTTATTATTTATTATATTTAGAAAATTTGTTATAATAGTTTGAAAGCCATTTACCGTTGCTACTATTCATGTCTTAACCATGGAATTGAACTTTTCTTTATAGGAGGTAAGTCTATGAAATTTGGTGTTGTTGTTTTTCCATCTAAAAAGCTTCAAGATTATGCAAATTCCTTTCGTAAGCGCTATGATCCGCATTATGCATTAATCCCACCGCACCTTACATTAAAAACTGCTTTTGAAGCAACAGAAGAAGAAGTTAAAGGATTTGCTGATAAATTGCGGCAAATTGCAAGTAATACAAGCCCCTTCACATTAAGAACCTTGAAAGTCAGTTCGTTTTTTCCAGTTAATAATGTGATATATTTTAAAGTAGAGCCTACAAAAGAACTGATTGATTTGCAAAAGGAAATTAACAAAGAATTTAGTGACCAAAACTCAGAATATGCCTTTGTTCCCCATATTACAATTGGACAAAAGTTATCCAATGATGAACATTCTGATGTCTATGGGTCACTGAGAATGACAACAATTGATTTTGAGGAAACAATCGATCGCTTCCATCTACTTTATCAATTAGAAAATGGCTCTTGGACAGTTTATGAAACATTTCGTCTAGGAAAGGAATAATTTAACGTGACAGTAAAGCTAGTTGAGAATCAAAAAGAACTTAAAGATGCTTTTTCAATAAGAAAAATGGTTTTTGTAGAGGAACAAAATGTTCCTGTTGAAGAGGAAATCGATCAGTTTGAGGAGGAAGCGGTACATTTTGTTATGTATCACGAAGGCTCTCCAATAGGGGCTGGCCGTTTTCGTCAGGTGGATGATTACGGAAAAGTAGAGCGTATTTGTGTTGTAAAAGAAGCCAGAAAACTCGGAGCTGGAAAGGCGATTATGAACGCTATTGAATCCTATGCACGTGAGAAAGGGTTTCAAAAACTAAAACTCAATGCCCAAACACATGCGATTCCGTTCTATGCTGGATTAGGATATGAAGTTGTTTCTGACGAATTTCTCGATGCTGGAATCCCTCACAAAACAATGGTTAAGAATCTTTAAATTGTAAAGCACTTGCTCGTAACATAAAACGGCAAGTGCTTTTTATTAACTAAGATTTTTCCGTTGTCTCACCTATTAGCGTTATTAGGATAGGCACGTACAATAATCGAAATTAGAGGCGTTTTTAAGATCAAATCAAGTCTTTTTCTAATAACTCAATCCAATAAGACTAGCTCCCTAATTTCTTCCCACACCATTCGCTATTCAAGCATTGAAGGAAAGATTGACTGACAGTACGACAATATTCTTAAAGAAATTTCCAACAAAAAGGAGCCAATTTCTATTAACGGAATCAGCCATCATTCTTATCTTTTATTCATCATATTTGAAATGGTATTAAAATCAAGCTTTTTGCCATCTTTAATAATTGTTTTTACGAGTTGATCTTCTAATTGCTTGCTAACTGGTTTATTGGCAAGTCTAGAAACTTTTCTAATTACACCACGGACTGTTTTTTCATCCTTAAAATTTGCATTCTGTAAAGAATTGGCTAGTTCAAATATATCCTTCATATTTACGCCAGTTCTATTTTCGATGTTTTTAAAGAAACCATTATCCATTCTTTGTTCTCACACTCCTTCATAAACTACTTTATTGTATGAAGGAGCAATAAAATGGTGAAAAGTAAAAGTTAAGAAGGGCTGGCCTATTTTTGGCCAACCCTTCTTGATAGGCATGCTAAATATTAATAAAAGCTAGCTCCTACAATAATCAATAGAATGAATAGTACGACGATTAATACAAAACTATTGCCATAACCACCACCGTAGCCGTAGCCACCATAGCCGCACCACATAGAATCATTCACCTCTCTTTAGTAATCTCATTAATAACATATGAAACCACTAAAAGAAGTGTATAGGCACGTCAATTGTAAAGTGAAAAAACTTATTAACCCTTTGGTTTGAACAAAAGTGCCCCGATAAAGCCGAAAATAATAGCTGCCGATACCCCGGAACTTGTAACTTGGAACATTCCAGTCAACACACCAATCAACCCATGGTTTCTTGCATCCTGGAGAGCTCCATTTACTAATGAATTACCAAAACTAGTGATTGGAATTGTGGCTCCCGCTCCTGCAAAACTGACGAGAGGGTCGTATAATCCGAATCCTGCTAACACTGCTCCTGCTACAACTAATAAACTTAACGTATGTCCAGGTGTAAGCTTTGCCACATCAAATAATAGCTGTCCAATTACACAGATGCTTCCACCAATTACAAAAGCCCAAAAAAACATTGCTAACACACTTCATCTCTCCTTTTAGTCTATCATTTCAATTGCTACCGCATGTGCAATACAAGGTATGGTCTCATTTTGTTGGAAAGTAAGTGGCGACAATAAAGCACCTGTTGCAACAACCAAAATTCTTTGATACTTACCTTTTTTCATTTCATTTAATAAATGTCCATATAATACAGTGGCTGAACAGCCTGCGCCGCTAGCACCAGATTGTACAGGCTGGTCTTCTTTATAAATAAGAAGGCCGCAATCTTGAAATTGCCTACGTTCCAATTGAAGGCCACTTTTATTAATTAGCTCAAAAGCTGTATCATGACCTATTCTCCCTAAATCACCAGTAATGATAAGGTCATAATAGGAAGGTTCTAATCCAAGATCACGAAAATGTGCCTGAATGGTATCTGCCGCTGCAGGTGCCATTGCCCCTCCCATATTAAATGGATCAGATAAGCCCATATCGATAACCCTTCCAATCGTTGCTGAGGTAATAACAGGATGTTTTTGAGAGGGATTATTTTTCTGAACCAGTGCAACGCCCGCACCTGTCACTGTCCATTGAGCGGTTGGCGGCTTCTGGCTACCATATTCCGTTGGATAGCGAAACTGCTTTTCCACTGCTGCATTATGGCTTGATGCTCCAGTTAATACAAAATTTGCCCCCTGATGATTAACAACGAAGGAGGCTAGTGCCAAGCCTTCCATCGAGGTTGAACAAGCCCCGAATAGTCCAAAGTATGGAATCTTCATAGTTCTTGCTGAAAAGCTTGAAGGAGTAATTTGATTAATTAAATCACCTGCAAAAAGAAACTGTACTTGTTCTTTTTGAATGTTCGCCTTCTTTAAAGCAATTTTGATTGCCTCTTCGAACAACACCCGATGCGCTTTCTCATACGAATCTTGTCCGATCCATAAATCCTCAAACAAAAGATCGAAATCTTTAGCCAGATTCCCATTTGCCTCGAACGGACCGCCCGTCACCCCAGTTGCAGTAATCATCGGGTGGTTTTCAAAGACCCATGATTGATGTCCTTTTAACAATTACAATACCCCCCACATACTTAGAAGAGTTCGAATAAGGGCAACTACAAAAGCAGCGAACACTCCAAAGAGCAATACAGATCCTGCAAGCTTAAACATGTTCCCGCCTACTCCTAAAACAAACCCTTCCGTCCTATGTTCGATTGCCGCTGAAATAACTGCATTACCGAATCCAGTTACAGGCACAGCACTGCCAGCCCCAGCAAACTGACCAAGTCGATCATATACTCCAAAACCAGTTAAAATCATAGATAGAAATACCATTGTCGCAACCGTTGGATTCCCTACATTTTGTTCCGTAAAATTAAAAAAATATATATAAAAATAACTGATGGCTTGACCTATAACACATATCAATCCACCAACAAAAAATGCTCTAATACAATTCTTTAATACCGGCCTTTGTTTTTCATGTTTTTGCTGCAACTGCTGATATTTTTGCTGCTCAGGTGTCACATTTTTTTGTTTACTTGCCATCTGTATACTTCCTTTCTACTTCATATCTTTTGTCAGTTTAACGATTTCCTTAAAGCGTTTTTCAGCATCTTTTTCGCTAATATCTTTTGATTGCATCTTCTCGTTAAGCCTTACAGTTTCAAGAAAAATTTTATAATCACTTGAAACTGTAAAATTTTCCTTTGGATATTTCTTTTCTAGCTTTGCTGTAACGTCTTTTTCAATTTTTTTCATTTTAAATCGGTGTAAATGCTTTACTTTATAAACGACCAGTGTATCTTTTTTTCCTTTAACTACAGCAACATCATAAATTGGTGGAAAAGAACTGACATCTTTCTCAATTTGTTTAACGAGTTTGTTACTTTTATGGTGGTCCGTTACAAATGGAGTTGGATTCGTTGTTTTCATTAAGGTCAGCTGGCTATCTTTAGTTTGTTGATTTACACCACAGGCAGTAAGTAAAAATAGACAAGACATAAATATAATCGCACGATAGATGTTGAGCATTTTATGGTTCCTTCCCTTTTGCAAAGTTTATTTTTCTACCTATTATTTTTTTCGGCAAACAAAAAAATTATGAGTCATTGATGAGTTGATTCCAAAAAATAAAAACTGCCAATAAACTGGCAGTTTTTATCCTTATCTATACTTTTTTTGACCGCAGCCACAGCCCTTTTTCTTTTTTTTCTTTGAAGACTTTTTCATCTTATTGACTTCCGATCCATGAAAATATTTCTTCACCTTTTTCGCTCCCTTTTCCTCATTTGCATTCCTACTAATTAAGATATGTGAAATTCACCAAACTGTCTGAGCGAAAACCTTATTTTTCTAATAAAAACTGAATAATGGTCTCCAGAATAGACGCAGCACCAGCAATAGCCAATATTAAGATTACAGGTGTAAAAACTGGTGATAGATAATACATTCCCACAATTCCGACAGTACTCCAAATCCCTGTACACCAGTAACAACTCAAAAGCTCTCCTACAAATCGCTTCCACCCCGACTGTTTTGGTGTGTAATAAATCTCTATATCACCGGAATTCTCCTCTATAACTTCATCAAAAAAAGGTTTACGGAGAAATTCAGTAATCTTATCAAAAACAATCAATCGCGTGAGCCTAAAACTTGCCAAGGAGAGAATTAGTAAATTCATAAAAGTAATGTTCATTTTAAAATCGATCCCTTTCTTATATGATTCCGCCTAATTTTGTTAAATAAGGCAATTGTCCGTAACCCAAAAGGTAGTACTAAAATATGTTAGTAATGTAAGATACATTAAGGATTAAGGAGGAAAATATTAATGGGTTGTGGGAAATCTCGTCATGATCACGACAAGGATAATTGCGTATGCCAAGTCGTTCGAGCGATAAAAGATATCCAAGATAATGCTGTGAATGATTGCAGACCATGTACTAGCTGTTTTAATGAGCCGCTCGGTTCACTTGCCCCAGCATTGGATAGAGTAGATACACGTGTATTTGTTCTAAAAACAAAAGATGGCACTCCATTCCATGCTTTCTTTACTGCGGAAGATCCATCAGATGGTTGTGTTTCTATCTTTTTCCGAGTGGAAGAAGTATTTGACAATTGCTGTGCAACTCTTCGCGTACTAATTCCAGGGGTAATGTCTACTGGTGGTCACAGTCATAGCAGCCATGGCGGACATGGTAAACATCACAAAGGCGGCAATCAATTTGAGCCTGTACAGCTATTTAATTCAGACTCTTGCTGCATTGACTTAAATGCTGTTTGTCAAGTAAATGCTTTCATGCCAACGAATGATTGTGTAACAGTAGATTTAAGCTGCTTCTGTGCAATTCAATGTATTGCAGATGTGTTCCTAGATATTTGCGATTAAACAAAACAGCCAGTCGGTTAATCGGCTGGCCTTTTTGTTTTGTTATCTTCTTATTCCGATCATCACGACATTTAAAATTTCTGCCGCAGAGAATGTTTGGGTTGTATTATTTTGAAATTGAATGGTTACCTTGTCTTCTTCATATTCTTTTAAAAAACCCAAATGTTTTTGTTCTGCCGTATAAAACACGCAAAGAACAGGAGGAAGTGCCTTCGGGAAATTCTTTAAATATTCCAACCTTTCATGAACATTCATTTCCTTGAAAGGCTTTACTCGATTTAACGTAGGGAATCTTTGCGCAGTTTTTGAAGCAGACGTATCTTTATTCGATAGGTCACTGTTTGCTGTTTTCATATTTTCAGTATTGCCAAAATGTTCATATTTTTCTTCTTGTTTCTTCTTCCATTCTTCATTACTGTCATCTTCATTAATAGATGGAAAATTAACTTGCTTGCTTCTAAACACTTCCTGCATTTTATTTGCTGGTGGCCTTAAAAATGGCTGATTTATAAAAAGTAATGGTCCCTGGCTCTTTTTATTTGCCATATAATCTACCTCCTAACGGTCAATCCTACATTCTATATGTATGCGAAATACAGAGACACGTTAACAGGATTTTTCAATCAAAAAGCCCGCTAGATTAGCGGGCTTTAATGATGGTCATGGGACAACCTAATTGTTCAATTGTTTTAGCTTTCTTTTTATAAAATATGATAACCTGAGTCTACATGAATATTTTCACCAGTAATTCCACGCGAAAGATCACTAAATAGGAATAATGCTGTATCTCCAACTTCTTCAGGTGTAGTTGTTCTACGTAATGGCGCTTTTTCTTCAATTTCCTTTAAAATGGAGTTAAAATCACTCACACCTTTAGCAGATAAAGTTCTGATAGGACCGGCAGAGATTGCGTTCACGCGAATATTGTCTTTTCCAAGATCTGCTGCTAAGTAACGGACACTAGAATCCAAGGAAGCTTTTGCTACGCCCATTACATTATAATTCTTAATAGCACGCTCTCCGCCAAGATACGTTAAAGTAACAATGCTGCCACCCTCAGTCATTAAACTGCGAGCTTCCTTCGCTACTGCTGTTAAAGAATAAGAACTAATATTGTGAGCAAGCAAGAAACCCTCTCTTGTCGTGTTCAAGTATTCTCCTTGAAGCTCTTCTTTATTAGCAAAAGCAATACAGTGAGCAACTCCATGAATCGTCCCAACTGCCTCTTTAATTTCAGCAAAGCATTTAGTAATGGCTTCATCACTCGTTACATCACATGGAAGTACAATCGTTCCCTCCGCTTCTAACGACTCTGCCAATTCACGGACACTGCTTTCTAGCCTTTCTCCTGCATAAGTAAATACTAAACGTGCTCCTGCTTTATGTAAGGAACGTGCAATTCCCCAAGCAATACTACGTTTATTTGCTACACCCATTACCACAAATGTTTTTCCGGCTAACGAAAGATTCATAACGAAAAAGTCCTCCTAAAATATATACAAGATATTAGTACTTGGTCCTAATTTTACACTATTTTATTTAAAATGAAAAGTATGTCATCCTAATAAAACCTTTTACTAGCTTCCGAAAACTCCAATTCATTTTTTAACTCATCAACATACTCTTTTGAACCTGTAACAATTAACCGGTCATGCAGTTGCAGCTCCGTATCTCCGTGCGGTACGATGGAATCTTTCCCTCTAAATATCCTGACAAAAATAACGTCCCCTGTAAACGGAAATCTACGTAACGACATGCCATCAAAGGCTTCATTCTTTAAGACAATTTCATAAAGAGCTGTTTCCTGGTTTGTTAAAATATTAATAACATGTGGAGACTCAATCATAGCCCGAAGCAATACTTTTGTAGACATAAAAGAACTAAAGACTTCTACGTCATGCTCCTTTAATTTCTGTTCTAACTCAGGGGATTCAATTCTCGCAATGACTCTTGGAACCCCTTTTTCTTTTGCCTTTATAGCAAGGGAAGCATTTAATTCTTGATCACCAGTTGATAGGACGACAATTTCTGAATCAAACACTCTTGTTTTATCAATGGTTTCAAATGAATAATCTGGAATTTCTTCTATATCAAAAAGTGAATTCGCAATTTGTTTCTCATCCTTCTTTATTTGTGTATGATAGAGAATTGGTTCATACAACCCAGATTTTAATTCTCTGGAAATTGGTAATGTAATTTGATTAGCACCAAGGATAGCAACAGGTATCTTCTTATTGATAATTTCCTCTCTAGGGAACAACTTTTTAAAAACAATAGGTGTAAATATGGAAGTAATAACAGCTACCAATATCAATGTTCCCTTCATTTGCTCGGTGATAACCCCGATCCTTTCTCCAATTGTCGCTGCAGCGATAACAAGGGAAAGAGTCGAAGTAAGTAAAAAACTTGAAGCAATGACCGTTTTTGTATCATACCAAATTTTTAGCAGATAGACTGGAATCAACTTTGATAATAAAAGACCAATCAACAAAAATGGAATTAAAAGTAGCAGTTTTTTATCGCTAAACATGGACCATATATCTAAATCTACTCCAACCATGACAAAGAAAATTGGAATGAGGAAGCCGTAACCAAAAGAATCGAGCTTATGTACCAACTCTTGATTCGGTGATAGTAATGACACTAATACCCCAGCCAAAAAAGCTCCTAGAATATTTTCTGCCCCAACGGTTTCAGATAAACCAACTAACACGATGATCAATGTGAAGACAGCACGAGTTCCTATTTGAACGGTACCTGTTGATAAGGTTTTAATAAAGCTACGATTTTTTAATCTTTTTCCAACAAAATAAAGAACAACCCCTGCAGCAAATAAAATCAATAATAACCAAGTATTGCTGCTTCCAGAATCATTTAACGAAACAAAGATGGCAAGAAGTATCATTGTTGCCAAATCTGCAATAACAGCAATTAATAAAATAATCTGCCCGATGACCGTTTTCATCAAGTGTGCTTCCTTTAATGTTGGAACTACTACACCTAATGAGATGGTCGAAATGATCAATGTCATTAAAAAGGCATTCTCAATAAATCCAGTTTTTACAAATATATATGATAAAATGAGGGATAGGACAAATATCCCTATGAAAATGACCGAGGACACAACAAATGAATTTGGTTCCTTTTTTCCATTAGGAAGAGTTTCACGCCTTTTACTTCTCGAAAACGCGGTGAAATCAATTTCAAGTCCACTTAAAAACATAAGAAAAATAAAACCTAGAGTTGATAAAGTAGACAGCCACATATCTTCATGAACAATATTAAATCCACTTTTCCCGATAATTAAACCTACAATGATTTCGGCTACCACAACAGGGATGGCATTTAATTTTAAACGATGAAGAAGAATGGGAGTTAAAAAGGCCATAGTAACAACTATAAGCAAAGATGTAACTGATACATGCTGATCCATCGTATTCCTCCTTACATAAAGCATTATCGCTTACCTTGATTAAAATGATCACATTAACGAAAAATATTGATAAAGGGGGTTATTCCAATGAAAATAGATATCATTGGCGACATTCATGGATGCTTTCAGGAATTAAAGGAACTAACCTCTTTACTAGGCTATAGTTGGGACAAAGGGGTACCCCTCCATCCTGAAAACAGAGTACTTGGCTTTGTAGGTGATTTAACAGACCGTGGACCTCAATCACTAAGAGTCATTGAAGTGGTCTGGAAACTTGTTATGGAATATAAAAAAGCTTATTATACACCTGGAAATCATTGCAATAAACTTTATCGTTTTTTCCTCGGGAATAAAGTTCAAATCACCCATGGTCTCGAAACAACAGTTGCAGAATATGAATCATTATCCAAACGGGAACGGGAATCCATTCGAAAAAAATTTATAACATTATATGAACAAGCCCCTTTATATTTAGTATTGGATAATAATAAATTAGTTATTGCTCATGCTGGGATTAAACAAGAATTAATTGGGATGAACAATGAAAAAGTTAAAAAGTTCGTTCTTTATGGAGATATAACAGGAGAAAAACATCCTGATGGTTCACCAGTAAGAAGAGACTGGGCTAAAACTTATAATGGCGATTATATAATCGTTTACGGCCATACACCTGTGAAACAACCAAGAATTATTAATAATACTTATAACATTGATACAGGTGTAGTTTTTGGCGGTAGCCTTACAGCATTAAGGTATCCCGAGATGCAAATGGTCTCCGTTCCTTCTACTATGCCATATATTGAAGAAAAGTTTAAGAAATTTGATTGAAAGTACAAGTTAATGTAGAAAGGGCTGACCCTATGTTTGTGGGTCAGCCATTATTAATTTCAACATATCTTCAGGAAGCGGTGCCGTAAAGCTTAGTTTTTCTCTAGTAAATGGATGAGTAAACTGGATTTTTTTACAGTGAAGGGCTTGTCGTTTTATAAGAGAAGTATCTCCTCCATATAAATCATCACCAAGCAATGGATGCCCTATATAGGACATATGCACTCTAATCTGATGAGTTCTTCCGGTTTCAAGCTTTAACTCAATATGCGTATAGTCCCTGAACCGATTAATTACTTGATAATGGGTACAAGCATATTGGCCATCTTCACGTACTTCTCTTTCAATGATGCTATCCTCTTTTCTACCAATAGATGCACGAATCGATCCTTTATCGTTAATTATCCATCCTCCTGCCAATGCTTCATATGTTCGATTTATTTCTCTGTTACGCTGCATCATGCTAAATAAATGATGAACATGACGGTGCTTAGCAATTAAAACTATACCCGATGTCTCTCGGTCAAGCCTCGTAACAATATGTGCGGTTGCTTGGAGTCCTTTTTTGTTATAATATCCGACAAGAGCATTAGCAAGGCTACCATTTGGGTGTTCTCTAGATGGAATCGTGTTCATACCAGCAGGCTTTACGACTACGAGGAGAAATTCATCTTCATATATGATATCTAGTGGTATGTCCTCACCTTCAAAGCTTGGATTCTCAGGAGGAAATATCACTTTTAATACATCCCCAGCTATTAGTCGATATCTCACGTTTTCTTCTTTGCCATTTACAAGTATCTTTCCGCCTTTAAACTTAATATCTGTTAAAGCTGTCCTTGAAATTCCAGCATTATGTAAAAACTCCTTTATTAACAAACCACTAATGTTTTCATCAATGTCCCATTGCAAGTAAAAACATTCCGTCATATTCAATGTCCTCTTTTAATCAGAGATAAATGAATCATGCACTCTTTTCCAGAAAGGAAACGGCCGGAAGCGTGCAAATCGGATTTTTTCATCAGGAACTCTAAATTGAATCGACTTGACATCTTTATGGAGAAATGTCAAATGATCGATTGTGATTTGAAAATCAGTTCGATTCACTGGCTTTAACATGCATGTATGGTGTGCTGGAAGTATAAGAGGAGAACCTACTGTCCTAAACACCCTGTTGTTTATTGATGCCATTTCGGCCACTTGAATCGCTGATATAGATGGATGGATAATCGCTCCACCTAGTGCCTTATTGTAAGCAGTACTACCTGAAGGAGTTGATACACATAGACCGTCACCACGAAAGCGTTCAAAATGTTGACCTCGTATCTCCACATCCATGACAAGGGTCCCTTCAACACATTTGACTGTTGATTCATTTAATGCTAAATATCTGGATTCCTTCCCAGCATGTGAGTAACGAATAATCACTTCTAGGAGAGGATATTCTACGACCTGATAAGGTGTTTTTGCTATAGCAATTACAAGTTTCTCAACTTCATCTGGCGTCCAATCAGCATAGAATCCCAAGTGACCCGTATGTATTCCAACAAACGCTGTTTTACTGAGACGACTGCTATATCGATGGAAGGCATATAATAATGTTCCATCACCGCCAATTGAAATAACAATATCTGGTTGATCTTCATCATATTTAAGATCAAAATCTAATAAATATGTACGCATTTTATGCATTAATATATTAGATTTTTGATCCCCTTTTGATGTTATGGCAAATTTCATCATAATATCTCCTTCTACTGTATTGCTTTCAAAAAGTCGTCAGTGAAATGAGATTCTAATTTCATTTATTTCCTTCTTGTGCCGATTCCTTCTTTCTTGTAAAAAAGGCTTGTGCTTCTTGAATTTCTCCGCGAATTAAAGACATTTCCTCATCCAGGCGAAATGCTGCTTCTGCTGCCCTTTGCAGTCGCATTTTTATATCTGAAGGAAAATCACCTTTGTATTTGTAATTAAGAGAATGCTCAATTGTTGCCCAAAAATTCATTGCCAATGTTCTAATTTGGATTTCTGCGAGAATTTTCTTTTCTCCGTGTATCGTTTGTACAGGATAACTAATCACTACGTGATAAGATCGATATCCACTTGTTTTTTTGTGAGAAATATAGTCCCTTTCCTCAACAATCTCAAAATCATTACGGATTCTTAATAAGGATACAACTTTATGAATATCATCCACAAACTGACACATGATTCTTAGCCCAGCAATATCTTGCATTTCCTCTTCCAATTTATCCAAGGGGATCCCTTTTTGTTTTGCCTTATCCAAAATACTGGCTATTGGCTTCACTCTCCCAGTTACAAATTCAATTGGTGAATGTGTCGAATCAAGTTCAAATTGCCCCCTCATACCTTTTAATTTAACTTTAAGTTCGTCAACCGCCTGTTTATAAGGAGCTAAAAATTGATCCCAATGCTTCATGACTCCACCTCATTGCTTACATATTAAAAAATGCTTTCAATCTTCTCAACCATTGCTTTCCCATAGTTGGTATTTCCTTTAATATTGCTAATGACATATTCCAATTCTTCAAGAAAATGAGTCAGCTCCAATTCTATTTCCCCATTTGTAAGCACTACTTTCAAGTTATGAACGTGAGCCTCCTTTAATGAATCCCATATTGGTTCTGGGATGACAACATAAGTATAGTCGTCTGAATTCTCCAATAAATATATGAAGGAGAAATGATCTGAATCAACAAGAATTTGTCCTCCTGGATTAAGATCATTTAATGATTCGGATACTTCCAAAAAAAGTTTATTTTCAATAATTTTCGCATCTGTAACGTTTAACCTTTTCTTCATCTTTTTACCTCCATCTTTACTCTACTATTTTAGCATAATCTTTTCCATTCTCCTAAAGATTGAAGTTCTAATAATATTTGCGATAATAGTAATACAGGATGGTTGAAAGGAAGAAAATCGAATGAGACAAAATATTGAAATTGAATTTAAAAATATATTGACAAAAAAGGAATATGTAAGACTTCTAAATGCATTTGATATAAAAGAAGAGCAGATCTTTTCCCATGAAAATTATTATTTTGATACGCCCGATTTTGATTTAAAAAAGGTCGGATCGGCATTAAGAATCCGGAAAAAAAAAGAATGTTTTGAGTTGACATTAAAACAGCCTTCCAATCTAGGACTGCTGGAAACAACCCAAACGTTAACTAGTGATGAAGCCATTCAAGCCATTCAATATAACCAACTTCCTTCTGGAAAAATAAAAGACATCATTGAGGAACTCAATATTCCTTATTCAAATATCGTATACTTCGGCCTCCTTAAGACAAATAGGGTTGAAATAAATTATCTAAATGGATTACTTGTTCTTGACTACAGCTCTTATTTGGGAAAAGAAGATTTTGAAATTGAATTAGAGGTAGATAACTATTCAGAAGGCAAAGAAATTTTTAAAAAGCTACTTCAGTATTACGAAATTCCTTTAAGAAAAACAGAGAACAAAATTCAACGCTTTTATAATCAAAAATATCAAAAAGGAAAAACATCATAAGCCTTATCTAATGCAATTCATTTGAGATATAAAAAGAGCATTGATACAATAGAGAAAACTCTAGATGGGAATCATTTTATTTAACACTATAACAATATATTATTGACTTGAGAATTTATTCGAACGATTTGACTGAAATAAACAGTTGGAAGAGGAGTTGTCAACATGATTGAGAAAAAACTTACACCTTTTGAGGCTATTGGGGAAGAAACTCTTCATAGTCTAATTGACAATTTTTATGGCCTTGTTGCACAACATCCTGATCTGGCTCCACTTTTCTCAGATGATTTTTCAGAGATTGCTCGTAAGCAAAAACAATTTTTAACGCAATATTTAGGTGGGCCACCGCTTTATACCGAAGAACATGGACATCCAATGTTGCGCGCACGCCACCTTCCTTTTCCAATTACCCCGACTCGAGCAGAAGCCTGGCTTACTTGCATGTCTAAGGCAATGGACATGACAGGATTGCAAGGTCCATTAAGGGATGAATTTTATTCTCGACTATATCTGACCGCTCAACATATGATCAATACACCCGATGATAAAGAAATTACAGGTGAAGATCGTGAATAATTTCTGGGACCCAAATTCGAAAAACCGTTGCCACGGTACGGAGAAAAAACCAATTGAAATTTATTTGTTTATTGACCCGTTATGTCCCGAATGCTGGGCACTGGAACCAATATTAAAAAAATTACAAATTGAATATGGACGATATTTCTCATTAAAATATGTACTTAGCGGAAATTTAGCAAACCTAAATCTCTCCAGGAAAAAAAATTATGAAAATATCACCGATATTTGGGAGAAAACAGTAAGTAGATCAGGGATGTCTTGTGATAACCGAATCTGGTTTGAAAATCCTGTAGATGCCCCTTATTATATATCCATAGCGATAAAAGCTGCTCAACTCCAAGGAAGACGAGCGGGAACCCGCTTTTTGAGAAAAATTCAAGAGCGATTATTTTTAGACAAACAAAATGTATCCGATATGAACATTTTGAAGGAATGTGCCGCCAAGGCGGGGCTTGATGTTGAAGAGTTCGCCAATGATATGCATTCTGAAAGTGCATCGAAAGCTTTCCAATGTGATTTAGAAATTACATCAGAAATGGATGTTCAAGAAATTCCAACACTTGTATTTTTTAATGAAAATGTGGAGGAAGAAGGTATTAAAATCACAGGTATTTATCATTATGAAATTTATGAACAGATTTTGGAAGAAATGTTGACCGAAAAGCCAGTCAAATCACCACTTCCCCCATTGGAAACATTTTTTAAAATATTTAAATTCGTTGATTCAAAGGAAATTGCAGTAATCTACAATATGACTATTCCTCAAATAGAACGAGAGCTCAAGAAATTACTATTAAAACAAGTAGTGGCTCAAATTCCAGCAAAATACGGGACATTTTGGAGATACATTAAAGAGGATGAGTAATATTAGTCAATATTACTTGGAGTGCTTGGGAAAAAAATAAAAAAATGCCTTGCAGTATAACTGCAAGGCATTTTTTTAAATACGAACAAAGGGGATGGGAGAAATTTTTCACGGTCAAACAAAGGGGTATATGTTTGTTGTGATCAACTTCACGTATTAAATATAGCACGGCATGATATAAGTGACAAGAAGTTTGTGCTTCATTTCACATAATTGTCAAATATTCATAAAAGTATTCAATTCACAATACAAATAATGTAAGGATGTACCATTTCATGAAAAGGGGCATTATTACTTTGAAAAAAATCACTTTACCATTAATGATTCTCTTTTTTGTCATTGCCTTTTTTCTTCATATTTTGGCTCTACTGAATATCTTTCCAATAATCATAAGTGTACCACTATTGTTCCTTGCCATTCTCATTCCTATTGCCTTTATTAATAACCGAAAAAGATTTAAAGGATTTTAAAAAGGATGGCACTTAAAAGCACCATCCTTTTTCATTATGATAATAGTTGCTCTAATTCATTTAATTTTTCTTCAAAAACTTTACATGCATTTTTAATTGGTTCAGCACTTGTCATATCTACACCGGCTTTTTTCAACACCTCAATTGGATAATCCGAACTTCCAGCACTCAAGAAATCGATATAACGTTTGACCGCAACTTCTCCTTCTTCTAAAATCTGCTTGCTTAATGCAGTTGCCGCACTAAAACCTGTGGCGTATTGATAAACATAGTAATTATAATAAAAATGAGGAATACGTGCCCACTCTAAACCGATCTCTTTATCAATAATAATATCCTCTTCACCGAAATATTTTTTGTTTAAATCATAATACTTTTCAGTTAGTGAATCAGCAGTTAATGCTTCGTTATTTTGCGCTTTTTGATAAATAAGATGCTCAAATTCCGCAAACATCGTCTGCCGGAATACAGTCCCTCTAAACCCTTCCAAATAGTGATTGAGTAAATAGATTCGTTTTTGCTCATCATCAATTGTTTTTAACAGGTAATCATTCAACAATGCTTCATTACATGTGGAAGCAACTTCAGCCACAAAAATCGAATAATTTCCATAAGGATATGGCTGTGTCTTCCTAGTAAAGTAGCTATGAACTGAATGGCCGAATTCGTGTGCTAGTGTAAAAAGATTATTAACATTATCCTGCCAGTTCAGAAGAATATACGGATTTGTTCCGTAGGCACCAGAAGAATACGCTCCACTCCGCTTACCTTTGTTTTCATAAACATCCACCCAACGGTTTTCAAATCCTTCCTTTAAGACCTTCAAATATTCTTCTCCTAAAGGTGCTAAAGCTTTAATGACAAGATCCTTAGCTTCCTCATACTTTATTTCCATTTTTACATCTTTCACTAATGGCGTGTATAGATCATACATATGTAGTTCATCAACGCCTAACACTTTTTTCCTCAGTTTTACATAGCGTTGTAATAAATGTAGATTTTCATTTACCGTATTGACTAAATTATCGTATACCGATTCGGGTATGTTATTTGCTGACAATGCTGCATGTCTGGCAGAATGGTATTTGCGAATTCTTGCATTAAAATTATTCTTTTTAACATTTCCGCTTAGTGTACTGGCAAACGTATTTTTAAAATCACCATATGTTTTATATACCGCTTGAAATGCTTCTCGTCTAACGCGTCGATCTTCACTTTCTAAGAAACGGATATATCTGCCATGAGTAATTTCTACTTCGTTCCCATTTTCATCCTTAATAGAAGGGAACTGCAAATCAGCATTATTTAACATGCCAAACGTATTGCTAGAAGCATTCATTACCTCCCCAGCTTCTGCCAATAGTGCCTCCTGCTCAGCAGATAAAATATGCGGCCGCTGAAGATTAATTTCTTCTAGGGAATGTTCGTAGAGCTTTAGTTCTGGCTTTTCATTTAAGAAATTTTTCAACTTAGTCTCATCAATAGATAGTATTTCTGGAACAATAAAGGCAAACTGGCTAGCTGCCTGTGAATAAAGATTTTTCATCCGGTCATCTAAACTTTGATAAAATGAGTTTGTGGTATCTTGGTCATATCTCATATGTGAGTATGTATAGAGTTTACCAATCCGTTCAAATAACTGATCTTGAAATTGAAGTGCATTATAAAGGGTCTCTGCACTTTCACCCAGTCTACCCTCGAATTCTTTAATCCCTGTGATTTTGCTTTTTACCTCGTGAAATTCTTTTTCCCATTCTTCATCACTTGCAAAAATATCTTCTAATCTCCATGTATATTCAACAGGAATTTCACTTCTTAGTGGCAGTGACTTTGCCGCAGTTTCATTGGTCATTCTGAATCCTCCATTTCCTTAGTATCACGAAAAATTTTATTATATTTAATATTCTTCTTAGGATGCCTATTTCCTTTTTCATGTAGGAAATTTTATTGCTGCATATTCTATATTATACCCAAAGACTTGTATATTCCTTTGAAGAATTCGTGTGCTTCTTTTTTCTCTTGCTCAGAGGTGGGGATAATGATTTTTCGTTTAACTTGACATGTGGTGTCTCCAGTACGAATGAAAATATTAAGTTTGATTAATTCTCTAAAATACTCCATGACTGGTACCATTGGATTAATCTCATTTAACTGCGGAAGTTTCCTAATTACAATCTCATTTCTTTTCATTCTTTTATTCACGTGAAATTGTATTTCTTGTAATGTAATCGTTTCACCAGGATGCTTACGGGAAATGACATCTAAATATAAGTATGTTTGCCATTTCACTGGCGATGTTTGAAGATAATATGAATGAGGAAGTGGAAGACCAATTTCAGGAGGTAACAAAAAAATATTTAAATTTCTACTGTATATTTCTTTCAGAAAGGGGTCTTTTGCTGCATGGGAATGAAGTGTCCACTTCAAGGTAAAATGATTAATGGCCCTTGCCCAAGTTGCATATTCGAGTACAAACCATTTTTTAGAAGGAGCAAGCAGGGTATTTATATTCATTTTTTCAAGGGGATTAATAGAGTATTGGGCGAATGCGTTTTTTATTGAATAAGGAAATAAAGATTGAATAAAGTGAAATTGTTTTTTTTCCGAGCAATAAGCGGGAATATAATCTCCTACTGATGACTTCCTTAAAAATAAATACGAAAAATTTGATAATGAGATAACATTATTTCCGTTTCTCTTGAGGTGATTGCTAGAGAGGATCCAAAGTGGAATGTAATCATTTTCCAAGTATGTTTTGGTTCTTTTTTCAAAAACCGATTCAGATATAGTCGAACATTGGTATTCCAACGCAAACTTCCTACCATTGAACTGAAATAGTATATCCGGCCGTTGTTTTATCTCTTTGTCATAATACTCCAAACAGCAAGGAATCTTTTGACGAGTAAGCCATTGATACAGCTGTAGTTTTCCCTCCATGTGATCCATCGTTTCACTTTCAAAAAATTTATGACATGTACTCCCTCTTTTATGAGAAAAATGAAAAATGCGCTGATTCCCTAATTTGAGTATTACATTTTCGCCACAAATCGGACAAATAAATTCCTCTTTTTTTCTTAACTCCAATAATGCTTCCTTTGAATAGTAATTCCCTAAACAAATTTTTAATCCAGTTTTAGTATGCGCGGTTAACATACCATTTCCTCCTTTCCTCCAAATTATTTCAACACATACTTTAAAAATTCCTTTTAAAAAAACCCGTTCTAATGAACGAGTTTTTATAATAGTGGTGATAACAATCTTGCTGTTGATTCCAGAAGTCTGTATCCAATATGTCTTTGTTGAAAGGTTTCCAAGTCAATTTGTTTAGAGTGTTTAAGATCATTTAAGTACTCTTCCACTAGCTTTAGTGTACTTTTTGTCCGAAATAAGAAAGCATTCACTTCAAAGTTTAAGTGGAAGCTTCTCATATCCATGTTTGAAGTACCGATAGAGGCGAGTTCACCATCAACAATAATTATTTTGCTGTGCATAAATCCACGTTCATATTCAAATATCTTTACTCCTGCAGCCATCAATTCTGGAAAATACGATCTTGACGCATGAAAGACAATCCTTTTATCAGGGCGATTTGGAACTAGAAGCCTTACATCAATGCCACTTAGCGCAGCTACTTTTAACGCTGAGAAAATATCTTCATCGGGAATAAAATAAGGTGACGCGATCCATACTGATTCTCTTGCAGAACTTATCATTGAAAAGAAAATATTTTTTATAACACTCCATTCATTGTCAGGTCCTCCAGCAATCAGTTGAACGCCACCATGACTTTCATGATCAATTTGCGGGGATAAATATTCTGCAGTTAAAAAACTATGATTCGTCATATAGTACCAATCTTGAAGGAATATAAGCTGTAAGGTGCGGACTGCTTCTCCTCTAAGCATTAAGTGAGTATCCCGCCAAAAACCAATTTCTTTGTTTCTACCTAAGTATTCATCTCCAATATTTAATCCGCCAACAAAACCAATATTTCCATCGATAACAATAATTTTACGGTGATTTCGAAAGTTAAATTTATTGTTTAAAAATGGTAATCTAACCGGACCAAAAGATACCGTTTCAATACCAGCATTTTTTAATTCATTTATATATGATTTCGAAAGCTGCCAAGATCCAACCGCATCATACATAAATCGAACCTTTACACCTTGACTGGCTTTTTCAATTAAAATATTTTTTATTTCTTGGCCAATTTGATCGTGACGGACGATATAGTATTCTAAATGAATATGATGTCTCGCTCTTTTCAATTCCGCAATAATGTGTTGAAAGGTTTCTTCTCCATTTGTTAATACTTTCGTTGCTGTATCAAAAGAAATTGGACTATTCCCCAGCTTTTGAGCCAACTTAAATAATTTTCCTTGATGTTCTCCCATTAATCGGAGCTTTTCATCGCTTCTAGGGTCTTCTTCTCCTTCAATAGATAAAAAAGCTTGTTTATCAAGAAAATATTTCTTTCGAAACATTCGTTCCTTTCGATAATTCCGGCCAAATAGAAGGTAGAAAATAAAACCAACTAGTGGGAAACTTCCCAAAACCACGAGCCATGTTATGGTTTGTGTTGGGTGACGATTTTCTAAAAAGATAACAAAACTAATAAATATAACAGACAATGAGATCAAGACGCTTAAAAAACCTAAAACCCCATTTTCCAATTGGTCCCTAAAGAAAAACAAGAGAAGAGACAGTACCAAAACGAACAGAATAACTCTTACCGTGTTTTTCAGTGTTCTCACCTACCAAAAACATGCTGTAGTTAAAATATTCTCTTTAACCATGTATAATTTCATATTTCATACAAAATACCGATTTCAAATATGAAATCGGTATGATTATTAATTGAAATATTTTCTCAGTTCTACAAATACATTATTCGAAATAATTTCTTTTCCATATTCCTGAATCCGATGAATAGTTACTTGGGTTTCATCACCATATTCCAATAACACACTTAGTATATCATCTACCTCATCTTCCCCAAACAACTCCTCAGGGAATTCAGCTAATAAATAATAATTGTCTTCAAAATAATAAAGCTTTGTTACTAATTCATCCAAACCAGGGCGTTTTGCTAGGTGAATAACGTCTTCAAAATCCTTAAATGCAATAACAAAATCAAGATTATCATATTCAAATAGAACATCTTCATCATTTAAATTCGAATGATAATGCTGTTCTAAAAGTTCTTCTATTTTATCCTCAACAGGAGAATCTTTAAAATTATCACCAGGTATTGGAAGTTCAAATTTTTGCCCGTCTTTAGACAATTGTGCTTTTGTTACCAGAACCTCTAAACCCTTATCCAAGGCTTGAACTTGAATCCAAAGTGGGCCTTCAACCATAAATTCTTCTTCAGCATGAACTTCATCCATCATTTCCCAAAAGAGTTCTTCGCTTCGTTCCCGATTATACCAAATCTCTTCACGATCGAAGCCCCTTTCTTCTATATCAACATAGGAAATATAAAATTTCACTGTGTTTTCATTAATACGTTCAATTTCCATTATTACCTCTCCCTTCCATTGATCATATTGAAGGGACAAAATACCCCCAAGCAGATAACGCCTTTAGCATTTACTCTCATATATAGTTTATTCTTTCTAAAACAGTAAAAAAGTAAATACTCTTGTACTCTCATTTTATGACAATTAAGCAGATAAGGGAAATAAAATTCACTAAAAATAAAAAACCGTTAATATGCCTAGTAATAGCTTATATAACTTATTTTGAATATATATTCCTTTTATTATAACAATGCAATAAAAAAATCTCAAGAAACAAAAAAGGCCTTTTAATAAAGGCCCATTTATGTCTTTAATTTACCATTCTCTGTGCTTCCCGTAATTGATAAGTACGCACTTTTCTTGGTAGAAATCGGCGAATTTCATCTTCATTATAACCAACTTGTAGGCGTTTTTCATCAATGATAATAGGTCGACGCAATAAACCAGGGTTTTCTTTAATTAACTTAAATAAATCCTGTAATGGCATAGTATCCAAATTAACATCTAATTTTTGAAACGTTTTTGAACGAGTTGAAATAATTTCGTCTGTTCCATCTTCCGTCATTCGTAAAATTTCCTTAATCTCTTCCATTGTTAATGGTTCAGAAAAGATATTTCTTTCTTTGTATGGAATATCATGCTCTTCTAACCATGACTTAGCTTTTCGACATGATGTGCAACTTGGTGAAGTGTATAGTGTTACCATTAATCTTCACACTCCTCTATTATTTACGAAACTAAATTCGATATATAGCAAACCCCAAATTATAATTATTATAAAAAAGGAATTTATATTATTAATTATACACTACAAATTCTAAAAAAGATATCCTTTTTTCAAAAATAATCATAAGGGCACTATTGGGAAAAATACTTCCCTACATATAAATAAACGAATAATTTACAAAAAGGTTTCAACAAATTTTAATTTTCCTTTCATTATTTTTTTCTCAACTAAAAAAATTTACTTTTTAATGTTCGTTTCTTCATAAATTTCTAATTATTAATTATTTCTTATCTACAATACAACTCATTCTCAATTAGTTAAACAAATTGAAAACGTATTCATTTATTCGTCTTTAACCCCATATTTTCTCTTTCATTAAGTGGTAAAATCTTTTAAAATAAAAGTTGGGGGAACTTTATTTAATTTAATGAAAATTCGCTCACAATGGAGGGACATGAATGGGTGCTTACATAACTGATTTAACAGTAGTTGCTATTTTAATTATTGGACTCACCGCAGTGATGGGTGTAATTTTAAATAGCATTGGCGAAAAGGTTTTTGGTGGGAAACACCGCAGTGAATATGTAGATCAAAGCGCAAGATTTCAAACCGGATGGAAAGCCGTTGGTGGTAAAAGAAAATAATATTTAAAAATTAAGGATATACAAATAGCAAGTAGAGAGTCTGTTTGTTATGCGTCTCTCAGCTTACCTAACCCATTTTCAAGTCAAAATTTTTATCTTAGAAATAAAACGATCTCATTTTGAGATCGTTTTATTTTGATTGTGATTGATATTTTCTAAATTCCTTTTCCGAACATAATACAAAATGGCCTGGAGTTACTTCTCTAAATTCTACTGGTTCGTTTTCTTCGTAATTATGGTCAGCAGGATTATATGTTTTCCGCTTTCGTGTACGCTCACTTATTGGGTCTGGTACAGGAATAGCCGATAAAAGAGATTGTGTATATGGATGAAGCGGATTACGATACAATTCTTCTGCCGGCGCCAGCTCTACCATTTTACCAAAATACATGACACCAATTCGATCACTGATATATTTTACCATCGAAAGGTCGTGAGCGATAAAAAGATAGGTTAGTCCTTTTTCTTTTTGCAATTTTTTCATTAAATTTACAACTTGAGCTTGGATCGAAACGTCCAAGGCTGATATTGGTTCATCCGCAATAATAAATTCCGGATCTACAGCAAGAGCACGTGCAATGCCAATACGTTGACGCTGACCTCCAGAAAATTCATGGGGATAGCGATTGGCATGTTCTCTGTTTAATCCAACCGTTTCTAGCAGTTCATATACTTTGTTCATTCGGTCTTCTTTGGATTTTGCTAGGCCATGTATATCAATTCCTTCAGCAATGACATCGGCTATTTTCAATCGAGGATTTAATGATGCATATGGATCCTGAAAAATCATTTGCATTTTTCGATTAAATTGCTTTAATTCTTTTTTTGTTTTTTTACCATGAACATTGACACCGTCGTAAAGGACTTCGCCGCCAGTAGCATCATATAATCGAATAATTGTGCGCCCTGTAGTAGACTTTCCACAACCTGACTCGCCTACAAGCCCTAAAACTTCACCTTTATATATATCAAATGAAACATTATCGACTGCCCTTACTTCATTGGGTTTCCCAACATTAAAGTATTGCTTTAAATTTCTAATTTCAAGTAATTTTTTTCTTTCACCCATCTATTTTCCCCCCTTTACACCAACAAATTGATTTCTTCGCCTTTTAACCGCTTCAGGAGGTTCGACTTTTGGTGCATCAGGATGTAAAAGCCATGTTGCTGCATAATGGGTATCAGATACCTTAAAGAATGGTGGCTCCTGTTCTAAATCAATTTTCATTACATAAGGATTCCTTGGTGCAAACGCATCCCCTTTTGGAGGATCCAATAGATCTGGAGGAGTTCCCGGAATGGAATATAACTCTTCATCATTTGTTTCCATATCAGGCATTGAACTAATTAACCCCCATGTATATGGGTGCTGAGGATTATAGAAAATTTCATCCGCAGTACCTATTTCCACAATTTTACCACCATACATAACCGCCACACGGTCAGCAACATTGGCAACTACACCAAGATCATGAGTGATGAAGATGATCGAAGTATCGATTTTCCGTTGGAGATCCTTCATCAACTCAAGAATTTGTGCTTGAATAGTTACATCTAGTGCAGTTGTAGGCTCATCAGCGATAAGGACCTTTGGATTACATGCCAATGCGATGGCAATAACAACCCGTTGTCTCATCCCGCCAGAAAATTGATGTGGATATTGATCTACACGAATTTCCGGTTTTGGAATCCCAACCAATTTTAATAATTCAATAGCCCTCTCTCTAGCAGCAGCTTTACTTAATTTCTGATGTTTAATTAATGGCTCCATGATTTGACTTCCAATTTTCATTGTGGGATTTAATGAAGTCATTGGGTCTTGGAAAATCATAGAGATGTCTTTACCACGAATTTTTTGCATTTGTTTATCTGTTAATTTAGTTAAATCTTTACCTTCAAAAAGAATTTGGCCACTTTTTATTTCTGAATTATGTTCCGGAAGTAATCGCATAATAGATTTCGTTGTTACGGATTTTCCAGAACCCGATTCACCAACAATCGCCAAAGTTTCTCCCTTTCGTAAATCAAAAGATACTCCTCTAATTGCTTTTACTTCACCCGCAAACGTGTGAAAAGATATATATAAATCTTTAACTTCTAAAACTTTTTCCACTACCATTCACCTACCTTCTAATCACGCATTTTTGGATCTAGTGCATCCCTTAAACCGTCAGCTACCAGGTTGAAACATACCATGATTAACGCAATCATAATAGACGGAATAATCATCTGATACGGAAACGCAATCATAGATTTAAATCCATCATCAACTAAGGTTCCCAAGGAAGCAAACGGTTCTTGTAAACCTAATCCAATAAAGCTTAAAAATGCTTCAAAGAAAATAGCATTCGGTATGGAAAACATAGTATTAATGATTATAACGCCAAACATATTAGGGATCATATGTTTAAAAACAATAGATGTATCAGATGCACCTAAAGTTTTTGATGCTAGAACGAATTCTTGATTTTTAAATTTCAATACTTGAGCACGTACTACGCGTGCCATGCTTGTCCAACCTGTAATGGTTAGAGCTATAACAATTGGAATAATACCTGGTTTCAGCACTAATATCATTAATACAACGATAATCAAATTCGGAATACCTACGAGCACTTCAATGATACGCTGCATGACACTATCTACGCGTCCACCTATATATCCAGATATCGCACCATATGCGACTCCAATGATCATATCGATTACGGCTGCCAAAAAGGCAATCAAGAGGGAAATTTGAGTCCCCTTCCATACACGTGCAAAAATGTCACGGCCTAAACTATCAGTACCAAACCAGTAATAGGCATCGATATTGCGAGCCTCATAGGCATTATATTCTGTTCCGTTCCTCCTAGTTAATGTACCATCGAATGGAAGCCAATGGATATTTTCTAACCCTTGAATTCTCGGAGGAAGGTTGTTATGTTTCGTATTTTGATGATCGAAATCATATGGTGTAAGCATGGGCCCAACAAATGCCATGATGATGATAATGGCCAAAATAATCATACTTGTTACGGCACCTTTATTTTTCCGGACGCGAAGCCATGCGTCCTGCCAAAAGTTTAAACTTGGTTTAGCAATTTTTTCGCTTTTTGAAGGGTCAATATGGGCGGGTTGAAACATATCTTTAATTATGACATTTTCTTTATTGATCATTTAGCTTTCCCCCCCGTAATACGAATACGTGGATCAATAATTCCGTATAATATATCAACAACTAAAATAACAACAACGAATAATAGCGCAAATAATAGATTTGTTCCCATGATGACCGGATAATCGTTTGTTGCAATTGATTTAACAAATTGCTCCCCTAAACCAGGAATAGAAAAAATCTTCTCAATAACGAGGGAGCCAGTCATTAAGCTAACTGCTAATGGTCCCAATACTGTAACAACTGGAATCAAAGCATTTCTTAGAGCATGTTTTACACTAATTTGCCAATAACTTGCACCTTTTGCTTTTGCTAAAGTTATATAGTCTGAACCTAATACTTCAATCATCTCAGTTCGCATAAAACGTGCAGAAATTGATAGCGGGAACATCGCAAGTGCAATAGTCGGAAGGATAGTATATTCAGGTCCTCTCCATAACATAACTGGAAGCCAACCTAGTTTCACAGCAATATAATATTGTAGTAATCCAGCGAAAATAAATGAAGGAATAGATTTTCCGACAACTGCTAGAAATGTTGAAGTATAGTCGATCCATGAATTTTGCTTTAAAGCAGCAATGGCCCCTAAGAAAATTCCAATTAAGGAACCTAAAATCATAGCCTGCAAACCTAAGACAGCTGATGGGCCAATTCGATTTCCTATAAGTTCTGTTACAGGGGTATTATTAAATTGGAAGGAAACTCCTAAATCACCCTTTACAAGATTAGACATGTATTTAAAATATTGAACAGGCACGGGGTCATTTAGCCCATATTTTTCCAAAAGTAAATTCTGTTGGAATTCACTTAACTTCTCAAAGTTATTAAACGGGCTTCCGGGTATTAACTTCATGAGGAAAAAAGTTACTGTTGCAACGATAAATAATGTGATAAACATATAGATTAAGCGTTGCCCTAAGTATTTAACCATGCCCACACCTCCTAATTCATTAAATTTTCGCCATTTTTCGACAATTCCAATACAGGTAAAAAGAGAGTATATTTTTTGAATATACTCTCTTTTTAGTTATTGGTTTAGCTTATTCTGTAATTTTAATCCATTGGTAACTATAGTCTGGACCAAAGGCATGATGTGCGAAGCCTTTTACTTTTGGATTAATTAACAGGTTAACTGAACGCTGATACATTGGAGCAAGAGCTGCATCTTCTTCTAATAGAAGTTTCTCTGCATCTTGTAATGTTTTCCAACGTTTTGCCAAATCAGTATCTTCGTTTGCAGATTGAATCATCTTGTCAAACTCAGGGTTACTGTATTCCATATTGTTATGGCTTCCGTCTGTTAGCCATAAATCCATGAATGTCATTGGGTCAGCATAGTCAGGACCCCATCCACCAAATAATAAGTCATAATCTTTATTGTTTTCACGATCAATACGAATCTTGAATGGTACTGCTTCAATGTTAAGTTTTAACCCTGGAAGGTTTTTCTCCAACTGATCCTTAACAAATGCATCTGTTAATTTTGAAGTCTCAGTGTCTTGACCAACATATGTTAAAGTAATTTCTTTAACACCAAGTTCTTGTAATCCTTTTTCCCAAAGTTTTTTTGCTTCTTCTTTATTAGGTTTTAAGTATTCTCCTGCACCTTCGCGGAAATCCTTGTCTTCAAAGAATGTAAATCCTTTTGGAACAACAAAGTTTGCAGGAATAGATCCATTTGCTAATACGTCATCAACAAGAGCTTGCTTATCAACAGATAGAGCAATTGCGCGACGAATATTTTCATTTTTAAGTGCTGGATTAGTTTGATTCATTTTAATCCAGAAGATAGATGGTTCTTGGTAACGTAATAATGCTGGGTCCCCTTCATATTGTGAAAGGATTGCAGCTTGTGCAAGCTTCGGTGTAATGTCTGCTTCACCTGCAGTAAATGCATTAGCAGATGCTTGCGGATCTTTAGAAACGTTAAAGTTAATCTTAGTTAAAGTAACTTCTTTTGCATTCCAGTAATTTTCATTCTTTTCTAATACCCACTCAGTTGCAGTAGGACCATCCCATTTAGTCATTTTGAATGGGCCGTTTGATAATAAGTTCGCTGCAGTCTTAGCGTAGTTACCACCTTGAGCTTCTACGAACTTTTGGTTTTGTGGATAGAATAATGGGAATGTTAAGTATGATTCAATGTATGGTATTGGTCTTTCTAATGTAATTTCTAATGTGTGATCATCTAGTGCTTTAATACCTAGATCTTCAATTTTTGCTTCTCCTTTTACAATTGCAGAGGCATTTTTAATTTTGCCTTCCATGAAGTATGGACCATATGGAGAAGCTGTATCTGGGTTGATCGCACGTTGCCATGCATATACAAAATCATGTGCAGTAACAGGAGAGCCATCAGCCCATTTTACATCTTTCTTCAATTTAATTGTCAGCACTGTTTTGTCTTCATTATATTCTGGCATTCCATCAGCAACACCTGGAATAACTTTTTGCTCAGGGTCTAGACGATATAGACCTTCCATAGTAGCAGCAATCATCGTAAATCCAATAGTGTCTTCTGCTAATACGCTATCCATAGCAGGAATCTCAGATGATTCAAGGACATTTAGTACTTGTTCAGCAGCTAATTTTTCTTTAGTCTCTTTGCTGCCTTCTTTTTTCTCTGTCCCTTCTTGTTTATTGCCGCCACATGCTGCCAAGAACATGCTTAACACTAGCGATAAAACAAGAAGTAGTGAAAGTTTCGATTTTTTCACTAGTAGTAGACCTCCCTTTTCTATTATTCTGAAAAATTACTACATTCTCTATTATACATATTTTCAATCAGTTGTACATTACTTTTTGAAAATTAATTTAAAACTTTCAAATTTTTATTAAAAGTTGAATTTCTATTCACTGTGTTATATTTTATAGTTATTAAGGAAAATTCACTAAAAACCTTAATAAATCAATGTTTTGGAGGATTAAATGTGTATTATCGATTGAGGAAAAGAATCGCATTGATAGCGTTTACACAACTTTTTATTATGATTTTGTCTTTAATTATGTACCATAATATTTCGATTCTAAGCTATATCAATATATCTTTTTATATTAGTTCGGCCTTACTGCTAACTTCCTTACTTGTTTATACGATACAAAGCGGGTTTTTTGACACCATTTCAAAGTCCTTTAATCTAGCATTTTCAAAAGGTGATAAAAATAGAAAGTTTCATGAGATCCCTGGTATATCAGAACTCATAACTTTTGATAATAAGCCCCTATTTTTTTATGGATTTGTAAATTTTCTATTAATGTTGATAGCTCTGGCTTTTTATTATTTGTAATACCTTGCAATCAAATATGTCATTGCTTTATAATGAGTTATAATTTAATGAATATATTGGCGATGATAAAGAGTAGTAAGTATCATCTTTCGCTTCAGAGAGTTTGTGGGTGGTGTAAACAAACGCGAAAATGATTCCGAATGGACTTTGGAGCCTCTTTCCGAAATTTTAATCCAGCGGGATTGAAACAGTAGGAGTAGACGTTATCCTTGCGTTAAAAGGAATCCAAATGAAATTTGGAACTAAGTGACTCAATTTTGAGTAATTAGGGTGGTACCGCGAGCCATTCGTCCCTAAAAAACGGGATGAATGGCTTTTTTATTTATAGAGAAATTTAAGTAATTATAGGAGGTCAATCATGAAGACGATTTTTTCAGGTATTCAACCAAGTGGCACCATTACACTTGGGAACTATATCGGAGCTTTAAAACAATTTGTGGAGCTTCAAAACGAATATAATTGCTACTTTTGTATTGTTGACCAGCACGCCATTACGGTTCCACAGGATCCAGTAGCACTTCGAAAAAACATTCGAAGCCTTGCTGCTTTGTATATTGCTGTAGGTATCGATCCAGATAAAGCAACTTTGTTTATCCAATCTGAAGTACCTGCCCATGCGCAAGCAGGTTGGATTATGCAGTGTATATCATATATTGGTGAACTCGAGCGGATGACACAATTTAAAGATAAATCAGCTGGTAAAGAGGCAGTATCCGCCAGTTTGTTAACCTATCCTCCATTGATGGCAGCGGACATTTTGCTTTACAATGCTGATCTTGTACCAGTAGGGGAGGATCAAAAGCAACATTTAGAGTTGACGCGTGATTTAGCAGAGAGATTCAATAAAAAGTATCGGGATATTTTAACGATTCCAGATGTACGCATTCCTGAAGTTGGAGCAAGAATTATGTCTCTCCAAGACCCGACCAAAAAAATGAGTAAATCAGACCCAAACCAAAAAGCATTTCTTTCCTTGCTTGATGAACCTAAGCAGATTGAGAAAAAAATAAAGAGTGCTGTGACTGATTCAGAAGGAATCGTAAAATATGACAAAGTAAATAAACCAGGAATATCAAATCTTTTATCCATTTACTCTATTTTAGGTGGTAAATCCATTTCTGAGTTAGAGGAAATGTACCAAGGAAAAGGCTATGGAGATTTCAAAAGCGACTTGGCAGAAGTTGTTGTCAATGCT
This sequence comes from Neobacillus thermocopriae, assembly GCF_010975035.1. Taxonomy (GTDB): domain Bacteria; phylum Bacillota; class Bacilli; order Bacillales; family Cytobacillaceae; genus Neobacillus; species Neobacillus thermocopriae. The sequence goes on along the minus strand of NZ_JAAIUV010000010.1, from coordinate 71,104 downwards.
TTTAAACCAATTCAAGACAAGTATTATGAATTAATAAATTCTAGTGAACTTGATGATATTTTGGACCGTGGTGCTGAAAAAGCCAATAAAGTGGCAAGCAAAACACTGAAAAAGATGGAAAATGCCATGGGATTAGGAAGAAAAAAACGTTAGTAAATAAAAAAGGCATATAACCTTTTCCAAAAAGTGATCACATTCAGTCTTGCATAGATAAACTTCCTGAGATTCAATAAAAAAAGCCTGCATCAAATGGTATGACGGTCATACCATTTGGTGCAGGCAATTAGTTTACTTTCGGACCATGTTCCATTTCCCAAAGTTTTTCGAAAAACGGTTGTCCTTTTATTAAATTTTCACAAAATGTTTCATGCTTTTTGGACCATCCATATTTAATTGCTTCATAGAGCTGTTCCCATGCTTCCGTAAAATTCATTTCCTGTATCTTTGAATAGTTCTCAGGGCACCATTCTGTATACCAGTAACGAATTTCAGCTTCATTATTGGATGATAGCAATTGGTCAAGAGCCATAAATAATAGTTGCTTTAATTGCCGTTCTTTCCTTGTTAGTCCTATCATTAATAATGGATCAGGAGACAAAATATGAAAATCCTTTTTATTTTGCTGCTGATTAAAGTTATATTTTTTTACCTCTTGTGTAGTGATCATTTCGTATACTAGCTGTTCCTGTCTAGGAATTAATCTACTTTTTCGAATTGGAATTTTATACCCTATTGTATCAACTGCCAAGATCCCCATCCCATCTGTGACGACAAAACAATAGTCGAGTTGAATCCTTTCATGATTTTTTCTAAGATATGCTTTTTGATAGATATCATCTAAAAGTTGTTGAGGTAATTCAGATAAGTCATTTTCAATATAGTTAAACAGAATCGGCTCGACCTTTAATAGAGGTACTTGATCTAGTAGTTCAACACCATCATCTTTTCGCCATTCATGAAAATGGCAAACATTATAACCGTTTTCTTCTCCCTCAAACCAATTCACCCATACGTCATGAAGATATAACATTGCTAAATCCCTCACTTCAAGTAACTATTTGTCAATCAGTATGGGCAGTGATTAGTTAAATTATTCCTTTATATATATTTTGCTCCAATGATACTAGTTGAAATCTGCGCAACAAAAAAATCTACCATATATGGATGGCAGATTCTTTATCTTTTGGATTTAGGATTGAAAGCATCCTTTAACCCTTCGCCAATAAAGTTTATTGACAAAATAGTCAAGGTGATTAATAGTGCCGGCGGAACCCAAATCCAAAGTTTGTATTGTAATACATCTGGTTCGTTTGCTGAATTTAACATATTTCCCCAGCTAGGAACTTCCTGTGGGACACCAAAACCAAGGTAACTTAATGCAGACTCAATCACAATCATTGTTGCAAATGTTATTGTTGCTTGTACAATAATCGTGGATAATATATTAGGTAGTAGATGTTTAATAATAACTTTCGCCGGAGAGCAGCCGATTGAAATTGCAGCAGTAATATACTCATTTTCTTTTTCCGAGAGAATTTTACTTCTAACAATCCTTGCAACACCTCCCCAATAAAGAAGGCTAATCACTGCGATTAAAACCCACAAACCACTTACTTTGCCGAAGAGTATAGCATTAATTACAATAACAAAAACGAGAAAAGGAAAGTTTAAAATAAAGTCTGTAAATCTCATTAACAAACTATCAATGATTCCTCCAAAATAACCAGCTATCGATCCAATTAGTGTGCCGATAAAAACCACAAAAAAAGTGCAACTAATCCCCACTAAAAGTGAAATTCGCCCGCCATATAACAATCTTGTAAAAACATCTCGGCCTGATTTATCCGTTCCTAGCCAATGTTCACTTGATGGTTTTAAAGACATTTGACCAATATTCACTTTTGTTATATCGGCCGTCGTTATATACGGTGCAAGAAAAGAAACAATGGCAACAATCACGAGAAAAATAAGACTAATCATAGCTAGTTTATTTCTTAAAAATTTTTTTCTAGCCATCGCTAATGGTGATAAACTTTTTTTTGGGGATACTTGTGTAATATTTGCATCCTTTTGAGTAACAATCTGCATCCTTTTTCCCCCCTAATCCAACCTTATTCTCGGATCTACCACACCATATAAAATATCTGCTACAAGATTACCGATTAGTGTAATTAATGAAAAAAGCATGGTTAACGTCATTAAAACTGGATAATCTCTTGTTCCAACAGATTGTAAGAAAAGTTGGCCCAAACCAGGATAAGTAAATATCGTTTCTGTAATAATGGCACCACTAATAATGGAAACAAGATCAAAACCTAAGAAAGTTACTAGTGGAATAATCGAATTCCTAAGTATATGCACATTATATATTTTGCTTTCAGGAGTACCTTTCGCTCGTGCAGTCCGAACAAAATCCTTTCGACTGTTTTCAATAATATCGTTTCGCAAAAATTGTGTATAACTAGCTATATTTAAAAAGGCAAGAACAAACGCCGGTAAAATAACATGATGAAATCTACTTAACCAATATTCAATGGTCCCTTCTTTCATACCAATACCTATCGAACCATTTGAGGGAAACCATCCAAGTTTATAGGAAAAAAAGTAAATGGCGAAAACACCTGCAACAAAGGAAGGGATGGATAAACCTAAATAGTTAAATGTTCCAATCAGATTATCACCTAGGGTGTAGGGTTTTCTGCCTGCATACATCCCCATTAGAAATGCGAGTACATAGGTAATTAGTATAGAAGTGAATCCTAATAATAAGGTGTTGGGAAGCCGTTCTTTAATTACTTCAGAAACACTAATTTTGAAACGCGTTGATTTTCCAAAATCTCCTTGAATAAAATTAGTAATCCACCGGAAATATTGTTGAGGCAACGGATCATTATAGCCTAACTTTTCCCTCATTTCTGCAATATACTCAGGATTTGTATTTGTAGGATCTATTTCTCCACTAAAAGAGTCTCCTGGCATTAATCTGGCCAAGGTAAATATTACAATAGAGATCAGTAACAACATTGGAATCATGCCTAAAAACCTTCGAAATGCAAACTTTAGCATGTGCATTCTCCTTGTCTATTACTATGTGAAATACGAAGGTGAAAAAAGGGGAACAAAGGATAATTCCTTCGTTCCCTCACCATAATGGAGTTGTTGGAATAATTTTCTATATCTTACAACACCGTTGTCCCTTCTCTGTTAGTCAAAATTTATTGCTTAATCCACCATTCATGCGGACGGTTGTAACCAGATACATCAAATTTTACGCCTTGCACGCGTTTACTTACAGCCATCGTTTCTTCTAGTTCAGTAATTGGAAGAATTGGTAACTCTTCCATAAATAACTTTTGCCATTCAACATAAAGGTTTTTACGCTTTTCGTTATCAGTTCCAACAACACTAATATCCAGTGCTTGATCTAGTAATTTATCACTTTCTTCATTTACCCAGCGAGGATAATTCCATAAGTATTTTGATCCCCAAAGTGGAGTTGGATCTGGATCGGCACCAGTTGACCAGCCGCCGAAAAATACCTCCATAGATTTGTCTGCTTTATCAAGCAAATCGTAGTAAAGGTTTACATCCGTCATCGTTAATTTAGTTTTTAACCCTACTTCTTCCCAATATTGAGCAAGTGCTTTTGCACGAGCTTCAAATGTTGGGTTTTGGGTTGCATAGTGAGAAAAATTTATAACAAATTCCTTTCCATTTGGATCTTCACGATACCCATCGCCATTAACATCCTTATACCCGGCTTCATCTAATAATTTCTTTGCTTTGTTCGGATCATATTTATATTGTTTTAATTCTTTTTGATCTGCGGCAATCCAGTGATTGCTAGGAATTGGGCGGTTAACTGGCTTACCTACTCCAAAGAAGAATGCCTTAACCCATTCTTCCCGGTTTATTGCATAGTACATGGCTTCACGAAGTTTCTTGTCTTGATACTTAGGCTCGTTCATGACATTTTTCTCGCCATCCCAAGTACCAAGGCGGAAACCAACATAGTAATAGCTTACTCCTGGATACGTGATAGCTTCTACATTATCAAGCGCCTTTACCTGATCGATAATACTTGGATGAAAGGAAGTCATATCAAGTGTACCGTTCTTTAATTCACCTACAGAAAGAGAGGGGTCAATAACCTTAATGACGACTTTTTCAATATGAGGCTTTCCACCAAAGTAGTCATCAAAGCGTTCCATCTCAATGGACTCACCAGGAACAACTTTTGTTACCTTAAATGGTCCTAATCCTACGGGCTTCGTGCGGACAACTTCTGAGTTAAGCATATCTTTTACTTCAATTCCCTTAAATGCATTGCGATTCATTGGATATGTCCAAAGATTATCCAAGTTATTTACACGGGCTTTGTCAAATGTGATTTCAATATTGTAATCATCAATCACTTTAATGCCTTCGATTTTATCAGTTTTTCCATCACGGTAATCTTGGGCACCCACAATGTTTCTTACATTCTCAAAACGAGATCCTTCGTAATCTTTATTCGCAATTGTATATAATGCGAATTCCCAGTCTTTAACAGATAATTCGTCACCATTATGCCATTTAACACCCTTTTTAATTGTAAACTTAAATACTTTATTATCCTCTGTTGTCCAAGAAGCAATATGTGGTTGGGCCTTTAAATGTTCATCATAATCAATCAAGTTCTCATCGAAGAATTCTAGTACTTCATGATCAACTGCATCTTCATAAAATGTCCAGTTAAATAATCCTTTTGGCTGAGAATCAAGGGCATACACCAAAGTTCCTCCATCCTGCGGCTTATTAGACGTTTCCACTGATGATCCTTCTTTCTTATTTGTTCCCGCTTTATCATTGCTTGAACATGCAGTTAAAAATGCTGATAATACAAGTATGAATACTATAAGCCAATGCATCCTTGTCCGCTTCATTGTTTTCCCCCCTGTTTTTATTCATTAAGGATAAAGGTGGCAAGCTACTCTATGATTAGGTTTCACCTCCCTTAATGCTGGCTTGGAATTTAAACATTCCTCCATTGCTACAGGACAACGGGGATGGAATGGACATCCACTAGGTGGGTTGATTGGATTTGGTACATCACCTTTTAATATAATTCTTTCCTTCTTTCGTCTTGGATCCGGAGTAGGAATCGCTGAAATTAAAGCTTGTGTATATGGGTGCATTGGTTGTAAATAAAGACTATTTTTTTCAGCAATCTCAACCATGCTACCAAGATACATTACTCCTATTCGATCGCTCATATACTTTACAACACTTAAGTCATGAGCTATAAATAAGAAAGTTAAATCAAATTCTTCTTGTAAATCCTTTAATAGATTTAATACCTGTGATTGCACAGATACATCTAATGCTGATACCGGTTCATCAGCAATGATTAATTTAGGTCTTAACGCTAGAGCACGTGCAATCCCAATCCTTTGACGCTGACCGCCTGAAAACTCATGAGCATACTTGTAATAGGCATCCTGCGGCAAACCTACTTTCTCTAATAAATCCATTACTTCCTTTTTCAATTCGACTTTACTTTTTTTCATAAAATTATAGATTGGTTCAGCTATAATATCCCCTACCATTTGCATCGGGTTCAGAGAAGCATACGGGTCTTGAAATACCATTTGCATATCTTTTCGAATCTCTCTTAAAGATTTACCTGAAAGCCAAGTAATGTCCTTTCCATCAAAAATAATCTTTCCAGCAGTAGGCTTTAACAATCTTAGAATGGTTCTTCCTGCCGTTGATTTTCCGCAACCAGATTCTCCTACCAATCCAAGTGTTTCCCCTTTTTTTATCTCAAAAGAAATATCATCGACCGCTCTGACATGTCCAACTGTTCTTTTAAAAATGCCACCTTTTACAGGGTAATATGTTTTTAGATTCTGTATTTGCAATAAATTTTCATTTTGTGAGGATGGGGTCTCATTATTTCTATGTACAGTTATGTTTCTCACTACCTCACCTCTTCTCTTGGTTTACTAGTTTCATATTGGAGGCAGGCAACCTCATGACCTTCCTCATTTTCAGCTAACAGTGGGGTGGTTGTACTACATTCTGGCATCGCCATTGGGCAACGGTTTGCAAATCGGCAGCCTGAAGTTGGCATATTTATTAGAGATGGAACCATTCCTTGAATAGAACTTAGTCTTTCTTCTTCCTGGTCCATTTTCGGAATTGCTCCTAATAACAATGAGGTGTATGGATGTTTCGGATTATAGAACAATGAATCCACGTTTGTACGCTCTACAATTTTTCCCGCATACATAACCATTACTTCATCACACATCTCTGCAACGACGCCTAAATCATGGGTAATCAAGATAATCGCCATATCATTTACTTTTTGAATCTTTTTCAGTAATTCAAGAATTTGTGCCTGAACGGTTACATCTAGCGCAGTTGTTGGTTCATCGGCAATTAATAGTTTTGGTTGACAAGCAATAGCAATGGCAATCATGACCCTTTGTCTCATACCACCTGATAACTGGTGCGGATATTCATCAACAATTTTTTCAGGCCTAGAAATTCCCACACTTTTTAATAGTGCAATAGATTTCTGTCTTGCTTCCTTTTTTGATATTTTCATATGGTTAAAAAGAACTTCTTGAAGCTGATAACCGATTGTAAACACAGGATTAAGAGAAGTCATTGGCTCCTGAAAAATCATTGAAACATCCTTGCCTCTAATCTTATTCATTTGACTTTCTGACATATTTTCCAAATGGAATCCATCAAAAATGATTTCACCTGATTTTACTTTGCCAATTCCCTTTGGAAGCAATTGCATGATCGAAAGACTCATGACAGATTTCCCACAACCAGATTCACCGACAACACCGACTATTTGCCCTGGTTTCACTTTAAATGATACATTATCCACTGCATTATAATACGTTCCGTCAATTTCGAAGGCTGTCTGTAAATTTTTAACTTCGAGCAATATTTCCTCTTTAAATGAGTTTTTTACGCTCATAAGTACACCTTCTAACTTTTTGATTATTCAGTATATTCTTTACATTTATATAAAATGTTATTACAAATTTTTTACAAAAGCAAGATAGCATTATGTACTATGTATATTTACAGTTTCATAGAAAAAAAGCCCTATATTCAGGCTTTTTTACCTAATAATCTATGTCAGTCAATAAAATCCTCCGCTGGAATGTTAAAGGTTAGTTTTGTAGAAAAATTTCTGTTTTTAAAAAATTTCCCAACCAAATGATACCCAATTGCATATCCTAACAAAGGTGGAATTCTCCCTCCTCCAAAAAGCAGTTCATCGTGAATTCTTTCACCCTTCGTCTTATTCAGATGTTTTTTCAAATATTTGTCCCAATAAAAGAAAAGCTCCTTTTCCGAATACATACTACACCAATCGGCTATATATTTTCGTCCACAGTGATGTAAAACAGCGTATTCTGCCAGTCCTTCGATAATGAGAGAATCAAGTAAGGTATACTCATTCATTTTTTTCCCAAGTGCCCGAAGTCTACATACATGATGATATTCGTGAACAAAAAGTGCCTCGATTTCCATTGGATCGTCATAGTTTGAAAGAAATAAAAACATTTTATCGGGATATGATACCCCTGACTTATTCCTTTCTGTCCTCTTAATAAAAAAGCCCCTTCTTTCTTCTAATGGAAATAGAAACACTGGTATATCTGGTCCAGACCATAAATCCCTATATTTATTAAATAATCTTTCTACCATTTCCCATGCATTGTATTTCTTCATATGCTGAAAGTTTTTTTCAGACATCCGTGAAGGTCTGTACATTCTAAATTTTACAAGTTGTTGATAGATTCCTCTTACATTTTCCTCATTAAAATATGATTTTAATTTCTCACAGATTTTAAGAGGGTTATCGAAATCATTTTCTAACCATTGATCTGTCCGGATGACTCCCATTTCATCACCTCCATTTCTGACCATGACTACTTTTAACAGTTTATGATTAAACCAAAGAGTGGTTCATATCAGAATAGAGGAAGCACCCTGGTCAGCGGCGTATATCCTCCTATCAAAAGCTATGGCTTTCGGTCGTGCAATGTTGATGCTTCCGGTGTCATCTTTATGGTGCCCTACAGCTGAGAGAAAAGAGGCTTCTCGTCGCTATGTATTTGGACAAAACATATCAAAATCGAAAAATCGACAAAAAAGACCAAGCAAAGTGCTTGGTCTTTTTGGATTTATTCATATTTCCGGAAGACGATTGTGGCATTGTGTCCACCAAAACCTAATGAGTTACTCATTGCAGCCTTAATTTCTTTTGGACGAGCTGCATTCACAACATAATCTAAATCACACTCAGGGTCTGGAGTTTCGTAATTCATAGTAGGTGGAAGCATATTATCTTGCATGGCAAGCACTGTAAAGATCGCTTCCACAGCTCCAGCCGCACCAAGTAAGTGACCAGTCATCGATTTTGTTGAGCTCATCGCTAAACGGTATGCATGCTCACCAAATACTTCTTTTACAGCAAGGGTTTCAAATTTGTCATTATATTCTGTACTTGTACCGTGAGCATTGATATAATCAATGTCCTCTGGCTTTAAGCCAGCATCGTTAAGAGCCATTTTCATTGCGCGGGCACCACCTTCGCCTCCTGGTGCCGGAGCAGTAATATGATAGGCATCCCCTGTCGCCCCATACCCGACAATTTCAGCATATATTTTTGCTCCTCGGGCAAGTGCATGCTCCAATTCTTCGAGAATAACAATTCCACAACCTTCACCAATAACAAAACCATCACGGTTTTTATCAAAAGGACGGCTGGCCGTTCGAGGATCCGGATTTGTTGAAAGTGCTGTATTGGCACAGAAACCAGCTACAGACATTTTTGTAATCGGAGCTTCAGAGCCACCCGCTATCATAACATCCGCATCTCCACGTTGAATTACTTTAAATGCATCACCGATTGAATTTGTTCCTGTTGCACATGCTGTTACTGTACATGAATTAAATCCTCTTGCACCAAGAGTGATAGAAACTTGGCCTGTAGCCATATCTGGAATCATCATTGGAACAAAGAATGGACTTACCCGTTTGTATCCTCTCTTTTGAAATGTCTCGAATTGTTGTTCAAATGTTTCCATACCACCAATACCAGATCCAATCCACACGCCTACACGGTGTGAATTTTGTTCGTTAATTTCTAGGTTGGCATCTTTCACTGCCATTAATGCACTAGCCACAGCAAACTGTGTAAAACGATCCATTTTTCGGGCGTCTTTTTTTTCAATAAAATTTTCCGGGTTAAAATCCTTAACTTCTGCAGCGACCTTCGCTGGATAGTCATCTGCATTTAGTCTTGTAAGTGGCCCAATACCAGATTTTCCCTCAAGAATTCCTTTCCAAGTTGTTTCAACATCGTTGCCCAGTGGTGTTACCGCGCCAACTCCCGTCACTACAACTCTACGTTTATTCATTTATACATTCTCCTTTTCTATTCTCTTGTATGAAATGATCTTCGAATAATTTGTTTATTTTCCCCAGCGGATAGCAATTGCTCCCCAGGTTAATCCGCCACCAAAGCCAACCATGACAATTAAATCATCGTCTTTAATCTTCCCAGCTTCTACTTCCTCTACTATAGAAATAGGAATAGATGCAGCAGAAGTATTTCCATATTTATGGATCGTTTTAGACATTTTTTCAGGAGGCAGCTCAAGCCTTTGCCTTGAAGCTTCCATAATACGAATATTTGCCTGGTGTGGAATTAAGAAATCAACATCTTCTTTTGAAAGACCTGCTTTCTCCAATACATTAATACAGCTCTCTCCCATTTGTCTAACGGCAAATTTAAATACCTCTCGACCGTTCATTACTATATATTCTTCCTGATATAGGTGTTTTCCTCCTGAACCATCTGCTCCAAGCTCAAATGAAAGGATTCCGCGGCCTTCAGATACAGCCCCAATAACAGCTGCACCTGCGCCATCCCCGAATAAAACGGCAGTATTACGGTCAGTCCAGTCTGTTATTTTTGAAAGCTTCTCTACACCGACAACAAGAACATATTTGTAGACTTGGGATTCAATGAACTGTTTAGCTGTGACAATACCATACATAAAGCCTGCACATGCGGCACTTATGTCCATCGCAGCTGCCTTTTTTGCTCCAAGTTTTTCTTGAATCATACAGGCAACTGATGGGAATGGGGTATCAGGTGTAACAGTTGCCACTAAAATTAAATCAATATCCTCCGGTTGAATTCCGGCATCATCAATCGCTTTTTGTGCTGCCATAAAAGCCATATCTGATGTATCGACATCATCGGCTGCAATTCGTCTTTCTTCAATTCCTGTTCTTGTTCGGATCCACTCATCCGAAGTATCCATCATTTTTTCTAAATCAAAATTTGTCATTACTTTTTCAGGTAAATACCTACCAATACCAACAATCCCTGCTCTCATTTCGCCATCTCCTTCGGATTTATGGAAATTATATCAATAGTTTAATATCAATTATTATGACTTGGTACTAATTTTATCAAAAATGTTTTTTTTTCACAACAACTAAACTACTAGATAAAAAAACAAGCTGCCCACAAGATATGGCAGCTTGTTTTGTATTATGTATGGGAGGAAATTACTCAGGTAATTTTCCTGTTTCTTTATAAGTTTGTATATGTCTTTTCATTTTTTGAACAAAGTCTTTTTTGACTAAAGGACTAAATTTTCCCAATGTGATGACATCGTCTTGAAAATCAAACGAAAGATTTCCAGATTTGAGTTCACCTTTATTAAATTGTTCAGCAATAATCTCGTATAGTTTACCAACATTCTGAATGGTACTTGTTAAAACAGTCGACTCACCTAAATCAGATTGGTCTGAAACATAACCAATGACATATAATCCTCTTTCCTTTACCCTTTCAATCACTGGGACATTATAACCATCACCAGCTGGGTAGATCACATCCACCCCCTGATCCATCATTTTATCTGCTATTTGGATCGCTTTCATATCATTATCCCAATGTTCCACGTATTCAATGCTTACTTGAACGTCATTTTTCTCAGCTAGAGCCCCTTGATAAAATCCTTCAATTTCGGGCTGCCATTCATAGGCGGCTAAAACTCCCACTTTATTTTTTTTTGACATATGGGCAGCAACCATCCCGCCAAAAAAACCCATTGCATATGACTTAAAATTGAGACTGGTAGTATTAGGATTTTTAGCCTCCCCATTAAAACTGACAAAATGTATATCTGGATATTTCGAGGAAAGATGATTAAAATATTCTGCATACTCCGAGCCATGGCCGAATATCAGATTTACACCTTTTTGATCAAATTCTTTCACAGCTCGTTCAACTACGTATTCAGAATTCATTCCTTCTTTATAAAAAACATCGACTTCCAATTTTGATTGGATCCTTAACAATCCTTCAAAACCTCTTGTCCCCCAAACCTGGTCATTAATTGTCTCTGGGACCAACAAACCAACTTTTGTTAAATGTCCCTTCGGTTTCGTAACTCCACACGCCCCCAATAAAAAAAGGCATAGTAAAATGATTCCGAAACGTTGCAGCATTCATTGCATCTCCTTCGAACGGCACCCTAACCAAACACGTTATTTTCTATTAACAGTAATAAAAAGGAAGAGCATATTTTCTTCCATTCTAACCTTTGAATAATAAAATGAAAAGATTTATTTAGCTAATTGGACCTAAAACAGTTAATAGCGATCTGATGAAAGGTTCTGATATAGCCATTTCGTATGTTCCATTTGTTTCGACAAAGAAGAAGAAATGGATGTAATCTTTGTTGGTATTATTCTCTTAATTTCTCCATCAATTTGAAGTTTTTCCTCATTTATTGATTTTCGATACCTCTTGTTTATTTTTAAATATTCAGCACATGTATCCCAATACATGTCCTTTCCACTTTCCAGTAAATAGGTACCTGATTTTTCTGATTCTATAATACCAAGGATGGATTCTGCAACATCATCAATAAAAAGTGCATCATCCATCCACTCTCTTTCCGAATGAAAAACCTCAGTATTTAAGATCGATGCAAGAATGACTTGTTGAAACATAAATGTTGAAGGCTGCCACGGACCATAAATAGTTGGTAAATAGATCAATTGTAATTTAGTTGATATCTTTTTTACTTGATTGATAAAATATTGAATTTCATTCGAACCGCTCCATTTTAGCAATTGAATGGGCAATAATAATAAAATCTTGAGATTACATTTATGTTTGTTAAAATAGGCAAGAAATTTTTTGGTGAACTGTTCATTTAAAATAATGGACTCTTGTTGTAACATAAAAAAATCATAGATAGGAAAAATCATTAACCGATCATTGTCCGTTCCATCCAAAATTCCTTCGAAGCTATACTCCTTAAAATTGGCATTTCTCCCCACCTCAAGTCTTTTCTCATCTACATAGGTACCATCCACCTCTGGGATATGAACACCTTTTACCTCAATACCTTTATTTAATAGGACTTTCCCAATATGAAATCCTAAAAAATGATATACACCTATAATGATGGCCTTGTCCATACTTACTTCCTCCTCAAACTAGCCTTATAAAATCCTATGCTATTCTAGAAGGAAATATTTCTTTGAGGAGGTGAACCTATAAAACCGATTCATGTGATTTAAAGAATTTGTAACATATTTTTCCAAGCTGTAGTTTTTTTTCAGGAAGGAGAAAGGTGGGATTAATAGGTGAAGAACCAAGAATTTGTTGATATTGTTTTGATTGATTGTATGACCTAGCTCCTGAGAGAACGTGAATAATATGAACTGGGATTCCATCTTCTAATTGAATCGGCACTTCCATTTTAGAAATCAAGTTGTTCAAGCCTATCTCATCCAATTGATATGCATCCATTAACTCTCTTGTTAATTTTTTGTAAAAAAATTTATGTTCCTTTTCTTGTTCAAGATGATATTTTAATGAAAGAATTGGATTGAGAAGTAAAACCGACCTAATATTTTCTTTCATTTTCTTCATTAACTGGATTGCTATTAAAGCACCCATTCCTTCTGCTAAAATATGAATTTTGTGGTTAAGTATCTCACTCCGAATCACCTGATGATATAATCTTTGTGCAAGGTCAGCAGCACGTGCACTTCCCCAATTACGCCCATAAAGATTAGAGGAAAAAATGGTGTACCCCATTTCTTTTAACTCATCGATGATGACCAGCTTTCCTTCATTTTGCGTCCAAAAGCATTTACCTTCTTCCACAAAATGTCTTTCATCACCTATCACAAGTACCCCAAATCCAGTCGGTTTTTCAGGGTAATAAATGATATTCCATTGGGTATCCATTTGAAAACTCCGGCTCTCCATCGGTAATATCTCCTTTTACATATTTCCTCACGATATTGTATGCCATTTCACAAAAGCGGCACGGGGATATGCCTATTTTCAATCATTTATAAAGAAACGGTTCATAATTTTCACATCATATGGTAATATAAGATAGGATGTAATATAGGCAGGTGAAAATAATGAGGTATTTTTGGACGTTTTTCTGGACTTTTCTATTGGTAGAAATGCTTACATATGTGGTTAGTTCAATGTCTTCTGTTGCATTTGATTTTAAATCTGGTGCATTCGTTTCTGTCATCGTGACCATTTTAATTATTGTAGGTACTACTTTAATTCCAAATGAACCTGTACAAAAACATGAATAGTTTGACGTTTCTTAGGTCCTCCATTATGCTGGAGGACCTTTCATTTCATTTACACAATTTCTAAACTAGCTTTAGTATAAGCTCCCCATCGGCTTCGATGATTTCTACTTTAGAGCCTTCGCGTATCCTCCCGGATATAATGTCACGGGCAAGCTTAGTTTCAATATTTCTTTGCAAGTATCTTTTTAAAGGCCTTGCCCCATAAACCGGATCGTATCCATTAACAGCTATAAATTCTTTCGCCTCTTCACTAATCGAAAGTTCTATCTGTTGCTGTTTAAGTCTATTTTCTAATTCTTTTGTTAATTTAACAACAATATTCTTAATATCCTCTAATGTCAATGGCTTAAATAGAATCGTTTCATCAATCCGATTTAAAAATTCTGGTCTAAAATGACTTCTTAATTGTCCTAGAACTTTTTCCCTTGTCGTTTCGGATATATCCTTTTCTTGATCAGAATGATCCAGTAAAAATTGTGATCCAATGTTGGATGTCATAATGATGACCGTGTTTTTAAAATCAACCACTCTTCCTTGTGAGTCAGTAATCCGTCCATCATCAAGTGCCTGCAAAAGTATATTAAAGACTTCTGGATGTGCTTTTTCAATTTCATCCATTAAGATAACGGAGTAAGGCTTTCTACGAACAGCTTCAGTCAACTGACCTCCCTCTTCAAATCCTACATAACCAGGAGGGGCTCCAATTAATCGTGAAACAGCATGTTTTTCCATATATTCGGACATATCAATCCGTATGATATGTTCCTCACTGTCAAAGAGTGACTCTGCTAGTGCTTTGGCAAGTTCCGTTTTACCAACCCCAGTCGGTCCTAAAAATAAAAATGATCCAATTGGCCTATTCGGATCTTTTATTCCAGCTCTTGCCCTAAGTACCGCATCAGCCACCAAATTTACAGCTTCATCTTGCCCAATTACACGCTTATGAAGGATGGATTCCAGACGCAATAGCTTTTCTCTTTCACCTTCAACAAGTTTGGATAACGGGATACCTGTCCATCTGGATACTATATTAGAAATTTCTTCTGCAGTAACCTCTTCTCGCAGCAAACGGTCATCTCTTTCTGTTGCTTGTTCAAGCTCCTTTAATTCTTTTTCAGCCGATGGAATCAAGCCGTGACGTAGTTCCGCAGCCCGATTTAAATCATACTTATCTTCTGCTTGCTGCAACTCTCGGCGATATGCTTCAATTTGTTCTCTTTTTTCCTGCAATTTTTGAATAACTTCTTTTTCACTAAGCCACTTGGCTTTCATCACATTGGCTTGTTCTTTTAACTCAGCTAATTCTTTTATGAGTGCATCCAACCTTTGTTTACTGACCTCATCTTGTTCCTTTTTTAGGGCAGCTTCTTCTATTTCCAATTGCATAACTCTACGGGTCACTTCATCTAGTTCTGTAGGCATTGAATCAATTTCAGTTCGAATTAATGCACACGCCTCATCTACAAGATCAATGGCTTTATCAGGAAGAAACCGGTCTGTTATATATCGGTCGGACAATGTGGCAGCTGCAACTAATGCCTGGTCATGAATTTTAACCCCATGATGAACTTCAAAGCGCTCCTTTAGTCCCCTTAATATGGAAATCGTATCTTCTACATCCGGTTCCTGAACAAGAACCTGTTGAAATCTTCGCTCTAATGCAGGATCCTTTTCTATATATTTTCGATGTTCATCTAGCGTTGTTGCTCCAATACAGTGTAATTCTCCCCTTGCAAGCATCGGTTTCAGCATGTTGCCTGCATCCATTGCTCCTTCTGTTCGACCAGCTCCGACAATGGTATGAATCTCATCAATAAATAAGATAATCCGACCTTCGCTTTTTTTTATTTCATTCAATACGGCTTTTAATCTTTCTTCAAATTCCCCTCTAAATTTCGCACCGGCAATTAATGCACTCATGTCTAAGGCAAAAATCGTTTTATCTTTCAGCCCTTCTGGTACATCTTTTCTCACAATTCGTTGGGCAAGACCTTCCACAATAGCCGTTTTCCCAACTCCAGGCTCTCCAATTAATACAGGATTGTTTTTTGTCTTTCTAGATAATATTCGAATTACATTTCGAATCTCCGTATCTCTCCCAATGACCGGGTCCAATTTTCCTGTCTTTACCTCAGCAACCAAATCTCTTCCATATTTTTCTAAAGCATTATAACTCGCTTCTGGATTCTGTGATGTCACTCGCTGGTTCCCCCTTATTTCTTTTATTGCCTTTAATACATCTTCTGAGGTCAAACCGTTTATTTGAAGGATGTTATGGATCTCATTATCTTTTGTTCTTGCCGCAGCTAATAGAGCATGCTCAACGGAAATATATTCATCAGTAAATGTCGATGCTATTTCTTCCGCTTGCACCAAGAGTTTTTGAGTTTTTGTTGAAATATAGATATTTCCTTTTTCTACTCCGCTTCCGGTAACCTGAGGTTTTTTCGCGAGAATTTCTAAAAGCCTTTCTTCTACTTTTAATGGACTTATGCCTACTTTTTCAAATATGGCTGAAATTAAACTATCTTCTTGGTTCAATAAGGCTAAAAATAAATGTGGCTCATCCAATTCCTGATGATGCATCTTTATTGCTAAACTTTGCGCTTCCATTAACCCTTTCTGCAACCGTTCTGTCATCCGGTTTATATCCATTTTCTCACTCCCTTTCTTGACCTTTTTTGACCTTTTAATTTCATTATAAGACATGGGATGTTTAAAAGTAAATTTATAAAAGCCATCCTTTTGGATGGCTATGTGTTTTGCAATTATGGTTTTCTTAAATACGTCCAGACCCTGTCATCATTAGAAGTCTCAGGAAACCTTTCTCCTGCTTTGAGCTTAATTTTTTTTGGATTGACTACATTATCCCCAGATTCTCCAATTTCAATATATATACCATTGTTTGGTGCTTTTTTACCCGGTCGAAACTGATGACTTTGCCCCATCATTTTCCCTCCTTATCAATATCACCTATATTATGGCCATTATAGATGATAACAATTAAAGGAAGTTCTTTCTATTTAAAAAGAATTGTTTTATTAATTAATGTTATTATAGTCATGAAATATAGCAACTTTACTTCTTTTTAAAAATGCCTCCCCAAATATTCTTTCATGTTTTCGACAATATTTCCTAAGAAATAAGACGGATAAACATTTGAATCATTTTTTGAAGTGCAGTCTCATCATTGATAGGATAGCATGGGATCATCGTTTCTTTTTCTATGTCAGCATTGATTTCATCTTTCCAATATAGAATGGCTATTACATTGGTTAAGTTATGAAGTAATGGAATATCTTTTTTATTCCTTAATAAAAGAATCTTGGGATAGTTTTCTTGCTTGTATCCCTCCACTAAAATCAATTCTGGCTGAAAATACATAAGAAGTTTTATTTGCTGTTTTAGTCCATCAGGCACCTTATCAGCCTGGAGTATCAAACTCCCTTCACCTTCCACAAGGGATACATTTGCTCCTGCCTTTAAATACTTTGTAGAATCCTTTCCTTCCACCAAATCCGGTTTACCGCCATGTCCATGATGCTTAATAACAGCTGTACGGATACTTAATTCCTTTAAACCTTTAATGAGTTTTAAAATTAATGTAGTTTTTCCACTGTTTTGATAACCAACAATTTGAATAATTACAGGATTTACCAAGGCCACTCACTGCCTGTTTGATCTTCAAGTAATAGAACATCTACCTCTGATCCTGCCTGAATCCCTCTTGTACCTCCAGGAAGAATCATCAATGAATTGGCGCCTGCCAGACTCATGATAATATTTGATTTATCCAATCCACTAGGGGAGACTCTAAGCCTACCGCCATCGATTGTTACAGTACTTCGGACAAGTCGTGTAAAAGGATTGGCTTTAGGGAAATCAACGTCTAATTTTGCCTTCTCTTTTCTTAAGTGCGGTTTTTCTGTAAATAATTGCTTCCGAATAATAGGACGTACAAATAATTCAAACCCTACATAACAGGCGGAAGGATTTCCAGAAAGTCCAAATAATAGTTTTCCATTATAATGGGCCACGGTTGTAACACTTCCTGGTCTCATTGCAACTTTATTAAATAATACTTCTGCATTTAATTTTTTATATATCTCAGGTAGGTAGTCAAAATCCCCTACAGAAACTCCTCCTGTTGTAACCAACAGATCTACTTTCCCTATCACGTCCTTTACTGCCTCAAAACATGTATCAAATTCATCTGGCAGCTTACCAAAATATTGAACACTAGCACCTGCCCGTTCAATTTGGGCAGCAATCATATGGGAATTACTATTTCGAATTTTTCCAGGTAATAAAGGTTCTTCAACTTCTAATAACTCAGTTCCTGTTGCAAAAAGCCCTACTATAGGCTTTTGGGCAACAGGAACCTTTTTATATCCAAATGCGGCGAGCATAGCTTGAATTCCAGGATTTATTAAGGTCCCTTTTTTAACTAAAATTTCTCCTTTTGTCGCGTCTTCACCACGAAAGGAAACATTTTCTCCCTTTTTAAAACTACGCTTAATGGACATATAAGGTGTTCCATTCTTTTCATAAGTTTTAGCTACTTCAAGCATTACAACAGCATCAGTACCTTCAGGCATCATAGCGCCAGTCATAATTCTAACTGCTTGATTATCTTTCACCACTTTATTCGAAACCATTCCAGCACCAATATGGTCAATTACTTCAAATTCAATTGGGTTAGATTGTGAAGCATTCGTCGTATCAATCGACCTAACTGCGAAACCATCATATGGTGCCCGATCAAAATGAGGTACATCACAAGTAGCTATTAAATCCTCTGCTAAAAATCGACCATAACTTTCCTCAATCAGTACATATTCCATTTTACCAGGAATTTGATATTCCATAATCTTCTTAACTGCTTCCCCAATGGGAATTGGTTGTCGTCTTTCAAACAATTTTATCGGCTCCTATCATTTAACGATCCATTCTTTTTATATATTTAACATCACCCATTATAAACCTATCTAAATCTTGCAGACATATCAAATATCACATTTATGAAACTTTTTAAGAAAAAATGAAAATCTTACGCTTATGTGATACAGGTCACCTGTTTTATTTCTAATTTCAATTATGCTTAAGTTAGAAAGCTCAATTTATAAACATAAGGAGGATTTTCCATGAATACATTTCCATTTACAACAAACTCATTTGTGAAAGATATTGTTAACGGATTACCTAAATCAAGTGATCTTTTTAAACGATTAAGAATTGATTTTTGCTGCGGGGGAAATATTTCTCTTTCCGAAGCAGCTAGACAAATTGGACAAAATCCCGATTCCATATTGGAGGAATTAAAAGCATTATTTGAAAAAAGCAATGTTCAAGAAACTGATTTAGAAGTTTGGACAAATTCTGATTCAAGCACCATTATTGACCATGTAATATCCCATTATCACCGTGCAACAGAAGAAGAATTTAACATGCTAGGCCCATATGTAACGAAAGTTTCAAAGGTTCATGGTGATCATCATCCAGAACTTATAAAAGTTCATGAATTATTTTTTGCACTGAAGAAAGAAATGTTAGACCATTTAACGAAGGAAGAAGAAACGGTATTTCCAATCATTAAAAAGCTAGAAGACGGAACAATAGAGAATCGTGAAGAAGCAATCAATTTAATTAACGAGCTTGAAAAAGAGCATGACCATGCTGGTGCCATTTTAAAGGAACTTCGCCAAATAACAAATGACTTTACCCCACCATCAGATGCTTGTGGTACGTACCGGTTAGTCTACAAGCGGCTGGAGGAACTGGAAGGATTAACTTTCATGCATGTACATTTGGAAAATAACATCTTATTCCCAAGATATTATTAAGAAAAGAGAAAGCGCCCTGGTCAGCGGCATATAGCCTTCTCCCAAAGCTATCACTTTCGGTCGTGCAATGTTGAAGCTGCCGAGCCTTCCTTATGATGGTCTTCAACTGAGATAAAGGAAACACGAAGAACCGAAAGTGATTCGATGTTGAATTATCGTAGGGCGGAGATTGAGGGGGTCTCGCCGCTAGAGGGCTGGAGCTAGACAGTTCTCACATTAAGAAGAATACGTTTTAATAAAAAACTCTCCACTTTGGAGAGTTTTTTAACCGCCAATGTATGACATTTCAATTTTTTTCCGGTTATTATCCGTTTCTGCTGTTCGTTCATCTGAATATCGATCGTCCCGATGGTTCCAAATGGATGAGATTCTTTCGGCAATTTCTTCATCTGATGCCCCATTTCGCATGAAATTTCGTATATCGTGGCCATTTCCATTAAATAAGCAAGTATAGATTTGGCCGTTTGCAGAAAGACGTACACGTGTACAACTAGAACAAAATGATTCAGATACAGATGTAATAAAACCAACTTTAATATTTGTATCTTTATAACGATAATGCTTAGCAACCTCACCAAAGTAGGCCGCATCTAAGGGTTCTAATTCAAAATGTTCTTGAAGCATGTGAAATATTTCTTTTTTAGTAACGACATCATCCATTTTCCAACCATTCGTCGAACCAACATCCATATATTCAATAAAACGTAGCTCCAAACCATTGTCTTTGCAAAATTTAGCCATTGGTATAATTTCTAAATCATTTAGGCCTTTTTTTACAACCATGTTTATTTTGACACCCAGTCCGGCTTTTTCAGCTGCCTCAATTCCTTCAAGCACAGGTGCAGTACCTATTCCACGGCCATTTATTTTTCCAAAAAGTTCATCATCCAAGCTATCTAAACTTATATTCACTCTTTTTAAACCAGCTTCTTTTAATTTTGAAGCTAATTTTGGGAGCAGTACACCATTAGTTGTTAAACCTAGATCTTCAAGACCATTAATACAAGACAGTTTTTCAACTAGTACAGGCAAATCTTTTCTTAGAAGTGGTTCACCGCCGGTCAAACGAATCTTCTTAACCCCTAGGCTCACAAATATTTTTGCTAAACGTTCAATTTCTTCATATGTCAACAAAGCACTTTTTGGAAGAAATTTAAAGTCAGGGCCAAACTGATCGGCTGGCATACAATATTGACAGCGAAAATTACATCGATCAAAAACAGAAATTCTTAAGTCCCTTAATGGTCTATTTAATTTATCTTTAACAATGATTTTTTTCACTCAATCAACTCCATGAAAATAGAAGCTTTTACCCTATTGTAACAGATACATATTTAATACTGTTATTTTATTCACTATCGCTTCATTATTCCTTTTTTGTAGTAATTAAAGCTTAAATGATAAGTTTTTTCCATTTTATGTAATAATTATAAAAAATTGTTATAAGTTTTCACTATATTGTCATTGTTTACCCCTATTAATAAGAAAATCCTGATATAAAATGATACTATCGAATCATATTGTTAACACAAACTAACTTATTTTTGTTCGAGGTGAACAGAATGACGACAACTTTGAAACCTACGCATTCCATTGAAATAAAAGAATTGCTTAAATTTGCTGACCGCAGATTTAGAAGTGAAAGAGGAAGATTTTTATTCCAAGAGGGAATGGTTGCTGATGAGCTTTATGTCATTATTTCCGGTAAAATACAAATTAGTAAAATTACTTCTGACGGTCGGGAGCTATCCTTAAGAATATGCGGCGAAAATGAAATATGCGGTGAATTAACGCTTTTTACCGATCAACCAAAATATTTATTAAGTGCGAAAGTCCTTGAAGAAGGTGAAATTGCCGCTATTAAAAAAGAAGTCATTGAAAGTGAGATTTTTCAAAATAGCAAGCTTGCCTTTGAGTTAATGAAATGGATGAGCGATCATTTTCGAAAAACTCAAACGAAATTCCGTGATCTAGTTCTGAATGGGAAACGCGGCGCTCTCTTTTCTACATTAATCCGAATGACAAATAGTTATGGTGTAAAAAAAGGCGATGGAATCTTAATAGATCTTCCATTAACCAATCAAGAACTCGCCAATTTTTGTGGAACTTCCCGTGAAAGCACAAATAGAATATTAAGTGAGTTAAAACGTGATAATATCATTTCCATAAAACGAGGAAAAATAACCATATTAGATTTGCAGTATTTAAAGGATGAAATTGGCTGTGAAAATTGTCCAGCTGTTTATTGCAATATTGAGTAAGACGGGGACATTCCCCGTCTAATACATAAAAAAACAAAATCTCCCTTTAATCTCTTACTGGACTTGTTTTTCCCTCATAGCCTTTGGAATATAAACACAATATGGTTCACTTTCCAAATAATCTCCCGTCATGGCATATGCTCTAGATCGTGATCCACCGCAAACATAGCGGAATTCACATACCCCACATTTACCTTTAAACCCATCTGGATTTCTTAATGATTTAAAAATTGGTGATTCCCGATAGATTTCTGCTAGTGGTGTTTCACGAACATTGCCCGCTTTCACTGGTAGAAGGCCACTCGGATACACATCTCCAATATGCGAAATAAACACAAATCCATTCCCATCATTTACACCTTTAGGTGCCCGACCAAGCCCATCAATAGATCCTGTTAATCCTTTTTCCGTCAATGCCGATAGATAACTAATTTCATCCGTCTGCATTTTTGCTTCACGCATTTTTTGCTGGATAACCACTCGGCGATAATGCATGGCTTCTGTTGTTTTAATATCGAAAGACACTTTTTTGCTCAGTTCATAAAGCCAGCGAAGTACTTTTTCATGCTCAACAGGTGAAATCATGTCAGATGCCTGTCCTCTTCCAGTAGGAACGAGAAAAAACACACTCCATAACACACATTTTAATTCCTCAACCAATTTGGCCATTTCATCAAGATGTTCATAATTGTATTTTGATATAACCGTGTTAATCTGAATCGGCATTTCTAATTTATGCAAATATTTAATCCGTTCCATTGTTAAATCAAATGAACCAGATGTTCCTCTAAAATGATCATGTATTTCCGCATTTGGACCGTCAATACTAAATGCCCAACGGGAAAGTCCGACTTCCTTCGCTTTGCGCATTGCTTCAAATGTTACGTTAGGTGTAGCACTTGGTGTCATGGAAACACGAATACCTTTTTCAACGGCATATTTGGCAATGTCAAAAATATCTTCTCTCATTAAGGGATCCCCGCCAGTAAAAACAAGAAGCGGGTTGTTCATATCATATATTTGATCAATTAAATGTTTACCTTCTTCAAAAGTCAACTCTCTTGGATCTCGAGTATATTGTGCGTCTGCACGGCAATGCAGACATTTTAATTGACAGGCACGCGTCAACTCCCATATGACAATAAATGGATCTTTGTTAAAATCCCGGCTAAAATCCATGTTGAAACGCCTCCTAATGTCGGCTATGTTCAAACAATAGCCTTAATTACTTTGTATTATAAAGGTGTTTATGTTAAAAAAAAGTGAACTATCTCACAATTATTGATTAAGATGTGGACGTTTTGTGAAGTGTCACTAATTTTTCTGTATCCCAAATGAATTCATTGAAACATCTATAAAAAATAAAAAACAGCAGAAAATCTGCTGTTTCTTTAAGAAATTGTTAATACCTCATATTTTGCAGCCAAGTCTACAAATTCCGCCATTCCACTAATTTTTCCAACAGCCAACTTATTACTTACTTTATAATGGTCAGCACAAGTTTTACATGCTAAGATTTTAACACCTTTTTCTTCCATTTCTTTAAGGTGAACAGAGACTAAAGAATTCTCTGTCATTGTTAGTACTCCGCTGTTCATACAAAATACAGCGACAGGTAGTTCTTCTTTTTGCTTTACAATCGTAAAGAAGGTTTCTAACACATTTTCACCTAAGGTTTTATCGCCATTTCCCAGTTGATTGGAACTGACTAAAATTACTTTGCCTTTCATATTTTTTTCCTATTGTCCTCCTTTAACGGATTCCTAAAGCAATTTTCGCGTATCGTGACATCATATCTTTATTCCATGGAGGATTCCAAACAATATTCACATCAACATCTTTAATTTCGGGAATATCTGAAAGCGCCCGTTTTACTTGATCAACAATCGTACCTGCTAGAGGGCATCCCATAGAAGTTAATGTCATGGTTATAGTAACTTTCCCTTCATCATCCATTTCCACATTATAAACTAAGCCTAAATTAACAATATCAACGCCTAGCTCAGGATCAATAACCAGCTCAAGCGCCCCCATTATATTTTCTTTTAAATCTTCATTCATTATTGATCACTCCTTATTAATTATCTGTAATCATTACAAGTGGGAATTTTGGTATAAAAAAGAAAAGGTATACCTCATTCTTTTCTTCTTCTTTCCACTTGTAAAGCAAGTATATCGAGTTTCCCAATGATTTGGTGTGAATTTTTTTACAGTTTGGATATAAAATTGTTAACATAGTAACTATGAAAAGCATGTTTTTAAAACCTTACTTATTTGTAGTGTAACATGAAGAGAATTATTTTCCTAAAATTTAGCATGAGAAAGCAAAATTGAAATATAAAGGAGTCTTTAAATGACAAACAGACACTTAATCGCATTGGATTTGGATGGAACTTTATTAAAAGATGATAAAACGATTTCTGCGAAAACTAAAAACATCCTTAAAAAAGCAAGAGAGCAAGGACACATTGTGATGATTGCTACTGGCAGGCCTTTCCGCTCCAGTGAAATGTATTATCGGGAATTAGAACTTAACACACCAATCGTAAATTTCAATGGGGCGTTTACCCATCATCCCCTCGATCCAAATTGGGGATTTTTCCATGAACCACTGGATATAAAAGTAGCAAAAGATATTGTAGAAACATGTAGAAACTTTCATTTTCACAATATTATTGCAGAAGTTATGGATGATGTATATTTCCATTATCATGACCAAAAACTAATTGAGATATTTAATCTCGGAAACCCGAATATTACTACTGGAGATTTAGCCAAATATTTAAAGGATTCACCGACTAGTATGCTCATCCATACAGAAGAAGATGAATTAAAAAAAATCCGCGACCACCTTTCAGAAGTTCATGCTGAAGTCATTGACCATCGCAGTTGGGCGGCACCATGGCATGTCATAGAGATTATAAAAAGCGGATTAAATAAAGCTGTTGGCTTAAAAAAGGCTGCTGACTATTATGGGATACCAGCGGAAAGGGTTATAGCTTTTGGTGATGAGGATAATGATTTAGAAATGATTGAGTACGCCGGATATGGAATAGCGATGGGAAATGCAATTGATCAAGTAAAAAATATTGCCAATGATGTCACATTAACGAATGAGCAGGACGGAGTTGCTTTATATTTGAAAGATTTATTAAAGCTAGAGTAAGCCCTAGGCTAATCACCATTGTTTACCTAAATGAACCGTTCAATGTTGGGCATACTATTTCTTGAGGCAGCACAGCTGTTTCAAAAAGAGCCTTGAGCATATTGGAGGGATTCTAATGGGTAAAGGAAACAAATCTAAACGCTTTGTCCAACAAGGAACTGATTCGGTCAGAAAACACGATGAACGAATCCCCTACCACATGACCTATGCTGAAGCGGAAGCTCAGAAAATGGCCAATGTGAAAAACTCCTCACTTGGAGGAATTTAACTATGGGTAATCGATTGTTCCAAGAAGCTCGAAGATTTGTTGAAATGGCGAAAACCGCAAACCCATCTGACCGCGAAGAGGCAGTAGCAAAAGCCAAAAACGCACTAAGCTCTGCTTTTGCTAACTCTACTTTCGCAGAACAAAAACAACTCCAAGAAATGCAACAAGAGCTTGACCAAATCAACTAAATTCATGAAAAGAAAGTGGAGGCGGCCTTTAAGGCACCTCCTCTTTTCATTTAAACTTTTCTAAAACGATAGGATACATGTGTTCAATTTGACCCATTTGATCTCGACCGTAAAGATTTAGAAGCAAATAAGCATTTTGCGGCAGTTTATCTTTAGGAATATCAATGGCAATCTGAAACGACGTCCATTCATCCTTGTTTCCTAGTACCTCTAACGGATGCTCTTGGATATATTCCACATGACCATCTTCAACGGAATAATAAACAATACTTTTTTGTGGACGGACCTCCCCCTTTATTACATATTTCCCTTTATTACCTGATACCATAATATTTCGAAAGACAGTGTTTTCCTCTGGAATCAAAAAAGCAAGAGATTTTGTTAAGTTTGAACGGTCTTTTATTGGTTTGTCATTCAAACGTATTGGTTTTAGTTGTGCCAACAAGGTATATTTTCCTGAGGGCACTCGCTTGCCATCCCACTGGTAATTCCAATATTCTTTCCATGTGATTGTTTCTTTTGGCTTTACCGTTATTGTATGTATGGCCTGTAGGAAAAGCCTCCCTTTTGAGAATCGATATACTTCTTTCCCTTCTTGGTTAGTAATAACAAGTTCATAATACTGCGAAGTTGGAAACTCATAATGAAGAGGAAATTTTCCTTTATTTTGTAAAACTAGTTCTATTTCTACCCTTTCTGGCCCTGGTGTAACATTTACATTCAAATCGTTATTCTTTACTCTCCATCCACCTGCTGCTTCTGTTCTAATGATGGTTGAAAACAATAACATTATGGCACAAAGAATGATTCGCATATAGACCTCCATCTCTGCTAATCTCGGCGAAAAAACCCATAAACACCTGTAGTTTGAATGATATTTGTAAAAGCATTTGGATCCACTTCATGAATGATTCGTTCTAAATCAAAAAGTTCATAACGGGTAATGACGATCATCAACATATCCCTTGTTTCATTCGAAAACGCACCTTTTGCCGGAATCATAGTAATTCCTCGAACAAGTTTCGAATGGATTGCATTCTTCATCTCATCTGCTTTTTTAGTAATGATAAAGGCAGTTAATTTGTGATGTCTTGTATGAATAGTATCAATCACTCTTGTAGAGGTATATAGGAAAACAAGTGTATATAATGCTTTTTCCCACCCGTAAAGAAAGCCTGCTGTTACGACAATAATCCCGTTCAAAATAAACATATACGGACCAATAGGTTTATCCTTCAACCTCGACAATACCATAGCTATAATGTCTAAACCGCCAGTAGAGGCTCCCCACTTAAGCGTTAATCCGACTCCAACGGCAATAATAACTCCTCCAAAAACCGCATTTAATAAAATATCATTTGATACATGGATAATAGGTATTAGTTCTAAAAAAAATGATGAAAGGGCCACACTTAGAAAACTGTAAATCGTAAATGATTTCCCTACCTTTATCCACCCCAGAATGGCGACTGGAATATTAAGGAGCAACAATAGTATTCCGACAGATAAATGAAAAGGGGTATAATCCGTAAGTACTTTTGAAAATAATTGGGCAATTCCTGTAAAACCACTGGAATACACATTTGCTGGAATTAAGAAAATATTCATCCCAAGCGCACTTAGAAAAGCTCCTAAAATAACAACGAAAAATTTTTTTGTTTGAAGCCAAAACAACGAAATCCCCCCTTTTTATGCAAGTTAAGGTAATTGTGTTTTTAATCCGAAACCGATAAACTTAAAACTATATATCATTAGTTTTTCGAAAGCAGGTGAGCTTCATGCAGGTAAAAATACTAGCTGACAGCGCATGCGATTTACCAAAAAGTTTTTATGAAGAAAATAAGGTTACCTTATTCCCTTTAAAAGTAGAGATTAATAACCAAGAATTTGAAGATGTTAAAAACATTCATCCTAAAACCGTTTATGAAGCAATCAGAAATGGCTCCATTCCCAAAACATCACAAGTTTCTCCATTATTGTTTCAAGAAGTATTCACACAGATGGCTGAAAATAATGAAGAGGGAATTTATATTGCCTTTTCCTCACAATTATCAGGAACGTATTCTACTGCTGTTATGATTCTCGATCAAGTCAAGGAAAAGTATCCAAATTTTGATTTAACCATCGTTGATACTAAATGTGCCTCCCTTGGTCAAGGGTTGATCGTTAAAGAAGCAGCAAGGTTAGCTGCAAATAATGTTTCTAAGGAAGAAATTCTGAAGATAGTCCGCTTTATGGCTGAACATATGGAGCATTTATTTACTGTAGAAGATTTGGATTATTTAGCAAAGGGCGGTCGTGTTTCAAAAGCCTCTGCCTTCCTAGGGGGGTTACTGAACATCAAACCGATATTAAATGTGGAAGATGGAAAACTCGTCCCAATTGAAAAAATACGTGGGAAGAAAAAAGTCCTTCGTCGTTTAATGGAACTGATGAAGGAACGAGGAGAAAATTTAAAAGATCAAATCATCGGGATTAGTCATGCCGATTGTGAAGAAACAGCGATTGAAGTTAAAGGCATGATAGAAGATGAATTTCATCCAAAAGAAGTCTATATTTCTTCGATTGGTTCAGCCATAGGGGCTCATACAGGTGCAGGAACTATCTCTATATTCTTTTTAAATAAAATGCCAACATAAAAGTGAGGTGTCCATTCACCTCACTTTTATTATTTATGATCCGTTTTCTTCGAGTACTGATTTTTTCCAGCTTTGCGATTTTTTTCGCGCATCATGTTCTTTTCATGGAGCAATGCATTATGATCTTGGGCTTTTTTATCATTATCTGATGTATGAGGCATTATTTTTACTCCTTTCCATAAAGATTCACTTTATATTTTCTGTCAATATGGAAAAGAGTATGTAAGGAAGTTAATCTTTCTTCACATAAGTCCAAAAGCCTTCTTGATAAACCTTTCCCTCTTTCATCAATTTTCCCAATGCCCGTTTAAATGCAGCTTTACTGAGACCAAATCGTTCTTGAATATCTTCTGGCATACTTTTATCACTATATGGCATGGCCCCATTACGACTCATCAAATAATCATAAATCCTTATAGCATCCGTTTCCTGTGTCTCCTGTTTTCGACCAAGCAAAGAAACATTTATCGTTCCATCTTCCTTAACATCAATAATCCTTCCTTCTACCTTTTCACCTAAACGCGGTTCCTGTTTCCGCTGCGATTCATGGATGAACCCTTTGAAGCCCTCAATTGTATATATCCAGCTTCCGACTTTTGCAGTCCTATAAATATATCCATGAACATTTTTATTAAAATCCTTTCTGGCCGCTTTACTGGCAATCGATTGAATCACTTGGTCCGATGCCAGTTTCGCATATAATAGACCATTTCGGTTGACCCTTAATGTGACATAAAGTAGGTCCCCTTCCTTCGGCCAGACAGATTTGTAGGACGGCAGATCATCCTTCCCTAGCAAGATATCTTTTCTAAGTCCGATATTTAGAAACACACCGATTTCTGGTTTCACACTCGTTACTTTTACCCAAGCATAACGGCCGACTGCAACCTCAGGTATGGTCATAGAAGCGGCAGGACGACCTTCTGAATCAACATAGATGAAAACTTCTACTTCATCCCCCTCTACTAACTCTCTATTTGCGTCATTAGAATGAAGCAAAATATCTTCATCACCGTCGGTTAAAAAATAACCAAACTGTGCTTTGCGGGCAACAGTTAATTTTGTGGTTTTGCCTATTAATTCTTTAATGGACATGAATAACTCCCCTTTTCTTTTTTGGAGAATATGTTAAGTTGTTTGAACTGCTTTATTTTACTATAATGTAGGCATAAAGGAAAACTTTAGTAGGATATTAAGGAAGTGGAGGTAGAAATCATGTCGAAAGACAGCTCATTTGATATTGTATCCAAAGTGGATTTTTCAGAAGTAACAAATGCGATTACTCAAACGATGAAAGAAATTAGCACTCGCTATGATTTCAAAGGAAGCAAGAGTGAAGTCACTCTTGATAAGGAAGAGCTTGTTCTAATCTCCGATGATGAATATAAAATGGAACAGTTAAAGGATGTCTTACTTAGTAAATTAATTAAGCGCGGTGTTCCGATTAAAAACTTAAATTACGGTAAACTAGAAAAAGCATCAGGGGGCACGGTTCGTCAACGCGTTAAGCTTGTTCAAGGGATTGACAAAGAAAATGCCAAAAAAATTAATACCATTATTAAAAACAGCGGCTTAAAGGTGAAAAGCCAGGTACAAGAGGACCAAATCCGTGTCAGCGGCAAAAGCCGGGATGATCTGCAAAAAATCATTTCCTTGGTGCGTGAGGCTGATTTAAGTATTGATGTACAGTTTGTGAATTATCGATAGTAGAAATGATTAGGAGCTTATAGAGACGAGCTCCAAGTTAAGTCTTTCTAGAATCGAAGATACTGCTTACATAACCAATATTAATAATGAAAACCATAGGATAATGCAAATCATAGTAAAACGCATCGGGAAACCGATGCGTCCATTATTATTCTACTCTATTTCTTTTACCTCTCTTAATGATTAAAATTAAGAACAAAAGTATAAGAAGACTAGAAATGACAACGGCTAAAATGAATGGAATGTTTAATCCTGATTTATCTGCAAGCACATATATCTCCGATTCATCACGTTCTATAACTAAGATGTATTCGTCATTCTTACTACGAACCAAATCTCCCGCCAATAAGCCGCGTAGTTCTTTACCTTTCTCTAGCTGTTCAGCTGTCAATGTTACTTTTTGAGTTTCTCTAGTATTATTGATGGCAATTACTGTTGTTTCACCTTTATATTTCCGTTTATATACTGCCATACCATTTTGATCATACAGCACTTCCATTGTACCTCTAGTTAAAGAAAGCAACTTGTTTCTTAATTCGCCTAGTTTCGTCATATAGTCAATCAGTTCTTTTTCTGCACGGAAATTCATCAATCGGCGATTATCAGGTATTTCACCACCATTTAGGGCAATTTCAGTGCCGTAATAAATGACGGGAATCCCTGGTGTAGTATACAAATAAGTAAGTGCTGTTTTCCAGCGAGAACCCGGAAACTGTCTTTCTTCAACAATGTCTTTTGTAAATCTTGATGTAAATTCATTATCGAAGAAATTTGCCGTTACATAAGCATGTGCCCCATTTTCCGAATAAGAACCAAGTGTACTGAAAGAACGGTTTGTATTGGCAAAAACCTTTCTTAAATTCTCACTATAACTGTAATCGAATATACTGTCTATTCCGGCTTCTCGATATTTTTCTTTATCAATAGCGGTATTTTCAGAAGATATTCCCATTAGAAAAAAGTCATTTTTTTCTCCTTTTACAGCCTTTGAAAAATTACTCCAAAAACTTAAAGGAACACGGTTAAATTCAGGCAAACTATATCCATCAATATCCGTTTCGTTTATCCACCATATTGCTGCATCAATGAATTCATTTGCTTGACTTTCTTCCAAATTCATACCATTCTTATTGACTACAACAAAATCGATAATTACTTTCAGCCCTCGTTTATGGGCTTCCTTTACTAACTGCTTGAACGTATTCAACGTACCGAAATGTTCGTCTACTTTATAATAGTCCTGCACCCAATAACCATGATAGCCGCCTTTTGTATTATCAAAAATCGGTGTCAGCCGGATCGTTGTAAACCCCATATTATGTATGTAATCGAGCTTATCAATAATACCTTGCAAATCACCACCATTATATGCTTCCGGATTTTTTACATCTACATCATAATCATTGCTTATATCGGCATTATTAAAGCGGTCAATCATAATGGAATAAACCAGTTCATCTTGCCAGAATCGACCATCTTTTTTTTGCTCTGCCTTTACTGGAAAGGCTGAAGCGAATAAAACTACCGCGATTAAGAGTAAAATTTTTTTCATATTAATATAAAACCTCCTCACAAAAAAAGAAGAGGATTTCCCCTTCCCTATACCCATTTTAATTTATAAATCTGGTTATTCCAAATTAAAATCATTCGTTCTGTTAATTCACAATGTTAATATTGTAATCTTTAAACCATGTGTGCAATTGAACAAAATAGGCTAATAACTGTGAACCTGTCATGAGTTGCCCAAACCAAGGTTCCTGAAAGGAGTTTCCTCCAGACTTAACAAGTTTCTTCAGTTGCTTTTTATCAAAAAACTCATGTAGGGCCGAATTTTTATCTTTTAAAATGTTTTCCATCATTATTTGGATAATCTCTGTATAAATTGGATTATGTGTTTTGGGGTATGGACTCTTTTTCCTGTATAGTACTTCCTCAGACAAAATACCTTCAAAAGCTTTTCGAAGAAGTCCTTTTTCCCGGCTACCATACATTTTCATTTCCCATGGGATATTCCATACATATTCTATTAGTCGATGGTCAGCAAATGGAACACGAACCTCTAGGCTGGCTCCCATGCTCATACGATCCTTCCGATCAAGTAATGTAGTCATAAACCAAATCATATTAATATAAAATAATTCCCTACGTTTTCCTTCAGACAAGCTTTCTCCTTCTAATTTCGGTGTCTCAGCACAAGCAAGCTGATATTGCTCCATGCAATACTCACTTAATCTTAATTGTTGCTGCCAATGGGGCTTTAGTAAATTCTCCCGCTCAGAAACGGATCGCATCCACGGAAAACCAGGCCTCTGTAAATCTTGTTGGCGATGAAACCATGGATATCCACCAAAAATCTCATCTGCACATTCTCCTGACAAACTGACAACAAAATCCTTTTTAATCTCGCGGCAAAACCATAGCAAAGAGGAATCCACATCCGCCATTCCCGGCAAATCTCTTACTCGAACAGCTTCAAACAATTCTTGCGCTAATTGCTTCTGTGAAATGGTCTTACTATGATGAACGGTCTCGTATTGCTTTGACATTAGTCGTATCCATTTTTCATCTGAATTAGGCTGAAATTCATTAGCTGAAAAATAAGTATCATTGCCTTCATAATCGATGGAATAGGTGTGTAACTGTCCTTTTCCTTGTTTCTCAAATTCTTGGGCCGCAATGGCAGTTATAATACTTGAATCAAGTCCCCCAGATAAAAAAGTACATAAAGGTACATCTGAAACGAGCTGTCTAGTTACAGCATCGCTTACTAAATAACGAACTTTTTCAACTGTTTCCTCCAAACTATCCTTATGTTCTGCACTTTGCACATTCCAATAACGCCAAATCTTTAAACCATTCCTTGAAAAGATTAATGCATGAGCAGGTCTAAGTTCTTTTATTCCTTTAAAAACACCCGAACCGGGCGACCTTGATGGACCGACACCGAACACTTCACGAAGACCATCCTGATTAATTTCTGTCTTTACTTCAGGGTGTGCAAGTAATGCCTTTATTTCTGAAGCAAATAGTAATCCATTTTGATGTTCCTTAAAAAATAACGGTTTAACCCCTAAACGATCCCGTCCAATGAAAAGTTGCTCCTTTTTACCGTCCCAAACTGCAAAAGCATAAATGCCATTTAAATGTTCCACACAATCCTCCGCCCATTCTATATAGGCAGTTAACAGTACTTCTGTATCAGAATGGCCCTTAAAAGAATATCCTTTAGTAAGAAGAATTTTGCGGATATCCTCAGTATTATAAAGTTCTCCATTATAACAAATTGTGTAGGTATAACCTTCTTTTTGTTTGGACATGGGTTGCCGTCCCCCCGCCGGGTCAACTACGATCAACCTTTTATGTCCAAAGCCTACATGTAAATCTGTCCATAAATTCGTTTCATCCGGACCTCTTTTTTCTAACGTGTTCGTCATTTTTGTTAGGGTATCCGTTTCTTTACTTATATTTTTATGGTAATCAGTCCAACCTAAAATTCCGCACATAAACCCTGCTCTCCCTTCCTGAATCTGCCTTGCATGTTTTTTATTGTATTCAGCCAGAGCAATATAGTTAATTGTCCTAATAACGAAAGTGTGTGAGGGATTCTTACAAGGTTAAAAGAAATTTTTATTTCGGTTGAAAATGATTAAAGTTATAAAATGGATGGATTATGTCTAAAAAGGAAAATGAAAGCTTTTGCACGGAGGGAAACGATGAATCGACAGCAACGAATGCATTTATACGATATTCA
This sequence comes from Neobacillus thermocopriae, assembly GCF_010975035.1. Classification (GTDB taxonomy): domain Bacteria; phylum Bacillota; class Bacilli; order Bacillales; family Cytobacillaceae; genus Neobacillus; species Neobacillus thermocopriae. Next base: position 37,604 of record NZ_JAAIUV010000010.1, on the reverse strand, counting down.
AATGAGGGCTTATACAGAAGGATCTGTTGAATATATTAACGACCAATGGATTTTTTTCGATGAGGAGACAGAGGAAGCTTCTTTGTTAGAGAATTTTCTCCAACAGGAAATTGAAATCTTTCGAATGAACCGTTGGAAAACAGGTATACTGGAAGACTCGGGAAAAATTCGAGTAGGAAATGAAATTATCATGGTGCGCGACCATGATAAAATTAGGATGAGAAAGCACCTAATCTATTCTCTTGAAAAATTGCTGGAAGGAATTAATGATGATGCTTTTTTTCAGTTTGTCACAACATTAAATTCTTTAAATTTCTCTATTTATGATTGTATATATTGTTATAATCATTTATCCTTCCTTTCCGATGAAGACTGTAAAGATGGGGTAAATTTCATGGTTTTTGACAATCAAGAACATATTTGCACTGTTCAACATCATTTTTGCTATTTTGAAAGGGTAAACGACCGGTTTGAATTTACTTTAAATACAGGGAAACGATTAATCATTGAAAAAATGATCTCTTAGGAAAAGGCTCCCGAATAATGAGCCTTTTTTAGTTTGGTTATATAATCATCTCTGCTTTCACATTTTTATACCCCATGTTCTAACACTGTTGACCTCTTTAATAACAACGAACGAAATATCCTTTTTTTAGAAAATCGGTGTAATGCGAACACCACGACACTAAAGTCATGCACTAGACCATTCCCTCAATTGAAAGTATAATTTCTTAACCAATAATAAAAACTGCTAGAGAAATCTAGCAGCCTAAATTAGAATGAATTATTGCGGATACATAATGGACATTGGTAATTTATGAAAACCTAAATACAATACAAGGATCCATGCAACCACAAATTGAATCCATAGTATGTTTGTTTTACGATTAGCAGCAGACTTTCCAAGAATTATTTCAAACAATCCGATAATCCAAAGTCCAACAACCATCTTTAAGATATACCATACATCAATTTGGCTAACCATAAAAATAAGTCCTAAACCCGTTCCAATAATAAGAAGATATACTACCCTCAAAATCATTTTGACGATCTTTGCCCCTTTATCCTTTCCGCCTTTTTGCAAAAATAGGGCAATAACAAACAAAATAAGAGCTAAAGCCCAAGCTGTAACATGACCGTGAATCATTCATTTGCCTCCTATGTATATTTTTCGAAAATATCATACCATAGCCTCCGGAAAAATACGAAAAAAACAAACCAATTAGGGTCATACATCTGTCTATTGCTTTCTCTTTTACCTTCTATTTTCTGAATGTCCGATCAAAATTTGGGCGAACAAATCACATTATATTTGCCTATACATAAGATGATACAGAAGGAATTAATAAACAAAGGGTGTTTTTTCATGCCAGCAATAGTGGGAGTTGCTCAGGTGATTACACTTGGAAACAGCTCTATTTTTCATATTGGTGATGTTTATAAAATCATGCCATTTTCAAATGCAAAAACTTTTTCCGGTGCCGGCTCATTTAATACAGGAGAACAGTTGGTCGTTAATAATAAAATGAGTTCGACGAACACATTTGATCCTGATACAGTTGATCAGCCGAATTTATTAAATATGTGATGAATGGAGGACTTTCCATGAATTATTACATCCAACAGTCAATATCCATCAATTTAATAAAAATCGGAGCAATCTCCAATTCATCCATCCTTCAAATCGGTAGTGCCGGGATTATTAAATCACAAGCAAATTTATATAATACAGGAGGTTTCACTGAACCCGCGCCAGAGGCCGTACATCCTTCTGGTGCAACAATAACCGATTTATCAGAATTACCTGCCGTACCATTACAAGCACCAGTTCGATCAAATCATCCTAACTAAAGGTATTGGAAAAAACAGCAAGTGATAAAAGGGGAGAATTATTAAATGGGGTGAGTTCATGTATCAAGATTTTTACCAATACCTTCAATCACTAAAAGGAACTATCCAGTCTCATGAAAAAAGAATAGCCATTTTGGAGCAGACCATCCAAAAAATGCAAAAAGAAATTAAAGAATTAAATGAAAAGAAGACGATTCATGTAGATCGTATAGAATATAAATTTGATCAATTAAAAGTAGAGACTCTTGATGGAACTTTAAATATCGGTTTGAATCCGAATGATTTGTCTGCTATTGAAGAGTTCCAGGTACAAAATCAAACTAATTCCCCACCAAACTCACCAAAAATGCAAATGCAGCGCTCCATATTCATTGAAGACGCCATTTATCGATATTTAGATACAGACCTACCCAGAATTATGGAAGAAAGCCAGAAAAAGCTTGGAATGGAGCCAAATGATTCCTATATTGAATTTGTGAAACAAGATATCATAAAACAGCTCCCGAATAGAATTGATTTTCATCTTAAAATGAAACAGGAAAAAGAACGTTCTAATGAAGGAATTCAAATCACAGATGAACATATTATTGAAACTTTAAAACAAGAAATTCAAAATGGGGTTATTAGCTTCTTGAAAAATATTCCAGAACATTTGAAAGGAAGGAATCCTTAATGAATTTTGAGGTATATAATCGAGATTTATGTGTTCACAATATCGAAATTACTGGGGTGACCAGCTCGTCAATGGTATTCGTTGGAGATACAAATACTATTCAGCTAGCATCAATATTCGATACTCCTCCAGAATCCTTAATTATTGGCCCATTTGTTCCATTACAACCGGAAGTGACAGGATAATGTTTCAAAGAACTTCCTATGTAGACAATATTCATGTAAAATCGATATCCTATTCCTCTATATTCCAAATAGGCGACTCTCATTATATTTATCAATTATCTAGAGCGATTGCGGTCCAAAGAGAAGCAGAAATTTATTATGATAATGAAGGAGAATTTTCTAATTATCGAGTATTTACACAGCCTATTCACTTTGAGCCAATTGATGAACCCATTTCCATTCAACAACACCAATTACATCCGATCATAAAAGTAAATAATATGAATATTACTGGATTATCATCTTCCTCCATGTTAAATATCGGTAGCAGCAAACATCTTTCATTAGAAGCTAGGGTTAAGCACATACGTCAAATCTTCCCAAAAGAGAATGAACATAACAGTAATTCATAGCATATATTATCATAGGCAAGGACCCGACAGTCTAATAAAAAAGGATGTTTTGAATGCCAGCAATAATAGGACCCGTACAAATTGTTAATGTGACCGGAGGAATTGTCCATTTTGGTGATACCGTCTATATTTCTCCGAAATCCGGCTCTAAAACTTCTGCCGGTTCGGGTGGATTTAATACTGGCGGTCTTATCGTTACAAATAATGGGCTGAGCGGAACCAATGTCTTAGACACAGACCTAATTGACCAACCTATTACAGGAAATGGTTAAAAATGACATAGACCTACTGGCCTATGTCATTTTCTATTTACATCTTCAATATATGCGCCCCATCAAAGAAGAATAAATATCGCTCCGCCACTTTCCTTTTCCAAATTTGTTCAATAGCTCTTGTATATAATTGGATCTGAAGCTTGTACCTGTTTTCAAGAATTGGCTTCGCTTGTTCAAAGCCCCCTTTGAAACGATCGGTTATTCCATCTGATTTATAATCAATGAGAATAAGACCAGCTTCATCCTCAAGAATACAGTCAATAATCCCTTGTACAAAAACCGACTCCTCTTCGTCTTGCCAGTCTGAGTATACATCCCGTGCAGGTAAAGATAAAGTAAATGGAACCTCCCGGTGGATCCTCTTGGCATGAAAATATCTGTTTCCCAGTACGGTCTGAAAAAACTGTACAATTAAGTCTGCATTTATGACAGCAGCCTGTTCGGGAGTTAACAATTCATTTGTTACCATTTGATTCACTTGGTCTCTTATCGATTCACTGCTGACAGGTCTATTTAAATCTATATGTTGCATGACCATATGCATGGCTGTTCCACGTTCAGCAGGACTTATTGACTTTTCCTGCATAAATTTCGGTCGCCTTAAGATGGGCTTTTTAAACCTTCGGACAATATCTGTTCCACTTTGCTCGTCCGCTATTTCCCTCTGTCGTTTAATTTCGGAAACGGATTGTTTAGAACGGTGTGTTACAGCATTTGTAAAAGTATAATTCCAAGAAAGTCGGTCAGTGACTTCTTCTGCAAAATCAGAGACAAGAGGAACTTTTTCCCCGTTCCTCACCAGTTCAATAAAATCAGTTGTTTCTTGGCCTGTAATATTCTCCAGTCGATTTAGATCCTCCGCATTCAAAATCGAAATTTTCCAGGACGAAGGATGCTGGATAATTTCTTGAGGAACAAGTTCATTAGGCTTAACTGTGGCCTTAAATTTTGAACAATCCTTATGGCGAACTAAAGATGGGCCAATCCAGTCAATATAACTTGAAGCAGATGCCCGTTGGTAATCTTTTAATAGCCAATCCGTTTGTTCAGAGACATCATTCCATTGCTCAAATTGTTTGTCCGCATCTTTTAAAGTTGCGGTTAAATAGAGCTTCTCCTTAGCCCTCGTCATTCCTACATACAAGACACGCATTTCTTCGGCTAGCATTTCCATTTTCTTTTTCCGCTTAAATGCTAGTTGTGGCAAGGCAGGATAAGTAATTCGTTTTTCTGCATTTACATACTTCGTAGCAAAGCCTGAATCCTTATCAAGTAAATAGGATTTGTATAGATCCATCATATTAAATTGCTTGGCCATCCCTGCCATAAACACAATTGGAAACTCCAATCCTTTACTACTATGGATGGTCATAATTCGAACAACATCTTCCTGCTCACCAAGCGCTCTGGCTGCCCCGAGATCATCGCCTCTTTCCATCATTCGCTCAATAAAACGTAAGAAACGGAACAACCCGCGGAAAGAAGTTTGTTCATAGCCTCTGGCTCGGTCATATAATGCTCTTAAATTAGCCTGCCTTTGTTTTCCACCAGGAAGGCCACCAACAAAGTCATAAAAGTGAGTATCCCGATATAGCTGCCATATGAGTTCAGAAAGTGCTCCTTGCCTAGCGATCCTACGCCATCCTTTCAACAATTCATAGAAGTGTCGAACTTTATTGTAAAATGTCACATCCGTTTCAGCTCTCCGATTTTGACAGAAAGCACTTACTGCCTCCCAATACGAACCTCGCTTGTTATATAGTCGGATTTTTGCCAACTCTTCTTCATTCAGACCGACAATCGGAGACCGTAACACGGAAGCCAAAGGAATATCCTGGTATGGATTATCGATCACTCGAAGCAAAGAAATCATGATTGTCACTTCTGTTGCTTGAAAATACCCTGTTGACAAATCAGCATAAACTGGAATCCCTTGTTGCTTAAATTCTTCCATAACTTGCGGAGCCCAGGTCATAGAACGAAGCAAGATTACGATATCACGATACATTAGCGGCCGTTGTGATTTCGTTTTTGCATTATAAACTAATGTTTGTTTATCTAGTAATTCCTTAATTTTAGTGGCTATCACTCTCGCTTCTAACTGAGATTGATCAAGATCTTCTGCATCCAAATCAGCTTTTATTATCTCTGGATCTGTCTCTTGGTTGGAAGGAACTTCTGACACTTCTGATTTTTGATCAATAATAATCAGCTCTGTCGGGTAAGAAATGTCCTCTGGATATGGGGCACCTTTCCTTAATTCAGCCGCTTCATCATATTCAATTTCTCCAACCTTAACACCCATAATTTGCTTAAATATATAATTGGTAGCATCGAGCACTTCCTTCCGACTCCGGAAATTCTGCGCCAAATCGATTCTGAGACCGGAACCTACTCCATCTGTTTTAAAGCGGTTATATTTGCTCAAAAACAAATTTGGCTCGGCCAAGCGAAAGCGATAAATAGATTGCTTGACATCTCCGACCATGAACATATTTCCATTCGATTCATCTTCTTTAGCCACAAGCTTTAATATAGTTTCTTGAACTAAGTTTACATCTTGATATTCATCTACATAAACCTCTTTAAACTGATGTCGATAGGAAATAGCAGCTTCAGATGGAATAAATTTACCTTCTTCAGTGACATGATCCGTTAATATCTCAAGGCAAAAATGCTCTAAATCAGCATAGTCGACAATTCCTCTTTCTCTTTTAACTTTTTCAAAACGATTGGAGAATTCCTCGACAAGATAGACAAGGGTTTTAATTAATGGAAGCATTTCCTCCATATCTCGCAAAAAACTTTCCGGCCTACGGGAAAACAGTTCGTCCTTTATATCTTGGAGTTTTTTCTTTGCACTTTCTCTCAGCTTTTGTGCCTTCGCCGTCAGCTCTTTATCGTATTGATCCCCTCTCACCTGTTTCGCTCTAGAGAACGACCAGCATTGCATAGCATCATATAAAGCATCCCATGATTCCTGCTTTGCTTGAATCAACGTGTCTATGACTGCCAAATCATCCGTAAAATTTTCTGCCCTTGGAGCTGGACCGCCGGGAAGCTTTGTAATATCCAATCCCCGCTTAATCATTTCCCTAGCTGCATTTAATTGCAGTTCAACATCAAACAGAAGGGCTTTAATAAACGGAAGTTCTTCAATATCAGTAATATTACTTACTTCATACATCGAAACAATAGTATTTAAGTATGCTTTCGGCAACGGATTAGACTTAGCAAAATCATAAATGGATTGAACAATATCCATTAATTCTCTATCACTTCGGTCACTTGTGAAGGAGTCAACCAAGGTAAAGAATGCGTCATTTCCTGGTTTTGCATATTCCTCCTCAAATAACTCATCCATCACTTCATCTCGGAGTAATTGTACCTCCGTTTGGTCGGCAATCCGAAAGCCAGGATCGACATCGATTAAATAATAATATTTACGGATAACCTCTAGACAAAATGAATGAAGAGTTGAAATCGATGCTTTGTTTAACAAGCTAAGCTGTTTCCTTAAATGACGGGACGCAGGATCTTTATCAATGGCCTTTTCCAATGCTTCACCAATTCGGTGGCGCATTTCTGCCGCGGATGCATTCGTAAATGTCACGACTAGCAATTCATCCACATTGATAGGATCATCTTCTGAAAGGATTTTTCGAATAATTCTTTCCACAAGAACAGCTGTTTTCCCCGAACCTGCCGCTGCGGCAACTAGAATATCTTTATCCCTGGCCATTATCGCTTTCCATTGGTCATCAGTCCAAGTAACTCCTTCTGGCTTTGGAGGAATCTCAATATTTGTCAATTTCACCCGCCTCCTTTCTTATAAGTGCAAACACATCTTCCTTTGTATGAGGGACGAGAATCCGGAATCGATTATCTTCAATTGATTCATCAAATTGGCACAACGATCTAAAAGAACAAAACGTACAAGGTATTTTATCCTTTAGTTTATAAGGAGAAATCTCGATATGACCATCAACAATTGCATTCCCTGTTTTTTGATAAAGGCGGCGAACATATTGTTTGAGATCTTCAAATTCTTGCAAACTCGCAACCTTAGATTTTTTTGTAAACTGTCCATCTTTTTTTATTCCGGCTGCAATAATCTGTGAATCTCCTGATTCTAACGTTTGATCCATTAGGCGAATGGCATTGAAATCATTTAACATTAATCCGTTCATTTTAAACTTTTTCATGATTTCTTTTTCAATTTCATCTATTGTTAACATTTTCGTTGTATGCACAAATGGATTATGAACGTGAAAATAAAGAACACCTGCAGGACTGGCCTTCATTTCGACTAACTCATTAGAGTGGGTCATAACAATATCTAAATACGTTAACATTTGCAAGGCCAAACCATAATAAACCTCTGTCAAATTAACATCTTTCTCACTTGATTTATAATCAATTACCCTCAAATAGACGCTATTACCTTCTCCTTTAGCCTGGTCTACCCTGTCAATTCGTCCAGCCAATTCCATTCTCTTCCCGTTTTTTAAGGTAAAGGACAGGGGAGGTAATTTTCCGTTTGGTCCAAATCCCAGTTCGAGTCCTATTGGCGAAAAACCGCTAACCTTTGCATGTTCACTTAAAACAATAGACGCACGTGTAATAATTTGCTCGAGCTTTCGTTTCATATAATGATGGCGTTCCGAGCTTAGTAGAATTTCGTTTTGTAGTTTTGGTGCCAATGTTTTAATTGCTTCTTTTGACAAGTCCTCACATTGCTTTCTGGTCAACTGTGCCCAGGATATCTTATTCTTATTAACGATTTCAGCAATTTGCTTAAGAGCAGCATGAAACAACTCACCTATATCAGGTGCCTCCAAGCGGAAAATTTGCCGTTCCCTTAATTTGAGACCATGCTGGGCAAAATGGGAGAATGAACATGCATGGTAGAGCTCCATACGGGAAACACTTGCCGTGATGGTTTCTCCATACAATTCATCTGCCGTTTCTTTCGAAAGTTTAATAGCTTTGTTTGTATAAAAAAGACTTGAAAAAACCTTTTCTGCCTGTTCTTTCCTGCTACTTTCTATATAAAAGTTATATACATCCCACCACAAATTGGAAATTGGATAGTTCCGTTTCTTCAACTGAAGTTGGGCATTAAGGTAGGACAATGCAGTGGTAAAATTGGATACAAACATTAGCTGCTCTTCTTCTGAACATTGGGCAGGGTCTGCCAAAAAGGACCGTAAAATTGCGTTCGGAAACATTTCTTTCATTCTTTTCATATACGATGAAGGAAGTAATGCCTTACCTTCTTCATTTGCCAATGGGTAGCTAATATAAAGTAATTCTGAAGGTGCTGTAAAAGCTTTATAAGCAAGAAAATTTTCATCAAGTAAACGAACTCTGCTACTTGGGGCAACTTTAATTCCACACGCTGTCAACAATTCCCTGTCTTCTGTCGAAAGTATCCCCTCATCGGAAAGTTTTGCTGGCAATACTCCTTCATTTACCCCTACTACAAATACGACCTTAATCTGATTTAACTTTGATTTTTCCAAATCTCCAATTAATACTTGATCAAGGGCTGGAGGGATTAGGGAAAATTGCAAGGATTCAAAACCAGCCTCTAAAATAGATGCAAATGATTTAAGAGAAACGGATTGTTCCCCAAGTATTTCAACAAACTGGTCTAAAAGATCCACAACGGCGTTCCAAACCTGTTCATGTTCCCTTGCTTTCACAAGGTCTCCTTTCTCTTCCGCCTCCATTTTCCACTTTTCCAGCTTTGCAGGAATATCTAATTCTTCTAAAAATAAATAAACAGCTTCACAAAGCAGCCTTCCAGTATCTGCTCTTTTTACCCGTCTTGAAAGACGCATTAGAGGTGCAGTAATCATGACTTTTAATTCATTAATTTCTTGTTCTATTGCTTTTTCCGCATCAGTTTGAGTAGTTCCTTCAAATTCTAATCCTCTTATGCGTCGATAAGTCCATCGTTCCTTCTTTGTCCACTTACTCCCATTGATTCCATAAGCCAAGCAATAGTTTTCCAGCCTGTCCATTCTTTCACGCATTTTATCCGGATTTTCATGAAGCGGATAAATCAAGTCTGTTTTTATCACCCTAAATACCGGTTCATATCGCCAATAAGACAAGATTACCTCAAGGCTTGAACGAATTAATTCGATTAGAGGGTGATGCAGCATAGTCCTTTTTTGATCAATAAAATATGGAATCTGGTAGTCATGAAAAACGGGCTCAGCGATTTCAAGATAATCTCCGCCATTTCTAATTAATACGGCAATATCCCGATAGCGGTATCCTTTTGTACGAACTAACTCGCGAATCTCACGCGCAATCCCTTCCATCTCTGACCTACGATTGGCTGCTTCGCAAAGGGAAATATCAGTCTTTCCATAAAAAGGGACGGATGGCCGTGAGTCAAAATTGGCCTCCAAATGATGTAGTGATGGATTTATCCACTTTTTGGATTCCTTCAATTGGATTATCTCTTCGATAACAATGTTATTCGCTTGAGCTAAGTTATAAAGGATACAACAAGTCTCTTTTGCAGTTCGAAATAAATCAAGCTCGTCTAAAGAGGCATTCAAATTGAATGAATCTGCTGTCAAAGCGATAGATACTCTTCGACAATGCTTCATGAGTTCTTGCATGATTTCGTATTCCTGCGGAGTAAAACTATTAAAACCATCTATATATATTTCAGCCTCTTTTAAATAGGCTGAGGCATTAATTTTTTCAGTAAGCAGGCGAAAATAATCTTCTGAATCAATATATTTCCCTAAAATTTCATCTTCAAATTGTTGATAAATTACTTCCAAATCATTTAATTTATCATGCAACACTTTTGAAGTCGAACGGCTGTCAGCACCAACAAGATCATTTCCTTTGATAAGATCTTCTGGCCTGATGCAATACCGTTTAAATTCCGTAATCATTTGTTCTAATTGTTGTACAAAACCGTTCTTATCAGCTGCCTGTTTAAAGATCGATAATCGTTCTCGTTGTTCATCGATAATTTTGCGAATTAACATATTCATACCGACACTGCTTAAATGCGTCCGACTGATACCACCAGTTTCTTGCAGAATTCTCCATGCTAGGCGAGAAAAGCTGTACACTTGGGTACGAATCATCCCCCCAATTTCAGGATCCGTTGCAAGCCGATATTCTGACATAAATGTCATCTGTTCAGGAACAATATAAATGATTGGAGGACCAGCTGGGTCTTCAATAAGCCGTTTCCGTATCTCTTCAAGGAATAATTCAGTTTTACCGCTTCCGGACCGACCCAGTATCATTCTTAAAGACATATTCGAACCTCTCTTTCGCCTGATCTTGTATTTCCCATTTTACCACAATTTAAGCACAAACGTTTGGTTTCAAATGACCTAATGCTCAAAAAGGTATTATTACATTAATAACGGCAAAAAAAATAACACGATGTTCCAATCGTGCTGCTAAATCATTTCTTTAAAAATGAATGTCCATTTCTTGTAACGGCCAGTAACGAAGATCCACTTTGCCGACAACTTGATCAATAGAAATAAACCCAAAATGACGGCTATCCCAACTGCCTAAGCGATTATCACCAAGCACAAATAATTTTCCCTCAGGAACCGTTTTTTCTCCAGTAATTTCTTGTAAACTGAAGTCGCCGGTGAGCTTTACAGTAGCTGAATTTTTTTTATAAATATCTAAATATGGCTCGTCATATTTTTTCCCGTTAATATACAATTGATCATTGCGATACTCAATTGCATCACCTGGTAGCCCGATAATTCTCTTTACAAAATCCTCTTTCGCATTTGCATGAAAGACAATGACATCAAATCTTTCTAACTCTCCTACATGATAGCCAACCTTATTAACCACAAGCTTATTTCCATCCTGGAGTGTGGGCATCATCGATTCGCCTTCCACAACATAATTAGAAAAGAAAAATGTGCGAATAAAGACAAAAATAATCACTCCAATGGCAAAGGCTTTCACCCATTCCATACCTTCCTTTTTCCAATCATTCTTCACCATATCTCCTCCGTTTTTCCTGTTCAAAAAATTGTTTTACCTCTCTATAGTGTTTCTTACCAGTACTCTTATTCAATCTTACTTCTATTCTTTTACCAACATACCAAAGAATAAAAATAATCACTAATACAATGATTGTCCGATATGGCTGCGTAATCAAGGAGTGAATATCATACCCAATAAAGCTAATGGTAAAAATCATCACCATTTTTCCAATACCGACGGCAAGTATATATTGAGCAACACTTAGTCTCGAAAGTCCTGCAACAATATTGACAACCGCTGAGGGAGTAAATGGAAAACAAAGCATTAGAAACAATGGGCCAAAACCATTCTGTTCCACCCAGTCCATTAACCTATAAATCTTAGGGTGTCTCAGTAAAAATGCCAGAAGCCTTTTTTGACCGTATTTTCGAACAAGTAAAAATACCAATAGTGCACCGATACAGGCACCAAGCCAAGAATAAAGAAATCCTAGCCACAGCCCAAAAGCACTGGCATTAGCCATTACAAACAGAAATAAAGGGAGAAACGGCAGAAAGGCCTCAAGCACTGTTAACAAAATACCAGGTAATGGGCCAAGGGATCGATACTCCTGAATAAGGTTCATAATATTTTCAAGTGTAAACCAAGCTCTAATTGATTCAAAATCCATCCGTGTTCTCCTTCATCTGTTTATAAGTCTATTTTAAATACTGAAGTATAGTTATTTAGTAATAAATTCGTGAAGTGCTTGTTTATTTTTTTCAAGATCAAGCTTTAATATAAATCCTTCCCCTTTAACCCTTGTTTCAGTAAAGCCATCCTCTACAGGAATCCGGAGCGTTTCGACCGTTCCTCTATTACCTGAAAAGAAATCCTTTCCTATAAAAATCATATCGGAGGTATCCATATTCGTATTGACATATGGGGTGAGGACACCAACTAATTTTGGAAGTTTGGCAATGGTTTGGATACTGCTAAGCTGCTCACCAATTGCTTTTACCGCCTTTTGCTGTCGTTCGACACGGCCAAAGTCCCCAACTGCATCTTGACGAAAACGAACATAACCAAGCAGTTGTTCTCCGTTTAACCGTTGAAGGCCAGGTTCTAATGTAACATCAATGTTTTTTGACATTTTCTTCTCCACATCTATTTCCACACCATTCGGAAATGCCTCATCAATTAAGTGAACAAAGCCTTGAAAATTGACAATCGCATAATATTGGAGATCAATATCAAAATTTTTTTTAATGGTTTGTCTCATCAACTCCGGGCCACCGTATGCGAAGGCTGAATTAATTTTATGTTTTCCACGTCCTGGGATATCAACATAGCTGTCCCTCATAATCGAGGTTAATTTAAATGTTCCTTTATCCTCATTATAATGAGCAATCATTATCGTATCAGCACGAGATTTTTCTTTTCCTCTAGCATCACTACCTAGTAATAAAATATTCGTCCCTCCATACTGGTCTTTCTTTCCTTCAAACTTATAAACCATTTGTTCTTCTTCACGTTCTCCATCTAGCTTTTTTAAGGATTGGTTCACCCCTTGTTTATATTGAAAATAGGAATAACCAATAACACCGCCAAGTATGAATAAAAATAGGACAAATATTTTTTTCCATCTTCTCTTTTTACGATGTCTATCTGATCTCATTTTATCACCTTTAGGTTTGATTTTTCCTTTACAATTGATTGGACTTCATTTTTGCATTCTATGTTTCTTCTTTTATTCATTTTTCCCTTTCCTATTTCCTTCTATTATAAAAAACTTTCTCAGGAAATCATTGAATTTGGCAAAAAAAAACTCGCCTCTGGCAAGTTTTTTTACAAGAATGTACTATTGCTTTTACTAAATCTATTGGATAAAATAAAAACAGAACATAAGTTCGATAAATGTGAGGTGTGATTGTAAATGACCAGAATTCCAGAGAATGACCGTGACATTATGGAAAAAGCCATTTATTTACCTATGGTTTTAACCATCTTAAATCGGGATTTATTAGTTGTGAAAAATAGTCCATTTAAATTAAAAAAACCCTACCTGGAATTAATTGAAGAAACATTGAAGGAAATTCAAAGAGAATTGGCTGAGGCAAAACAGTATATGAAAAAGAATAAGCTTCAAGTAATTCAAACAAAACGGGACGATGCTTTTACAATGTACATGTTTATTTATAAAGGTTATGAAGAAAACCATAACTACTTTAATCCAAGAATCCGAAATAAGGTCGAAGAAATCATGGAAACCTATTTTTTAAAAAAACATCTATCCCGTTAATCATTGTTACTAATTACTATTCATAGTCATGAGATTTTTCCAAAGCCTGTAGCGTTTTCGGCCTGTCCATTAAATAAAAAGACATTTTTCTGCCTTCAATTCTTTGTAGCAGTTTTGTTTTTAATAAAGACGTCCTTAACATTTGCTTTTCGATCATGCCGTATGACACCGGTAACACATGAGTGTATTTATTCCGGAAGGTTATAAGTGTTTGCTGTGGCCCGATTCGACGGTAATTCTCAACATGTTCAGACGAAATCCAGATACATTCATTTCCGGCAGGTGATGTTGTTGGAAAAAAGAAAATCCGATTCGATGGTTCAATGGCAATGGGAACTTTTCTCGTATACCCTATTAACTGTTTTGTTCCTTTTTTCCGGCTCTCGTAATCAACACCAAAATATTTACAGCTATTTTTGATAACATCTAATGGTTTTAACGGAACTAAAAATTCATCACTAATTTCGAAAACTTTTGTAAATAATTTGCTCCCATATTGAACCGGCTCTAATAACATGGTAAAAGAATTTACTTCATATTCTTCCAAATGCTGATTCAATCCCCTCAACTCCTAAACTAATTAATTACTACCACATTTTAACATGTTATTAAATTAATTCCTCCCTTTTTCATAAAAAGTTACCAAATTATTCACAATTTACAAAATAAAATAATAAACAAAATTACAATTTTATTGATATTATTCAGAAAAATCCATATAATAGAAAAAAGCGTCAGAGGTGATTTTCATGAACGAAAAATCCCACACGGAATTAGTGAAAATGGATGCCATGAAACGCTATCAAAAAAAAGAAAATTTTGTTCAGGACCTCTACATTGAAATGCTCTTATCAGAAATTCAATTAAGGATTGAGAAAGAAAAATTATTATTAAAAATTGATTCAGCCATTGATCGTCGTGACAAAAAGACATTTTTTCATTTAACGAGTAAACTTAAGGAAATAAACAAAAAATTTGGAACTTAAATGTGACCGTCATCGAACGGTTTATTTTTTTATTGAAAAAAGCTTAAGACAAAAATGTCTCAAGCTTTTTCAATTCTAATCGTTACGATGTTTTATTTGGTATTCTTCAAGCCTTGAAATGCGTTCCAGCATCGAAGGATGACTATAGCGGAATATTTTAACTAAGAGTGGAGGATTTACTTGACTTAAACTGATCCTTGATAATTCTTGAAACGAAGAAATAGCGGCATCCGGATTTTTCGTCATTTCAATCGCATATTGATCTGCTCGTGATTCCTGATAACGTGAAACCAAATTAGAGAGCGGACTTGATGCAAACAACAACATGGATATAATCATAAAAAATAATGGTAGTGAACAGATATCCGAAACTTCCTTTGTTTTCAATTCATTTCCCCATCGCTCACAGGCCCAATTCATCAGCCGATATGTCAAGTATAATCCAAATAGTGACAGCAATAAATAGCCAGCAATCCCCCAATAAATATGTTTTTCCACATAATGGGCCATTTCATGAGCCATGATGAATAAGATCTGGTCATCATTCAGCTTATTTAATGTAGTATCCCATAGAACAATCCGAGCATTGGATCCAATTCCCGTGACATATGCATTTAATGCATTCGTTTTTTCCGCCATATTTACCTCGAAAACATGATCAGCAGGAATATCTGCTCGATCAGCCAGTGCTAAAATTTTCGTTTCCAATTCCTTATTTTTCAGTGGATAAAAATCATTATATAACGGATCGATGATTACAGGCTGGATAAACATCATAAATAATGTAAATGGGATGGATAGCAGCCATGCATAAAGCCACCAACGTTTCTTACTTTTTTTCATTAACCAATATAGGACTGGTACGATAATGAGCCACGTTCCATAATTCACCCAAAAATCAATCAGCTCATCCTTCATCCATGATGGAAAGGATTGAGTAGAGATATTATATGATTTTGAAAAGTGATAGCTAATATAACTGATGGGCAAAGTAGTGACAAAAGAAAAAAGAGACAACCAAAAGAGATAAATCGGTGTTTGAAGTATTTTATATTTAGCTGAATCATCTGCCCACCGCTTAAATATTTTTGATAATCCAAATAATAATATTAGAAAATAAATAAGCCATTCAAGCGGTGTAGAAAGGAAAAATAAAAGATTTCTTATTTTAGAATATTCCTCGCTTAATTCCAGCTCCCTGCCATTTAAAAACGTTGCTGGATCTGCACTTGTTCCTTGATATTCAAAAGGCAAGACCGGATCAGCCAAATGGAATAAATACCAGTAGAAAAACAATCCATATAAACAATAAGCTAGGACCGCATAGACCCCCATTTTTCTCACCATGTTATGTCCCCCTTTTTGTACAGCCTCTCTATTACATAGTTTAGATGAAAAACGAAGAAATAGAACTCTATATTAAGAAAAGCGGAAGCCCCTGGTCAGTGGCGTATGGCTTCCTCCCAAAAGCTATCGCTTTCGGTCATGCGATGTGAATGCTGCCGAAGTTTTCCTTGTGGAGACTCTCCAACTGAGAGAAAGGAAACACATTGAGCCGAGAATGAATCGATGTCAACGTATCGTAAAGTAGAGAGGACTAGACACAAGATGCTAGGACACTTATGTATTAGCTTATTATCAATGTCAAAAAGAAACATTTTTCAACTCAAGAAAAAAGCCAGTACAATTTGGCTTACAGGAAATAGGAGTAAAGTGTAAGGACAGCAATAGAGCCAATCACAACGAAAATTACATTTGCTCCTAAATAAGAGACAAGAAAAGCAGCACCAGCCCCTAATACCCCATACCAAATATCATCATCTTTAATAAAAAGAATAGCCGGGAAAATTAATGCCCCTAATGTCGCATATGGGACATTTCTCAACACTCCCTGAATAAACGGAGGTAATTCCTTTCCCTTTAATAGGACAAAAGGCAACATCCTAGGAAGATATGTAACGATCGCCATTCCGATAATCATCCAAAAAACGTCACTTCTCATTTACTTCACCTCGTACCCTCTTCTTTATATACTCAATGGATTCTATAAGAATAGCCGATAATAGGGTGGATAACACAATCGACCATCCCTGTGCCATCATTTGTCCCAAAGTGAAAATGGAATTAAAAACAGCCCCAAGAATCGATAAAAGAAATACCTTTGTACTCTTTTTCAAGGATGGAACCAATAATCCGATAAACATCGCATAGAGTGCTACCCCCATACTTTCCTGAAGTGTATGCGGCAAACTTGCCCCAATCAAGTGGCCGACACCAGAAAAAATAACCCAGCTCAAATATGATATAGAGATAAGGCCGAACATATAACCGGTAGAAACCGTCCCATCCTTTGTTGCAGCAACTGAAAAGGTCTCATCCGTAATACCGAATGCGTAAATGATTTTGTTAATTATACGATCCTCTTCTGCCTTTTCATTTAATGTTGCACTCATCAAAAAATGTCTAATATTCACGATAAAGGTGGTTAAAATAATCTCAAAGATTCCAGTCCCATAACTGATAAGGCTTAATGATATATATTGAGATGCCCCCGCAAACACGATCAAACTCATTAAAACCGTTTCATAGATTGATAGCCCTGAAGTTTTAGCAAGGAGTCCAAAAGTTAAAGCAATCGGAAAATATCCAATCCCAATACTGAGACCGCCCTGAACCCCTTTTCGAAACGAAGAAGTGACTTTTCCTATAGCCAAATCCGTCAAGTTGATTCCCCCTTATCTTTGACTCCATATAAAAATGAATTTTAACAAATTTTCAGATAAATAGAAATAAAAATAAACATGATGGATTATCCATCATGTTTATTTCCCTTTAAATACAGGCTCTCTTTTTTCAGCAAAGGCTTGCAATGCTTCCATTCGATCCTCGGTAGGTAGTGTGACTTCATAAGCTTTACGTTCGATTAAAAGACCTGTGTTTAAATCTACATTCATCCCATTTTTCACAGCAAATTTTGCTTGCTGTAAGGCAACAGGTCCATTCTTTAGCATAATCGAACAAAAGGCAAGACATTCATCGAGAAGCTGATCCTGCTCGACAATCTTGGTTAATAAACCATAAGAAAGAGCTTCATTTGCAGTCAACCGGCGAGCAGTTAATATAAGTTCTAATGCCTTTGCCTGACCTATTAACCGTGGGAGACGCTGTGTACCGCCTGCTCCAGGTATAATGGCTAAACTCGTTTCTGTTAATCCCATCAACGCATTACTCGTTGCTATTCGAAAGTCACAAGCCAAAGCTAGCTCCATGCCACCACCGAAAGCAAATCCGTTTATCGCTGCGATAGTCGGCTGTGGCAATTGATCAATCGCATTAAACACCTCATTAATCTTATAAAGATTTCGTTTTACTTGTTCATCGCTTAAACTTTTTCTTTCCTTTAAATCAGCCCCGACACTAAAAGCCCGATCCCCAGCACCTGTAAAAATGACTGCACGAATATCCTTAGACATGCGAATATTTTCTACTGTTTCCTGTAAATCCAGTAGTGTGTCATAATTAAATGCATTCAAACTTTGAGGACGGTTAATAGTCACGATTGCAATATGATTATTCAATTCCAACACAACGGTATCCATTATTCCACTCCTTTCCTATTTTACATTCGAAAAAGCTAAACAAAAAGCCTGCTTTTTAAAAAAAATTTTTAGAAAAAAATGGGTTATACAATTTGCGATACCTTTGCTTTAAGAGCCCTTCTTAAAATTTTTCCAGTAGTATTTTTTGGTAGTTCTTCTAAAAAGAATACGGATGAAGGCACTTTATATTTAGCAAGATGTTCTTTACAATAGCTAATAATATCTACGTCCGTAAGGCTTGGATTTTTGCTAACTACATATGCATGTACTGCCTCCCCTTGATTGGGATCCGGAACACCAAGAACAACTGCTTCCACGATATCTGGATGATCATAAAGAACTTCCTCAACCTCACGAGGATATACATTATATCCCCCAACAATAATCAAGTCCTTTTTTCGATCAACAATATAGAAGTAACCTTCTTCATCCATTCTTGCCATATCACCTGTGTAAAGCCATCCATTCTTGAGCACAGCTGCGGTCTCCTCCGGCATTTTATAGTACCCTTTCATCACGTTAGGACCCCGAACAATCAACTCTCCCACTACACCGTGAGGGACCTCTTCCCCAAGCTCATTGACCACCTTGGTTTCCACATTGATAATTGATGTTCCTATAGAACCCGGCTTGCGCGGTCGATCTAGTGGATTAAAGCAAGTTACCGGTGAAGCTTCAGATAAACCATAACCCTCAGAAATCAGCACATTAAATTTTTTTTCAAAATTATTTAATAAAGATACAGGAAGAGAGGCTCCACCAGAAATACAAAGCCTTAATGTTTTTAAATCCTCAGGATTTCCTTCCGGATATTGATAGAGAAAGTTATACATCGTTGGCACACCAGCAAAAACGGTAGCTTTATAGTTTTTTGCTACTTGAAAGATTTCCTTCGGACTGAACTTTGGAACGATTAATAGTGTTGCTCCTCTTAATAATGGTGCATTAAGGGCAACCGTCAGGCAAAAGACATGGAACATAGGTAAGGTAGTAATAACGCGGTCATCATTGTTCATATTTAAATAATCGCCAACATCCTTGGCATTGCTGTATAAATTTTTATGAGTGAGCATTGCACCTTTTGGTTTGCCAGTAGTACCAGAAGTGTAAAGAATAACAGCCGTATCATCGTCATGAAGAATAGCATCTTGGAAACTTAGATCCCCCGAAGATATCACGTCTGTAAACGATTTCAATTTGGGGTATACGGAAAGATTGGCCATACCTTTCTGATTTAATCCATTATGTTCTGTTTCACAGATAATATAACGCTCCACGGTTGGTAGGAGTGTATGCACCTTTTCGGCTAATGGGATCATCATGTCCAATCCAACAACGACCTTGACATCTCCATTATTGAGGATATACCCAATTTCATCTGCGGTGTAAATTGGATTCACCGGGATAACAGTTGCCCCTAATCTTAAAGCCCCATAAAAACTAATGATAAATTGCGGAGAATTCCCTAAAAGCAGTGCAATATGATCTCCTTGTTTTACTCCTAATTTTGCAAGACCGGAAGCAAACTTTGTAATTGCCTCATCCAACTCAGCATATGTACTAGATTGTCCCATAAAGTAATATGCGACTTTTTCGGCAGAAACCTTGGCAGTATCGCGAAGCTGTGAGGATAGGTTCATTTTACTCCTCCTTTTATGAATGAATAATCATTCATATATTTATTTCAATTTTCTAAATATATTATATTGAAAGACTTTTTGGTGCACAAGTGTAATTTATAAAAATTCTGAAAAATATCCTTGCATAAAAAGCATTTAGGCTCTCCTCAACCAAAAGCGATCACGTTTGATCCATATACGCTACCGAACCCTCCTCTTATGGTATACTTCCACGAAGAAAAGGAATTGAAGAGCTAGAAGAGATAATGTTGCCGAATCGTGCGGAGGAGTGTAATGGACGTAAACCTCCAGACTAATCTCAAAATCTAAATATATTTTTCCAACTAATAAATAAAGCACCTTTAAAAAGGTGCTTTTAAACTATTCATTAATATAGCAAGGAAATAAATTCATCTTTTGAAATATTTCCAAAATAATGGTGTGTATTCAAATCAGCCAATGCCTTTTCAATTTCATTTTTCTCATAACGAATGCCTATAAGTTTCTCCTCTATTTCTCCAACATCACCGACACCAAAAAAGTCCCCGTAAATTTTACAATTTTCAATCATCCCTTTATTTACATCGAGCCGAACATCAATCGAACCTGCAGGGAAACGCTGTGAATGCTGTAAGTTAAATTTAGGAGATTTGCCATAATTCCACTCCCAATTTTGGTACCTTTCCTTTGAAAGTTGGTGGATTTTCTCCCAATCTTCCTCAGTTAAAACATATTCCTGCACTTGCTCCTGCCCGTCAAAAATAAATTTTAATAGTAACGAGCGGAATTGTTCGATAGAAATTTTTTCCTCTAAAAACTCTGAAATATTGGCTACCCTACTTCTAACAGATTTAATCCCCTTAGATTCAATTTTATCTTTTTTCACCTTTAAGGCTGATACCACATTTTCAATCTCCGAATCAAATAATAATGTTCCATGGCTGAACATTCGGCCTTTTGTTGAAAATTGGGCATTACCTGAAATTTTCCTTCCATCTACTTCTATATCATTACGGCCACTCAACTCAGCATTGACACCCAACTTTTTTAATGCAGCAATAACAGGTTCCGTGAATTTTCGGAAATTGTGAAAACTATCCCCATCATCTTTTGTAATAAAACTAAAATTTAAATTTCCTAAATCATGATAAACAGCTCCCCCACCTGAAAGTCTTCTTACAACATGTATTCCATTTTTCTCAACATACTCCGTATTGATTTCTTCAATGGTGTTTTGATTTTTCCCAATAATGATAGACGGTTCATTTATGTAAAATAATAAGTACGTTTCATTTATATCAAGATTTTTTAAAGCATATTCCTCAATCGCTAAATTTATCCGGGGGTCAGTTATTCCTTTATTATCAATAAATAACATGCTTAAAAGGCCTCCTTTAAAGTACTACCGTCAAAAATTCGTCGGCAAGCTTTATTATACCAGTAAACTCTCTAGATGCCTCGTAAAGCAAATCAGAAAGATTACCATAGTGAGGTAGGTGAGTAAGAATTAATTGATGGACAGCTGCTTGTTGAGCAAACTGACCAGCCTCTATACTGTTCATATGACCTGCCGACTTCCCATCTTGCCCTCCATAAAAATTACATTCACAAAGTAAAACATCTGCTCCTATGCTAAATCCAATAAATTCTTCTTTAAAGGCACTATCCGCGGTATAGACTAACTTTTTTCCACCTGCTTCTATTTTCATTGCATAACAAGGTACAGGATGGTCAGTTTTTAAAAAGGAAATATTAAAAGGTCCAACAGTTAAAAGCTGACTCGGATCATAGGCCACTCCTTTAGTAATATTCTTATAAGTCAATTTCGAAAATTCTTGTTTATTAAATGAATGACCATAGATCGGTAAAGTTGGAACTTCTTTCCCTAAGAACCCCTGGATAAGCCTAGCATGCTGCAATACTCCAATATCAGCAATATGATCTGGATGATAATGCGAGAGAATTACTGCATCCAATTCTTCTGGAGCTAAAACATTTTGTAATTTAGATAGGACCCCACTTCCACAATCAATTAACAACTGAAATCCTTCATGTTCCAGTAAGTATCCTGCGCTTGCTGCATTTTTCTTGGGATAGCCGCCCCAGAATCCGATAACCGTTAATTTCATGATCTATTACCTCCCATTCTTTATTTATTACTATTTCCAATTGACATACTTTCTCTATTATTAATACAGAAAAAACCAGCCAAATCAAACGATTATAGCTGGTTTTTTCATATCATTCATTCACTTGTAACTTGTATGATTGACGATATTTAATCGTGAAATAAATAATGGTTAGAATGGCAAACAATAAGATATAGCTTAATAAAATGAAACTATTATGCCACATGAAACTGTAGTCTCCACTTGAGATTACCGCTTTAAAGCCAAAGACTGTATATGTCATTGGTAGATATGCATTAAAATGCTGTAAAAATTCCGGAATTAATTCAAGTGGAAATGTTCCAGCACTTGTTGTTAATTGGAAAATCAAAATGATGATAGCGATAAAGCGACCCGCATCCGCAAAGGTTGTTACTAAAAATTGAACAAGAGCAATAAATGTCAAGCTTGTTAATATAGAAAAGAAAATAAACTTAGGTGTACTTTGGACATGCAAGTCTAATCCGAATAAAAGAATTGCGTCAGCCAATAATGCTTGAACAACCCCAACACCCGCCATCGTCAAAAACTTCCCTGCAAACCAGTGGAATCCGCTTGAAGGCTTCACAACTGTATCACGCATTGGGAAAACAATAGATAACAGTAAGGCACCGACAAATAAGCCTAATGATAAGAAATAAGGTGCAAATCCAGTACCATAGTTAGGAACTGGGTTTAGTTTTTCATCAGCTAGTTTGACTGGTTTTGCCATCATATCATATGTTTTGTCTGTTGCATGAACTTTGGATGCTTCAGTTGCTCCTTCTGACAACTTATTAGCTAATTCCTTCGTTCCATCTGTAAGTGTATTTGATCCTTCTTTAAGCTGTTCTGATCCAGCTGCTAATTTTCCTGTCCCTTCTGTTAATTGATCTGTTCCATTAGAGAGCTGGTTTAAGCCAGAAGATAGTTCCGTTGCTCCATTATTTAATGCTGTTGCTCCCTCATATAACAGATGAATTCCATTCTGTAGTGTTTTTTGATTTTCATTGATAGTCCCAATACCACTGATTAATTGGTCAAAATAAGGATTTGTTTTATTCTCTATTTTCTTTTCCAATCCGTTTGAAGCACCACTGAGCTGACTATTTAACCCTGTTTTAAATTGATTAAAACCTTCATCTAATTTAGAATCAAGTTTAGTTAAAATTTGTTGTTGCAGCTGTTCTTTAGATGGTGCATTTTGTTGCATTTGTGTCATTATTCCACTCACAAGCTGTGGTGATACACCATTTTGAATTAATGCATTTGAAAGCTGCTCCATTTTTGCGGTTTGCTCATCTATTAATTGTTCTGCAATTTGTGCTGATAATGATGTTGATAATTGAGATTGAAACTGATCAATTCCCTTATTTAATCGACCTATATTTCCAGTTAATTGTTTCTCGATTTCAGAAGCAATTCCAGCAGGAAGTTCATGTTTTAACTGTTCTAAACCAGAATACACTTGGTTCGTTCCCTCAATTAACAATGGAAGGTTATTATCTACCTTACCTAAACCTTTTTTTATTTCCAAAGTTCCAGCTGTGAGTTTTTGTGAACCTATAGCCGCCTCTTTGGAACCTTCACGAAATTGAATGGATTTTTCCGCTAAAGTGGCAAGGCCTTTATTTAATTCTTTTGTTCCTTCATTTAATGCCACTGTCCCATCGCTTAATTTTTCAGCACCTTCACTTGCCTTCTCAACTCCATCAGCAAGCTCAGATATTTTCTCAAACATGGTTTCCGCATATGTCTCCGTTACTTTTTCAGATACGGCAGTTTTAATTTTCTCAACTGCTGTTCCCCCGATTTGAGAAGATAAAAAGTTAAAGCTTTCATTCGGAATATATTTTAATTCCAGCTTTTTTGGATCATCATCTAATAATGTCGTTGCATTTTTAGAAAAATCTTTTGGAATTTCAATGAGCATGTAGTATTTTTGGTTTTTTAACTGATTATACGCTTTTTGTTTGTCAACTTTTTCAAAACCAAAGTCTTTGCTTTTCTCCAATTTTGTTACAAGGTCATTCCCAAGATGTAATTGATCTCCTTCAAATTCAGCTCCCTGGTCCTCATTAACTATTGCAACGGGAAGTTTACTTAAATTTGCATAAGGATCCCAAAAAGCCCAAAGAAACATGCCTGCATATAACACTGGAACAAACATAACTGCAATGATTGGGATTAAAACCTTTTTATTTTTTAAAATGGCAGAAAGCTCTTTTTTAAAGAAATGATTTTTCATCCTTCATGCCTCCTTTTATAAAAATTGACTATTTTATTCATTTGGTCAATAAACTCCAAAAAAATAACCCCCAAAATATATATAAAACAAAATGACCAAATGGACATTTTAGTCATTTATTTCACCCAATGAGTATACTCGAAATTTTCCTCGTTTGCAAGTAGAAAAGCAAAAAACCATGCCAATAGGCGTATAGCCTGGAGAGCATCAACTGTAATAAAGAAAACACAAAGAGACCAAAGAAGTTTCAATGTTGTCTTATCTTAGGACGGGAAACAAAGACGTCACACCCTCTAGGGTGCTTTTACTGAATCATTTTTTAAGTCAAATTAAATGAAAAAAGAAGCTGTTACATTGTAACAGCTTCTTTTACGTTTAAATATTCTAAAACTCCTTTAACAGCAGCTTCTCCCTGATCAATACAATCAGGTACGCCTACTCCACCATAAGAAGCACCAGCCAGAAATACACCGGGAAGCTCTTGTCCCATTTTTTCCAAAATCGTTGCAAGACGCTGTTTGTGGCCAACTGTATATTGTGGCATGGCATTTTTCCATCGTGAAATGATCGAAAAATCGGGATTCATCGTGATATCCATTGTTTTCTTCAGATCATCCAGAACAATTTTATTAATTTGGTCATCGGAAAGATCGACAATGGTCTCATCACCGGCCCTACCTACATAACAACGAAGTAATACTTTTCCTTCTGGCGTAGAATGCGCCCATTTTTTATGTGTCCAAGTACATGCAGTAATGGAATAATCACTATTTCTAGATACGACAAATCCAGTTCCATCAATATCCTTCTTAATGGCTTCCTTCGGAAAAGCCATTGCAACTGTAGCAACAGATGTAGATGGTACCGCTTTTAATGGATCAAAAAAACGATAATCAGAAAACATAGACTGAGTGATTTGGTGCGGAGTAGCGGCGATAACGCAGTCTGCCGTCATTTCTTCTCCGTTATTAAGGAAAATTCTATATTTACCATTAGTTCTTGTAATCTTCTCAACTCTATGTCCTTTTAAAATAGAATGAGGATCAAGCTTTGCTTCTATTGCTTCGGCAAATGACTGTAATCCCGTTTTAAAGGTCAGGAAAGCCCCTTTGGTCGGTTTATTTTGTACAGGCTGCTTTGCCTGATTAGGGGTAGATTTTTTCATACCAATAATTAAACTACGATACTTTTGTTCTACCTCATAAAATTGGGGAAATGTTGACATTAAACTGAGTTGATCAATGTCCCCTGCATAGATACCTGACAATAAAGGTTCGATTAAATTTTCAACGACCTCGTTACCTAATCTTCTGCGGAAAAATTGTCCCAAAGCTTGGTCTTTTCCAGCTTCTGAACGGGGAAGTAGAAAATCTGCTGCTGCTCTCAGCTTACCAGGAATTGAAAAAAGACCAGTAGTGATAAAAGGACCAATTTCCGTCGGGATCCCCATGATAGATCCACCAGGCATCGGATGAAGTTTATTATTAACCAATACATACGATTTACCTGTAGAATTATGAACTAATTGATCATCCATCCCAACTTCTTTAGCCAATCTAATCATACTAGTTTTTCTAGCTAAAAAAGAATCAGGTCCCCGCTCAATCGTAAAACCGTCCCTTCTGACAGTTTGTAATTTCCCGCCGAGACGGTGAGACGCTTCAATTAGTTGAATATCGATCGGAAGTTGATTTTCCTTTATTTTTTTTTGCAAATAAAAGGCTGAGGTCAGTCCGGCAATTCCTCCCCCAATGATAACAACTTTCTGTTTTTCTTCCGCCACGGAAGTCACCCTCTTTCATTACCTGAGTTTCCTTTACTGTATTGCTTTTAATACAACAGACGCCAATGCATCAATAAACTCTTCTTTGGCATTTGGCATTTCCGGGCGATAATAGCTGGCACCAATTTCATCCGTTACAGCCTTACATTCAATATCATTATCATATAGTACTTCAAGATGATCAGACACAAATCCCACTGGTGCATAGACAAATGCTTGATATTGATGTTTATTATATAAATCTCTTGTTAAATCTTGTACATCAGGTCCTAACCATGGCTCAGGAGTATTGCCGGCACTTTGCCAACCAATCACATAATTTTTTACACCCGCTTGTTTAGCAATTAATGTTGCTGTATCCTGTAGCTCTTGTGGATATGGATCTCCAAACTGCAATATTTTCTCTGGCAAACTATGTGCAGAAACAATAAGAACCGATGATTGCTTCTCTTCTTCAGGCATACGATCAAAAATTCTTTTGACTTGATCCGCCCAATATTTAATAAATTTCGGCTCTTTATACCAACTCTCAATGGTTATTATTTTAGGCCCACCAAGCTTTTCTGCTTCCTGTACTGCTCTTCCATTATACGATTTAACACTAAATGTAGAAAAATGTGGTGCTAGTACAATACTAACGGCTTCTGTAATACCATCTTCATGCATCTGCTTAACAGCATCCTCGATAAATGGGTCAATATGTTTTAATCCGAGATACATTTTAAATTCGATCTGATCTTGAATCTTATTTAAATGTTCTTCCAGTTTTTCTGCTTGTGCAAGGGTAATTTTAGCAAGCGGTGAAATTCCCCCAATTGCTTGGTAACGATTTCGGAGATCCTCCAACATTTCCGTAGTTGGCTTTCGCCCATGTCGAATATGAGTATAATACCGTTCCAGATCATCTAAAGTATAAGGTGTGCCGTATGCCATAACGAGCAAACCCATTTTCTTTTTTTTCATATGTACACCTCTTTAAATAATTCCATTTTCCCTATCAAATTAGGGACAGGGCCATAAAGATAAAGCAATGATCCTGCCTCCTTTATGCCCCTTTTTTCACAGCTTATTATATTGTGCCAAAAATCCTAAATATTTACCAAGCAAGTTGCTTCAATCACAGATTTTAACGCTTTTTCTGTGATAAAGAATATTCATGGATAAAGGCTGTTAATCTCTTTAATGTTTCTGGATTAACAGATGGAAATACTCCGTGCCCTAAATTGAAGATATAGCCATTCTGAGCCATACCTTGATCTAAAATGGCCTTGGCGCGTTCCTCCACAACTTCCCAAGGAGCTAACAAAATGGCTGGATCCATGTTACCTTGAATGGTTTTGTGTATCCCTAGTTCCCTTGCCTGTTTAATTGGAAGTCTCCAGTCTAGTCCAACGACATCAAGTGGTAAATCATTCCATTCTAATGCTAGGTGGCTAGCTCCCACTCCAAACATGATCAATGGAACATTTTCTTCTCTCAATGCAGAAAAAATTCGATTCATAATTGGCTTAATATAATACCGATAATCTTCTACATTTAACGCTCCAACCCATGAATCAAAAATTTGAATCGCACTGGCACCAGCATTAATTTGTGCTTTCACATATGTAATAATCATATCTCCGAGCTTATCCATTAGAGCAAACCATGCTTTCGGCTCTGCATACATAAATGCCTTGGTTTTATTGTAATTTTTGGAAGGGCCGCCTTCAATCATGTAACTAGCCAGTGTAAACGGCGCACCAGAAAAGCCAATTAATGGTACCGATAATTGCTCCTCTGTCAATAGTTTAATTGTATCTAATACAAAAGGGATATCCTCTTCAGGATTAATTTCTCCAAGCTTTTCAACATCTGCCAGTGAACGAATGGGATTGTCAATCACAGGACCTACACCAGACTTAATGTCTACATGAACGCCCATTGCAGGAAGCGGTGTCATAATATCTTTGTATAAAATCGCTGCATCTACGTTATACTGTTCTACAGGCAAACGTGTTACATAAGCGCATAATTCAGGTTGATGAGTAATTTCAAATAAAGAATACTTTTCTTTAATCTCTCTATATTCTGGTTGTGAACGTCCTGCCTGACGCATATACCAAACAGGAACGTAGTCTGTTATCTCTCCGCGCGCAGCTCTCAAAAATGTGTCGTTTATTTGCTTTTTCATAAAATGAATTTCCACCTTTCAAAGACATGTCTGATTCCCATTGTAATATATAAAGGACAAATTTAAAAACTTTCAAGTAGGTAGACAGTTTCACTATATCGGTTATTATTGTATAAGTATAGACAGCTGTATGAACTGTCATAAAAAATTCGAATTTATGTTTGTAAAATTTGTCATTCTGTGTGTTTTGCACGGTTATCTGCTAAAACCCTAAATAGTATCTTTGTCCAAAGAAGAGAGAGGAATAAATTTAATAAAAAGAATAGTAACTTATGCTCCATTTTTTGAAAAAAGAAAAACGCCTTAGCGTCATAACATCTTCGCTGGTATCCCCAACGGATTTGGAGCCTCCCGGTGATCCCGACTACTGAACCTTTTCGACAATATTGGCACGTATTTTCAGATGCTTTTCATCTTGTGTTTTTTAATCTTTCTTTAATATTTCCGCTTCTCCATTCATCGTTGCAGCCAACTCCTTAGCAAAAGTAAAATCTACATCAGATAACTTAATCAGTTTTAAAATATTGAAGAATTACTTTCAATGGCGGAATGTCAACGGTCTTATTGACTTTCTTAAACTTCTTAAATTCAGCCTTTCCAGCTTCGGTTTTACTGTTTGGCCAACTTCGTCCATTTTAGGCTCGGAAACTTATTCTTTTTGTCCCCTGGCTTTGGTTCTTACTGTGGCTCACTGCCGTACTTGATTCTTCAGAACCGCCGCAGCTTAGTAAGGAAAGAGCCTGCTAACAAAGCTAGAACTATAAATTTTGAAAAACCTCTGCATTTTGAAATGCCCCAAAAAAATTTATCTATACTCCATAATAATTTCATTAAAACTTTAAAAATCCACCAGAAACGACACTTATAAAACCCAAGGGCATGATAAAATATAAAACAAAAGGGAGAAACTAGACTTAATCTTAGGTCTAGTCTCCCCCTTTTGTTTTAAAATTTCTCTTCATTGCACCTGCTATATAGAGAGTCCAAATCTGCATTCGAAGAAGTTAACTCACCCTTTAGTTCTCTCAAAAACAAGTTCGTAGTAAGAGGCCACACCATTAATAGTAAGATCAGGTGTTAGCATTTGCACAAACCTCCAACCTTCTCTAGCATGTTCTTTGATGACCTCCTTATAATTTTCCTTCGGTTTTCCAGATAACTTGCCGAATTCTATTTTTACAAACTTATATTCGTACATTTATTTCCTCCTGTTTACTTTAATTAATATTCATTGTTGCATATACTGTCTTTTTCTTTCGGGTATATTTGCTTTCTCTAATATACTATTTTTGATAACCCATATCTCATCAACTATTTCATCCAATTCATCAATATCGTGAGTAGTTATCAAAATCGTTAGTTTATGTTCCTTTGATAATTGAAGTAAGATGGATTTAAGCCGCTGAACACTTTCTTCATCAAGTCCATTGGTTGGTTCGTCCAAAAGTAGCAATTTTCCAGCCATTAATATTGCAATAATCAAAGAAACCTTTTGCTTAGTGCCTAAAGAATAGGTTTTTACTTTCTTGTCAACGAATGCTTCTAGCTGAAATACTTTTATTAACCATTCAGGCTCAAGAATGGTTGTTGCAAGATCGGATGTGAAAATACTGATGTTTTGTCTCCCAGAAAGAAAAGGATATAATTTAGGACTCTCCAAATGAATTCCAACGGGAGAGTAGTCACTAGGAAATAAATCAATCCTATGTTTTCCGTCATCCACTTCTAGTCCGCTTATTAATTTCAAAAGTGTCGTCTTCCCTGATCCATTTTTTCCCAAAATCCCATATATTTTTCCAGGCTCTAAATCCAAATTTAGGTTTTTAAATATGATATTACTTTTATTTCGCTTGTTCAAATTCCTTATTTTAATATTCAAATTAACCTCCCCTTTTTGCGGGTAAAAGTATAAAAAGCCATGAGGACAATCAGCAGCAAATATACAAAATAGATTAAAAGAGTAAACGGAAATGAAAAGCCTCGGTCTATTCCTTTAGACGGCAAATCAAAAAAGTAGGAAATATCAATATGATTCAAAACGATAAACTTCGAAAACGAAAACTTATTCAGTACACTATAAACACCGATTTTGGCCATTTCGACAATAAAAAAAATGGAAAGAACGAAGACATAATTATTGACTAACAAGGCAAATAGAATTCCTAAGGAAACATAGAAAATAGCTGTGTATGATTTCGTGAGTAACAGTAGAATAGCATTGAAAATCATTTCTTTTTCGCCACCATATATAGATAGCGCAATAATACTAGTGAATAAAATAATATACACATTACTAGTTAAAACAAAACTATAAGCAGCCGTAAATTTATAAGTAAGTATCTTTAACGAGGGTACTTTTTTTACAAAAGAATACATGAAAACGCCATTTCTTTTATCATTAATGATGGAAGAGGCTGAACAATAAATGAAATATACCAACGATAAAAAAGTGATGGAATCCGCTGCGAAGTTTTGGTAAATCAAGCCTTCTGAACTTACTCCCAATACATCTTTTACAGATGATATATTTTCTCCGGAAAGGATAAAATACTGCATCATACACCCAACAAAAATAAAGGCTGTCAATATGAGGAATGGTTTATGGCGATAAAAGTAAAGCTTAAATTCATTAATCATTTGTATCTCCTACTCGTTAATAGTTTTCCAAATTTACAAGTTAAATTAGATTAACCAGTAGTACTAATAAATTTATAATTGTTAGGATTACCCACATTACCAGAGCTTTTTTCGCTTCTATAAACCGCTTTTTAACAATAATGAAAATATAAACAAGATTGACTAACAACGTCGAGCCAACTTTAAAGTATAGGTTTGTGACTATATCATAAAGACTTAGAGTGTCCATAAAATTTATTGCAATTATAGTAACAGAAAACGGTAAATACCCAATGATCAAATAATAAAAACTAGTAATTATCGAAGGATATTTATCGCTTTTAAACAGCAATAAAATGAACCGGTAAATAAACCCTTGGAATAACAGAAAAAAAACAGAAAAAAACATAATAACAAAGTTCAAAAACACAAACATTATTTCTTTTGTTTTGAATATATTATTCTGACTTATGAAATCCCCTTCTAACTGAATAAGCTCCTGACTTACAAATTGGACAGATAATAAATACCATAACGTAAATAATAGAAGTAATACTTTTTCTTGACTTTTTAACTTAACCACTTTGATCCCCCTAGTAATTTAAAAACATTGTACTCAATTATGGCGGCAACTAAATATATAAGGATAAGGCCCCCGACAAATTTAAGAACCCATAAAAGCAGATCGACTTTAACCCGCTTTTTAAAAAGTTCCTTATAAAAGATAAACATCCTTTTAGAGGCTATAATACAGACAATCCATCCAAATATTTCTATTGGTGTGTGAAAAATAAGTGTCATAAAAGTTTTATATGCCCCAAATAACTGAATGGCAAAAAAGATGTTAAGGCCTAAAAAGAATCCATTGAATAAAATAATTGGATAAGAAACTAAGCTTGTAAAAAGAACTAATACTATTCCGATGATTAAGTTGTTCAAAAATATGTCTATCAAATTGATATTTTCCCTATTTATCGACAGGTCAATATCTAAAAGTGAACCAAAGAATACGCCTAAAATGATGGATAGTAATAGGAAGAGTGAGATCTTGTAAATTTCAGTAATTTTTATTTTATATGTAGAGACCAATTTTAAGCCTCCTGTTCTAAGTCTAAATATGTATAAAGCATTTCCCTGTAAGTGTCCATGCTACTATTGTCAATTTCAATGATGGTATTTTTATTTTTCATTACAATACATTTGTTTGTGTAGGTTTCAATATCTGTAAAATTATGGGTTGTAATAATTATTGTAAAACGATATTTATTGTCCCGGAGCAGTGTCTTAAAAAATCTTTCAGATTTGTAGTCCAAGCCATTAAATGGTTCATCAAAAATCAGTACGTCAGCATTCGATAGAAATCCTGTTAGGATTATTAATTTTTGCTTTTGCCCTAACGAAAGCCCTTTTAGTTTTGTATTCAGGAAACTTGATATATTCATTGGCTCAAAGTCAGAGAGTATTGTACGAACTTCAAGTTTTGTTTTATTGTTATAATCGGCGATTAAGCTAATAAATTCTTTTGCAGTCAATTCATCAAAAACTAAATACTCGAGATCCAGATAAACAACTTTTTTTTCAAGTAATAGTTTTTTCACAGATTCATTTTTGCTTTGCAGTATGCCGGCTAACAACTGTACTGTAGTGGTTTTCCCGACCCCGTTCGGTCCGACAATAGCCGTAACCTCCTCTTCCGGTATTGTAAAAGATAGATGTTCCAAAATTATATTTTCGTCAATTGAGTAGTCCAAGTCCTTTATGTACAGCATGCCGATACCTCACTTAAATAAATCTTCAAAGAAACTTCGTCTCCAAATATGAGCAACCAATGATACGCAGGCAAATAAAAGGAACAAAATAATAAGGATATTGATTCCCATTATAGTAGAAGGCGATTGTTTACTCTTCACAATAAAACTGATCAGTGCCACCGGAATAAATGCAATAAGTAATACACTAGAGAGCCCTTTTTTTGAGTGAATAAACAAATTAGGTAACTCTTGATTCTTCACTACTTTTCTCGTAATATGAGTGACTAGTTCATCTAACTGAATATCAAGAACGTACAAACATAATAGAATAGTAAAAAAAATATGGTCTTGCTGTATTAACAAATAGAATAAATGAATAAGCAGTACTGGTAATAGGAACAGGTAATTATTAATACGGATATCTTTTATTATCGTTTTCTGTAGTTGGCGGTCGAGAATCTTCAAATAAAATAGGAAGTATCCGTAGGTTTCGATTGTCAGGAAATTAACAAACCTAACTTTAATCCATAAAGAAATTAATAAAAAAGACATCAAAACCAATGGACTTTGAACCTGCTCGAATATTTCAAATGTTTGACTCAAGATCAATAGGACAACAAGAAAGATGACTGAAAAACAAATCGATTTTATATAAGATCTGTAATGGGCATTTTTAAATTTGTAATTGGTCTGTTTGACCTTTTGGAATAAATTTCGTGTAAAGAAGAGTACCAAAACTGCAAGACCTATCATAAGAATAGTGTGATGGATTTGCTCGTTAGTGACTTGCAGGTTGATATCAAATCTTTTCAATAGCTCCTTTGATAGCGAGAAAAAAATGATGACGAAGCTCCCAACTAAACATCCATTCATAATAAATTTTGTATATTTATATAACAATAATTTTGCATATAAGAAGGCGAAAAGGATACCACAGCTTAATAGGAATAAAGAGATAAATATTCCGAGATGGAAAAGTTTTAGGTAAATTAATTGAATGAATAGCAAAGTGAAAAAGTGTTTGAAATTACTGCATAGTATATAAAACATCGATGGCAAAATGCCATAGATCATATGAATTTTGAATGGAAATGAAAACCTATATATATTCGTTAAAATTATGATTTCTATAAAAAATTTTAACATTATCAATTCTATTCTAAAATCAGCAGTGAATCGATTTACAAACTGATTCTCTTGAAAGTTTACAATCAAAAGGATTAAAATTAAGAATAGTTGGGTAAGAAGGTATATATAAATAACATAAGTACTGATATTCTTGAACTCAGGGAATATTCGTTCTGTTTTTTCATTAATCTGATTTCTGAACACTCTAAATGAATTTGTAAGGATTAGCCAATAAATGTTTTTTTTCATCATAACACCCCAACTTTGAGAAGAAGAACCTGGTCAAGAATGGTCGTTCATGACCAAGTTCTTCAGTGAAAATCAACTTTTTACCATTTAATGAATTGTTTTAATGTTTGTTTCTTGACTGCTGCCCAAATCGCATGAGCAACAACAGCTCCTAACCCAAAGCTAGCCACAATTGATGCAGCAGTTGCTCCCCAACTTACCCACTGTAAGGCAAAATAAATATTAGTGGCTAATCCTTCACTAATTCCAACTGTTACGGCTGCGTAATGGAAATTCATAAATAGCAATGCTGATGCTAGAATCCCCAACGAAACAATTGCAATCATCTTTGAGTCTTTTCTCAAAATTGTTTCCACGTTTTATATTCACCCCATATTCGTTTAATACTGCAAGAACTGTTTTAAAGTATGCTTTTTCACGTATGACCATACTGCTTGAGCTACAAATGCTCCTAGTCCAAAGCTAGCCACAATTGATGCAGCAGTTGCTCCCCATGCTACTGCATTTAAAGCCGTATAGAGCAATGTCGCAGTACTCGCTGATAACCCTAAATTTACTGCTGCAAAATTAAATGCAAACAACATCATAGAAATTAGGGCAAATGTCAGCGTCATACTAACGAAAAGCTTAGCATCCTGTTTTAGTGCTAGATTCCTCATCGTATCCCCCTCCTTCTGTTATGAATCAACTAAATTTTTTCATATTTTTTCTATTATTTCAACTATTTTTTACAATTATGGATATTTTTTACAGTAAATTAGATGGAGATACCAAGAATGTAGTTATATTTGGCCATAGACCATTTCCTTATAGAGGAATACTAGAAGTATTTCTGTATTTTTATATGAATATATTATAATTTAACTAAAAATCCGAGATTCCTTAACCTAAAGAGGTGATTAATAACAGGACTGTGCAATTCAGTGAATACGAAAAATCATTTTGTATATTTACTTAATTAATATATTATTATCCTAGTTTTGTTTAACTTAGTCTCCCTTAATGAAAGGAGCAAAAACGCCTGATTTATCTTTTGCATAGATACTCTATAGAATGGTGATTGAGAAATGTGATAACCTTTGGATATTCTCATTTCTCTTGAAGATCTACCCATCCATTTTTCAAAGAATCTTCCTCTTCATGTCTTCATCAACCTTTCGGCCATATTGAAGTTCAGGCTCCATACTGAATAGCACCAAATTGCTAAGCCAAAATTATTACTAGTCTAAATGAAACAGAAATTAACCAAGGCACCAATTTAATTCATAAATTTACAATTCTGAGTAATATTTCGACATTAAAGTCCATCTTTCCTCCTTTTTTTGGCAAATCTAAACGTTTGATTAAACATAAAAGAGTTAACCTAAATTTTTGATGAGCTAATAGTACAATCCTTTTTTCAGTATCTTTAAGGCGCTTCCCTTGGAAGTTCACTACTATGCCTTGTCTTTTAAGTTTAATTAAAAAGTTTAAAACGTTATAATAATAAGCCATTCTAGCTGATCTTCCCTTTTTGTAGAGCTTCATGCTAAACGCCGCTTGGCAGGAGCTTTAGCTTTTTTCGAAAAGATAAGAAAATATCTTTTTGACTTTGAGAATCTGTCTAACCCCAACGCCCTAGCGACTAATGCCCTTCGGTCTAAGCCCTACGATAAGTCAACATCGAATCGCTTCGCTCATTATGTTTCCTTTTATCTAAGTTGGAGGCCTCCCCAAGGAAGGCTTCGGCAGCATAAGCATCGCACGATCGAAATCGGTAGCTTTTGGGAGGAGCTCATACGCGGCTAATCAGGACGCTTCCGCTTTCCTATTCTCCTTTCACCCTTTTGGGCTATTTTCATATTCTGTATTACATCCATAAAAGGATGAGAAAGGAGTCCATAGTATGATTGTAGAGTTGACTGCTCTTCATTGGATATATGTTGTGTTCATTGTCCTTATTATTGGGTTTATGGTCGCAAGACGTGACACAACTATTGTATGTATTGCGGGCATCTTTTTAATTGCCATTACAGCCACAGGTAGTATTAGCCATTCAGTCAGTAGTATTTTTAATAGTTTTATCTTTGCCATTCAAGAATTATTATCTACGATCCTTGTTATATCCATCATTGTAGCAATGAGTCATACATTAACATCCACCGGGATAAATGATGTGATGATTTCACCATTTCAAAGACTAATTCGCAATCCTTCACTTGCTTATTGGACTATTGGTATCTTAATGATGATCATCTCTTGGTTCTTTTGGCCATCGCCAGCAGTTGCCCTACTTGGAGCCGTTTTATTACCGGTAGCTATTCGTGCTGGCCTTCCAGCACTTGGAGTTGCCATGGCCATGAACCTATTTGGCCACGGTATTGCATTATCAGGTGATTTTGTGATTCAAGCTGCACCAAAATTGACGGCGGATGCAGCAGGATTACCAATTGATGAAGTAATTTCAGCGAGTGTCCCTTTAGTATTTATTATGGGATTAGTAACAACTATAACAGCATACTTTTTCCTTAGACGAGATATGAAGCGAGGAGTATTCAAAGCGATTACATCTAATACCGATCCTCAAGCCAATACATCCCAAAATAAGGCTCTTTTAACACTTGCCCAAAAAAGATTCTTTGCCATTCTCGTCCCGTTATTATTTGCCGCTGATGTTACAGCAATGATTTTACTAGATCTAACCGGCGGGGATGCTACCGCATTAATTGGCGGAACCTCCATTCTCATTCTCCTATTTATCTCATTAACTGGATATAAAGATAAAGGTCTTGAAAAAACAACACAATTTTTAATTGAAGGTTTTCAATTTGGCTTTAAAGTGTTTGGACCAGTAATTCCGATTGCCGCCTTCTTCTATCTTGGAGATGCAGGATTTACGAAAATTATTGGGGAATATTTACCTAGTACTTCCCAAGGGATCGTCAATGATTTGGGGGTTGCCTTAGCCAATATCGTCCCATTGAGCAAAGCAGTGGGAGCCATTACTCTTACAACGGTTGGTGCCATTACAGGGCTTGATGGTTCAGGATTCTCTGGAATCTCCCTAGCTGGCTCGGTTGCCGGACTATTTGCAGTTGCTATAGGAAAAGGTGCGGCTACGTTAACGGCCCTTGGACAAATTGCAGCCATTTGGGTAGGAGGGGGTACACTGGTACCATGGGCATTAATCCCAGCAGCAGCCATCTGTAATGTCGATCCTTTTGAATTGGCAAGAAGAAATCTAGTGCCAGTCATTATTGGCCTAATCATTACGACGATCATAGCCATGTTTTTAATATAGTTTTAGAAAATATAATGACATGGAAAACACTTCAGACCCTTGACAGCATGTTGGAGCTAACATTCTGTCTAGAAATACGTAAATGTTTTCCTATTTTTATATCTTTATTGACAAACTTTTTTGTTGATAGTAAAAAAGATCTTCTTAATCGAAGATCTTTCAGATTGTAGACAAAAGGCATTCCGAATAAGCTTAATTCGAAATGCCTTTTCAAATTTTAAGCAATTTGTGGTCTATATAAACTTTAATTTGACCCCTACGGGGTCAATTATTATACCATTTTTGGACTAGTCCAAGTCCAGTTTGCCAGTTTCTTTAAATTCATTGCAGCAAAAGTAAGCATCGCCTGCATGGACAATTTTTTAAG
>NZ_JAAIUV010000001.1 GCF_010975035.1 Neobacillus thermocopriae | reverse complement strand
TCTTGCCAAAGGCACCGCTGGGTAGCTATGTGCGGAAGGGATAAGTGCTGAAAGCATCTAAGCATGAAGCCCCCCTCAAGATGAGATTTCCCATAGCGTTAAGCTAGTAAGATCCCTGAAAGATGATCAGGTTGATAGGTCAGAGGTGGAAGCACGGTGACGTGTGGAGCTGACTGATACTAATCGATCGAGGACTTAACCAAGTATAAAAGTGATTGATTTCGCTTTTGGCGTACTCGTTCTTCCAGACTTCTTCTGTATTATCTAGTTTTGAGGGAATGAACCTCAATTAAATAGGTCCGGTGGTAATGGCGAGAAGGTCACACCCGTTCCCATACCGAACACGGAAGTTAAGCTTCTCAGCGCCGATGGTAGTTGGGGCGAAAGCCCCTGTGAGAGTAGGACGCTGCCGGGCCAATCCCCAATAGGGATTATAAATTTGTTAAAATGAATATTGGCCCCTTGGTCAAGTGGTTAAGACACCGCCCTTTCACGGCGGTAACACGGGTTCGAATCCCGTAGGGGTCACCATCTATGGAGGATTAGCTCAGCTGGGAGAGCATCTGCCTTACAAGCAGAGGGTCGGCGGTTCGATCCCGTCATCCTCCACCATAATTATTTCTAATTAAATATATGCCGGCTTAGCTCAATTGGTAGAGCACGGCCGAATGAACATCTGGAATTAGCTTCAGCATACCGACCGAGCTGCCGCTTGAAATAGCTCACTGAGGTCGGGATGACGAAAATAAAGTACGTGTTGTAATAATTTTTTAAACGAATAAGAAATGCCGGCTTAGCTCAATTGGTAGAGCAACTGACTTGTAATCAGTAGGTTGGGGGTTCAAGTCCTCTAGCCGGCACCATTAATTTTTTTTGCCTTTTTTGAGCCATTAGCTCAGTTGGTAGAGCATCTGACTTTTAATCAGAGGGTCGAAGGTTCGAGTCCTTCATGGCTCACCATTGAAACTATTGCGGAAGTAGTTCAGTGGTAGAACACCACCTTGCCAAGGTGGGGGTCGCGGGTTCGAATCCCGTCTTCCGCTCCATTAAACAAATACGCGCCCGTAGCTCAATTGGATAGAGCGTCTGACTACGGATCAGAAGGTTATGGGTTCGACTCCTGTCGGGCGCGCCACTTATATAAAACAATTTCGGGAAGTAGCTCAGCTTGGTAGAGCACTTGGTTTGGGACCAAGGGGTCGCAGGTTCG
The DNA here is from genome assembly GCF_010975035.1 of Neobacillus thermocopriae. GTDB lineage: Bacteria > Bacillota > Bacilli > Bacillales > Cytobacillaceae > Neobacillus > Neobacillus thermocopriae. The sequence goes on along the minus strand of NZ_JAAIUV010000001.1, from coordinate 260,085 downwards.
AATCCTGTCTTCCCGACCAGTCGAAAGCTTATTTTCATAATGGCGGCGTAGCTCAGCTGGCTAGAGCGTACGGTTCATACCCGTAAGGTCGGGGGTTCGATCCCCTCCGCCGCTATAAAAATCCAACCTATGGAGTGTACCTTCACTAAGCTAGTAATTTGATGAATAAGGCTTATTACTGCTGCCGCTGGTATGATTTCTATAGGTTTTGTTAATATGGAGGAATACCCAAGTCTGGCTGAAGGGGTCGGTCTTGAAAACCGAGAGGCGGTGAAAGCCGCGCGGGGGTTCGAATCCCTCTTCCTCCGCCATATACATATTTGTTCATGGTCTGGTAGTTCAGTTGGTTAGAATGCCTGCCTGTCACGCAGGAGGTCGCGGGTTCGAGTCCCGTCCAGACCGTTCTTTCATCTAATTAGATAGATTTCATGGAGGGGTAGCGAAGTGGCTAAACGCGGCGGACTGTAAATCCGCTCCCTCAGGGTTCGGCGGTTCGAATCCGTCCCCCTCCACCATTTATCATTTCATACTCTATTTCTTTGTCGTGGCGGTTGTGGCGAAGTGGTTAACGCACCAGATTGTGGCTCTGGCATTCGTGGGTTCGATTCCCATCAATCGCCCCATTTATGATATCATTTCTTTGAAGTTTGATTATTGGGCTATAGCCAAGCGGTAAGGCAACGGACTTTGACTCCGTGATTCGCTGGTTCGAATCCAGCTAGCCCAGCCACTTATGAATGGCAGCATAGCCAAGTGGTAAGGCAGAGGTCTGCAAAACCTTTATCCCCGGTTCGAATCCGGGTGCTGCCTCCAGAATTATGTAAATAAGATGATAAATTTTTGTTAAAAAATGTTGAAAAAGTTTATAAATTGTATTATAATGGGCCTATAGCTCAGCTGGTTAGAGCGCACGCCTGATAAGCGTGAGGTCGATGGTTCAAGTCCATTTAGGCCCATCATTTATATAATTATTCCGCAGTAGCTCAGTGGTAGAGACGAGCAATACTTCAAGAATTAGCTGCGAGTTGTACACGCCGAGCCGCTTCTTGAATTTGCTTTCTGAGGCGGGGACACAAATTATGCCAAGAGTATGTTGAATTCTTAATATTCCGCAGTAGCTCAGTGGTAGAGCTATCGGCTGTTAACCGATCGGTCGCAGGTTCGAATCCTGCCTGCGGAGCCATTTATTTTAATAATAAGTTTAGGTAATTTATACATATATGATTTTGCTCCCTTTATGAAAGGGAGCTTTTTTATTATTATTGAAAGTATCTATAGTCATTTAAGAAAGATTCAATGGGGCTTTTTTGTATAGATGAACGCGGGTAATATATTTGGTAGGGGCTGATTCGGATGCTTGCTCAATATTTTGAAATAGCGAAGAATAAAATTGAATTAGTGGAAAAGACAGAGAAAGGGAAAATGCAAAAAGTAGCGGAAAAGGTGGCGGAAGTGATCCAAAAAGGTGGAATTATCCAGCTTTTTGGCTGCGGCCATTCCCATCTATTAACAGAAGAAGTGTTTTATCGGGCAGGTGGTCTTGTACCGATTAAACCTATTTTTGTAGAACCTTTAATGCTCCATGAAGGAGCGTTACGTTCGTCACAATTGGAACGTCAAAATGATTATGCTGCAGAGTTTTTACATCAACAAGATATTCGCCCAGAGGATCTTGTATTTGTTTTATCTACCTCTGGACGCAATCCTGTACCAGTGGATGTGGCATTGTTCGCAAAGGAAAAGGGGGCTTTTGTGGTAGGGATTACTTCACTGGAATACTCGAAAAGCCAGCCTTCTCGCCATAAGAGTGGACAGCATTTATACAATTCTGTAGATGTTGTGATAGATAATCATTCCTCAAAAGGGGATGCCGCGTTATCATATGAAAAAGTAATGGAACCATTTGGGGCGACTTCCACCGTGACAGGAGCGGTTATTTTGAATGCTGTATTAGCGGAAGCCATTAAGATTATGGCGGATAACGGTTTCCAGCCACCCGTTTTCTTGAGCGGTAATATAGATGGAGCTGATGACCATAATCATCAATTAATAGAAAAGTATCGTGGGAGAATTCCATTACTATTAAATGCATAAAAAAGGCGGGAACGTATCCCGCCTATTCAAATAAATTCGTTTTATACTGGAACAGCTGATAGTTTTTTAGCTGCTTCTGCTACTTTTTCCAAACCTTCTTTAATAATGCGTTCTGCTTGATCTGGGGCAGCATTGTGTCCTTCAATAATGATTTCATCTATCATTTCCATTCCAAAGAAGTTAACGACATTCTTTATATAATTAGCTGCCATTTCCATTGGCGCTGTTTCTGGTGTGGAGTAAATACCACCACGTGCACTTAAAATCATTGCTTTTTTGTCTTTCATTAAGCCGACTAATTGGCCATTTTCATCATATTTGAAAGAAAAGCCACTTTGGAAGATATAATCAATGAAAGTCTGTAATTTAGCAGGGATCGTTAAATTCCAAAGAGGGAAGGCAAAGACAACAACATCTGCCGCAGAGAAAGCATCCATCGCTTTTTGTTTTGCGGCTAGAATTCGTTGTTCAATGTCTGTCAATGCTTCACCGGATTGTGTTTTTGCAAAAGCATTAAATAAATCTTGTCCGAAATAAGGCATATCTTCGGCAAAGACATCGAAAGTCGTTACGTTCACGCCTTCTAAATTCTCGATGAATGTTTCATACATTTTACTAGAAACAGCTTCAGAAGCTGGACGATTATTACCTTTAACTACTAAAATGTTCTTCATTGTCATTCTCCTTTAGGTTTTACTTAGAAGTAAAATATTTCGAATTAATAATATATGAATTTGTAATATACGTCAAACGAAAAACAAGATTATTTTTTTGGTAAAATTAGTATTACTTTGTCAGTAAGGTAAAGACCCTCTCCAAAAAGAATTGTTTTGTGGGCATATGCTCTATCGGAAATAAATAAGCTCTCCGATCATTTCTATCGAAGAGCTTATTTTTAAAAATAAAAATGCGGGGACCTTATTGTGATAAAGTACTCGATGCTTGTTTTCCTTCTCCTTTTTGTTTTTGTGTCATAAAGAAGAAGACTCCTAAAAGAACGAGGACTCCTCCGGCAATCTGCCAGTTTGTGAGCTGTTCGCCAAGAATGAGGAAAGCTAGAATTGTGGAGCCTACTGGTTCTCCTAAAATACTCATCGAAATGGTAGTAGCGTTGACATAATTTAATAGCCAATTGTTAATGACATGGCTAATGGTCGGAACAATGGCTAGTAGTAGGAAAATTCCCCATTCTCGTGCTGGATAGGTGGTAAAAGGCACATTGGTTACTAGATTGTAGATGACAAGAACAATAGAAGCACTTCCAAATACACAAAAACTATAAATCCAGTGGGATAATTGTTTGACGATTGTTTGTCCAATAAATAAGTAACCCACAACGGCGATTACGCTAAAGAAGGAGAGAATGTCTCCTTTGATGGCTGTTTGACTTAGCCCGAAGTCCCCCCAGCCGATCATCATCGCTCCAGCAATGGCAATTCCCATCGTGGCTAAGGCTGTCGCATTGGTCCGTTCTTTAAAAAGGAAGAATCCGCCTACTAACGATATCATCGGCTGCAAGGCAAGGATGATGGTGGAGCTTGCCACTGTAGTAAACTTTAAAGAGCCGAACCAAAGCACGAAATGAAAAGCTAAAAACACGCCAGAAAAAAATAAAAAAGCGCCATTTGTCGTATTGATTTTTCTCCATTCGTGCCGGTTTAGCCAAACCATCGGTGTTAATAATAAACTAGCAAATATCATGCGATACATACTTAGTATCGATGCCGGGGCATCTGACCATTTGACAAAAATGGCTGAAAAGGAAATGGCAATGATCGATATCATGAGCGGTAAACTGATGGATCTTGGTGCTTTCATGTTAACTTCCTTTCTAGAACTTCCGTTGGAAACGGTAGATAATGGTTCCGAAATCAATTTATTTACGAACATACTATATCATATTTATCGATCTTTATTTTGGCTTTTTTTAATAAGAAGTTCATAGAATGATTGAATAATGGTGAGTGTTGTATACGATTTTCATGTTCAATATATTGTATTGAAAATATGTTTTGCATTTTTTAAATGTGTTTCGAGTCGGTCAACCGTTCAAAGACGACTTGAATTATTAGTAGAAAAAGCTGGATATATAAAAGGGAAGTAACGGCAGTTTTTTGATGAATTCCTCCACTTTATTTCGTATCCTTATGGAAGAATAAGAATAAAAATTAAGAAGGACTTTAACAAACAACAGGTTCTTGTCGCTAATTTCATTGCTATTCTTAGTGGAAGTCTCTGAGTAAATAACATCATAAACGTAAAGGCGATATAGCTTATATGACTATCCCTTTTATTCTTTATCGACTCAATATAAATGGATTGTCTGATTTATTGAATGTCTTCGTCACTTTGGTACTCCCAAATATCATCTGGCTAACCTCATATTCATAAATTCTTAATTGCCATATCCTTCATCTAGATCGTCAAATCATTTTCTGATTTTATGTTAATCGCTTCTTGTAGAAGCCGTTGGAGCATAACAGCAAAAACGGCGATAACCAACGAAGCAAAAATGATGATGAGTCCTATAAATCCAAAAGGAGGATCAACTTTCTTCCCTATAAAATATAAGAGTGGCAAGCCGATTCCATACAAACCACTGATGGCCATCGCACAGTACTTTATGTTCTTTAATGCCTGTACAGATAATTCCGAGAACGCTGCCTTTTTGTCAATGTACCGTAAAAGGTTAAAAGCTTGATAGAGAGCAAAGTAAAAAGGCACAGCTGCTCCATCCATCACGATGAAAACGAAATCTTTCATATAAGCTTTATCTGGATACAATTCTCCAACAAAATTCCCAAACTTAGGCACTAAAATGAGGCACAATGCAAGAATCGCCATTCCAATTAGAATAATTGCTAATTTTAAAAACAAAATGGATGTATTTTTCATTTATCATTCCGCTTTTTTATCTAGGAAATCTTTGATTGGCTTTTGAAGTACGTCCATCATGGCTGCAATGATACTTGTTGCCAAAATACCCATTAAACTTAATGAAATGGGACCTGCCGCATCCTCACCTGTCACTTTTACAAGCACCGCTAAGCTTACGATTCCTAACAAAATGAGGAAAATAATTGTAAAAGCACATTTTTTTATAACCTTTAAAGATTTAAGGGATAACTCGGAAAAAGCATTGTTCCTTTCGATATAGGTTAATAGTTTAAATGCTTGGAATAATGCAATAGAAAAGGTAATACAAAATCCATATGCACATACTAAAAAAGGAATGAGAAAATAGGCTGTATCTGGATGTGTCTTTGCATCTTTCATGGCCATTTCAGGTAACCAATAGATACACAAAGTTAATATCGCCACTCCAATCAGAAAAATAATGACCTTTAAAAAAGTGGTTGAACCATTTTTAACCCTCATTTAAAAGCACCTCACTGATTTCATGATAAAGTGACTATAACATATGTTTTATCGTTTTACAATAAATTATTATTGTATTTAATTATATTATTATTGTTATTAATATACATTCATTCCATTTCTAGATGAAATGGAGTCGATTTATTTAGAGTGAAGTAAGTTATCGCTAATAAACGATTTCACGTCATTCTACTAAGAATTGATGGTAGGTTTTTATCAATCTCCCAACTAATATTTATCTGAATTGTGTTAATATTTAAAGTATATCCGTGGACAGGGAGGGAAGTTTTGTGTTTGTTCTTGGTATTGATGGGGGAGGGACAAAAACCATTGGCGTCCTGTGTGATCATCATGGGCGGGTGTATTCTCGTGCCGTCGTTGGACCGACCAATCCCAATAGCTTAGGATATGATCGAGTAGAAACAGAGATTCAAAAACTACTAGATAGTATTAGAGAACAGACACCAGATTGCTTTGCGAAGGTGACTAGCTTTTTTGCAGGAATGTCGGGAGGTGACAGGGAAGAGGATAAGAGGAGAATGAGCGGACTTTTTCAACAATACTTGCCCAAAGGTTGTCAAGTTCAGGTGGATCATGATGCGGTGAATGCACTATATTCAGGAACATTGGGAAAACCGGGTGTGGTTCATATTAGTGGAACGGGATCCATTACATTTGGTATTCGTGCACAAAACATCCGTACAAGAGTGGGAGGATGGGGGTTTTTATTAGGGGATCCGGGGAGTGGTTATTCGATTGGCCATCGGGCTGTAAAAGCCATTTTTGATGAATTTGATGGAATAGGAGAAAAGACGATCTTAACTTCCTTTATCCTCAATCATTTTCACTTGGGCCATGTACCGGGGTTAATCCCAATTATTTATGATATGAAAAAAGCAAGGGAAATCCTAGCTTCTTTAAGTCGATTCGTGTTTCTGGCTGCCGAACAAGGGGATCATGTTGCTAAACAAATTCTATATAAAGCTGGCCAGGAGATGGCTATGTCCATTCGGGCCCTCATTTTAAAATTACATCAAGATGAACCGAACCATGAAACCATTCCTGTTGTTTTGGCAGGCGGGATTTTTCATAAGGCGGATTGGTTTGTCCCAGTCATTGAAGAAATTCTGCAATTTGATCATCTGCAAACGAAGCTTATTTTACCAGAATTGCCTCCCGTGGCCGGTTCTGTCATAGCGGCCCTGCAGCAGGCTGGTGTGAATATTACCGATTCTTTCATCCATTCCTTTAAACAGGAGGCATCATGATGAATCCGGAAAAAGATTGCCACCTAATCAAGGGAAATGGTGGTGAATGACTTGAAAACGAAAGTTGTTGATTTTTTGCAAAAGGAAGTGGACCTAAAGCATATTCCAGGTGCGGTCATTCATATTTCCTATCAAAAGCAAGTGATTTTGCAGGAGGCGATTGGGTATAGAAGGGTGTTCCCCGAGAAGGAACCGATGGAACTAGATACAGTGTTCGATCTTGCTTCATTGACTAAGGTAGTGGCGACATTGCCCGTGACATTAAAGCTACTGGAAAATGGAGACATTCGTTTGGATGATCCGGTTTCTTATTTTATCCCATCGTTTGGTCAAAATGGCAAGGAATCGATTACGATTAGACATTTGCTTACCCACACTTCTGGTCTCCCTGCACATAAGCAATATTATTTAGAGAATTTGAACGCGGAGCAGATTTTTACGAAAATTTGTCAACAGGAGCTAGAAGCGCCGATTGGCCAAAAAGTCATTTATTCGGATTTAGGATTGATTACCCTTTATAGAGTAATAGAAACGATAACAAGCGAGAAATTTGATAAATATGTAAAACAGGAAATTTTTGAACCACTAGGCATGATAGATACCGGATTTAATCCCACTTTTCCTAAACAACGTTTTGCGGCAACGGAATATAGTGAGAAATTACAAGATTATAAGTGTGGGATAGTCCATGATGAAAATACGGAGAGTATGGGCGGTGTCAGTGGGCATGCTGGCCTTTTTTCTACGATATCCGATTTGGCGAAATTTGCTTCGATGATTGAAAATCACGGTGTCTATCAAGGGAAAAGAATGTTATCAGAGCCGGCTCTGCGACTAGCGAGGAAAAATTTCACCCCATTTGATCAAGAATATCGTGGCTTAGGGTGGATCTTGAAGAGTCCGGTCAATTCATCCTGTGGCGACTTTTTTTCACCTTTTTCATACGGACATACCGGCTTTACGGGGACAAGTATTTGGTTTGACCCGGAAATAGATCTCCATGTGATCCTGTTAACCAATCGGGTTCATTTTGGACGTCAAGACCATATATTACGAATTCGGCCGAGACTACATAATATGATTCGTGCGCATCTTTAAATATCCGATTTGCCCCTTCATTTTGGATCATTCTTTTTCATTGAAGGATTTCGGTTACCGTGATAATATTGGGTAAATATGGAAGGGGTGAAGGGGTTGAACACAAAGAGTTTTCTATTCGCATCGATCACAGTCATCATTTGGGCATCTTCTTTCCCGGCCATTCGGATGATTTTGCATGAAGGCTATTCACCTGGACATCTCGTCTTAACCCGGTATTTTATTGCCTCTATCATTTTTGCGATTTATGCGATGTGGCCAGGGGTGAAATTTCGCCTTCCTGAAAAAAAGGATCTCCTTCAAATAGCTGTTCTTGGGTGGACGGGGATTAGTCTTTATCATATAGGAGTGACATTCGGTGAAGAAACAGTTTCAGCTGGTACGACTGGAATGATTGTTGGTGCTGCACCGATTTTCACCTCCTTAATTGCCGTATTTTTTTTAAAAGAAAGAATTCGTTTGTTCGGCTGGCTAGGATTGGTTTTAGGATTTGTGGGAATTGCGATCATTACGATGGCCGGCTCAGCAGGACCGGTTTTTCAGTTGAATAAAGGGGTTCTCTTCATCTTAATGGCTACTTGTGCAACCGCTGTGATGTTTGCTTACCAGAAACCATTGTTAAAACGCTATTCATCCATTGAATTGACCGCTTATTTCACTTGGGTGGGAACAATCCCGTTTTTTTTCTTTTCTCCTGGATGGATAGAGGGTCTTCAACAAGCGACACTGGAGGCACATTTAGCAACGATTTTTATAGGTATCTTTCCAACTGTGATTGGATATGTCACTTGGGGACTCGCACTTTCTTCTGGAAAAGCAAGCTCCGTTACAAGCATGTTATATATTGAACCGGTATTCGTCATTGTTCTGGCATGGCTTTGGTTGAACGAGTGGCCAAATATGGTTACCCTTATTGGCGGCGCTCTTGCTATCTCTGGGGTCTTGGTCATTCATATGTTAGGTTCCAAATCGTTTCGCCAGAGAAAACAAAACAGGCCCCATACTGGGACGATTAAATGTTAAAGAGCAAGGTCAATAATTAGGAAATGTTAGCGGAATAATAAGTGGAGAATTCTTCCGAAATCAGGTGAAATAAGATGAAAACATACTTATTATTCTTGCTAGCATTTTTTTATTTTGGATGGGGGCTATCTGTTTCACCGGTAGCTGCCCAGCAGAAAGTACCCATTTTCGTTTATCATTCGATTGCTGAATATACAGGGACGGGGGAGAAGGAGTTATATGTAACCCCTGAACAATTTGAAAAGCAGATGAAGTATTTGCGAGACCATGGCTTTACTTTCTTAACTTTTGAACAATGGGATGATTGGAAAACCGTAAAAAAACCGGTTTTTATCACTTTTGATGATGGATATAAAAATAATTGGAAAGCCTTTGAGATTTTTCAAAAACTAAAGACTCCATCTTTTCACCCTGTTGGTACCATTTTTGTCATATCTGATTTTATCGGTTGGCCCAATCGTTTATCAGCTGAGGATTTAAAAAAAATGGCTGAATCAGGATTTTTCTCTATTCAGTCCCATACCGCAACTCATCCGGATTTAACGAAACTATCAAAATTTACCCATGAATTGAAGGATTCTAAAGAAAAGATAGAACGAATCACCGGCAAGCCGGTGGTGGCGTTAAGTTATCCATACGGAAGCTTTAATGACAAAGTCGTGGAAGAAACAAAGAAGTATTACCAATTCGGTATAACCACCACCCCTGAGCTGTATTCGGAAAAAGGGATACAAAATGAACGATACTATATTCCACGTCTTTATGTTAAATATTCCACAACTCTCGAAGAATTTGCCAAGTTAGTCGGAAACTAAGGGATGAATAGGGGGGTGTGGAACGTTTTGCCTGATCATATTCATTGAATCTCACTTTCATGACGAATGGTGGAAAGACAGGTACGGGAATATTCAGTGAATGGATCAATAGATTGAAAAGCGCAAGAACTCAAATGAGGGAAAAATAAAAAAAGCGAAGGATTCTCACATTCATGAGACCTGCGCTTTTTTTAAGATAAGAAAATCATTTCTACTTTGAAAATGGTTAGTACAAGTGCCTTATGCTATGAAAAGAGAGGGATTTTGTTTTGGATCATCACTATAAAAACCTATTAATGAGGCTTTGTAAAGCCGAAAGTATCTTCCCTCGAAGGCTTAGGTTTGAGCAAATTGAAGATTTTGTAATTATTCAAGTAAAAAATAAATTAAAAGAAGGAGTAGATTTAGAATGCTTTAAAATCTTAAATTTAATCCATCAAACAGTTATACCTTTAGGAATACGATTCGACCAACAATTATACTTATATCCAGGAGGACATAGATTAGATAAAGTAGTAATCATGTTTAATAAAGAGGACTACATACTTTTTAAATAATAAATTGGAAAAGGGTGAAATCTGAAGTGGGAAAAAACGCCATCCCCTAGAGGAGAGGCGTTTTCTAACAAAAAAAGAAGGATTTTTCGACTTCGAGAATTGTCTAGCGTCAGTCCCTAGCGGCGAAAAAACGTCACTCTTCGCCCTACAATAAGTCAACATCGAATCGCTTTGCTCTTCGTGTTTCCTATATCTCAGTTGGAGACCTCCGCTGGACATTTCTCTTTTCTGTTTATTTTTATTGTTTCAATGAATCGCTGGATTCGCTTCATTGCTTCTTGTAGTTGTTGCATGGAGGTGGCGTAACTACAGCGAATGAATCCTTCTCCGCTTTCACCGAACACATTGCCTGGTACGACTGCCACCTTTTCTTGCATGAGCAGCTCTTCTGCGAATTGTTCGGAACTTAGTCCGGTTGACTTGATGGAAGGGAACACGTAAAATGCTCCGCCTGGCATATGGCAGTCCAGCCCCATTTCGTTTAGTGTCTGTACCATATAATTGCGACGTCTTCGGTAGCTGGCGCGCATGGTTTCTACTTCATGGTAGCCGTTTCGAAGCGCCTCAATGGCCCCGTGTTGCATCATGTGAGGGGCACACATGGTTGTGTATTGGAATATCTTTAGCATCACCGATACTAGTTCACTTGGTGCGGCAAGGAAACCAAGACGCCAGCCAGTCATTGCGAAGCCTTTTGAGAAACCGTTGATTAAAATCGTCCGTTCATACATACCTTTCACCGCCGCGAAGCTGGTGTATGGCTCATCTTCATATACAAGCTCAGAATAAATTTCGTCAGAAAGGACGATGAGGTCATGTTTTTCAATGACTTCTGCAATGGCTTCAAGTTCGGACTTGTTTAGCATACTGCCAGTAGGATTATTTGGTGAGCACAGTAAGATGGCTTTTGTCCGTTCTGTGATGGCTGCCTCTAATTGCTCTGGAGTCACCTTAAAACCATTTTCCGGAGAAGTGGAGATGGCAACCGGCTTCCCACCCGCAATGGACACCAATGGTGCGTACGAAACGAAGGTTGGCTCGACAATGAGCACCTCATCTCCTTGATTCAAAATGGCCCGAAAGGCAAGATCAAGCGCCTGGCTCGCACCAATTGTCACGATAATTTGGTTGGTTGGGTCATACTGAACGCCAAATCGCGTGCTTAAATACTTGGAAATTTCCTCACGTAGTTCAAGTAGCCCAGCGTTGGCCGTATAGGATGTGTAACCTTGCTCCAGTGAAAGGATGGCGGCTTCTCGAGTGCCCCAAGGGGTAATAAAATCCGGTTCTCCCACGCCAAGGGAGATGACGCCTTCCATGCTCGCGGCCAGATCAAAAAACTTCCGAATACCAGACGGTTTTAAGTCTTTTACTACTTCTGAGAAATAATGCGAATACTCGTGTTTCATGGGGATACCACCATTCTGCGGTCTTTCTCGTCTCCGCCTTCAAAAATGACTCCATCATGTTTATATTTTTTCAACATAAAATGGGTGGTCGTTGACACGACACTTTCGATGGGCGACAATTTTTCTGAAACAAATTTGGCAATTTGTTGCATCGTTTTTCCTTCTACGGTGATGGAAAGGTCGTAGGCACCAGACATTAAATAGAGAGAGGATACCTCCGGAAAACGAGCAATCCGTTCAGCGACCTCGTCAAATCCAACCCCACGTTTTGGCGTGACCTTGACATCGATCATCGCGACCACATTTTCTTGTCCATCGACCTTGCTCCAATCAATTAATGTTGGATAGCTTATAATAATTTTTTGATCTTCTAGTTTTTTAATCGTTTTTTTCACCGTTTCTTCGCTGACCATGGCCATGGCAGCAATCGTTTCTACGGGCAGACGATGATTTTCTTCTATTATCTTTAAAATTTCTAATTCTTCATGAGTTAGTTTCATTTTTGCAGCTCCTTAGCTTTTCATAATACTCTGATTTTAATCCTAACAGGGAGGTTCTGTCCAATGGAATTGTACCCTTTTATGTAAATTTTATTATAGTAGGAAAATATTTATTTCATTTTTTTGAAAACTAGAATGAATTAGTATTTTAGTATTACGTGTTTGGAGGGAAGGACTTGAATTTCATGCATATAGGGTCTCTTTACCTCGTCCTTTTCCCTTTGAACCCGCCCATAAGAGAAGCGAGTCGTATTTTTAGGAGTCTAACAAGCCTTCTGTAACATCTACTACTATGACCTTTTATACAGTCTTTTAAAAAAATAGGGCTGCCCTTTTTCTATAAGGCAGCCAGTATGATGACATGATAAAAACTTTATTACGTTATGATGAAAACATCTTTGAACCCGGATTTTTTGAGATGAGCCATTTGTTGTTCCGCGTTCCTTCGGTTAGAATAGACTCCTACTTGCGCACGATACCACGTATCACCTGAAATATTAGCGGTTTCTACTAATGCTTCAAATCCTTTTGCTTGTAGGTCTGCAACACGACTCTTTGCATTGTTCAAGGATCGAAAGGACCCGGCAATGATTTTATAGGATGTGCCAAGGTTAGGAATGGTTGGCACAGGGGAGGATTTTCTTTGTAGTTGAAAGGCGATGGCAAGACCATTGGCATGTCCTTTGGCCACGTTTTGCCGCCAAGAGGGTTGTTTCATAAGTGCCGCATCTTGGCTATTGCTAATAAAGCCATTTTCCGTTAATAGGGCTGGCATGGTTGTCTCACGTAATACATGAAAATTTGCTTTTTTCAAGCCGCGGTCTTTTAGGCCATTCATTTTGATGACTTCATCATGGATCATCTTTTGAAACTTGGCTGCTTTCGATGAGTTGGAAAGGCCGGAATAAATGAAATCCTCATATCCGCAAGCCGAACGATCAGCTGCATTCATATGAATGGATAAATAAAAATCTGCTCCCCATGCATTGGCCTCATTCGAACGAGCAAGTAAACTCTTTGTTATATCGCTTGTCCGACTCAATTTCACCTCCACCTTTTCATAATTATTCAAAAGAATTTCTCGAAGTCTCAGTGCAATATCTAACGTAATATCCTTTTCGCTTAATCCATTCCCCTTGGCACCAGGATCTCTGCCCCCATGCCCTGGATCCAAATAAAGTTTCATCCGATCATCTCCCTTTTTCTTATTTTTTACAAATGATGTCAAGGACATATTTGTACGCGTACAGTAGACAAATTTTTTGAAACGAATGGAATGTACACGTAGGGTGGACAAAACAATTTGTGGTGTCCTGACACCTTTTATATAGGAAATAGAAGGGGAGATGGACAGGGGGGAGGTGGAATTTTTTTATCGGAAGGGGTGAGTGAAACTAATCAAACGTTTAATTGGGAAGGTTGGATGATTTTGATTGGGATAGAATGAACCAAACGTTTGATTAGTTTATTTACGATGATGAAGACAACCATATTAGGAATTTATGACTGAATCTCTTTTTGAAGATTTTCAAGGTTTTCGGCAGAGAAGCGAAGCATGCGTTTATACAGGTCTAAGATGGATTGTCCATAGGTGGTGCCTGGTACTGCCCATTTTCCGTTTAAATCGGTCCATGTTGGAGCAGAACCTCTTTCCACTAAGTGAAAGCGCGGGTCTACTAATGGATATTGATTTGGTAATGGGTTGGCGGTGGCATAGGCAAATAGATGCTGCAAATGGGCGATGACACCTTCTTCTGGTGTTTGAAAAGTAGCTCCTGAACGATCAGGCCCTGTTGCACCAATTCCCGCATAGTTATTTTGACTAAGCTGAACGATTCCTGTAAAACGAAAATAGTCTGTTTCATGAAGGGCTTGGGCAAAGGCGATGTCCCCTCGAATTCCATAATATTCTCCAATGGTGAAATACAGATTACCCAGTTCAGGGGCATTAGGATTGACGGTTTTTACAAATTCGTTCATTTGGTTAGGAGACAAAATGGTTGGGCCGAGAATCGAATACCCTTGGGTACTTGGTGGTGGCGGCGTGTTACCTGAATTTTCGCCGTTATTTTCATTTTGTCCGTTGCCAGCTCCTCCGGTAGAACCACTGTTCGAGCCTGTACTAGAGCCACTGCCATTGCTACTAGGTGGGCTAGCAGGCGATGAACCATTATGGTTTCCACTGCTGCCTCCATCATCAACTACAATGAATGAATCCGTAAATCCAGCTTTTTTCACAAGTGTTAAATGCTTGTCTGCATTTTCGCGACTTGAAAATGCACCTACCTGTACACGATACCAGATGGTTCCAGAAATCGTTGTTGTCACTACAAAAGCATCAAATCCCTTGGCTCGCAGTAGGGTTATTTGTTCGTCTGCATTTTTTCTTTCCTTAAACGACCCAGCCATTACTTTATAAAGTACCCCAGGCTTTGGTTGGTTTTGACCTGGTGCCGGCTTTGGCGCAGGAGTAGGTACGGGGTTGGTTACTGTCTTTCTTTTTAAATTGAAAGCAATGGCTAATGCATTTGCATGTCCCCGGGCTACTTTTTGCCGCCATGACGACTGTTTCATCAATGTCGCGTCATGCGCATTGCTAATAAAGCCATTTTCGGTTAGAACGGCAGGCATTTTTGATTCCCTTAATACATGAAAATTGGCCTGTTTTTTGCCACGGTCCTTCAGTTCATTCACTTTCATGACCTCAGCATGGATGATATCTCGAATTCTCTTGGATTCGGAAGAGGCACTAGGATAAATATAGTCTTCATAGCCTTGGGCTGAGCTACCGGCAGCATTGATGTGAATGGAAAGATAAAAGTCGGCCCCAAATGCATTGGCTTCCTGTGTTCTTTGGCTTAAACTCTTGGTGGTATCCCCGGTACGACTCATGCGTATTTCTACATTTTGAAACTCATTCAACAAAATATCACGAAGCTTCAGCGCAATATCTAACGTTATATCCTTTTCATTCAGTCCATGGCCTTGAGCACCCGGATCCGAGCCGCCGTGCCCTGGATCTAAATAAAGCTTCATTTCCTTTCCTCCATTCTTTTTTCCTATCTATTTTATGCGAAGAATAGCATACGGTTCGGGCTGGGTGCCAGTGCCCCCTTTTTAAAAAAAGAAAAAATGGCTTGGAAACCCAAGCCATTTTTTAATGTGGTAAAAAGGCAAGCTGGATGAAGAACAGAACCGCAAAAACATAAACGAGTGGGTGAACTTCCCGCCATTTTCCTTTGAAAATTTTTAAGAGCGGATAGCTGATAAAGCCAAGAGCAATTCCAGTAGCAATACTAGATGTAAGCGGCATGGCAAGAATCGTCATAAAAGCCGGGAATGCTTCATCTAGATCATTCCAGCGGATTTTAGCAATGCTGCCCATCATCAGGCTTCCGACGATAATGAGTGCTGGCGCGGTAATCGCGGATAGACCAGAAACAGCGCTGACAAGTGGTCCGAAAAAGGCTGACAGTAAAAACAGAACGGCTACTGTAAGGGAAGTTAATCCTGTTCGACCGCCGGCTGCCACCCCTGATGAAGATTCGATATAGGCTGTAGTTGGGCTTGTACCAAACATGGCTCCAACTGCCGTTCCAACAGAATCAGAAAGTAGTGCTTGGCGGACACGTGGCATTTTTCCATTTTTCATAAGTCCTGCTTGGTTCGCCACCCCGATCATCGTTCCGGTTGTGTCAAAAATAGTGACTAGAATAAATGAAAAGACAACCGCGTAAAGGCTGTGCTGAACAACGTCGCCAAATGCGGTGATTGGATTAGTAATAATCAATCCCTCTGGAAGTGATGGAATTGCGACCCATCCTTCTTTAAATGACAGTTGGCCAGTAAAATAGGCAATGACCCCAGTGATAATCATTCCGAAGAATAACGCTCCATTCACTCTAAGGACCATTAAGATTAATGTAACGGCAAGTCCGATCAGTGTCAGAACAGCAGAAGGAGCATGTAGATCGCCAAGGCCAACGAGATTAGTTGGGTGAGCGGTAATAATTTTTGTTAACCTAAGACCGATAAACGCAATGAATAGGCCGATTCCAGCCGTAATTCCATGCTTAAGATTATCTGGAATGGCATCAATTAATTTTTCTCGAAAAGGTGTGAGAGACAAGATCACAAACAGAATACCGGCAACAAATACTGCGGCAAATGCAGTTTCATAGCTAATATTTTGACCGCCTCCAACAACGGAGTAGGCAAAGTAGGCGTTTAACCCCATTCCAGGTGCAATAGCAATCGGGTAGTTAGCGAAAAGTGCCATCCAAAGTGTACCTAATACCGTTGCAATGATGGTTGCCATGAACACTTGCTCGAAAGGAACACCGGCATCCGAAAGAATAACAGGATTCACGACGACGATATAAACCATTGTAAAAAATGTGGTGATTCCAGCAAGTAATTCCGTCTTCACACGGGTTTGATTCTCAGCTAATTTAAACATCGTAAAAAACTCCTTTAAAACACGAACATTGAATTAAATACTTTACTATATTATTCGTCCTTTCAAAAAATATCAATAGTTTATTTTACCATTCCCTATTTATTCTTCTTTTAACAAGGTGTCAGGCACGGTTTGTGGGCATTGTCCGCGTAGGGAGACTAAGTTGTCCAAGATTGTATTCATATACGACTATTTGGACGTGGCTTATCATATTCATTGGTAGTAGGAGCTTAATTGATAAAGGAGACCGTGATGAGAAGAAAGCATGTTCCGTTAAAGGGCGTTTTAATTGGGATTATTTTCGTGATCCTCGTGTTTTTACTCGTTCGGTGTGTGTTTGACACATCTGAACAAGAGGCTTTGGAGGTAGTGGATGAGTTTTACCGTTATGAGCAAAAAGGAGAATTTGCTCATTCATGGGAGTTGTTTCATTCTTCTATGAAACAAAGATTCTCTAAAGGACATTATATCCAGGATCGGGCCCATGTTTTCATGAATCATTTTGGAGTCGAAACCTTTACTTATACGATAGGTGAGCCAGAAAAACTGGAGGAATGGAAAATCTCCAAAGATCAACCTGTTTTGAATCATGTCTATAAATTCCTTGTCACTCAAACTTATAAAGGAAAATATGGTAACTTTGACATCCAACAAGAAGTTTTCGTGGTTCAAGAAAAAGAAAAATGGAAGATAATGTGGGATTATAACCATTAGGAATGAAGTTTCATAAAAATAGGTAAAAAGAAGCTATGATTCTAATTATGAAAAAGATATTAAAAAATAGGGAACTACAAACTCCGATCCATATCGGAGTTTTTTTATATTTAGCTTTTGGAAGGGGTCAAGCTCTCTTTTCTGATCTTTCCATTGATCATGGTACATACCCATCAGATGATTAATCCTATACACATAGTGCCTGTCACCATTCCTTACTTGTATCCGTAACTTTTGTTTTATATAGTAGAAATAAGGTAAGGAAGATATTGACATCATATGTTGTTGTTTTATGTAGAATAAAGTTGTTTCTTCCTCATTTGATGAAGTTTATTGGTGATTTTCTAGTGTTGTTTTGGTTAGTATAGTATTGATTTTAAAAAAATTGGCTTTTTTAATATTGGAAGCGGTTATTTGTAATGGCGGTTGAAAGGGGTTTTCGCATTTGAGAATTAGTCATTTTTCCATTAGAAGGCCGGTTTTTACGCTGGTGACCATGTTCTTAGTTTTGATTCTTGGGGCGGTATCGCTCTTGAATATTCCGATGAAACTCATTCCTGAAATCAGTCCGCCAGTCGGTGTGGTGGTGACGTCCTATCCGGGAGCCGGGCCTAAGGAGGTTGTTGAGAAGGTTACAAAGCCGCTTGAAGCCAACCTCTCGACGTTGCCAGGTCTTAAAACGATGACTTCAACTTCGCAAGAAGGGGCCTCCTTGATATTATTGCAATTTTCATGGACGACAGACATAGATGAAATTCAGGATGAAGTCATCCAGCGGCTGGATATGACTCCCCTCTCGGATGATATTGAAAACCCACGATTTTTGAAGTTTGACCCGGCACAATTTCCGGTTATTCAGCTTTCGCTCCAGACTTCCGAAGCTCAGGGAACGGACAGTACTACGGAAAACAAGGAAGGTGAAGCCTCTCTCCGTGAACTTGCTGAGCAATTGAAGCTTGAGCTTATGAAGGTAGATGGGGTAGCTGCCGTGAACCTCTCGGGTACGTCGGTTAAGGAAGTACGGGTTGAACTGGATCAAGCGAAGCTCCAGACCTACCAGCTGACCCAGTCAGATATTGTAGATCTGATTAAAGCTAACAATATTTCCCTTCCTGGTGATACGATTTTAACGGAAGGAAAAGAGCTAACAACTAGAGTCATTAGCACCATTGATTCGATCGAGACCCTTAAAGGGCTGACGGTTGGTATACATCCACTGGATGGTTCGCCGCTTAAGCTCTCCGATGTGAGCCAAATTTCACTTGTCCCAGCCGATGATCGGACAATCACACGGACCAATCAGTCACCATCCGTGCTGCTCAGTGTTTTGCAACAGTCGGATGCTAATACAGCCCAAGTTTCAAAAGAGTTCATAAAACGGTTGAATGAACTTCTGGAAAAGGAAAAATATAAGGGAATTGAGTCCGATATTCTTTTTGACCAAGGGGATTATATCCGGATGGCCGTTGGCAATATTGCCAATTCCTTAATGGTTGGTGGCGCCTTGGCCATGCTGGTTTTGTTCCTATTTTTAAGAAATATTAAAAGCCCGCTGATTATCGGAATTGCGATTCCATACTCCGTCATCGTCACATTTGTGCTCATGTATTTCTCCGATTTCACCTTAAATATTATGACCCTTGGCGGTTTAGCACTAGGGATTGGGATGCTTGTTGATAATGCCATTGTTGTCATTGAAAACATTAACCGTCACCTGACTCTTGGAAAGAACCCGAAGGAGGCGGCTTTAGATGGAACAAAAGAGGTGGGTGCCGCCATCACCGCTTCGACGTTGACCACAGTGGCTGTATTTCTTCCGGTTGTTTTTCTATCCGGGATTATCGGTCAATTGTTTACAGAGTTTGCCTTGACGATTTCCTTTAGTTTGGCGGCTTCGCTGTTTGTTGCCTTAACGGTTGTTCCGATGATGGCTAGCCGATTTTTAAGAAAGCCAATAAAAATCCGTTATGACCGCCGGCATAAAAATAGCTGGCCGAAAATGTTGGAACGTTCTGTCCGTTGGTCACTAAAACATCGTGGGACTGTTTTGAGTCTTGCTTTGATTTTCTTTGTACTCGGCTGTTTTGGTTTGACGACAGTGGGTACACAATTTTTACCAAATACTGATGAAGGTTTTTTTAGCATAAAGGTTAAGCTTGAAAATGGGGCAGCATTGTCTGAAACCGAAAAGGTCATTGCGGCGATGGAAAAAGAACTGCAAGGGGAGAAAGAGGTTGAAACCTATGTCAGCTTGATCGGAACGACTCAAGAGCAATCTTTCCGAGGTACTACCCAAGGGAATGTGGCAGAGCTTTATGTAAAAATGAAAGATCTAAATATGCGCGAACGATCCACTTTTCAGTTTGTGGATGATGTAAGGGCAAATATGGAAAAAGCAGCACGTGATGCGAACCCAACAGCAAAGCTTTCCTTTAATCTACAATCCACTTCAGGTTCAAGCCCTCAAACACTTACGTTTCAGGTCAAAGATACGAATGAGACTCGCTTGAAGAAGTCTGTTGATCAAATCTTTCAAGCTTTAAAAGACATGGATCAGGTAAATGAAGTGTCCACAGATGTGATGAAGCAAGTGGATGAGATACAAGTAACAGTGGATCGTGAAAAGGCGCTCGCACATGGCTTTGTTCCGGCCCAACTTGCGAAGGTGGTGGGCGATATCACCCGTGGTGTTCAAGCAACACAAATGGTGACGAAAGATGGGGATGTTCAAGGTGTTTTTGTTGAATATGACCGGAACGTGACTAGTAACTTGGACCAATTAAAGGGTCTTCTTTTGAAAAAACCGGATGGTACTTATGTTACGCTTTCGGAAGTGACGACAATTGAACGAAAAAGCGGGCCAGTGGACATTCACCGGATCAACCAACAGCCAGCCGTTCAATTTACGGTAAAGTATAAATCGACGACTAATTTGGGCGCGATTTCGAAGGAAGTAGATAAAGAAATTGCTAAGCTGAATTTGCCGGAGGAAACAGATGTGGTTTTCAGCGGGGAACGCGAACTGCTTGAATCATCATTAGATGATTTGATTTTGGCGTTTGTCCTTGCTGTTGTATTCGTTTATCTCGTAATGGCTGCTCAGTTTGAATCATTAAAATACCCGTTTGTCATTATGTTTACAGTGCCATTAATGGTTATCGGTATGGCCGCTGCCCTAACAGTGACAAGAACACCGATTGGGCTAACTGCTATCATTGGATCGATTGTTCTGGCCGGGATTGTCGTCAACAATGCCATCGTAATCGTTGACTTTATTAATCAGAAAAAAGCTGCTGGCATGGATAAAATGGAGGCCATCGTTGTATCGGTCAAAGAACGGGCCCGTCCTATTTTAATGACTGCCTTGACCACAATCCTTGGACTGATCCCTCTTGCCCTTGGGATTGGAGAAGGGACCGAAATTAACCAGCCAATGGGCATCACCGTCATAGGCGGTCTTATCAGTAGCACCTTCCTCACCCTTTTTGTCATCCCTGTCGTCTACAGCCTCTTCGACAAGGAGAGAAAAAAAACTCGAGGGAGGAGAAGAAGGGGAATGTAGGTGTCAGGTATCCATTTTTATTTTATGAAATGGGTGTCTGACACCAATTTTTTTGGTATAGAAGGTTTTTGTGGGAAAGGTCATTTTGTCTTTGGATAAGATAACATTGAGAACTCTAGGCAAGTATCCTAGCGGCGAGGAGCCTTCGATTTGACTTTCGTCTCATCCTGATTCTTTACTCTCAGTTGGATACCACACCAAGGGAGCTATCCAATTTGGAAGGAGGTTATATGCCACTAAACAGGGGGCTGTCACTTTTAACGGATGTCGTTGATGGAGAAGGGAGGAGGTCTTATGGTACAACTTCGTTTGCTTGAGACAACAGATTTGCATGTTCACCTGGCTCACTATGATTACTATCAAACAAAAGTAGACCACACGGTTGGTTTGGTGAAAACGGCCACACTTATTCAAGAAGCCCGTAGTCAGGTGAAAAATTCCTTGTTGTTTGATAACGGTGATTTTATCCAAGGCAACCCTCTTGGTGATTACCTCGCGAGGGTGAGGGGGATTAACGAAGGTGACATCCATCCGGTGATTCGCGCGTTTCATACACTTCAATATGATGCTATTACAATCGGAAACCATGAATTTAATTATGGTTTAGATTTTTTAACTAGAGTGCTTAGCCGGGCAAAGATGCCTATTGTGAATGCAAACATATATGATGTTAAAACTAATAAACCGTATTTTGAGCCTTATGTTATTTTGAACAAAACGGTCTTCGATGAAAATGGTGAAATAGATATTTTAAAGGTGGGTGTCATTGGATTTGTTCCGCCTCAAATTATGGAGTGGGATAAGGGAAACCTAGAAGGAAAAGTCATCGTCCATTCTATTGTTGAAACGGCGAAAAAATATATCCCAGAGATGAAAAACAAAGGGGCCGATGTCATTGTTGCCCTGGCTCATACAGGAATTAGTGCGGATCCCTATAATCCGAACATAGAAAATGCCGCTTACTATTTATCGCAAGTGGAGGGAATAGATGTGGTGCTAGCTGGTCATTCCCATCATCTTTTTCCAGGTCCTGAATTTAAGGATGTCCCTCATATTGACTTGGAAAAAGGAACGATTCATGGAAAGCCGGTAGTGATGGCGGGTTCGTTCGGCAGTCATCTAGGTGTGATTGACCTAACCCTGCAGAAAAAGAACAGCAAATGGGAGATCGTTGATAGCCTTAGTTTGGTACGGCCTATTGCCGATGCCAATGGCCATCCTCTTATTGAAGCAAATGAGGCAGTAATGGCAGAGATTTCACCTGAGCATCAAGCAACGATAGAATACGTCAATACGCCAATCGGTGAAACAACGGCCCCGATTTTTAGCTACTTTGCGCTTGTGCAGGATGACTCAGTTGTTCAGATGGTTAACGATGCACAAACGGAGTATCTCGTGGAAAAATTAAAAGATCCCTCCTTAAAACAATATGCAGGCATTCCAATACTTTCTGCTGCGGCTCCCTTTAAAGCAGGAGGACGAGGAGGTCCTGATTTTTACACAGATATCCCCGCCGGAACATTGGCGATCAAAAATATCGCCGATCTCTATTTATACCCGAATACATTGCAGGCGGTTTTGGTAAATGGGAGACAGTTGAAGGAATGGCTGGAAATGAGTGCAGGGCAGTTCAACCGAATAGATCCGGAAAAAAGTGGAGAGCAGTCTTTAATTAACTCCCATTTCCCATCATTTCATTTTGATATTATTGATGGAGTGGAGTATCAAATGGATGTCACCCAACCGGCAAAATATGATGTGAATGGGTGTTTAGAGAATCCTGATTCTAGCCGAATTGTGAACCTGAAGTATAAGGGAAACCCGGTTAGGGATGACCAAATGTTTATTGTTGCAACCCACAACTACCGGGCATCTAGCACAACCTATCCTGGGGTTCGTGAAGGGAAAGTCATTTTTACGTCACCGGATGAAAATCGGCAAATTCTCACAGATTACATTCGAAAAAATAAAATCATCCACCCATCTGCTGACGGAAATTGGTCTATTGCTCCATACAATGGGACAGCGAAACCTATTTTTTACACCTCTCCAAAAGCCAAAACATATGCGGCCCAATATAAACACCTCCAATACATTGGTGTTGAAAATAACTTTGCCAAATACATGATCCATATGAGCTTTTCATAAAGGGTCGGCATTATTGGTGGACACTTGATTTTTGGAAGGCCAAATAGTGGGGAGAAAGGCTTACATTTTTATAAGCGGATTTCCTATTTTTGGTTGGATTCTGAGGTAATAAAATTATTTACGCTTGGCATGAATTGGGGTATGATTTCAATGTGAAAAATTGTGTTTACTCTTGCGAAAGGCAGTGACCCATTTGAAGTTTTTGAGAAATTATCGTTTTACGCTTATTTTATTATCTGCTATTTTACTTGGAGGGGTGGCAGGTATTTATTTTGGACCGAAGGCTGCTGTGGTTAAGCCATTCGGTGATCTTTTCTTAAATTTAATGTTTATGCTGATCGTGCCACTCGTATTTTTCAGTATTGCTTCAGCGATTGCCAATATGAATGGCATGAAGCGTTTAGGAAAAATCATGAGCAGCATTTTGCTTGTTTTCCTATTCACCGCATCTGTTTCCGCGATCCTCGGATTTGCTGGCACATCGATCATTCAACCAATTGAACCATCTGATATCGATGCGATTAAGCAGGTGATGAGTGGGGCAGAAGTAGCAGAGGAAACCGAGCAGCCTTCATTCCTTACCCAGTTGGTTAATACCTTTACAGTGTCGGATTTTCATTTGTTGCTCTCAAGAAGCAATATGTTGCAGTTGATTGTCTTTGCGCTGTTCTTTGGCATTTCGACGGCATTAGTCGGGGAGAAAGCAAAGCCGGTTGCGGACTTTTTATCGGCTGCAACAGGGGTCATGATGAAAATGGTCAGCCTCATCATGTATTATGCTCCCATTGGTTTAGGATGTTATTTTGCGGCAGTCATCGGTGAGCTTGGACCGCAAATTCTCGAAGGTTATGCCCGTTCATTCGTCCTCTATCTCATTTTGACTGTTATTTATTATTTTGGATTTTTTACTTTATATGCTTTTATCGCTGGAGGCAAAGCTGGTGTGCAAGTTTTTTGGAAAAATGCGATCACACCATCAGTCACAGCCATTGCCACTTGCTCTAGCGCCGCTTGTATTCCTGTAAACCTGGCGGCGGTGAGAAAAATGGGGGTTCCAAAGGATATTGCAGAGACGATTATCCCGCTTGGAGCCAACACGCATAAGGATGGTTCGGTTTTCGGTGGTGTTTTAAAAATTGTTTTCCTTTTTGCTTTGTTTGGTAAAGATTTAACAAGTGTTTCGAATATTTTAAGTATCCTTGCTGTTGCCTTTTTAGTTGGTGCTGTCATGGGGGCGATTCCAGGTGGAGGGATGATTGGCGAAATGCTGATTATCAGTGTATACGGCTTCCCACCTGAAGCTCTGCCAATTATTGCTGTTATTAGTACGATTATCGATGCACCAGCCACCCTGTTGAATTCGACTGGAAACACCGTGTGTGCGATGCTTGTTACCCGTCTTGTGGAAGGGAAAAATTGGCTTGGACAAGCCCTAAAATTAAAAGATAGGGAAGAAACAGCCTAACACCGGTCGAGATCAATCAAAAAAACCTTCTCCAAAGTGAGAAGGTTTTTTTGTTTTTTCTTTATCTGATGTGACATGTGGATAGAGAGAGCATAGTCGAAATGGTGGTGTTTTAGCCCCTCTGTTTTGGTGGTTTGCATTTTTCCACTGCGACTCTTCCAGAGAAGAAGACAGCACCGCCACCCATGTCTGCGATTCGGTCGGGGGTAAGGCTGTTGACTAGATAGTTGGGGCTCGAACCAGCCACATCTGCCCATAATCCTTGTGTGACCACGACGCCTGGAAGAACACTGTCACCTACAGCCGCCTTTAGTTCGCATTCCCCTCGGTGGTTCCAAACCCGGATGAAATCGCCGTCTTTTATCCCTAACTTTTCTGCATCCACTTGATTCATGAAAAGCCGAGGTTCCCGTTCCATTCCAATATGCTTCTCGTTATTTGAAAATGTCGAATTTAAGAAGTTATGATTTGGTCCAGGGACAAACTGGAATGGAAATTGGCCACCATCATCTGGTAAAGGCACATATGTCGGTAGTGGAGGGTATCCGTCTTTCTGCATTCTCTCAGAATATAACTCAATCTTTCCACTTGGGGTTGGTAGTTTTTCAGAGAGTAGGGGCTTCACTTTTGCCTTTACAAAATGTCGCTCCTTTAAAACATCATAATTGATCCCTTCGAGATACGGATTTTGTGGATGGTCCAATGCGTCGGCTATCATTTCTGCCTCCGACTGTACAAAGGCTTCATCCTCAAACCCCATTCCAGCAGCAAGTAAGCGGAAAACTTCCACATTCGATTTGGATTGGCCATATGGTTCAATAACTGGCTGCTGGAGCTGTACATAATGATGCCAGTATGATGTATAAAAATCGGTATTCTCAAATGACGAAGTCGCAGGAAGGACAATATCTGCATACTTCGCTGTTTCTGTTAAAAACAAATCATGAACGACCGTAAACAAATCTTCCCGTGCTAGGCCTTCACGGACCTTGTTGCTTGAAGGAGCCACAACCGCTGGATTTGACCCATAAACGTACAGTGATTTCACCGGTGGAGTAAGTTTCAATAAGGCGTCGCCGAGCTGGTTCATATTTACCACACGGGTGTTTTTGTTTTTCAATAAATCGGTTCGTTGCAGGCGGGCAGAGTTATGAGCGAGCCATCCCGAATTTCCTTTGATTGCGCCCCCGCCTTTAACTAACCACTGACCGGTTATGGCAGGGAGACAGGATACGGTCCGAACAAACATGCCGCCATTATCATGATGCTGAGGACCATTGCCAATTCGAATAAACGCCGGTTCTATAGAACCATACATCCGTGCTAGTCGATAAATGTCATTGACAGGTACGCCTGTTATGTTCGAAACACTTGTTGGATCATATTGAACGACATGGTCACGAAGTTTCTCCCAACCAATTGTATATTTTTTTAAAAAATCAATATCAACCAAATTTTCAGCAAATAAAATGTGCATCATCCCGAGTGCAAGGGCACTGTCTGTCCCTGGCAAAATAGGAATAAACCAATCTGCCAATCTACCAGTCTGGTTTTTATGAACATCAATGACGACAATTTTAGCCCCGTTTTCTTTTCGAGCTTTTTGCGCCAAGGCCACTTGATGCATGTTCGTGCTGGCCGCATTGATTCCCCAAAAAATAATAAGTTTCGAATGAACGGTATCCTCCGGGTCCATGCCAAAACTTCCGCCCATCGTATATTGGTAGCCTACCGATCCTGCAGAGGAACAAATTGATCGCTCTAGTCTTGTTGCGCCAAGACGGTTCCAAAATCTGCGGTCCATCCCTTCCGCAGTCAGCCGTCCCATATTTCCGTAAAAACTATAGGGGAGAATGCTCTCAGGACCTTCTGTTGCAATCAACTTTTTCCAGTGGGAGGTAATCGTATCGATCGCTTCTTCCCAACTAATGCGGGAAAACTGCCCAGCGCCCTTTGGTCCGACTCGTTTTAACGGGTATTTTAACCGATTTTGGTCATAGATCCGTTCCGTCATATTTCGAACTTTATTACAAATATAACCTCGGGTTACCGGGTGATCCGGGTCGCCTTCCACTTTCACAATCTTGCCGTCCTGTTTATGCAAAAGCAAACCGCATTGGTCAGGGCAATCAAGTGGACAGACAGCACGAAAAGCGGAGGCAGGCTGATTTTTAGAGGCAGACATAGGCATCCTCCTTTTTTTCATTTATTAAATTTATACTATCGTATTATTTTATCACTGTCATCTTCCGGCATAAAAAACCCCCGCCCTAATATTAAAGGGTGGGGGTAGGAAGGTTAATTGGTAGCTTGAAAGAAATTCATTAAACCTTTCAGTAAGGCCGAACTAATTTTATTTTGATAGCTAGTGCTTGTTAAGTTTGCTCTTTCTCCACTATTTGTGATAAAGCCAATTTCCACTAAAACGGCTGGTGCTTCATTTCCACGAATGACGCGGAAACTTTCGTCTTTTATGCCACGGTCAACCGTTCCTGTTGCTTCAATCAATGCTTTTTGAAGATAGGTAGCAAGCAGTTTGCTCTCTTTAGGCATGACACCATCTTTTGAATTATGATAAGTTTCTATCCCTTTCGCACTGGTTGCGCCTGCGGAATTCACGTGAATGCTGATATAGGCATCTGGTTTAATGGAATTGGAAAAAGCCACACGTTGATCTAAAGAAATAAATTCGTCTTTACTTCTGGTCATATATACTTTGAAGCCTTGTTTTTTTAGAAGCTCAGCAAATTTCAGTCCCACTTGCAGGTTGATGTCTTTTTCTTTCACACTGCCTACACTCGCACCACCATCATAGCCACCATGTCCAGGGTCTATGACAATGGTTTTCTCGTCTTTTCCTTTCGTAACAGGGCCACGAACAAGTGCACCACTTGAATCAAAGAGGTAATCCTTATTGTTGATTGTGATCCATCCAGTCTGCATGACACCTGCAGAATTTAAATAATACTTGACACCTTTTACCTCGATCCAACCAGTCTGCATCTCTCCAGATGAATTGAAGTAGTACCATTTCCCATTTAAGTTGAGCCAGCCAGTACTCATGGCACCATTGGAACTAAGGTAATACTTTTTATTATTTTCGACAAACCAACCGGTCTGCATGACTCCAGCTTTGTTTAAATAGTACCATTTTCCATTCACTAAGACCCATCCGGTTTTCATTGTGTAGTCATTGCCAAAGTAATACCACTTGTTATTTTGTAAAAGCCAGCCTGTTTGAAGTTCACCATTAGACTTTGCAAAATATTTTTTCCCATTTATCGTAAAATAGCCATTGGTATAAGGAGTGCCATCTGACTTAATATAAAATGCTTTGCTATTTATCTTTATAAGTCCAGTTGATAAAACACCGTCATTATTAAAGTAGTATGTTTTTCCTTGAATTTTATAGATGCCAGTAACCCTGGCTCCATTCGCATCCAAGAAGTATTTTTTTCCACCATAGGTCAACCAGCCTGTTTTAACAAGACCATTACTGTCAGAAAAATACCATTTTCCGTTCATGTTGACCCATCCATTGGCTAGAGTGCCATCTGCATGGAATAAATATTTTTTGTTTTGGTAATTCAATACACCTTTAGCAGCTGCGCCATCGTTTTTAAAATAATATTTCTTTTGATTATGTACATACCATTGATTGGCTAGCATAACTCCTGACTGATTAAAATAGTAGTAATCCTGGCCAATTTTTTGCAGTCCGTAACTGATTTCCCCACTGGATTTAAAATAGTACCACTTGTTATCAAGCAACAGCCATCCCGTTTTCATGGCACCACTTGAAAGGAGGTAGTACCGTTTTCCAGCGTCATTGAGCCAACCGGTTTTCATCGCCCCGTTTGACTGCAAATAGTACCATGTGCCATTGTCAAGGACCCAACCAGTCTTCATGTCCCCGCTTGACGCAAAGTAATACCATGTACCATGCTCGTTTAGCCATCCCGTTTTCATGGCACCACTTGAAAGGAGGTAGTACCGTTTTCCAGCGTCATTGAGCCAACCGGTTTTCATCGCCCCGTTTGACTGCAAATAGTACCATGTGCCATTGTCAAGGACCCAACCAGTCTTCATGTCCCCGCTTGACGCAAAGTAATACCATGTACCATGCTCGTTTAGCCATCCCGTTTTCATGGCACCACTTGAAAGGAGGTAGTACCGTTTTCCAGCGTCATTGAGCCAACCGGTTTTCATCGCCCCGTTTGACTGCAAATAGTACCATGTGCCATTGTCAAGGACCCAACCAGTCTTCATGTCCCCACTTGACGCAAAGTAATACCATGTACCATGCTCGTTTAGCCATCCCGTTTTCATGGCACCACTTGAAAGGAGGTAATACCGTTTTCCAGCGTCATTAAGCCAACCGGTTTTCATTGCCCCGTTTGGCTGCAGATAGTACCATGTTCCACGGTCAAGGATCCATCCAGTCTTCATGTCCCCGTTTGGTGCAAAATAATACCATGTTCCACGGTCGTTCAGCCAACCGGTTTTCATCGCTCCATTCGCCTGAAAATAATAACGTTTGCCTCCGATGGTTGCCCATCCAGTTACCATGATTCCTTTGTCATTTAAGTAATACCGTTTATCCCCGTCCTGTAACCATCCTTTAACGGGTTTTTGATTCTGAAGATAATACCATTTTCCATTTTCAAGTTTCCATCCAGTACTGGAAGCTAAAGATGGATTGGGACCAAGCGTCAGACCGATGATGATCAATCCGATCATTGTTAAAAAATAAACCCACTTTTTCAAAACTAAAACCCTTCCTCAATTATTTAATTTTCTAAAAAATTTTCAAACTAGTTGATAAAGTATGACAACCCTCCTTTTGGGCTTTAAATACAATTACCCCTTATTTTGCTAATTTTATATTAAACTGTATTTCTATCATTGTGAAGTATAATTCGACAATTTTCTTCCTTATTTTAGTAGTTTTTTGGGGATAGAATCGTAGTAATTGATGAACTTCGTCGAAATTTGTAAGTTTCCCGGGGAATAAAGGAGAAAAGAGGGATAGGGTCGACATATTTCGGAGGGGAGAGGAGGGCGGCTGTAGATAAATTTAACAAATCATTTGAAAAAGGCTGCTTAGAAGCATGATCATTATCATGGAGCAGCCTAATATTGATATATTTTTAGGATTGAAGGGAGAGGAGGAAGAAGAATCAGTCTCCTCCATCACTACTGGCATCACTGCCCACACTTTCAGCATTATTCTCAGAATCGTGGGCATTGTCATTTTGTTGATCTCGATAATCGAAATCATTCCCATTCGATTGGTGTGTTGTCTTACTAACTGTAGGAAAAATGAGAAATGCCAATATAATAAGTATCGTTCCAAAGAACTCCTGAGCACCGAAAATTAGATAAATTCCTAAAATGAGCAAAACAATGCCAACTACCCTTTGAATGATTCGTAACATTTATACCATCTCCCCTCGCTGATTCAAACACCATGCTGATATTTAATAAATATTTGCACCTGGCCTCATTTATACATGAAGATCATTTTCCTTCACAAATGTCTGTTCATTGCCTCATGGGCCAAACATTTAAATTTTCTATATCGTTTTAGCTCCATTTCTTCTCACTCATCAATAGGATCAAAAGGAAGAAAAAAATGAATATCGTATATTTATATCATTAATAGTTGTAACAGTGGTTCACCAGCCTTAATTTACCGATTTGTTTTATTTCCATGCAAAATATTGTTATGGTGAACATTGGTTTTCCCAACTCCAAATATATATATTTTCATAAATTTTACAATTAATTAATATTTTCAGATTATAATATAAAATATCAAACTTGGTTTGGAGGAATGATCATGAACGTTGCCATTTATTGTGGTTCGCAAACAGGAAAAAATCCAATTTATGTGGAAAAGGCAAAAGAGCTTGGAGCACAGTTAGCAAGCGCATCTATTGGCATTGTTTATGGTGGCTCTAATGTAGGACTGATGGGAGCATTAGCAGATGCCGCACTGGACCATAATGGAAAAGTAATTGGTATTATGCCGGAACATCTACAAAAACGAGAAATTGCTCATTTACATTTAACTGAAATTCATTTTGTCGATTCCATGCATACTCGAAAAAAGAAAATGATAGATCTTTCCGACGCCTTTATTGCATTACCAGGTGGTTGTGGCACACTAGATGAATATTTTGAAGTATTTACATGGGCCCAAATTGGTCTACATAATCACCCCGTGATTCTTTACAATATGAATGGTTTTTATGATGCATTAATTCAACATTTTAACAAAATGATTGAAGAAGGCTTTATCCGTGAGGAGCAAAAAGACATTTTACAAGTCGCTACATCAGCAGATGATATACTAGAAAAATTAAAAATGGTTCAATCCGTTAGAGATAAATAGTCGATTTTATAAGAAATATTAGAAAAATCCCAAAAACATAGTTGACTAATAGGAAAAGTAAGATTACTATGATCTTAGTTTTATAAGTGAATTAGATGATTTGACAAATACAAGACTACAATTCTTCTCTTTTAAAGGGACTAATTGTAGTCTTTTCTATTTTAGGAGGAGAAAATAATGAAAGACTTCAGTTATATTTCCCATTTGGAGTGCCCGAAATGTGGCAAAACATATGAGGAAAATAAAGTACAGCAATTGTGTAAATGTGGTTCGCCATTACTGGCTCGCTATGATTTAGAAAAGGTAAAAGCGAATGTTACAAAAGAGGAAATTTCAAAAAGACCAAGTTCTTTATGGCGCTATCATGAATTGCTACCCGTACATCGTAAAGAAAATGTGGTCACACTAGGTGAAGGAATGACACCCTTTGAAAAATTCCATCGGCTTGGGGCTAAATATGGAATCAACCATTTGTATATAAAAGATGAAGGAATCATTCCAACAGGATCTTTTAAAACACGCGGAGCCAGTGTCGGTATTTCAAAAGCGAAGGAACTTGGTGTTAAACATCTAGCCATGCCTACGAATGGTAATGCAGGTGCTGCTTGGGCCTTATATGCTTCAAAAGCTGGCATGAAAGCAACCATTGTGATGCCTTTAGATGCCCCTCAGATTACACGTAAAGAAGTGTTTGTTGCTGGTGGTGACTTGCATTTAATGAACGGTTTAATTAGTGATGCGGGGAAAGTAGTAGCCAGTCTCGTACAAAATCAAGGTATGTATGATGCTTCTACATTAAAAGAACCTTATCGGATTGAAGGGAAGAAAACAATGGGCTACGAAATTGTCGAGCAGTTCGGATGGAAAGTTCCTGATGTCATACTTTACCCAACAGGTGGGGGCGTAGGGATTATTGGAATCTATAAAGCCATTCTTGAGATGCAAGAATTAGGCTGGATAGAAAAAGGGAAATTCCCACGTTTAGTGGCAGTTCAAGCGGAAGGTTGTGCCCCCATTGTAGAGGCATGGAAAAGGGGCGAAAAAGTATCGAAGTTCTTCGAAAACTCAACAACATGTGCCTTTGGTATTAATGTTCCGAAAGCATTAGGAGATTTCTTAGTATTAGAAGGTGTTTATGCAACAGAAGGCTGTGCAATTGCTATTTCAGAAGAGGATTTATTGGCGGCTCAAAAACATGTGGCATCTTTAGAAGGTAACTTCATCTGTCCGGAGGGAGCAGCTACATTCGCTGCTGCAAGAATTCTTCGCGAGCAAGGATGGATTAAAGAAAATGAACATGTTGTATGTTTGAATACAGGTCTAGGATTAAAATACCCAGAAACGGTTGAAATCGAAGGAGTTCAAACACTTCAGCCTGGACAAGAATGGTACGTGAAAAATTAGAATCATAAAAAAACCCGTACTTCTTTAAAGAGGTACGGATTTTTTTTATTCAGGTAAAAAATTGTTTCATCTTTTGTTTGAAAATAAAGAATGAGAAAAAATGTAGCTCCAGCGCCCTAGCGGCGAGACGCTTTCGCTCTCCGCCCTACGATAAGTCAACATCGAATCGCTAACGCTCTTCGTGTTTCCTTTATCTCAGTTGGAGGCCACCACAAGGAAAGCTCCGGCAGCATCCACATTGCACGACCGAAAGCGATAGCTTTTGGGAGGAGGCCATACGCCGCTGATCAGGGCGCTTTCGCTTTTCTATATAAACAATAACAAGCTTAGTGCCATTACGGCCATGCCGCCGATTAAGCCATAAATAGAAAGGTGGGCTTCGTCATATTTTTTGGCGGCTGGTAAGAGTTCATCAAGGGAGATAAAGACCATAATCCCCGCTACAGCAGCAAAGATGATACCGAACACTAAATCATTTAAAAATGGCATTAAGAAAAGGTAGGCGACAAAGGCTCCAATTGGCTCTGCAAGCCCTGATAAAAAGGATAGTTTGAATGCCTTTTTCTTATCCCCGGTTGCAAAATACACAGGTACGGATACCGCGATCCCTTCTGGAATGTTGTGAATGGCGATTGCCACAGCAATGGCGATACCGAGCTTTGGATCCTGAAGAGCAGATGTAAAGGTTGCTATTCCTTCTGGAAAGTTATGGATTGCTATCGCGAGGGCCGTAAATGTTCCCATTTTTAATAATTCCGGCTGTATAGTCCCGGCTCCGTATCCACTCTCAGCCATATCCTCCACTGTTCTTAATTCATGTGGGTTGCTTTGTTTTGGAATATATTTATCGATCGCGGCAATTAGAAGCATACCAGCGAAAAAGCCGCCGACTGTCATCCAATTCCCTGGAACAGTTCCCATCGCATTGACTAGTGCATCCTTCGCTTTGACAAAAATTTCAATCATTGACACGTAAATCATAACCCCTGCAGAAAATCCGAGGGTTACGGATAAAAACTTTTTATTGGTATGTGTCGTAAAAAATGCTAGCATGCTTCCAATCCCTGTAGAAAGGCCTGCCAACAATGTGAGTCCAAAGGCCATTAACAGATTTTCAGACACGTTTATTTCCTCCTTATAAGATGTATTATCTTCAATCCATACTTACATTCATCAAGAAATCTATATAAAAATCTATATATGGTAGTTCTATTATATATGCATAAATACAGAAAAGTTGCCTATGGGAAAAATTTTAATACTAGGACAACAAAAATACAATTATTTTATTTTGAAAATTTTTGTCAGGTACTGCACGTGGACAGAATGCTTATTTTGTCCGTCTCCGGTGGACAGCTATAACGATGGTAGGATTTCTTGAGAATAAAAAAGGATGCAGTTTTGTCTGCATCCTTTATATTTTCCTATTAGTATGTGGCACCACATCATGTTTTTTAATCGTTACCGTCTTTATTCTGATTTTTTTGGTGTTCTTGTAGGGCTATAAGGATATCTTGGATGTCGACTTTTCCGTCTTTATTAAGGTCGGCACGGTTATCATCGCCTTCACTAGCTGGTTTCGTTTCTTGGGTTGTTGTTTGTGTATCTGTCTTATCTGAAACTTGCATTGGATGAATGGAACTTGTTCCCGCGACGGCTGCTTTTGTCTTATTCGATTTGCCGGCAAAAGTGAACACCAATAGAATCAGAATGAGTAGTCCGGCAACCACGTCCACCATGTAAAAGGTCGTTGAATAGTCGGACCAAAGGATTTTACTTTCACCTATTTTTTTCTCGGAATTACTAATATAATCCTTGACTTCAGAGTGGTTTGGATAAATTCGTTCAACCGCTTCAAATTTTTCTAATGCCTGTTTATAATAACCGCCCCAATATAATTGTAGACCCTCTTGATATAATCGATCGGTATCGCTTTTTGTATTTTTGGCGCCTGCCTGGTTAACAAATTCTTTTACTGTATTGACTGGTACAGCAAAATTAAATCCTTGAACTTCTTGACCGTTCACTGTGTTGCCTCTAAAGGTTAATAAACCAATAATCTCGCCATTTTCATTAATAACAGGCCCACCGCTGTTGCCGTGGGTCGACGCGGCATTTATTTGAAGAACAGGGCTACCTTGCTCTGTTTTTTTCTCCGTGGCGGTTATTTGTCCAGCATTCATCGTAGAGACGAGAGATGAATCAGGGGATAAAAGATTGGAATCTGCAGCCGCAGGATATCCGCTGACCCAGATGTTATCTTGGTTTCCAACCTCATCGGAATCACCGAGAGGAATGGTAGGTAAATTCTTTTCTTCAATTTTTAATACTGCAACATCCTTGCCTTCATTGATAGGGGCCCCGAAACTTTTTATTTCACCATCGAGGATATCGCCGCCGGGTAAAATGACTTTCGTGGCTTTTTCAATTCCCGTCCATTTTGTAAATGCAACCATATAATCGTAGGCAATATGAAAATCAACCTGGAAGTAGTCGGCTATGGTGGAAACCAATTGTTCAAAAGCAAGGTCGGCTATCTCTTGATCTTCCATTTCGGCCAGCTCTGTCACATGGGCATTCGTAACAATATATCCATTTGAACTAATGATTGCTCCTGAACCGGAACCACCTATAAGCGTTTGATAGTTTAATTCATTTAATATAGCTTCAACTTCTGGATTATAATCATTAAACTGCCACCCAACCACGGCGTAATCGATAATCCTAACAACCGCTGGCTTTGTATACTCATTTAACTTCTGTGCCTGAGACACTTTCCCTGTCTCCGGTTTCATGCCAATCAAGATAAAAGAAGTAACAATTACTCCAATGAACAATAAACAAAGGGGTATCGTAAACAGGGCCCTCTTCTTCAATTAATTCACCTCTTACATAAAATTGTAACTGCCTATGCAATATATTCCCAACGACTTCAAAAGGAAGGTTGTCTAGTAAAAATGGGTTTCAGTTACTGTATTTGAGGACAATTTTAAGAGTTTGTCTACGTAGGGTGGACAGTTGAGAAGGGGAAGAAGGATGATGTATCGCTAGGTTAGGGGTGTTGCTTTTTCTGTAAAGGAATATTTGTTATCATGGATATGGTTAAGGTTAAGGGTTTTTTGTCTATTACCCTGGTATTGGTAAATCATTGGTATCATGTTTGTACTATATTTTGGAGGTTCCTATGGAAAATCAATTAAAGGTTATGACTGTGTTCGGGACAAGGCCGGAGGCAATTAAAATGGCTCCGCTTGTAAAGGAATTGGAAAAACACCCTGAACAAATAAAATCCATTGTGACGGTTACTGCTCAGCATCGTCAAATGCTTGATCAAGTACTAAATATTTTTGAAATCAATCCGGATTATGATTTAAATATTATGAAAGAACGTCAGTCATTGGTCGGGGTAACGACTCGTGCCCTTGAGGGACTCGATCGCGTGTTGGCTGAGGAAAAACCGGATATTGTTCTTGTTCACGGTGACACTACCACAACCTTTGTGGCTAGCTTAGCAGCATTTTATCACCAAATCCCGATTGGACATGTGGAGGCAGGCCTTCGAACACATAACAAGTATTCACCATATCCTGAGGAAATGAACCGTCAGCTGACGGGTGTGTTGTCTGACCTGCATTTTGCCCCAACGGTTCAGTCGAAACAAAACTTGCTAGTGGAAAATAAAAAAGAGGAAGGTATTTTTATTACTGGAAATACGGCGATTGATGCACTGAAAACAACCGTCAAAGCCAATTACTCACACCCTGTGTTAAATAAACTCGGCAATGACCGGTTAGTATTAATGACAGCTCACCGTCGAGAAAATACTGGAAAACCAATGGAAAACATGTTTCGTGCCATTCGCCGAGTAGTGGAAAAACATACAGATGTTCAGGTGGTGTATCCTGTTCATATGAATCCGGTAGTTCGGGAAATTGCTAATCGAGTACTTGGGGACAACCCGCGAATCCATCTGATTGAACCATTAGATGTCATTGACTTCCACAACTTTGCTTCAAGGGCATATTTAATTTTGACGGACTCTGGTGGTGTTCAAGAAGAAGCTCCATCACTTGGTGTTCCGGTCCTTGTGTTGCGCGATACGACAGAGCGTCCGGAAGGAATAGCGGCAGGTACTCTGAAGCTCGCAGGTACCGACGAAGAAACGATTTTTGGTTTGGCTGATGAGCTATTATCTAGCAAAGAGGCGCACGACCAAATGGCGAAAGCCTCCAATCCATACGGAGATGGACATGCCTCGGAGCGAATTGTCCAAGCCATCCTTTATCACTTCGGTCGCATTGATGAAAGACCGGCAGACTTCCGATAATGCTTCCTTTGTCCACGTGGGCTGGACAGTCGCATTGTATTTGTTTCCCTCTTGTCTTGTTAGGCAAGAGGTTTTTTTATTTTGAGGGAAGAGAGGATATGAAGTAGTCAGACTCCCGACAGATAGAGGGATTCCCCTTTACTCCCTTTAAATAGGTCTCAAGTCGTAGAATCCTTTCCGTTTGTGGTCCGTGGTGAGAAGGAGATTTTCTGTGTATTGTGGAAATAGTAGGTGGGAGATTTCTTTTTGCCCAGCTGCTTAATTTATAAAGGAAAAGTCCATACTTATTGATGTTACGGCATGTTCGTTTTTAAACAAAATGAAACAATTTGACGGTATTATTCGTATAAATATTAAGGACATTAAGTCAGGAGTCGATGATCATGAATCCTATTCTTTCTTTTTTTATTCGATCGTTTGCTGCTGTGCCTGTCGCGATGTTCACAGGTCTTGTCAGCTTTCTTTTTTTTCATGTCAACTTCCTGCCATCCGTTGGACTAGCTCTCGCTAGCGGGGGTATTACCTATTTGGTTCTTGGGGTGGTCATGACTTCTCTTTTTTTAAAAAAACACCAGTTATCAAGAAAAGAATATCGATATATTAAGAAAAATTTAGCGGAAGCCAAAAAGAAAATCAGCCGCTTAAATAAATCTCTCTTTTCCATTCGCGACCTTTCATCGGTCAAACAGAGAATAGATATTTTAAGGATTGTGAAAAAAATACAAAAAATGGCGCAGAAAGAACCAAAACGTTTCTACCAGGCAGAGCAGTTTTATTTTTCTCATTTGGATTCCGTTGTGGAATTGACGGAAAAATATAGTTTCTTAGCTTCCCAGCCGAAAAAAAGTCTGGAAATCAATCAATCACTCATTGAAACACGACAAACGTTAAATGAATTGACCAAAGTGCTAGAAGAGGACCTTTACCATGTTGTATCAGATGATGTGGATCACTTAAATTTTGAAATTGATGTAGCCAAACATTCGATAAAAAAACAAAAGGAACTGAAATTTCCTGAAGAAAATAGGTGGTTAAAATGACAGAAAACAATCCAATCCTAAACAATCAAAAGGCAAACCTTTTAGATGATATTCTTGCCAATCCGTTCGGTGATCCAGTAGAGCCAACAAAAAGTCCGGCCACTCAGACTGGTGGTGAGGCAAGACCTGTCAAATTAATCGATGTGATTCCGGAAGAACACCGTGCAAAGGCATTACAGTTGGCTGAACAAATTGATCCGACGAATCATCAGGCGATGATCCAATATGGGACACAGGCGCAAACGAAGCTGCTTTCTTTTTCCCACAAAATGCTTGAACATGTCCAGAAAAAGGACGTTGGTGAAATTGGGGAAATCATCAGTGATTTAATGAAACGTTTAAATGAAGTGAATCCGGATGAATTAAAGAGCAGTAAACCATCCTTTTTCGGAAGAATGTTTGGAAGAATCTCCAACTCACTCCAGGAGGTTTTATCCAAATACCAAAAAACCGGAGCACAAATCGATCGGATTACTGTGAAGCTCGAACGAAGCAAAAATGTCTTGTTATCAGATATCAAGCTACTTGAACAGCTTTATGAAACGAATAAAGAGTATTTCCATGCACTCAATGTTTATATTGCAGCTGGAGAAATCAAGCTCGAGGATTTACACGAAAAGATTATTCCACAGCTGAAGAAAGAAGCAGAAGCTTCCAATGACCAGATGAAATTCCAAGAAGTGAATGACATGATCCAGTTTGCTGACCGTCTGGAGAAGCGCCTTCACGATTTAAAACTGAGCCGAGAAATCACGATTCAAAGTGCGCCACAAATTCGTCTCATTCAAAATACGAATCAGGCGCTAGTGGAAAAAATTCAGTCATCCATTGTGACGGCCATTCCATTGTGGAAAAACCAAGTGGCGATTGCGTTGACATTAATCCGCCAGCGTCATGCAGTGGAAGCGCAAAAACAGGTCTCTAAAACAACCAATGAGTTGCTGCTAAAAAATGCCGAAATGCTGAAAACTAACACGATTGAAACCGCAAAAGAAAACGAGCGCGGTCTTGTTGATATTGAAACGCTCAAGAAAACGCAAGAAAACCTAATCTCTACCTTGGAGGAAACACTGCGTATCCAAGAAGAAGGTCGTCACAAACGCCAGATTGCTGAACAAGAATTGGCAAACATGGAAAACGATCTCCGTCTTAAATTACTTGAAATCAAAGGGGAATAATGAGCAAATCTTTGTCCAGGAGAATGGCAAACACGTAAAAAACGCATG
The DNA here is from genome assembly GCF_010975035.1 of Neobacillus thermocopriae. Classification (GTDB taxonomy): domain Bacteria; phylum Bacillota; class Bacilli; order Bacillales; family Cytobacillaceae; genus Neobacillus; species Neobacillus thermocopriae. The sequence continues at coordinate 221,201 of NZ_JAAIUV010000001.1, read as the reverse complement.
GGAATTCATGTTGAAATTCCATGCGTTTTTTAGTTCCATGTATCTTTTAATGTTAATTATTTACGAGAAGGGTGTTGTAGTATTCTTCGAGCGTGCTACCTGATTCCATAATTTCTTTGGCGATAGTTTTTCCGACGTAGCGGAGGTGCCATGGTTCGTATTTGTAGCCAGTAATCGATTCTTTTCCTTTTGGGTAGCGAATAATGAATCCGAATTTGGCGGCATTTGCTTCGAGCCATTTGGCTTCTTTTGTTCCGCTGAAGCAATCCTTTACCGCACATGTCGCATCTAAGCCGGATACGTCAATGGCCAAACCGGTTTCATGCTCGCTCATTCGTGGTAAAGCGCTATAGGTTCGTGCGGCTTCATATCCATCTTGTTTGACATAATACTGAAACAATGCGGATTGATCAGCATAGGAGCGATAGGCTGATACCCCTTGAAGGATCACGCCTTGCCGCTTGGCTTCATCGAATAGTTTTTCAATGGCAGCGGCCGCCTCGGCACGCATTTTTCTATTCGATGATTTTTTATCAAATAGAAACGGGATATCCGGTTCTACTAAATCATCTGGCCTATAACTTTCCGGTAATTTATGTTGTTTATTCACTAAAACAGGGATATTTTCTGGATCATCAATGACTAGGATCTCCTCCTCATTTCTTGTTGAGAGATTGATCCCTTGTCCTCCCGCTGAACCGGAGGATTGACTCTGTATATTTTCTTTTTCAGAGCTAAAAAGAATTTTCCCAATACCAATTGAAAAGGAAAATAGTAGTAAGACAAAGAATAAAAATAAAATAATGGATCTCTTTTTAACCATACCAAACTTCCTTCTAAAAAAATGTAATTCTATATGATTAGTTTGGTCAGGTTAAGGAAAGTTAAAACATGGTTAAATAGATTTTGTTTTCAACTGTGATAAGGCATCAAAAAATGAACAAAACCGCCCAGTCTGAACTTGAAAGAGCTTTATCTTTTTAGAATAGCCTGATAAAATTATGGTCAACACATAAATCGTACGAAACGGCAAAACCATTGAAAAATGGTGACGCAAAACTATAGGGGCTAATGTTTTTCAAAAACGAAGCCAGCCAGTTACCGAACACGATACTCCTGCGATTTATGTCTATCATTTAATGGGAGGTTTTACATGTGTTAAGAATGTTTTTAATGGGGAAGTATTATTATCATGTGTTCCAGCATCGTCACAATGAGCTTCTACAGAAGGATTGTCTTTGTGAGGAACTGAGAGTGAAGTTAAAGATTAAATCGATCTATCATATTAGTAAAGCCATTGAGCTTGGAGCTAGATTGCAATTTTCATAAAAGGGACCAAGAATCATAGTTGATTTTAACAATATAAAAGAAAATCGCGTCGGTGAATTTTTTCCCGGCGCTTATTTATTGATTGAGTAAGTTTAGCTATATTCAATTATTTAGTGGTCACTATTAAGGCATGAAGTGTAGGATACTAGGGCTTTTTGATTTAATTAATGGGACATTGTTGTGCTGCCGTCGTCCTTTCCATCCCTTGTGACCTTGATCATTCCAACGGCGCCTTTATTGGCATGATTGAATTGATGTGTCACAATCGGATAGCTTCCTTCTTTCGTTACGGTGAATTCGACGACCGCTCCACCACTTGCTGGTAGCATCACGGTTTGCAATCCTTCCATATGGTTAACTGGGTTTCCATCAACATAGACATGATCGAACACGGTTCCGACGACATGGAAGCTTGATACTTCATTCGGACCAACATTGTTCACATACAATCGGATCCGGTCTCCAACTTTCGCAAGTAGCGGCTGGTCGACTAAAGAACCAACTGTGCCGTTCGTATTGAGATCTCCGTTTTTTAGTGCCTTTGTGGAAAAGACAACATACTTAGGAACCCCGTTTGTAAAATCCTCTAAATCATTGTATTTATACCACTCATTTTGAATAATCACATATTCACGGTCAATTTCGTTATCAGTCGGATATCCATTCTTTGGTTTCACAATAATTGTTCCGTGCATCCCGTTAGCAATATGAGATAACACTGGCTTTGTTCCGCAATGATACATAAACACACCAGGTTTATTTGCTGGATATTTAAAGGTGCCTTCTTCATTTGGTTTTACGTCCGTAAAATCAACAGACGGAGCGGCGTGGACGGCATGGAAGTCCATGCTATGTGGAATGACCGGATCCATATTTTTCAGCTTAAAATTTATCGTATCTCCTTCATTCACGACAACAACAGGACCGGGAGCTTCTCCATTAAACGTCCAGGCTTTATACCAATCTCCTTTCGAAATTTCAATATCTGTTATTTGTGCAGTCATTTCGATATTCACTTCATTTGCTCCCACTCGTTCTATTTTCAATGGTGTCGGTTCTTGGTTTAAGTTTTTATGGGGCTCGAAAACCTGAACGTCTGCCTTTTTCGTTGTTTTCGCTTGAACCTTTTCTTTAACGGAAAGATCTGTTTTACTACATGCACCTAACACCATCACAGAAGAAACGACAACTGCCGCCATTTTTGCAATTTTCCCCATTTCAATATCCCTCCAACTAATTGATTATACTTTCATTGTATTTTCTGTAAAAATTGCACCTGTGACCTCAATCACTTAAAATAAGAGACTCATTGAACATTTTGTGAAATATTGAGCAAACTCCTATTTTTATTGTAAGTATGGTGATAAAATGAATATTTTGTAGATAAAAAGGAAGTTTCGATAATGAAAAAGGGATACAAGAGAAGGATTGATAGGCAATGATAAGAAATAGTGGAGGAAATGTGGAAAAATCAAATTTTTATGTGGATAAATTAGTGGTTAATGTGAATAAAAAGGAATGGTTTGTTAATAATTTAATTACTTCACACTGATAATGTGGATAATTTTGTGGATATTAAGTGTAAAATGTTGATAACTATGCCATATTTGTGGAAAAGTACTGTGGATTTTTACTTCTATAAAATTGTGGAAAAAAAAATCTTTGAATAACTCAATGTTTTATTTTATAAAAAGGTATTTTTTCGTCCTCAAGAATGGTCTAGCTCCAGTGTCCTAGCGGCGAGACGCCTTCGGTCTTCTCCCTATGATAAATCAACATCGAATTGCTTTCGCTCCTCGTGTTTCCTTTATCTCAGTTGGAGAGCACCACAAGAAAGGCTCCTTTAGCATACACATCGCACGACCGAAAGCGATAGCTTTTGGGAGGAGGCTATACGCTGCTAAGCAGGGCGCTTCCGCTTTTCGGGTACCCGCCTATTTTTCGCCTACTTTTGCTTGGAAAACCTTCCTTCTTTTTGATTGGTGAATAAGTTGGTACTAGTTCGTAGATGAAAATCATTCAAATGGATGGCGGTTGATATAAGCATTTGACCTTCTATTCGCTTTTCATCCGCATATAGTCCGATGATTTTGTTGCCACTAGTTCACCAAGGGGGATCCGTTGTGAAAATCTTAGTAATCGGCACAGGGTATGTCGGAACGACTACTAGTCTCATTTTTTGTGAAAAAGGTCATCAGGTAACTGGACTCGACTTAGATGACCGTAAAATTCAAGCGCTCACATCAGGAAAACTGCATTTTTATGAACCAGGTCTTGAAGAACTGCTTACCAAGCATATTACAAATAAAAATATTTCTTTTACGACCGATACGGAAACGGCGATAAAAGAAAATGATGTTATTTTTATTTGTGTGGGAACGCCAATGGGCAAGGAGGGAAGTGCCGACCTTACCTTTGTAAAAAATGTGGCTGAATCGATCGGCCGTTATATGAATCGTTACAAAGTGGTCGTCACGAAAAGTACGGTGCCTGTCGGGACGGCGGAAAAAGTGACAAATTGGATTATTAAGAATCAACCTACACCCATATCATTTGATGTGGTTTCAAATCCCGAGTTTCTTCGCGAAGGTTCCGCGCTTTATGATGCTCTTTACCCGGATCGGATTGTTATTGGTACCACAAGTGAAAAAGCCAGAACGATTATGGAAGAATTATATAAAGATTTCCAATGTCCAGTTGTACAAACCAATCCGAAGGCATCTGAAATGATCAAGTACGCGGCCAATTCCTTTCTAGCAATGAAAATTTCTTATATAAATGAGCTGGCTCGTCTTTGTGATAGGCTTGGGATTAATGTGAATGATGTGTCCAAGGGAATCGGCCTAGACCATCGAATCGGTCCACTCTTTTTACGCGCTGGAATGGGCTATGGTGGTTCCTGTTTTCCAAAGGATGTGAATGCCCTGTTACAAACGGCAAAGGAAAACGGGCAACTATTATCCATTCTCGACAGTGTGGTAAAGGTAAATGCCAGTCAGCCGCTTTATTTTATGGAGAAAATCCAACAAGCATTAGGGGGGGATTTGCAAGGGAAAACGATCGCTGTCCTCGGACTTTCCTTCAAAGCCAACACCGACGACACAAGAGAGTCTCCAAGTCTTATTATCATTGAAAATTTATTAGGTGACCAAGTAACGGTTCGGGCTCATGATCCAGTGGTCCATTTAGACAACAGCCCTCTTTCGGAAGTTGTACAACAATTTGAGACAGTGGCAGAAACCGTGTCAGGCACCGATGCAGTCATTCTTTGCACCGACTGGGAAGACTACAAGTCACTCAATTGGGGAGAACTCAAGCCGTTAATGAAGCAGCCTTACATTTTTGACGGGCGGAATATGCTAGATAAAAGGGAAGTGGAGAGTTTAGGCTTTCATTATATAGGGATTGCAAACCATTGATAGTCTCTGAACAAATTCGACATGACACGCAAGAAGTGTTTTTTGGGAATGTAGTAAGTTAGGATTCTTTGTATCAATGAAAAATTATTCGCCACAAAACCGGGGGATGGATGCATATCAATAGTAGAATGAGAAGCTGCTAGGGGGAGGACTCCCTGCAGTTTTTTTACATAGGCGCATCGCTAGTATATGCATTGCCAAATCGAATCAGCTAATTCAGAAATTACATGGATTAAGTAAATAGAACTATCAAAAAGGCGGACAGAATAACTTTGTTCGTCTTTTATTTCTGAAAAAATCCAACTTTATTATTGAAAAATTTCTAATACATGAGAGAATAAAAGAGTCTATATGATAAATTTACCAAATTATAAAGAAGATGGTGATGCTTTTTACGGATGGATTTTAGTCAAATGATGAAACAATAGTAGATTGATAGAGATTAGTGGGGGGAAAGTATTGAAGAAAAAAAGATTGGCTGCATTTGCATTGGCGACAATGTTGTTATCATCAACAACAATCAGTGCCCAAGCGTCAGGCACTTATTCATGGAAATACCAGGGAAAAAAATGGTATTATTTGAATTCCTCAGGTGAACCAGTAACTGGTTGGGTCTATTATAACACGAAATGGTATTATTTAGGAAAAAATGGTGTCATGCAGACAGGCTGGCTTAAAGACGGCAACACTAAGTATTATTTGGATTCAAGCGGTGCGATGATAACGGGTTGGAAGTATATAGGAAAGAAATGGTACTACTTTAATGGAAGTGGTGCCATGCAAACGGGTTGGATCTATGATAAAGGCAAGTGGTATTTCCTAGATTCAAGTGGTGTGATGAAAACCGGCTGGCTTAAAGACCGTAGTATTTGGTATTATTTGGATTCAAGCGGTGCGATGATAACGGGTTGGAGATATATAGGAAAGAAATGGTACTATTTTAACGGTAGCGGTGCGATGAAAACTGGCTGGGTCTATGATAAAGGTAAATGGTATTACTTAGATTCAAGCGGTGCCATGAGAACTGGGTGGGTGTATGATAAAAGCCACTGGTACTATTTGGAGAAAAGTGGTGCGATGAAAACCGGCTGGCTAGAGGAAAAGAAAGTAAAGTATTATTTGCTTCCAAGTGGTGAAATGGTCACCGGTCAAAAGATGATTGATGGCAAGCCGTATACTTTCTCTGCATCCGGTGCTAAGACAACGACCCCTAAAGGTTGGTTCCAAGATGGAGATAAGATTGCCTATATTAATGCAGATGGTTCCATGCATAAAGGTTGGCTCATTAAGGACAATAAGAAGTATTATTTCGGTTCCGATGGTTTAATGCGGAAAGGCTGGCTGACCATTGGTGGAAACAAGTACTATCTTGGAGAGGATGGAGCGGCTTTTACTGGCTGGAAGCTCATCCAAAACAAATGGTATTACTTTTATGGAGATGGATTGATGGCCACTGGCTGGTTGTATTACAACAAGAAGTGGTATTTCCTAAATTCTAATGGTGTCAAGCAAACCGGCTGGTTAAAAGATAAAAATGACTGGTATTATTTAAACAGCAACGGTGAGATGGTGACTGGCTGGTTAAAGTTGGGGGAAGATTGGTATTATTTAACCTCTAGTGGAAAAAGGGTGACAGGTGAACAAGTCATTGACGGAAAAAAATATTACTTTTTCCCTAATGGAGTATTAAATACTGGCCTAATCGTGAAAACAACCAACTATTCCATTTCTCTAAAACAAATGGTTGATATCCAAATGAAATATTCCCCGCAAACGGATAAATACAGGAACCAAAATGGTTTCGTCAATAAAAAGGAAATTCAATTAGACCCAAACCATCCGGGGATAGGCAAGATGACAACAAAAAATGGAATCAATATTCTAGAAAGCCCCAATTTATCAGCACATGTATATGGTTTTATGAACAAATATTATAAAGACAGCAATGGGGAATTAAAGGAACAGCTAGTTCAAATCGTCTCAGAATCAGGCGATTTTTATGAAATCAAATATCCGGTAACTTGGCGAAATGCTAAAGCAGAGGATGTTCAATTTTATGCCAATCCGAACAACTTTAAGTCATCAAGTACGGAATATTACCAATACCTAGTTTTATCTGGAAGCGCCGGTACAGATGCAAAAGAATTAAATGCTAAAGTTCTTAAGGGTAAAGGGACTCTTCATGATCAGGCAGAGGCGTTCATCCAGGCAAGTAAAGATTTTAATATTAATGAAATTTATCTTATTAATCATGCCTTTCTTGAAACAGGTAAAGGTACATCGAAGCTGGCCCAAGGAATTGTTGTGAATGGGAAAAAGGTTTATAATATGTACGGCATTGGAGCCAAAGATTCTTGTCCAGATGAATGTGGAGCTCAATATGCTTATGAACAGGGCTGGGATACACCGGCAAAGGCGATCTATGGAGGAGCTAAGTACATAGCTAAACAATACATAAATAATCCGAATAGAAAGCAAGACACTCTATACAAAATGCGCTGGGATCCTGAAGCAGGCCTTAACAGTCATCATCAATATGCCACCGATATTCAATGGGCAGTAAAACAAGCAAAAAATATTAAACAAATATACGATACCATTGAATCTCGTAGTAATTTGCATTTTGATGTTCCGATATTAAAATAATAGATTTATAGAAAGACTGTGCTTGATGCACAGTCTTTTTTTATACCTGTGTTTACGCTTTTCTAATTTGTGAATGGTTTTTCTACTTTTGAAAGACATCTTCGTTATGCCCTGAGTAAGGGTAGATTTATTGTGATTGATTGACATTTTCTCCTTGCCCTCGCCCAATTTGTCCTTCATTATTCATAAGTTGGACACCGAACAGCAACAATAAAATGATAACGATCCTTATTATTTGTTTAATCTTTCTATCAGGCGATTGAATCTAATTGATAGGTTTGAATCTTTGTGTTTCCAGGAGACCACCAGAAGGCAAGCTTTGAAAGCATCGCACGACCGAAAGCGATAGCTTTTGGGAGGAGGATATACGCCGCTGGGCAGGGCGCTTTCGCTTTTCTGGTTAGATGAGAAAATATCTTTTTGACTTTGAGAATTGTCTAGCTCCAGCCTCCTAGCGACGAGACGCCTTCGGTCTCCGCCCTACGATAAGTCAACATCGAATCGCTAACGCTCTTCGTGTTTCCTATATCTCAGTTGGAGGCCACCACAAGGAAGGCTTCAGCAGCTAAGCATCGCACGACCGAAAGCGATAGCTTTTGGGAGGAAGCCATACGCCACTGATCAGGGGACTTTCGCTTTTCTAATAATTTTTATTTACATGGGTTTTGGGGTGGGGTACAATGATGATATGTTCAATTTTTGAATATATCGGAGGAATTGTGCATGGAACAGCACTTGTTTCAATTATTAGAGGCGATTAACAAAAATGCCAAATTAAATCAAAAAAAAATGGCTGAATTGTGTGGGATTTCCATTGGAAAGGTCAATTATTTAATTAATGATTTAATGGAAGACGGCTACCTTTTCAATGAAAAAAGTGGCCGAAATATGAGATATTTTTTAACCGAAAAAGGTATTGAATTTCTGCAAAAGGGTATTGAAGAATTTCACCAAAAAAAGGTTAATATCCACCAGGAACAACTAACTGAAATTAAACAAGCGGTTATTTTGGCTGCAGGCCAGAGAAAAGATTTTAGCAAACCGGCTGGTTTAATGACATTTGATGGAATTCCGTTACTAAAACGAAACATTGAAATCCTTCAGGAAAATGGAATTCATCATATTGTCATCGTAACGGGCTATAAGAAAGAAGCGTTTCGCGAAATACCAGAATTCAATCAGTTTCAATTTGTTCATAATCCGAAATATAAATGGACCGGATCGATGGCGTCATTGGCACTTGCCCATGAGTATATTTCAGAGGATTTCCTCTTGATTGAGGATGATATTTTAATTGAGGAACGTGCAATCAAGGAGCTCTTGTCTTATCCGCAGCGCGATACCATTCTAATTACGAATGAAAGCGGTTCAGGTGATGAAGCGTTCGTGGAAATCCGAAACGGATATGTATACAAAGTTTCGAAGGACATCCATCAATTTAACCATGTTGATGGAGAAATGGTAGGGATCAGCAAATTATCCTATGAAGTGTTTTCGAAAATGGTTACGGAGTTTAAAGAATACAATAAAAATCCGTATATGAATTATGAATACATGCTCCTAGATGTAGCAAGACATTACAATATTGGTTATTTAAAAATGCACAACCTTGTTTGGGGAGAAATAGATAGCCAGCAAGATTATGAAGTAATTACCAATAAAACTTATCAGATTTTAAAACGGAAGGAAGCAGAGTATCGCGAAAATCAAATTAAAGGCTATTTAATTGAAGCGCTTGATGTTAATTATGAAGACATCAAGGAAATTCAACCATTTGGTGGAATGACCAATAAGAACTTTAAAGTAACCATCCAAAACAAAGAATATGTCTTAAGAATTCCAGGAAATGGTACGGAGAAGATGATTAACCGTAAAGAGGAGAAAATCAACTCAGCCATCGCAAGCGAATTAGGTATTGATACCGACCTCATCTATTTTAATGAAGAAACAGGTGTTAAAATTTCTGAGCTTATTCCAAATGCAGAAACATTAAATCCAAAAACGGCCAAACGCCAAGATTACATGATGCTGACTACTGCGGTATTAAGAAAACTGCACCATTCTGGGGCACAAATGGCTAATGAGTTCAATGTCTTTGAAAAAATCACGGAGTATGAGGAGCTAATGAAGGCTGCGGGGGGAACGCCTTATCCACACTTTGATGAAGTAAGAGCCCAAGTCATGGCCTTAAAGGAAATCTATCAAAGGATGAAGATCGAGTTGGCACCTTGTCACAATGACTTAGTTCCCGAGAATTTCGTGAAAAGCGGTCAGGACAAAATGTACTTGATTGACTGGGAATATGCTGGAATGAATGACCCGATGTGGGATGTAGCCGCTCATTCGCTCGAATGTGATTTCACTCAAGAGGATGAGGAGCTGTTTTTATCGCTATATTTGCAAACAGATGATATCCCTCTCGAAATCCAACAAAGGGTGATAATGAATAAAATTTTCCAAGACTTTCTTTGGAGCATTTGGACCATTATTAAAGAAGCAAAAGGCGACGACTTCGGTACCTATGGAATAGACCGCTTTAACCGAGCAAGAAAGAATGTCAATCATGAATGGATAAGGGGAATGATGTATGAAATCAAAAAATAAAGGGTTGTTTTATGGTTTATTTTCTGGATTTACTTGGGCGCTTGACACGGTTTTAATAGGAATGGTGTTATCTCGTGCCTTATTTATGTCAACGGAACAGGTCATTTTTCTTGCTCCGTTAGTCAGTACTTTCCTACACGATATGCTTTCAAGCTTTTGGATGATGATTTATTTGGCGATTCGTGGAGAGCTTAAAGTCCCTTTTCAAAAATTATTTACTAGAAGTGGACGTTGGGTCATGTTGGGCGGTCTATTAGGTGGGCCAATCGGCATGACGGGGTATGTCCTTGCGGTAAAATATTTGGGGGCTTCCCTCTCAGCTTCCATTTCTGCCGTTTATCCAGCGGTAGGAGCCTTTTTCGCTTTCATTCTATTAAAAGATCGCTTAACGATAAAAAACTGGATTGGATTATTCATAAGCATATTATTTATTTTCTTATTAGGATTTGCAGGTGGAGAGACGTCTCCAAATGTTGTTCTAGGTTTCACATTTATTTTACTGGCGATCTTCGGCTGGGGAATGGAGTGTGTTATTTTAGCCTATGGTATGAAGGATGATGAAATTTCACCTGAACAGGCATTGCAGATTCGCCAGCTTGTTTCTGCTGTTACGTATGCGGTGATAATTATGCCAATTTTCAAAGGGTATCCACTAGTGGGAACGGTGCTTCAAAGCAGTGAAATCTTCTTAATTGCTGTGATTGCCCTTTCAGGAACGGCTTCCTATGTATATTACTATAAAGCGATTAATACACTCGGGCCGACTCGGGCGATGGCTTTAAATATTTCTTATTCTGCCTGGGCTATTTTGTTAAGCTTTCTCATTCTTGGCACAGATATTACTGTTAAGCTAGTATTTTATAGCATTATGATTTTAGCTGGTTCCATTATAACCGTAGCAACTCCGGAAGAATTAAAGTGGATGAATATATTTGGCCGAAGGAAAACGGCATAAAGCTTTACATTATTCTAGGATTTTGTCAAGAAAGTCATTTTTCTTCCGCCAATGGAAAGCCGTGCTGAAAGAATGATTGCAGTAAACGAAATGAATACAGGAGAGCAGATAAAATGAGAGCCATTTTATTAGCAGCAGGGATGGGAACGAGACTACGCCCTATTACTTTAACCACCCCGAAACCGTTGGTTGAAATAAATGGAAAACCAATGCTTGAAAAACAGATCGAATTTTTACAGGAAGTAGGGGTTCAAGAAATTATTGTCGTTACCGGGTATTTAGCTGAAAAATTTGAGTACCTAAAAGAAAAATATGGAGTCAAGCTTGTTCATAATGACAAGTATGATGTCTATAACAATATTTACACCATGTATTTGGTCAAGGACTACCTTCCAGATTCCTATGTTATTGATACGGATGTATATTTACATCGGAATTTTCTATTAAAGCATCCGGCGAGCTCCGTGTATTTTAGTGCGAAAAAGCCGAATTTTAAAGGAGAATGGATGATCCGTCACGACAAAAATAACAGAGTAACAAGAATTGAAGTTGGTGACGGTCACGATGAATTCATTCTTTGTGGTGTTTCGTACTGGTCCCTGAAAGATGGGGAATATATCGTCAAAAAACTGGAAGAAATGATTGAAAGCGGAGCCTTTAAAGAGTTTTGGTGGGATGAAATTGTTAAAAACAATCTGGATCAGCTCGATGTCTATTTACAAGAAATTCAACCGGATGACAGCTATGAAATTGATTCTTTAGAGGACCTTGAAAAAGTCAATAAGTTATTGGCTGTGAGTAAGTAAAACGGGTCAGTGTACCCGTTTTTTTTTTCAAAATGGAGGGGAGAAAAAATGGAACCAACATTCATTCAATTATTAAAAGATGCCGAGACTAGTGAAGCTGCCCTAAAAATTGCTTATGAAGCAGTAAGAAATACAGAGCCATTAGGGAGTATGACTAATAAAAACTATCCATTGGTATTGAACGGAAAAAAATATGTTATCCGAATCCCTGGGAAGGGAACAAGCGAGATGATTAATAGAAAAGAAGAGAAATTCAATTCTCTTCTGGCCAGCGAATATGGTTTTTACGCAGACATTTTATTTTTTGATGAAGAGACTGGGATAAAGATTGTCGAAATGATTCCAGGAGCTGTCACGCTAACTGAAGAAATGGTGCAAAAGCCAACATTTATGAAATTAACTGCAGAGATGTTAAAGCGGTTACATCAATCGGATATGCCAATGGAAAACTGTTTTGATGTTTTTGAAAAAATGGAGCAATATGAAAGGCTCATGTATGAAGCGAATGGCCAGCCATTTGATGGGATGGATGAAGTAAAAGCCCAAGTGATGGCGTTAAAAGAATTCTATCAGAAAATGGATATTCCACTTGTGCCATGTCATATCGATCCGGCCCCGCAAAATATCGTCATGAGTGAAGGAAAACTTTATTTATTGGATTGGGAATATAGTGGATTAAATGATCCAGCTTGGGATATTGCTTCCCATATCTTAGAATCGTCCCTTTCTCCTGAAGAGGAAAAAATATTTTTAGCTCATTATTTTGATGGTGAGCCGATTACGGATGAAATGAAACAAAGGCTAATTTTAAATAAAATTTTTCAAGATTATCTTTGGACAATGTGGACGATTTATAAGGAAGCTAAGGGAGACGACTTTGGAACTTATGGTATGGAACGGTTGAATCGAGCACGTAAAAATTTAACTGATCCGGTCATAAACGAACTCCTATGTGAAATGAAGAGATAAATCATTTCTGGTATAATAGAATACGTTGGCTCGATGATGGCACTGCCAACTCGGAAAACGATAAACGAAATAAATACAGGAGAGCAAATAAAATGAGAGCCATTTTATTAGCAGCAGGAATGGGAACGAGATTACGTCCTATCACTTTAACCACCCCTAAATCATTAGTTGAAATTAACGGGAAACCGATGCTAGAGAAACAGATTGAATTTTTACAGGAAGTCGGTGTTCATGAAATCATTGTTGTCACTGGTTATTTAACCGAGAAGTTTGAGTATTTAAAAGAAAAATACGGCGTCAAACTTGTCCATAATGACAAATATGATGTTTATAACAATATTTACACGATGTATTTAGTTAGGGAATATCTTCCAGATTCCTATGTCATTGATGCCGATAACTATTTAAATCGTAATTTTTTACTTAAGAATCCGAAGACTTCCATGTATTTTAGTGCAAGAAAGCCCGAATTTACAAACGAATGGATGATTCGTTTTGATGAACATTATAAAATAACCGATCTCATCCCAGGAGATGGTGAGAATGATTACATCCTCTGTGGAGTCTCTTATTGGACCGAAGAAGACGGTCGGTATATAGTCAAGAAGCTAGAAGAAGCGGTCGCTGGTGGGGATTTTAAAAACTTATACTGGGATGATATCGTCAAGGATAATATTCGTAAATTGAACGTTTACCTCCAGGAGATTCATCCTAATGATAGCTATGAAATTGACTCTTTGGAGGATTTAGAAAAAGTAAAAAAGTTGGTTGAAGAGTAAAACATGGTTATTTAAGTTAAGAACACATTAATTGAATAACTATAGATCGTAAAGCGGGGCAGGAAATTATATGTCTGCCTCGCTTTTTGTCATTGCTTCATGAATAACTTCTATGAAAATAGTCGAAAAATGTCAGTTTTTGAAATATTGCTGTAATAGTATTAATAATGAACTGTAAATTAAATCTAGTATGGTTTATGAGATACTAGAATTAACAAATGAGAGAGTTCTAGTCGGAGGTTGTCATGAAGAAGTTATTAATTAGTGGGTTACTTTCATGTTCTCTACTTCTAGGAGGTCTAGTTGGGGGACATAAGGCTGAGGCTGCATCTAAAGGTGAACAGGCGGCGAAGGTTGGTCGGAGTTTAATTGGGACCCCATATGTCTGGGGAGGTACATCACCAAAAGGTTTTGACTGCTCTGGCTTTATTAATTATACATATAAGCAAGTCGGTGTTTCCTTGCCACGTACGGCTGCAGATATCTATAATGTAGGAAAACCTGTATCAAAAAGTGAGTTGGAAACAGGTGACCTTGTTTTCTTTACTACTTATAAGGCAGGACCATCCCATGTAGGCATTTACTTGGATGACAATCAATTTGTTCATGCATCCAGTGGTGCAGATAAAGTAACGATCAGTTCTTTATCCACATCTTATTATGCTGAAAGATATATTGGTGCCAAACGTGTAGTAGAGGACAGCTACTGGAAGTATTCAAATGGTAAATGGTATTATTATGTAAATGGCGTCAAGAAAACTGGTTGGGTGAAAGATAACGGGAAATGGTATTTGCTAGGTTCTGATGGTGCAATGAAAACAGGATGGGCTTATGACAACGGCTGGTATTATTTAAATTCAAGTGGTGACATGAGAACAGGTTGGCTATATTGGAACGGTAATTGGTACTTTTTAAATTCAAGCGGTAGAATGGCAACTGGATGGGTGTTTACTGGTGGTAAATGGTACTATATGTACGGCAATGGTATCATGGCTAAAAATACAACCATTGATGGATATGTTCTCGGTAAGGACGGGGCATGGATAAAGTAAATAGTAAAAGGCAGAGAGCTTATCTCTGTCTTTCATTTTTTGGAAAAAATAAAAAATGATTCTATTAATTTATTATTTGTTATTTTAGCTGCTTTACAATATTCTATTATTTGAAATGGATAAAATACACATGTTGACTAATTTTGTATTAGAAATGTGATTTTGGCCACCCATATACTGTTTTGGAAAGATTCTGCACCTAAGAAATATTTCATTACTATTTATCATTTAAAAGGTAATACTAAATGGAAACTACCTATTTTGTCTGTGCTAAGTGGAAAAATAAATCATTTGATAGCGTGAAGTTTTATTGAAAATGGAAAAATAAATGGGCGGGTTCAGGGAAGGAATAAATTCTATTATTAAGATTATGAAACGGGAAAAGAGTGAACGGATGGCAGCGAATACGAAAACAGGTTCATATAGACTTGGTAAAGACGGTGCTATGTTTCCATAATCAATGATGAAAGGAGAATGTAGAACGACATTCTCTTTTTTATAAGGACACATTATTTTTTGGATGTGAATATAGTAAATTATTGTGTGATTCTGAATGGTAAATGAAATGATAAGATTCGACATCATTCAGGGCTCAGAGTTTCATTTACATGCGTTTTTTGTTACAATTAGTTGAAAAAAAGTTTTTTATCAGCTTATCAATGTGTATATAAACAGTGAAAGTAAAATATGAGTTTATTGGATGATAGAAAGGAAGTCACTTTATGAATAAAATTTGTGTAATTGGCCTTGGTTATATTGGTCTCCCAACCTCTGTTATGTTTGCCAATAATGGTCTTAAAGTACACGGTGTGGACGTTAATGCCGCTGCTGTACAAAAAATACAAAATAAACAGCTGCATATTGAAGAAAATGGACTAGAAGAACGGCTGATTGCTGCCATTGACAGTGGAAATCTAACGGTTTCCACCACACCGGAAAAGGCGGACGTGTTTATTATTGCAGTTCCGTCACCTATTAATCCTGATAAAACGGCAGATATGAAGTATGTCAAAGCCGCAACCAAATCGATTGTGCCTTACCTTGAAAAGGGAAATCTTGTCATCCTTGAATCGACAGTACCGCCACGTACGGTTGAGGATATCATGTTGCCAATATTAAAGGAAAGCGGATTGGAAATAGGAACAGAATTATTTGTTTCCCATTCTCCGGAACGTGTCATCCCTGGTCGTGTGTTCGAAGAACTTGTTCATAACAGTCGGATTGTCGGAGGTATCAATGAAAAATCTTCAGAAATGACGAGGGATTTATATCGTGCCTTTGTTAAAGGGGAAATTTTCTTAACAGATGCCACTACTGCAGAAATGGTTAAGGTCATCGAAAACACGTATCGTGATGTTAACATTGCTTTTGCCAATGAACTAGCACGAATTAGTGAGAACATTGGGGTAAATGTATGGGAGGCAATTAGTCTTGCAAACCATCATCCGCGTGTAAATATCCATCTTCCAGGTCCAGGAGTGGGTGGGCATTGTATTGCAGTCGACCCATGGTTTCTTGTTGAACTGGATCCGGAAAATGCAAAAATCATTCACCTTTCTCGACAGACCAATGATTCCATGCCTCTGTTTGTCGCTAACAAGGTGAAAACAATTTGTGAGCAACAACAAATTAGCAATCCGAAAATTGCAGTCTTAGGTTTATCGTTTAAAGCCAATATCGATGACATGCGCGAGAGTCCGTCTCTTGAAGTCATCCATCATTTAAGTGATATGAAATTGGAATTGACAGCTTTTGATCCCCATATAAAAGAACAAAATCTGCCACAGCAATCCTTGGATCTGGAAGAAACTTTGAATAAGGCGGATATTGTTTTAATCTTGACGGAGCATGATGAATTTAAGATTCTTGATTCAAAGCAGACCGCGAATCTTGTACGGTCCAAAATTGTTGTTGATACTAAGAATTGTTTACCAAGAGAAGCATGGATGAAAGCTGGTTTTGATGTCCATGTGCTGGGGGATTCTAAAAATAGGTGATTCAGTATGAAAGAAAATTTTCTCGGTGTGGATGTATGTAATTACAATTATGATGAGCTGGCTTCCTTATTAATACAGGATATTGAAAAGAAGAAAAAGTCTTTTATCGTGGCCATTAATCCGGAAAAAATTATGAAGGCCCAAAAGGATGAGGAATTAAAAAAACTGTTGAATTCAGCCGATTATCAGATTCCCGATGGTATTGGTGTCATTTTAGCTTCTAAATTAAAAGGCGGAAAAATCAAAAACCGGGTAACGGGAATTGATATGATGTTAAAGCTTTGCCAAGTTGCTGCCGCTAAGGGAAAACGGATATTTATGTACGGGGGAAAACCAGGAGTAGCCGAGGCGGCAAAAAAGGAACTGGAAAAACAGTTTCCTGGCATTCAAATTGTCGGTACATTACATGGATACGAAAAGGATGAATCCGTTATTCTTGAAACCATTAACCGGCATCAGCCAGAAATACTTTTTGTGGCGTTGGGAAGTCCGACGCAAGAATATTGGATTGTCAATCATATGAAAAAAGTGACACCATATGTATTTCAAGGTGTTGGCGGTTCCTTTGATGTGATTTCAGGGAATTTGAAAAGGGCGCCGGAGTTTTTTCAATCTTTAGGTTTGGAATGGTTTTACCGCCTGGTCAAAGAGCCGTGGCGCTGGAAAAGGCAGTTAATTTTACCGATGTTCCTAGTGAAAACGTTAAGGAAATAAATGTGTTCAAAGGCCTTTCTCAACTCTCAGAGAGAGGCTTTTCATGCGTATAAGGAGGAGAACATGAGCAGGTTAGTGAATCAATTTATCAAGCATTTAAGAGCTAGCCGATTTTACAGCACAGCTAAACAAAATCCGCTATTAATCAAAATCAAGAGAAAATATGATCAAGTTCAATTTCAAAAGCAAAAGGACAGTGTGCATATATATGGCATGGAAATGCTTAGATATATGAAAGAGGCATTTGCGGAAATTGGTGAGGAATTCTGGCTTGATTACGGAACGTTGCTTGGTGCCGTACGTGAAAAAGATTTTATCGGACATGATAAAGATTTGGATATTGGATGTTTTGATTTTGATGACAAAAAGAAAGCCGAGCTTGTCAGGATTCTTGAGCAAAAAGGCGTGAAGCTTTATAAACAGTATGAGATGGACGGGAAAATTTATGAACAGGCGTTTCATCTTCATGGTTTACATATTGATATTTTTTACTATTGGAAGGCAGAAAATGACATCATTTGGTGCTATTTCAGTGAAATCGGTTTTGAGATGGAATTTGAAAATCATCCAACATATCAAATTGCTAGAGGGTATCGGACAAGTAAAGTAACCTCGTATTTTACGGGGTTAATGGATTATGAATTTAAGGGAGAAATGTTTAAGATTCCGGAAAATTATCATCAATATCTCATTGATAACTATGGTCCAACCTATATGCAAAAGGATGAAAATTGGAATGCTGGTGAGTCGCCTGATAATATCGAGAGAATTGATAAGCCGGTTATTGTTAAAGAATATATTTAGGTTTGTCAAAGGGAGCTCCTCCATAGATAGGCAGCCCCTAATTATTGATTAGAGGACTGTTTTTATGCAAAAATCATTACTAAAAAATGCGATTTACAAGATTGCTTTAAATTTTTTTAATTTGATCGTTCCTGTCATCATCGGTGCCTATGTCTACCGGACGCTGGGGCGCGACGCAATTGGAAGTGTAAAGCTGGGGGAAACTATTTTTAATTACTTCTTTATTTTTGCCTCCTTTGGTATTTATCAATATGGGCTACGAGAGGTAAGCCGCATTAAGAATGATCGGCAAAAGGTGGCCCAGCTGTTCACTAGCCTATTTACTTTCAGTCTTCTTACTAATATTGTGACACTGGCAACGTATTTGGCTGTTTCCTTCCTTGGATATGGAGAAAAGGCGTTATTCCCGATCCTAATGGTTTATGCTATCAACTTTTTTCTAAATATCTTTTACGTGGAATGGGTTAACGAAGCCTTTGAAGATTTTGGTTTTATTACGGCTAAAACGATGATTGTCAAATTAATCTATGTTGGTTTACTACTGACACTCGTTAAAAGCTCAGATGATTACTTGATGTTTGTCGGATTGTTAGTACTATCAACTGGGTTAAATAATTTTATCAGCTTTATTTATGTTAAACGAAGAATAAAATTTGATTTTTCGGAGATTAGCTTCCGTCCACATTTAAAACCGCTATTTTTGGTCGTTATCTTTTCTAATGCGAACATCTTGTATACACAATTGGATAGGTTCATGCTCGGGGAAATGGTCGATGAAAAGTCGGTGTCTTACTATACGCTGGCCCAGCAAATTACAACAATGATTAATGCCATTATGCTTAGTATTATTCAAGTGACGATCCCAAGGTTGTCGTTCTTATTGGGTGGAGAGAACAATGAGCAGTATCTCAAACTGCTAAAAAAAATAGCTAAAATCTACTCAGCTTTCCTGTTCCCGGCGGCGATCGGTCTCTACGTCATTTCGGACTTAGGTGTCCGGGTTTATGGGGGAAGGGAGTATGTAGACGCTGGCCCTGTATTGGCAATGTTTTCACTTTATATGATTACACTCGGTTTTGAATCAATTTTATCCAATCAGGTTATTTACATTAAAAAGAAGGAAAACATCCTAGTTCGATTCATATTTGTCGGTGGGCTGGCCAACTTGTTGTTAAATTTCATACTGCTTCAATTGGGGATGCTTGATGCTAAAACGGCGATTCTAACAACTGCCATCGCCAACTTTATCTTAATAGCTTGTGAGTATATTTATATTCGAAAATTCCTTCAAATCCCATTACAGTTATGGTCTTGGACGAATTTCAAATACCTTGTCTATTCGCTACTGTTTATTCCGGTATCACTTGTGATTCGTTCATTTGTTAGCGGGACTATTTGGCTGTTCATACTTATTATTGCAACTTGTATAATCATGTATGTTATCATCTTATGGTTGACCAAGGATGAAATCATCATTTTGATTACAAACAAAATAAAGGATAAATTTTTAAAAAGACGTAAATAATGTCTTTATCGGGAGGATGGAGTCTTTCTAACTAGGAACTCCATCCTTTTTATATGTTAAGAATGTATCAATGTATCATTGAAAAATGACGATTGCTCACCCCTCGATCTTCCCTTACGATAAGTCAACATCAATTCACCTTACGGCTCCTCGTGTTTCCTATATCTCAGTTGAAGAGCACCACAAGGAAAGCTCCGGCAGGATTATCATCGCACGACCGAAAACGATAGCTTTTGGGAGGAAGTCATACGCCGCTAATCAGGGCGCTTTCGCTTTTCTAATAATCCTCAATCGATTTGTTTACAATATACTTGTAACTTTGCTATTTGTTGATATTTATAGGTAAGAAGGTTTTGTTATGTTAAATAAAGAAATAATGAATTATCTTATTTTTGGAGTTCTTACAACTATTGTCAATATTGCTTTATTTTGGGTTATGGTGAGTTACTTCGGTTGGAATTATCAAATTGCAACGGTTTTTGCTTGGGTGTTGTCGGTAGCATTTGCCTTTATTACCAATAAACGATTTGTTTTCAATTCTCAATCATTTGCCTGGTCAGTCATAGAGAAGGAATTGATCCAGTTTTATTTTTTTCGTGTAATCAGTTTGCTCTTTGATTTGTTTCTCATGTATCTATTTATTGAACTCGTTCATGTAGGTGAAATATATGCGAAAGTGATAGCTAATATAGTGGTCATCCTTATTAATTATATGGCAAGCAAGTGGATTATATTTGGGAAGGCAAGGAACTCGTCAAGTTAAGTACAATCATTCAAAAGTACTAGGAAAATCTCCCATTTTATAATAATAAGAATATTGATACCCTATAGATAGGAATTCTTGATGAATGATCTAGTTCATGATTGAATGTTTGTGTTTTCATTTTTTAAGCAAAACTTCGCTAATATTCCCATTGTTATTCCAAAGATATGAGGTTTAGCTATGACCACCATAAAAAAGAATTTGTTTTATGTGCTTATTCAGCAATTTATATTGCTTGGTCTTCCATTTTTAACGATTCCCTATATATCACGGGTGCTTGGTCCTAATGGCGTTGGACACTATAGCTACAGCTTTTCTTACGTGACCTTGTTAATCAATGTGTTTCTACTTGGATCGAATTTGTATGGTGTGAGAGAAATTGCTAAGGTTAAATCTAATTCTGGGCAGTTGTCACGTACCTTCAGCGAAATATATTGGATTCGAACGGGATTATTAATGCTAGGAACTTTATTCTATGTAAGTTGTGTCCAGTTTCTTTGGGAAGGGGATAAAGTTTTTTATTGGCAGACTTTGCATTTTATTGCTGCCTTTTTTGATATTACTTGGCTGTTTCAAGGTTTAGAGCAATTTAAGAAAGTCGTTACTCGTAATATTACTTTGAAGCTATTAGGCTTTGTTAGTGTGTTTCTTTTTGTTAAAGACGAACACGATGTTGTTCTGTACACGATCATAATGGGAGCATCCGTCTTGATTGGAAACGTCGCCTTGTTTTACCGACTTGGTCGGAATGTGCGTTTTACAAGAAGTATGGATGGCTTCAAACGGCATTTAATACAGATGTTCATCCTGTTTATTCCAAGTTTTTCAGCCATGATTTATTCCGTCCTTGATAAAACGATGTTAGGCTTTTTGTCATCAACGACTCAAGTAGGCTATTATGAGCAAGCATATAAAATCGTTTATATGATCTCATCGCTAATTAATATATCTGGGACTGTCATGCTTCCTCGAACCTCCTCCCTTATCGCGGAAAATCAGTTGGATAAACTACATCAGATACTTCGAGACGGTGTCACTTTTACCCTGTTTCTTGTGTTCCCGATTATGTTCGGCTTTCTGGTCATTGCAAAAGATTTTGTCCAATGGTTTTTGGGAAACCAATTTCAAGTGAGCGGGACTATTGCGATGATTATGGCGCCGGTTATTATTTTTAAATCGTTGGGGGTCATTTTTGGGTCCTGGTATCTTGTACCCATGAATAAGAACAAAGAGTATACCTTGCCCATTGTCATTGGAGCGTTATTAAATCTGATTCTCAATTTATTACTTATTCCCAAATACGGTGCAGTTGGAGCAGCTAGTGCGACCACTGTAACCGAAGGTGTAATTCTTGCCGTCCAGCTGTGGTTTTTAAAAAATGTCATTAAGCCCAACTGGAAAATGAAAAAAGGAATCCTTATGTATTTGCTGGCATCTGTTGTAATGGCCATTCTCGTAATTGTACTGTCAGGTGAATGGCCAACCTCTTTATTGCTGAAGATTGTCCTTAAATTCCTTTTTGGTAGCATGCTTTATATGTTGATGTTGCTACTTCTTCGAGAAGAACTGGCTAGGAATTTGGTGAAGAAACTCTTCCTTTTTAAGTTAAGTGTCAATAAATGAAATAAAATAAAATTCAGTTTCCCATCACTCGCCTAAGCGGCGAGTTTCTTTTGTTTATCAAATGGAAATTTTCGACTAATTACTTGCTAAAACGACAGAATCAAGTTACCATAAAATTTGATTCGTAAGAGAAACTCATATTCTTTTGGTAAGAGGGGTTACCATTGACGAAAATACTTTATTTACTAAACTATGTCGGCAAAGGTGGAACCGAAAAATATGTTCTTGATTTGATCCGCTCAGCGGGTCCTGAAAATTGTGTCCTTATATATTCAGAGGAAGGTCCGGGTTTAGAAGACTTTCTTCGTCTCAATCTAAAGATTTTCCAGGTTAACATGTCCGGCCCATTTGACTTTGCCGCGGCCAAGAAAATTAAGCAAATTATCCAAGCAGAAAAAATAACCATTGTTCATGCCCAATTTTTACGAGAAAATTATCTCGCCATTCTTGCCAAAATGTTGGGAGCACGGTGTAGGGTGATTTGGACGTATCATGTGGATGTACCGATGGGCGCTGCTATTCGTACTCTCAATAAATTTATGACTTCATTCAATGATAAAGTTATCACTGTATCAAAGTTTATGTATCATCAACTTCAGTTGAAGGGAGTTTCCTCATCCAAATTAAAATTAATTTATAACGGTGTGGAGGGCCCGAGTGCCACCTATCCAATAACACATCTGTCCGAAAGGCCTGTTATATCGGTGGTAGGACGCCTACGCGAAGAAAAGGGTCAAGTCTTTCTTTTAAAGAGTCTAGCCCACTTCAAAAAACACTACCCTGAATTTAATTGGGTTTGTCATATTTATGGAGAAGGGCCCCAAAAGAACGAACTAGTCTCTTTAGTAAAGGAATTAAACCTTGAAAATTTTGTCCATTTCAAAGGTTTTTGTACGGAAAAGGAAATGCTATATTTAAAAAGTGATATCGTGGTTGTTCCTTCGAGCAATGAAGCGTTATCCTATGTAGCCATAGAAGCAATGTCGTATAGCCGGGTGGTTATAGCCACCAATGTCGGAGGACTTCAAGAGGTTGTTATCGATGGTGAAACCGGGTTGCTCATTCCATATGGCAACACTCAGGAGATGGTTGATGCCTTAGAGAAGCTGTTTAGGGACACGGAACTTGTCCAAAAGCTTTCAATGGGAGGCAGGAAACATTTTGAGGAACAATTCACAATGAAAAAAATGCTGGAGGAAACTTTTGCCCTTTATCATACAGGAATATAAATATAGGAGTTATTTCAATGAAATTATATCAGCGTGAACTCTCAATTCTGTTAATAGGAATATTAGCTGTCATAGCTGGACTTTTAATTGGAAATACAAAGGTAGCACTGGCGATTTCCTTCCTCATTGCGGTTGCCGGAATTTTAAAAAAAGAACTAGGTTTATTATTTTTATTAGTTTTCATTCCGGTTCGTCCTTTTTTAATCACCGTCAATCCAGGATTTAAAATCCTTGGAGATATGATTATCTTTTTCCTATTAGTTAGAACCTTATTTGATTACAGAAAAGATTGGAAAAAACTGTTTTCTTTCCATTCATTTGAATGGTGCTTCTTTGCCTTTGCGGCCATTGGTGTTATATCCGCCTTGCTAACAGGAGTCACTCTTCAAGCAATTATATTCCAGCTAAGAGCATATTTCTTATTTTATATTGTTTTTTATGTTGTTAAAAGAATGGAACTGTCTATGTCAAAAATACGGCTTCTGTCGATCACTACTTTTTGTGTTGCCATCCTTCTTTCCTTACAGGGCATCATTGAAAAGATTTCGAATAAAACGATGCTTATGCCTCAGGAATGGCAAGAATGGGTTTTATCCCCGACCAACAGAATTCGTGTATATGGATTATTAAAGGGGCCGAACGAGCTATCCCTTTATTTAGTGATTGCTTTTATTGTCACCCTGCTTCTGCTTAAACAAATTCAGGGTAAAGTTAAATATTTGGTGTATATCGGTTTAACTTTAATGGCAACAACTATTATGCTGACTTATTCGCGCGGAACATTGCTTACGCTTATTGTCTTTCTTATCCTATATATTTTAGTGAAACGTCAATGGAGACCACTTGTACCAATTGGACTCATTCTCCTTATTTCCTTTGGGTTATTTACTGCCGTTAACCAAGCGGCTAATCAATATTATGACTATTATTTAGCCGAAGATAGCGGTGATATGGAAAAGAGCGAGAAGGGGAAGAAGGTAGAAGAAAAAGAAGAAGTAAAGAGATTTAAAAATGCCTTTTCGGAAGAGACAATTGGTCAGAGTAGTACAAGCGGGCGGATTTACTATGTAAAGAAGGCGATTGAGGTTTTTAAAGACCACCCTCTTATCGGGACAGGCTTTGCCACTTTTGGAGGGGCAGCAACGCTTTCATATTACTCACCCATTTATGATGATTATGAGATTGAAACTAGTTTCTATTCTGATAACCAATATATTCTTATCCTGGTGGAAACCGGAATATTGGGTGTGCTATCCATTTTGATGACCTCATATTTTTTATTGATGATCATTGTAAAACAGAGAAAGGAATTCTACTGGCCGCTATTAGTTTATTTCTTTACAGCAGTGATTGTCGGCGGTACGGTGTATAATATTTTGGAAAACGACACGTTTATGCTTTACTTTTTCCTGCTGTTGGGAATTGCTTTTCAGAAGTGTAAATGGAAACTGGAACAATAGTCTGGAGACAGCTGTAGGCCAGGGAGACATCTCCCGGCCTTTCATTCGTCTCCCATGTTGGTATATGTAACACTTTCGTTAGCTTTTTCGTCAATATTTATTAAAGAAACTATAAGATGCTTTCTATAAGAGAAATGAGGATTTTTATGAAAATCTTTCTAATTTCCAATATGTATCCTAATAAGGAATATCCTAATTTTGGGATTTTTGTAAAAAATACAGAAGAAATCCTAAAAAATCAGGGATGGGTAATTGACAAAGTCGTGCTACATAAAAGTCAAGGTAAAGCCAAAAAACTATTGGCCTATCTCTTATATTATTTAAAAATATTAATAAAAGGTCTATTTGGAAAATATGATGCCATTTACATCCACTTTGCTTCTGTTCACAATGCCTTACCGTTAATTTTTTTAAAAAAATTAAGAGGTAATTTGAACATTATTACCAATGTTCACGGTAGTGATGTAGTCCCACAGGTGGCCACGCAGGAAAAATATATGCCCTATGTGAAAAAGCTGTTGGAAATTTC
This sequence comes from Neobacillus thermocopriae, assembly GCF_010975035.1. GTDB lineage: Bacteria > Bacillota > Bacilli > Bacillales > Cytobacillaceae > Neobacillus > Neobacillus thermocopriae. The sequence continues at coordinate 195,998 of NZ_JAAIUV010000001.1, read as the reverse complement.
GACGGTCATTATCACACCATCTTATGCGTATAAAAGGCTGGTTGCTGAAAAATATGGAGTAGGAGAAGTGAAGATTCAAGTTTTCCCTTCCGGTGGGGTCAATAAAAACATTTTTTATCAAGAAGAAAATAAATTAAAGGTATTTGAAGAACTTAAGCTAAATCCAAACTTGAAGTATATTGGTTATGTTGGTCGAATTGATGTCGGAAAAGGATGGGAAATTGTCCTGTCAGCGGTGAAAAAGTTGAAAGATTTAGGTTATTTTCAAGGCTGGAAACTAATTGTGGCTGGGAAGGGGAGCCAGCAAAAGGATTACGAACGGTTAGTGGCCGAGCTAGAATTGGAAAACGATATCGTTTATTTCCCGCTTTTACCTCAAGAAAAGCTACGTAAGATCTATAATTGCTTAGAGGTTTTTTGTTTCCCATCTAGAGCAGAGAGCTTGGGTCTTGTTGGTCTTGAGGCGATGGCCTGCGGGGTTCCCGTCATCGGAAGTAAAGTTGGTGGGCTTTTGGATTACATACGTAATGGGGAAAATGGACTTTTTTTTGAAGTAGGCAATGATGAAGACTTAAAAAATAAGCTGATTCAATTTATGACCATGGATGATCAGCAAAAGGCAAGGATGCAGAAAGAAGCGTTAAAAACGGCGGAAGAGTATGAGGCAGAAGCCGTTAAGCCACAGTTAATTGAAATATTTAAAGGGTATCAAAGGAGCGTTAACGATGGCAATTAAAAAAGCAGTCATACCGGCAGCTGGATTAGGAACAAGATTCCTTCCAGCTACAAAGGCACAGCCAAAAGAAATGCTTCCAATTGTGGATAAACCTACGATACAATATATCGTCGAAGAAGCGGTGGCATCTGGCATTGAAGATATTATCATTGTAACTGGAAGAAATAAGCGGGCAATTGAAGACCATTTTGATTTTTCTGTTGAATTGGAATTGGAACTCCAAGAAAAGAATAAACACGAACTTTTAAACATGGTCAAACAAATTTCGACGATGGTTAATATCCATTATATTCGCCAAAAGAAACCACTAGGCCTTGGCCATGCAGTCCATTGTGCAAGAAGATTTATTGGTAATGAACCATTTGCGGTTTTATTAGGTGATGATATTGTTAAAAATGACAAACCTTGTTTAAAACAGATGTTAGAAGTTTATGAAAAATACCATTGCAGTGTGATTGGCACAAAAATTATGCCGGATGAGGAACTTCATAAATATGGGGTCATTGCTCCGGGTAGTAAAGTAGCCGATAACATTGTAGAAGTAAAAGATATGATTGAAAAGCCAAAAGATAATGCACCATCAAACTTCGCTGTCATGGGGAGATATGTGCTAAAACCAGAAATATTCTCTTATTTAGAAGAGGTGGGAACTGGTTATGGCGGAGAAATCCAGTTAACAGACGCCCTAAGAAAAATGGCGTCCCACGAGAAGATGCTTGCCTACGCCTTTGAAGGGATTCGTTATGATGTGGGAGATAAATTCGGTTTCCTTCAAGCAACGATCGAATTTGCTTTACAGAGGGAAGATTTGAAGGATTTGTTAACCGACTATTTAAAAAAGCTTCATAGCAAAAACTATTTGCCATATTCATAGAAAGTTCGTGAATGCCTTCTTTATAAAATAAGGAGGTATTTACGAACCATATCATCTTAAGTAGTAAAACTAAAAGTTACCGTTTTTTGTCAAATAAAGAAGGTACTTTCTTTTGTGAAACAATATTTGACAGATTAGTAACATTTTTGTATACAAGATTACAAGCGACAGATATCTATTTGCAGAAAAAAATACATATGGTATAATCCAAATGGGCAACTAGGGTAATGAATCTATTAAAAAATTTGTAGAATGGAAATAGAATTTTGCCAACTAATCTATGAAAATAGTATTGGCAGGATAAATCAGGAGGATCATGATGATCTATATCACCTTGATATTATGTTTTATTAGTTCCATACTGTTGACTCCTTTAGTCAAAAAACTCGCCTTTAAAATAGGAGCAACAGATAAACCGAACCAAAGAAAAGTTCATCAGAAAATTATGCCGCGCCTTGGCGGATTAGCCATTTACTTAAGTTTTATAATAGGATTCCTCATCTTTCAGCCAGAAGGTCCTTATGCATTGCCTATTATTCTTGGCAGTTTAATTATTGTCTTTACAGGAATTCTTGATGATATTTATGAATTGTCAGCAAAGATAAAATTTATTGCTCAAATCATCGCCGCAGCTATTGTTGTAGTTTGGGGCGGAGTGCATGTGGAGTTTATTAACTTGCCATTTGGCGGCCAAATTACTTTTGGTTACTTAAGTATTCCTTTGACAATTATTTGGATTGTCGGGATTACCAATGCGATAAATTTAATAGATGGCTTGGACGGGCTGGCTGCAGGCGTATCTTCCATCGCTTTAATCACCATCTCGGGAATGGCGATCATTATGGGAGATGGTTTTGTTACGGCCATGGCATCACTTGTATTAGCCAGCACACTTGGATTTTTAATCTATAATTTTCATCCTGCTAAGATTTTTATGGGTGATACGGGAGCTTTGTTCCTTGGCTTTATGATTTCCGTATTATCCTTGCTAGGTTTTAAAAACGTAACTTTGATATCATTTATCGTACCCATTATTATACTTGGGGTTCCAATTTCAGATACATTCTTTGCGATTATTCGCCGAATCGTTAACAAGAAGCCATTATCTGCGCCAGACAAATCGCATTTACATCACTGCCTATTGCGATTAGGATTTACCCATCGTCAGACAGTTTTGATTATCTATGCGATGGCGGCATTCTTTGGATTGATGGCGATTATCTTCTCACAAGCGAAGTTATTAGGGGGATTCTTTTTAATTCTTGTCTTGTTAATACTGATTGAATTGATTGCTGAAGCTATTGGTCTTGTCAGCAAGAATTATCGACCGTTGATTAAAATGATGAGAGTTCTTCTAATCTCTACTGTTCGAAATAGATAAGGAATGAAAGAGCCTAATCCTCAAAGGATTAGGCTCTTTTTTATTTATGTACGTATCTTTTTGATTTCGGGAATGGGTCTTGTGCAAGCTTCCTTAGCCGTTATTGCTCTTCCCTCATTCATTGTTTCCGTGTGTCTCCCCGTTTTAGAGACCACTAAAAGAAGGTAGTGGCATAAGCCTTGCCAAATCTAAAAGTACTTACTTTTAGGCGGAGGCCATACGCTGCTACCTTGAACAATTGCTTTTTCTTATTCATCTATTGAGGGATAAGAAGATGCAACCGATTAAGATAAGAACTACCCCTAGTAGCTTTTTATTTGTTATTTTTTCATTTAGTAAAAGTCTTGAAATCAAAATGGTCCAAAAGTACGTTACGGATGTAAGCGGAAATACAATGGTGTAAGGAAGTTTCTTTAATAAATAAATATTAATGATACTGCCAATTAAATAAAAGACTCCGCCAATCATTAGAAAAATAAACAATTGGGGGATGCGGGATTTTCCCGATGAACTAGCCTTTTTTAAAAAAAATCCCCCGAATGAACCTAATAGTGTCATGATACCCAATAATAAATAATTAATGGGACTCACCACCAATAATGAAAACCCCACTAATAATGAAAATAACACCTATAATGGCATTCAGACTAATCGTTTCATTAAGAAAAAGTACCCCAAGAATCAGACTAATTACATATCCGATACTTAATAATGGATGCAAAATAGAAAGATTACCGAATCGAAAGGCAATAGTCATAGTAACAGCCCCCAGAAAATAAAGGATAAATCCAATGATTAATTCCATATTTAAGGTAGCATGAGATAGCTTCCAGAATAATTGTCCGAAAGCGGTGCAGAATGCTGATAAAATCATTAAACCAATACCAACGAAATTCGAATTTAATTTGAAAGTCATATTTTCTTTCATTTTGATTCCTCAATTTGTTTAGGATTGATACAGGCGATTAAAGGTATTACAAAGCTAATGAGTACGTTAGCGAATAAATAGCGAAAATCCTGAGCAGGCAGTGCTGCCATGACTGAAAGCATGTTTAAGAGAAAAGGAAAAATAATGATCATTGATTTCCAACCATGCTTCTTAATAATGGCAACTGAAAAAAGCAAGATAATAAACCCATAAAATGCTGGGCGCCAAACTAATTTTATTAACGGTAAATGTTTAGAAAGCTCCAGATATTGATTTAAACTTGAATTTACAGTGGAACTGATAGGAGCGCTTTTCAAGCCATAATCGTTTTCCATTATTAAATTAATGTAGGTGGAAGTATATCCATATTGAGGAGTGCTCATTTGCCATACTAAGGCTGTTTGTTTAATAAAGGCTTCCATTGCTAATGAAGGGTTTTGGACAACTGCTTCTCCCCACATTCGGAAATATTTTGGAAAATCTTCGTAAATTACTGAACGATTATAATCATTCCAGGAAAATTTAATTGGATCGACTGTATGTGGTAAATATTTTTCCTTCCACATCTCAATTGGAAATATACTATCGAAATACTCTAATTGTTCTTTTGTTAAATTTCCATCGTTTTTAATAATATTTGCAATTTGTTGTGTTGGAATAGACAATGCCTCATTTGGATCAGATGGTTTAACATTTAAATAAGTAAAAATTGGCCCAGTTAATATTTGATGAGAAACAACTAATAATAAGAAGATAGGTCCGGCGATTTTCCAAACTGCTCTCCAATAAAGAAGCAACAATGCAATCATCGTTAATACAAAAATTGGGAAGCCATTATGTCTTAAAAATACCACTCCAAAAGAGGATAGAAAAAAAATAAAAATATTCCCTTTGCTTGTAAGCCATTTTCCTTTTGAATGTACAATTAGGTATAAAGTTACGGTAAAAATTAGTAAACTACCACTAAAAAGTACATCCTTCCAAATAATAATGTTGAAAATGCCATAGGAAGGGATGAAGGCAATTATCATACTAGTAAGCGTTAGAATGGACTTCCTAACTCCTAAATATTGAAATTGGTAAAAGGAATAACCGAGTATTAAAGATAATATAGTAATTTGAAACAAGCTGACTATGGCAGGTGAATCCCAAATATAGGACAGCACCATAATCAGCCAGGTGAAAACGATAGGATGCCAATCATTAAATACTTTTGTATGAGCTTGATCCCATGAGGACAAGGAATCCGGAGACATCCCTGCTGGGTAAAAACCAATGAAATAAACGATTCCAGTTAAAAATGGAATGAAGAAATATAATAAAAAGTCTTGAATCTTAGGCTGTTTTAGGTTTCTGTTTTCTAAATTCATGTTAAAAGATATGATCAAGCCGATACAGCTAGCAACGAATAAAAAGCTGCCAATGTAGGTTAAGCCAATTATAATAGTTGAATTATCCAATAAATATTGCTGTGGTCCCTTCGTACTGACTAAAAATAGGATCGCCAGAAGGGCAGAAGAAAAAATCAAAAACCAAGGTTGCTTTTTAGCAAATAACATCTTATCACGTAGACATTTTCTATAAAAAGTAGTGTACACACCACTTATCAGTAAAAATCCTATCATCAAAAATGGAATTGGTACATTTCTAATCGGAAAATAAAAGAAAAAAATCGCTGCTGTTGATAATAAAGAAATAAAAAGTATTACAACAAAATGGATGTAGTTTCTCATTCTTTCCCTCCATATTTAGAGGATAGTCGAATGATCTCCATTTCATATTGTTTTTTATTTAGAGAAGAAATGGTATCTAAGATTAAGCCTACGGCAAATAAAAGCACAGCCAAAATGACCAATCCAACTGCTAGAACAGCAGACGGCACTTTAGTAATATAATCAGTCTTGATAAATTCATAGATTACGGGAAGGCCCACAGCAAGTCCCAAAATTAATAAAACAGAGGACCAAAGGGAAAAAAATTGAAATGGTTTAAATTCCTTAAATAAAGTAAAAATCATATTGATTACCTTTATTCCATCAGAAAAGGTATTAAGTTTAGATTCACTTCCCTCAGGACGGTCTCGATAATCAATAGGCACCTCTACGATCTTAAACCTCTTATCAAGTGCATGTAAACTCATTTCTGTCTCAATTTCAAATCCGGGGCTCATGATCGGCATCGATTTAACGAATAATTTATCAAACGCTCTGTATCCTGTCATAATATCTTTAATATCACTTTTGTATAGGAAATTAATGAGATTTTTCACTAAATTATTTCCAAAATTATGAAACATGCGTTTATTTTCATTAAAATATGTACCATTAGACAAACGGTCTCCAATAACCATGTTTGCCTCTTTGTTCATGATTGGTTTAATCATCTCATGGACAAACTCTGCTGGATAGGTATCGTCTCCATCTACCATGACATAAATATCCACATCAATTTCTCTAAACATAGAGCGAACCACGTTTCCTTTTCCCTGCATGGTTTCCTTTTTTACAATTGCTCCATGTTGTTGTGCGATTTCATATGTTCGGTCAGAAGAGTTATTGTCATAAACATAAATCTTTGCATCCGGAAGTTCTCTTTTAAAATCATCAATAACTTTACCAATTGTTTGTTCCTCATTATAACAAGGGACTAGTATAGCTATTTCCATGGTAACACCTCCAAATTTAATTTTTATCTTTGTTTAAATCTGAACATGGATGTTAAAATACTCAATTTTCTTTGGAAAATATAGCAATTTTATATTTTTTTAGAACAATAGGATAAAATGCCCAAGACATTATATCACAATCTTCGGATGAGGAAAATTGTACTAAATGAGTTTAGGGTAGGAAGAAAAAAGCGGCCGTATCATAGAATTAGATACGGCCGCTACTACTTTTTTTATTATTCAATGTTTATTTTCTCGTTAATGGAAATTGGACGGTCAGATTCTGATTCTGTGTCGTCTTCGGCAGTTGCTGTATTTTCCGAATCATTTAAATGTGATTGTAAAATGGATTTGGTTTGTTCAAGGGATTCTTCATCAAGCTTATAATAATAAATGCCATTAATATATTCATCTGAACCTGCCAGGTTAACGGTATCAACAGAAAGTCCCTTACCAGCAAGTCCATAATCTATTAAGGATTTCATTTCACTAAATGACATATTGGTTGTCATGTTATCGCCTACCGCTTCAATTAATTTTCCATGTTTTGTAATCGACTGGACGGAAACGGCTTTTTTAAGAATCGCTTTAAGGATTTCTTGCTGTCTTTTGCCTCTCATATAATCAGAATCTTTATGGCGTGTTCTTGCTAGGGCTAAGGCTTCTTCACCGTTTAAGGTTTGTAAACCAGGCTTCAAGTGAATGGCTTCATGATTGTCCTCTGAGTCTTTTTCAGAAATTTCATAAGGTACTTCTACTTTAATGCCTCCAAGGGCATCGACTATATCAATAAATGCATAAAAGTTCATTTTAACATAATAGTCGATCGGAATATCTAGTAACTCTTGAACTGTTTCAATCGTTAGTTTCGTTCCGCCGTAGGCATGAGCATGATTTATTTTGTCATTCTTTTTTCTTCCGGGAATATGGACATAGGAATCGCGAGGGATGCTCAACAGTTTTACGGATTTTTCCTTTTGATTTAAGGTTGCTACCATTAGAGCATCTGAGCGGACTGCATCTCCGTATAATTTTTCACGACTTTTACTTGTATCCACACCAATTAGGAGGATTGAGATATTATCCATATCTGGATTTATCATGGTCTCACGCATGGAAGTGGCTTTGACAGGCTGATACGATTTATTTAAAACGGATTCTGCTTTTTTCATTAAGTAAGTTGCGTAACCAGCACCACTTAAGAGAATAATAAGTAAAGGGACAAAAACCCATAGTAATACTCGTTTTTTACGGACTTTCCTCTTTTTTAGTTTTATCCGCTGTAGGCGTTGATATTCGGACATATCCTAACTCCTTTAAAATTATGTAAGTTAAATTAAAACAAGAATTATTTTTATTTTACCTTTTTTTATTTCTTGCGTAAATTGATAATTTGTGTCGAATTCGATGATGACGCCTCCTTTATGGTTTTGCTATTATTTCTGATTTTCCCTTTAATTAGACGCCATTCTACGTATAGATGTTACATTCACCAAATCTAGATTTATATTATTTAGAGTTTTTTTCAATTATACCCCACCAAAATCACTATAAATTTCCTAATTTTTAGAAATATCTATTAATCTTGGAAAATAATTAGTAGAATAATGTTGTAGGCCATAAATTATTGGTGAAAGGCGGAAAAGGTGTGAGAAGGAAAATAAGAAGAAGTATGAAAAGAAGAATCCTTACTACTTCTTTGGTTTCACTGTTAGTGTTTTCGGGAATTCCGTACAATGTTTTACCAAGTGTGGTTCAAGCAGAAGGAACTGATGAAACGTCTCCTACAGCTACTCTGCGTATCTTGGAAACTACCGATTTACACTCCAATATTATGTCATATGATTATTTTAAAGATACACCTGTAACTGACTATGGATTAACGAAAACAGCAACATTAATTAAGCAGGCACGGGAACAAGTAAAAAACTCTATGTTATTTGATGCGGGTGATACCATCCAAGGCAATCCGCTTGCAAGCTATGTAGCGAAGGTTAATAGACTAGGTCCGGACGAAACGCATCCCATCTTCAAAGCTATGAATTACCTAGATTATGATGCCGGAATTGTTGGCAATCATGAGTTTAACTATGGTTTGGATTATCTGAACGATGTGTTAGAAGAAGCAAAGTTTCCGATTGTGAATGCTAACATTTATCATGATGATCAAGATAATGACCCTTCCAATGATAAAAATTACTTTACTCCTTATCAAATAATCGATAAAAAAATTATTGATGATAACGGACAAGAACATAGTATAAAAGTTGGGGTCATTGGATTTGCACCTCCACAAATTATGCAATGGGATAAAGATCACTTAGCTGGTAAAGTGATTGTAAAAGATATTGTGGCTGAAGCGAAGAAATATATACCAAAAATGAAGAAAGAGGGCGCTGACGTGATTGTCGCCATTGCTCATTCAGGCTGTGACATTACGTCGGAAGGTCAAGAATTGGCAGAAAATGCAGTCTATGATTTAACAAAAGTAGAAGGCATTGATGCAATGCTATTTGGACATGCACACTTAAGATTTCCTGAAGATGTTTCCTTTCAAGACAAGTCTGGAATTGATCAAAAGAAGGGCACTATTAATGGGATCCATGCAGTAGAAGCCGGCTATTGGGGAAATAACTTGGGTGTTCTCGATTTAGCTCTTGTTCAAGATAAAAATGGTAAATGGAAGGTTGACAAAGAAAATTCCAAAGCAGCCACTCGTCCAGTCGATGCCCATACGGCCGAAGACGAAAAAATTGTGAAAGATATAAAAGATGAGCACCAAGCGACCCTTGATTACGTTCGTAGCAAAATTGGTGAAACGAAAATCCCTATGCACAGTTTCTTTACTCGCGTGATGGACGATGCGGTCACTCAAATTGTAAACGCTGCGCAAATGGATTATGTGAAAAAGTGGATCGAAAAAAATGCACCAGAATATAAGGATGTTCCTGTCCTTTCTGCTGCTGCTCCATTTAAAGGAGGACGTGGAGGAGTAGGGGACTATACCAACATTGCCAAAGGTGATGTTTCCATTAAGAGTGCAGCAGACTTGTATTTGTTTGATAATACATTAAAAGCTTTGGAAGTCACAGGTGATCAAGTAAAACGATGGATTGAAAAATCAGCTGAACAATTCAATACCATTGATCCGAACAAGGAAGGCTATCAAGAATTACTGGATTACGACTTCCGTCCATATAACTATGATGTATTAGATGGAGTTAAATATCAAATTGATGTAACAAAACCAGCAGGACAACGTGTGATGAACTTAACATTACTTGACGGTACACCAGTTGACCCGAATGGAAAGTATATAGTAGCTACCAATAATTATCGTGCAGGAGGAAGCGGCGGATTAGCTGAATTAAAAAATGCAAAAGTGGTAGTTGACTCTCCATTTGAAAACCGTCAAATCCTCATGGACTATATCTCTTCAAAAGGCACGATCCATCCAGCACCTGATAATAACTGGCAAATTGCTCCGGTAGGAGGAAAGGCCAAATTAGTATTTCACTCTTCTCCAGATGCCTTGGCTTATCTTAATGAAACACCAAATGTAAAAGACCTTGGAGCATCCAAAACGAAGGCAGGGTATCGACTATATGAATTAGTACAAGAAAAAGTTCCAACTCCAAATGAAAATGTTCAAGTTCAGATATTAGGCATCAATGATTTCCATGGTCAAATTGATATAACCAAAACTGTCAATGGAAAGCCGGTTGGACGTGCGGATTACTTGGCTGCTTATTTAAAAGAACGTGAAGCAACCAACCCTAATACATTGTTAGTCCATGTTGGGGATGCCGTTGGCGCAAGTTCACCAGCTTCAGCCTTACTGCAAGATGAGCCTACAATCAAGATCTTGAATAAACTTGGGTTTGATTTGGGGACCCTTGGTAACCATGAATTCGATGAAGGTGTAAAAGAAATGCTTCGCCTCATTCATGGCGGGGAGCATCCTGTTACAAAAGAGAAATATGGGGTATTTGAAGGGGCTGACTTCCCATATGTGGCGGCAAACGTCATTGACAAAAATACGAATAAACCCCTTCTTGATCCATACAAGGTTGTGGAAGTAGGCGGAGTAAAAATTGGTTTTATCGGGGTTGTTTACTCAGATACACCAAGCATTGTCATTCCAAGCGGTGTGGAAGGCGTGACGTTTACGGATGAAGTAGAAGCCATTAACAAATACACAAAAGAACTGAAAGCCCAAGGGGTGAAAGCAATTGTTGTTTTAGCACATAATCCAGGATATTCCAATACAGATGGTACTGGTGCAGTAGGAGAAGTGGTTGACTTTGCAAACCAAGTAGATGATGAAGTAGACATCATTTTTGGTGCTCACGACCATAGATACTTAAATGCAACAGTTGATAATAAGTTACTTGTACAAGCTTATTCTTCTGGTACTGCAATTGCCGATGTTGATCTTGAAATTGACCCTGAAACAAAGGATATTGTAAACAAAAAGGCTGAAATCATTACAACCTTCCAAGAAGGTGTAACACCAGATCCTGAAATAAAGGAAATGGTAGAAACGTTTGTTGACGATGTCGAACCAATTATCAATGAAGTAGTTGGAGTAGCTGCAACAGAATTAACGGGTGAACAAAATGAGCACGGTGAGTCTACTTTAGGAAACCTAATAGCTGATTCTATGCGGGCGGAAATGAATACGGATTTTGCATTTATGAATCCAGGAGGAATCCGTGCCAATTTAAATGCTGGTGAAATTACTTGGGGTGAACTATTTACGATCCAGCCATTTGGCAATGATTTAGTGAAAATGACGTTAACGGGAGCAAAAATAAGAGAATTATTAAATCAACAATTTAATCCTGAAAAAGTTCGTATGCTACAAATTTCTGGGTTGAGCTATACATGGAGCAATGAACTGCCATATGGTGAAAAAGTTCTTGATATTTACCTTCCTGATGGAAGTTTACTTGAAGAAGATGCAGAATACACAGTCACTGTTAATAATTTCATGGCAGGTGGCGGGGACAATTATACGGCATTGCTTGATGGTAAGGATAAGGTGATTGGCCCTACTGATTTAGAAGGGTTGGTAAACTATGTAAAGGCACAAAATGGCCCAATCTCAGCCAAAATCGAAGGTCGACATCTCAAAGTGAACCTCACTCACAAGTGGATAAACCTGAATGGTCATTGGTATTACTTTGACCAAAATGGTAACAAAGTAACTGGCTGGGAACAAATAAATGGTAAGTGGTATTTCTTTAATGAAGAAGGTATCATGCAAACCGGTTGGTACAAAGAAAAGGGTAAATGGTACTATCTGGATGCTACAAACGGTGATATGAAGGTCAACTGGGCAAAGATCAATGGCAAGTGGTACTTCTTTAACAGCCATGGTGACATGAAAACAGGCTGGCACAAAGAAAAAGGGAAATGGTACTACTTGGATGCCATCAATGGCGATATGAAGGTCAATTGGGCAAAGATCAATGGCAAGTGGTACTTCTTTAACAGCCATGGTGAAATGCAAACCGGTTGGATCTATCTTGGTGGCAAATGGTACTTCTTGGATAAAATAAACGGGGATATGAAAACAGGATGGATTCAGGATGGAACGAAGTGGTACTACCTATATCCAAATGGTGAAATGGCTGTGAACACTGTCATTAACGGTTATAGAGTTGGTAAAGATGGAGCATGGATTGGATAAACTCATGTCAAAAAAGGTTATTCCTTTGGGAATGGCCTCTTTTTTTATTCAGATAGAGGAAATAAATGGAAATGAAACTAAACCTATTATGAATAACAGGCGTCACAACCCCCCCGTCTTATTTACCGATTTTTACTATCTCCTTCTTGTTTTTGTTTTCTGTTTAATGGACAAACTGACTAGCAAGGAGGATGGTTCCGATGCTGTATATGACTTTAATTATATGTTTTGCTCTTTCCGTTTTTATTACACCATTTATCAAAAAATTTGCTTTTCTAATCGGTGCAACTGACCGTCCGAATCAACGTAAAGTTCATCAAACGGTCATGCCCAGGCTAGGGGGATTAGCGATCTATATTAGTTTTATGATTGGAATGCTGCTTGTTCACCCGGTGAACCAATTCTCCTTAGCTATTTTAGTTGGTAGCTTTATCATCCTTATAACAGGCATTTTGGATGACCTATTCGAATTATCTGCCAAGTATAAGCTTATCGGCCAACTGGCTGCCGCCTGTATCGTCGTTTTTTGGGGAAATTTGCAAGTCGACTTCATTAATCTCCCATTTGGCGGGCAGCTTCAATTTGGTTTTTTAAGTATTCCCTTTACGATCATTTGGATTGTTGGGATCACGAATTCCATCAATTTAATCGATGGGCTTGACGGCCTTGCTGCGGGCGTATCCTCTATCGCTTTAATCACCATTTCGGGAATGGCTATCATTCAAGGGAATTTTTATGTTATGGCTGTTGGGCTCATTGTACTTACGAGTACCATTGGTTTTTTAATTTACAATTTTCATCCCGCAAGCATTTTTATGGGAGATACAGGTGCTTTATTTTTAGGGTATATCATATCTGTTCTTTCGCTGCTTGGTTATAAAAATGTAACCTTTATTTCGTTTGTTATTCCGGTGATTATTTTGGCTGTTCCAATTTCAGATACGTTTTTTGCCATCCTCCGCAGGGTGATTCATAAGAAGCCGTTAGGTGCCCCTGATAAACAGCACCTCCATCATTGTATGCTCCGCATGGGCTATTCTCATCGGCAAACAGTCCTGCTTATCTATGCCATGTCTGCCTTTTTTGGTTTAATTGCTGTTATCTATTCCCAGGCTCGAATCGGAGGCGCCATTTTCTTAATTGCTGTTGTCATCATCATGATTGAAATCATTGCGGAAAAAATCGGCCTTGTTGGCAGGAATTATCGTCCAATCTTAAATATTTTACAAACCCTAAGAACAAATACAGTAAAAAACAGATAAAAAAGGACTCATAAAAAATGTCGCATGAGTCCTTTGCCTTTTTACTTATGTAAAAAGGATTATCATTTCTATAAATTTTCCCAATTGTCTTGTTCTATTTGTACTAATATAATTCTCCTAAAGACTACATTTATTTAATAAAATCTTCTTCAAGATAAAGGGTTTCTCCTTTTTCGATGGTACATTGGCCATTGGTCAGTTCAACCATCCATTCAGAAAACGTATTAATTTGGCTTTCATCAACATAAACCTCTACTTGAACAATATCTAAATAATGGATATCTTTAATTTTATATTCAGAGGCACGCAGTTCTTTTTCAATTTTTCCAAGCCAAGTGTAATCAATTTTCACCTGCATCACTTGTACGAGTCGTCTTTGGACTATACCTGTCGCGTCAAGACCTTCTGAAGTTGCTTTACCATAAGCACGAATAAGACCGCCGGCGCCGAGTTTTATTCCGCCAAAATAGCGAGTGACAACAACGGTTGTATCCTTTAGCTGTCTTTTTTTCAAGACCTCTAGGATTGGTACCCCAGCCGTGCCACTTGGTTCACCATCATCATTTGCTTTTTGAATTTGATCGTGCTCTCCAATTAAATAGGCGGAACAGTTGTGGGTAGCATTCCAATGTTTTTTCTTAATCTTTTGAATGAATTCCTGGGCGTCTTGCTCTGTTTCTGTTCTTTTTACATGCGCGATAAAGCGAGATTTTTGAATGATAATTTCGTGTTCTCCGTATTCTTTTACTGTTAAATATTTAGAAAGCATTTTAGGCTATTAGACTCCTTTCATGAATTTTTATGCTATGCTATTAATCGAGTAAGAAAATGTACCTTTATAAAAAAATTATTTAATATACCTTTAATATGGATGTAACCTTCGAATGATATAATAGGTAAGTGAACATTTTTGTTAGGCTATATGTAGTAGAGTACTAGAATTATTATACTACTTTTTTATGAAATTGAGGTTGTTGTCGTTTGGAGACCGTTTTTAGCAAAATGGTTCAAGCGATGAAAAGGATGGTAAGGCCTAATGGAAAATGGCCCCGGAGGAATGAGTATGAATTTGTCGAAAGTGAAATCGATTGATGATATTAGAGAAGAAATGATTGAAACCGTGACATGCAGTAAAAGTGATATTTTTCAAATTAGTGAGACATGTCGTCAGCATTATGAAAATGTTACTAATGAATTAGCGGAGATCGAACAGACGATGACGACGCTTTTGAAAGAAGGTAGCAAGCTGGAGGAAGAAGTTGCTCAAGCAAGGCAAAAGCTTTCAGAAGTAAGCATGAATTTTAAAAAATATACCGAAGAAGAGGTCCGTAATGCTTATGAAAGGGCCCACCAGCTGCAAATGGATTTATCCATTAACAATCAATATAAAAAGCAGCTCATGGAAAAAAAAGAGGAGCTCGAGCAGCGTCTGATTGGAATTAATGAAACGATTGATCGGGCGGAACAGCTCATCTCGCAAATATCTGTTGTAATGAATTACTTGCAAAGTGATTTAAAACAATTTGGTGAGGCGTTTGCTACTGCGAAAGCGAAACAGGATTTGGGGTTAAAGATTATTGAAGCCCAAGAGGAAGAACGTAAACGACTTTCAAGGGAAATTCATGATGGTCCTGCACAAATGTTGGCGAATGTTATTGTTCGTTCTGATATCATTGAGCGCGTTATTCGTGAGCAAAATACGGAAGATATTTTTTCGGAAATTCAAAGCTTTAAGAAGATGGTGCGTTCAGCCCTCTATGAAGTACGCAGAATTATTTATGATCTGCGTCCAATGGCGCTAGATGATTTAGGACTAGTTCCAACACTCAAAAAATATTTGCAAACCATTGAAGAGTACCATAATTATCATCCGCAAATTGAATTTATCAATCTAGGCTTAGAAAAAAGGCTTCCAAGCAATTATGAGGTGGCTTTATTCCGTCTCATTCAGGAATCAGTGCAAAACGCATTGAAACATGCGCAAGCCTGCCAAATTAAAGTGCAATTGGAGATTACTGAATCTGCTGTTCGTGTCGAAATTAAGGATAACGGAAAAGGATTTGATCTTTCACAAAAGAAATCAAATTCGTTCGGTCTAATTGGGATGAGAGAGCGAGTTGACCTACTTGGTGGGGAAATCATCTTCGATTCCAAAATTGGCAAAGGAACAATTGTTAAGATTAAAGTACCACTAAGAATGAATCAGTTAATAGATAAGAACTAAGGGGAGGCACAGGATTATGACAACAAAAATTGTGATTATTGATGATCACCAACTATTTAGAGAAGGTGTTAAAAGAATACTCGAGTTTGAAAAAACGTTTCAGGTGGTTGCGGAAGGAGACGATGGCAACGAAGCGGTGGCACTGGTGGATGAGCATCGCCCTGATGTTGTCATCATGGATATTAATATGCCACAAATGAACGGTGTGGAAGCCACTCGTGAACTGGTGAAAAGATATCCTGATACAAAGGTCATCATTTTATCCATTCATGATGATGAAAATTATGTAACACATGCCTTGAAAACAGGAGCGTGCGGCTATTTGTTAAAAGAAATGGATGCGGATGCATTGATTGAAGCCGTTCGGGTAGTAGCAGATGGAGGATCCTACTTGCATCCTAAGGTTACTCATAATCTGGTTAATGAGTATCGTAAACTGGCTGCAGGTGTCAGCAAAGGAGCTTCATATTCCCATGGAATGGAAGTTCGCCGTCCATTGCACTTATTAACCCGTCGCGAATGTGAAGTTTTGCAAATGCTTGCTGATGGAAAAAGTAACCGCGGTATTGGAGAGTCACTATATATTAGTGAAAAGACAGTTAAAAACCATGTATCCAACATTTTACAAAAAATGAATGTAAACGACCGTACCCAAGCCGTTGTCGTTGCCATAAAAAACGGCTGGGTGGAAGTGCGATAAAAGGGCATGCTACAATAGGCATGCTCTTCTTTTTTTGACTTTCATACAAAAGAATGCATTTTAATCCTTTTTCATTTAAAATAATGTACATATATTATAAGTAGATAATAAGGATGGTTAGTAATATATGAAAACGGCTATTGTCACAGATAGTACTGCTTACATACCAAAAGAAGTACGTGATAAATGGAATATCCATATGATCCCATTACATGTGATCTTCGGAAATGAAGTATATCAGGAAGAAGTCGATTTGGACTGGCAGCAGTTTTATCAAATGGTGAAAACAAATGAGCTGCCAACCACTTCCCAGCCGCCGATTGGCCAATTTGTCGAGCTGTTTGAAAGGCTTTCAAAGGATTATGATGCCGTCATTAGCATCCATTTATCAAGCGGCATCAGTGGAACGTATCAAGGTGCAGTGACTGCAAGCACAATGGTGGATGGAATTAAAGTATTTCCATTTGACTCGGAGATTAGTTGTATGGTCCAAGGTTTTTATGCATTGGAGGCAGCAGAATGGGCTTCTCGGGGAGAAGAACCGGAAAAAATCCTCGCACGCTTGGAAGAGTTGAAGAAAGATGCCCGCGCTTATTTTATGGTGGATGACCTTTCCCATCTTCAGCGTGGAGGCCGTTTGTCCGGAGCAGCTGCCTTTATTGGAAGCCTGCTTCAAGTCAAACCATTGCTTCATTTTGTAGACAAAGTGATTGTACCATTTGAAAAAATCCGCACACGGAAAAAGGCATTGAAGAGGATCGCCGACTTGCTTGGTGAAGACGCCAAACTGGGTGGCCACTATCAAGCAGTCATCATTCATGCCAATCGTGAGGAAGAAGCAAATCAGTGGAAAGCGGAGCTGGAAAAGCTGTATCCAAATGTTGAATTCTCCATTGGCTACTTTGGCGCTGTCATTGGTACCCATCTCGGCGAAGGCTCCATGGGCATGGGCTGGATCAAAAAATAATTCTGTTAAAATAACTGCCATTCCGACTAGGTCGGAATGGTTTTTTATTTTTAAAGAGTATGATTTTTAACTCATACATGCACCCTAGTGACGTATGGCTTCTCTTTATGGTCGGTCAACATTGAATCGCTATCCAGCTTTTTCGTGTTTCTTATTTTTTAGTTGTCTCGTTCGTATTTTCGCATGAAAAACGAAGCAGAAATCGGTCGAATTTCATGTAGGTTATCCAAATTTTACGGAAAAATCGTAAAATTCGACTCCTTTCAGCAGGATTTTTACATACATTCGAGAATTAAAAAGAAATAAGGACAGGGAGTTTTTTACCATGGTGAACTTGTCCATGCCACTATATAACCTTCTAAAACAACTCCATCATCAAACTAAGTATAGTCAGATTTAATGGTGATTGAGTTTTTAAACAATGACCTTCCATGTATTCCACTTTATTATTTAGGCACTGTCTCTAATGAACAGTTCAAGCAATTGCACTGTTTTCCCCTCCGATAGAGAAGATACCTCCCTTTTTTGTAAGTCCTTGTTTCTTTATAGTGAGTTCGTTATCAAAAAGTTATTTTTCTATAAGCAATCAGAAAGAAGGTTTCTATAGATGCGTTTTATACTATTCCATAACAAACTCATCCCACAGAAAACAAACACAAATGGATCCAAAAGAATTTCGCAAATGGATCTCATTCCCCAGCCACAACCAAACCCCAATTACCCATTTAATCCTAAACTCCAACTCCTGCTCTCAGGTAAACAGCTTCTTTTTGACGATATTCCCTTTCCCCTAGAGGAAATTCAGGAACATTATGAAAATGGCTATGTAACGTATCGCAAGGGAATTAAGTATACAGCCGGGAAAAAGCCATATTGTGTTCGTTGTGGAAATAAGAAGCCATACTGGTTTGCCGTTTATCCGTGTGCCAGATGCCAAGAAGCCTGTATCTATTGTCGTCGTTGTTTAATGATGGGGAGGATTAGCGAATGTACACCACTAATCGGCTGGAACGGGCCGATGCCTGATGCTCCTCTCCCTTCCAAAATCCTAGCTTGGCAAGGGAGCTTATCTCAAGGTCAGCTGGAAGCATCAAAACGGGTGGTGGAGGCCATCTTGCAAAATAAAGAGTGGTTGATTTGGGCCGTTTGCGGGGCAGGAAAAACGGAAGTTCTCTTTGCAGGAATAGAGGCTGCACTTGCTACGAAAAAAAGAATTTGTATTGCCACTCCTAGAACAGACGTAGTTCTTGAGCTTACACCTCGACTCAAGTCCGCATTTCCTGATATCCCAATTGCTTCTCTTTATGGGGGGAGCGAGGACCGTCATGTATTTGCCCCGCTAACGATTGCCACAACCCACCAATTGCTCCGCTTTTACCAGGCCTTTGATGCAATGATTTTGGATGAAGTGGATGCATTTCCCTATACAGTAGAGGAAGCCCTGCAACATGCGGCCGTTCAAGCACGAAAGCTTACATCTTCTATGATTTACTTAACCGCAACTCCGAATGAAAAGTGGCAGAGAGAATGTCGGACAGGAAAAAGAGCATTTACCACGATCCCGGCCAGGTACCATCGTCATCCGCTCTCCGTTCCTGAATTCGTCTGGTGCGGAAACTGGAAAAAATCCCTTCGTAAAGGAAAACTTCCTGAAAACGTCTTATGCTGGATTAAGACTCGTTTGCAAAACAACAAACAGTCGCTCCTCTTTTTTCCCCATATTTCCTTAATGGAAGAAGCACTCCCACTTGTAAAAAAGCTTGCACCAGCCACCGAAGCCGTGCATGCGGAAGATCCTTGTCGAAAAGATAAAGTACAAAGAATGCGCAAAAAAGAAATCCTTTTTCTTCTCACTACGACAATTTTGGAACGAGGGGTTACTTTTCCCAATATTGATGTCGCTGTCATCGGGGCGGAGGATTTAATATTTACGGAAAGTGCCTTAGTGCAAATTGCCGGTCGTGCTGGAAGGAGTAAGGAGTATCCGAAAGGAGTTGTTACCTTTTTTCATTATGGCAAAACGAATGAAATGATAAAGGCAAAAAGACAAATTGTCTCGATGAATCGGGAGGGGATAGCACGTGGTCTGATCGATGTGTAACTAATCAAAAGGGGGGATTTTATTGAGCTTTTTTTTCTTGGATTATTGTTATATTTGTCAAGAGAGAATTCTGCCGGATATTAGCTGGAAAGCCTTATTTTCACCTGAGAAAGAATCTTTCATTTGTACGGATTGTAGGGGGAAGTTTGAACGAATAGAAGGAGAGACATGCCGGATTTGCAGCCGTCCTTTTCAGCAGATAGATAATCCTTTTCGTGACGAAGATGTATGTTACGATTGTTTCCGTTGGGAGGAAGATCCCGAGTGGCAAGGGGTGCTTGAAAAAAATACATCTATGTTTGTTTATAATGAGTTTTTGAGAGAGGTTATAGCGAAATTTAAATATCGGGGAGATTATATGTTGGTAAAAGTATTTTCAGAATCGTTTCGGAAAAAGGTGCAAGGATTAGTGGTTGATGTATTTGTACCGATTCCATTAAGTGAGGAACGGTTATATGAGCGTGGATTCAATCAGACTGAGGCAATTTTAATAGAAGCAGGACTTCAACCTTCCAATATACTCACTCGAATCCATACAGAAAAACAATCTAAAAAGTCACGAACTGAAAGAATCCACCTGCCTCAAGTATTCCAACTTCTCCCCAATCCCCAAATAGAAGGAAAAAAAATCCTATTAGTAGATGACATCTACACAACCGGATCCACACTACGGCACGCCGCCAAACTCCTCAAACAGGCAGGAGCCGCCACCATTCAATCCATCACCATAGGAAGATAATGGTTTTTGTCGATTTTGTCCATCAAAGGTGAACAGTTTTTGACAGTTATGGTGCTATTGATGACCAGTATTTTCTAGGTAGGTTTCATGTATCATGTCAGGCAAGCTCTTTTTACATTCCTAGGTCCAAAAGGATATATTAAAGTTCAGTTCTTCTACAGGTCAATAAAATAAGGTAGTACATTCCTTTAGTAGTTTTTGCTTTTATGGCTATGCTAAAAATAAGTACTATTTGCCTATGCGTTTTGTCAAAAAATCGACAAAATTTTTGTACTATTTTAGCAGGATAATCATAGTGTTAAATCGAAATGTATTAACATAGCCTTAAATAAAGGAGGACTCTACACATGAATTATCACGTACGTGGCGAGAACATTGAGGTAACTCCAGCAATCAGAGAGTATGTAGAAAAGAAAATTTCAAAATTGGAGCGTTATTTTAACGAAGCGCCTGATGCGAAAGTAAATGTGAATCTTAGATTCAATCCAGATAAATCTTCTAAAGTAGAGGTAACGATCCCACTACCACATTTAGTTTTACGAGCAGAAGAAACGAATAGTGATATGTATGCAGCGATCGACCTTATCACAGACAAACTTGAGCGTCAAATCCGCAAGCATAAAACAAAAGTAAACCGCAAATTCCGGGAAAAAGGAAATGTGGACTTCCAATTTTCTGTGACAAATACAAATGATACTTCTGATGAGGAAGAGTTAGAGGTTGTCCGTACAAAGCGGTTTGATCTTAAGCCGATGGATAGCGAAGAAGCGATCTTACAAATGAACTTGCTTGGGCATAATTTCTATGTATTTACAAATGCCGTTACAAACCGTACCAATGTTGTTTATAAACGGAAAGATGGTCGTTACGGCTTAATTGAAGCACATTAATCATATTGTCGCTGTCAAGAGTGATTTGCTCTTGGCAGCGTTTTTTATTTTAAGAATAGGAAAGCAAATTGTCTATTATCGCTAGAATCGAGAGGCCTGACGGCTTCGCTCTCTGGCTTATGCTTCATCCACATCGTATTATCTTTGGATTCTCGTATGTTCTTTTTATTCCATCAGCAATTATTCCAATGGTTTCCCCTATTTTTATGGATGGTTCCCCTGATTATCCAACTTCTGTTGATATTCCATCATTTTCAGGATTTTATCCTTGGACAATCTCCTTAAAAGTGAAAAAAGCCGGCGTTATTATCGCCGGCTTATGAAAAAAACATCGTTCCAATTATCTTGCTGCACCGCAACAATTTTTGTACTTCTTGCCGCTACCGCAGATACATGGATCATTACGCCCAATATTGATCTGATTAACTTTCGGCTTTTTCTTAACAGGACCGCCTTCGCCTTCTTTCGGATTTACCGCATGTCCTTTGGCGACTTCTTGACGTTCAAGGTTGTTACGGATTTCCGCTTTCATGATATACATCGCGGTTTCATCTTCAATCGCTTCGATCATCGCCTCAAACATAGCCAGTCCTTCATGCTGGTATTCGCGCAATGGATCAATTTGACCATAGGCACGAAGATGAATTCCTTGACGAAGCTGATCCATCGCATCGATATGATCAATCCATTTGGAGTCTACTGCTCTTAATGTAACCACTTTTTCAAATTCACGCATTTGCTCCGGAGAAAGAAGTTGTTCCTTTTCTTCATACCGTTCTTTCACCTTCGCCATGATTAACTCGACCATTTCCTCCGGCTCTTTGCCGCGAAGGTCTTCTAGCTTCACATCACCTTCAGGAAGCAGGTTCGCATGGACATAGTCGACTAGCCCCTGCAAATTCCACTCTTCCTCATCTGCATGACGAGGAGCAAAAGCGTCCACATGGCGCTGTACTGAACTTAAAATCATATTTTGCACAATTTCACGCAAATTATCTGATTCCAATACTTGGTCACGCTGTTTATAAATGATTTCCCGTTGTTGACGAAGTACGTCATCATATTGCAATAGTTGTTTACGGGCGTCAAAGTTGTTGCCTTCCACGCGTTTTTGTGCAGACTCTACTGCTCGAGATACCATTTTACTTTGAATTGGCTGGGAATCATCCATGCCTAGTCGCTGCATCATGGCTTTCATATTATCTGAGCCAAAACGGCGCATTAATTCGTCTTCCATTGATAAATAGAACTGGGTTACCCCTGGGTCCCCTTGACGACCGGAACGACCGCGCAACTGATTGTCAATTCGCCGGCTCTCATGGCGCTCGGTACCGATGACAGCCAATCCGCCCAATTCAAGAACACCTTCGCCAAGCTTAATGTCTGTTCCACGACCTGCCATGTTCGTTGCAATGGTGACGGCTCCACGCTGTCCTGCTTCGGCGATAATTTCCGCTTCGCGTGCGTGGTTTTTTGCATTCAATACATTATGGCGAATGCCTTTTTTCATCAGCATCTTGGAAATTAATTCGGACGTTTCAATTGCCACTGTACCGACAAGGACGGGTTGTCCTTTTTGATGACGTTCAGCAATATCCTCAACAACAGCGCGAAATTTTCCTTCCATGGTCGCATAAATCAAATCTGGCCGGTCATCCCGGATCACTGGTTTGTTCGTTGGGATGACGATAACATTCATATTATAAATATTACGGAATTCTTCCTCTTCCGTTTTGGCCGTACCCGTCATTCCAGCTAATTTTTCATACATCCGGAAGTAATTCTGGAATGTAATGGTGGCCATTGTCATGCTTTCATTTTGGATTTCAACGCCTTCTTTTGCCTCAATCGCTTGGTGTAAGCCATCACTATAGCGGCGTCCTTTCATCAAGCGGCCGGTAAACTGGTCAACAATGATGATTTCTCCGTCTTGAACGACGTAATCTACATCGCGATGCATAGTTACATTCGCTTTCAGTGCCTGATTAATGTGATGATTCAAGGTCACATGTTTGATGTCAAAAAGATTTTCAATTCCAAAAGCTTTCTCTGCCTTACTGATTCCTTCCTCAGTAAGAATAACGGCTTTTGTCTTTTCATCATACGTATAGTCTTTATCTTTTTCTAACGTGCGGACAAACGCATTCGCTTGTAAATAAAGGGTCGTAGATTTTTGAGCCGTACCTGAAATAATTAACGGTGTCCGTGCTTCGTCAATAAGGATGGAATCGACCTCGTCAATAACAGCAAAATAAAGTGGGCGCTGTACTTTTTGTTCTTTATACAGAACCATGTTGTCACGCAAATAGTCAAAGCCAAACTCATTATTTGTCCCGTATGTAATGTCACAGGCATAGGCTCTTTGCTTTTCGTCTTTATCCATGCTGTTCAAATTTAGACCGACTGTCAGACCTAAGAATTCGTACAGCTTGCCCATTTCTTGTGCGTCACGGCTAGCTAAGTATTCGTTTACCGTCACAACGTGCACGCCTTTTCCGGCAAGGGCATTTAAGTAAACGGGCATGGTAGCAGTTAATGTTTTACCTTCCCCTGTTTTCATTTCTGAAATATTTCCTTCATGAAGGGCAATTCCCCCCATTAACTGTACATGATACGGATAAAGTCCAAGAACGCGGCGGGCTCCTTCGCGGACAACGGCAAAAGCTTCTACAAGCAAGTCATCAAGGGATTCGCCCTTTTGGTATCTTGCTTTAAACTCCTCTGTTTTCCCGCGGAGTTGTTCGTCAGTGAGTCTTTCTGTTTCTGTTGCTAATGCATCAATTTTTGTTGCAAGCTTATCTAAACGTTTGAGCTCACGTTTATTCATATCAAAAATTTTATTTAAAATTCCAACCATCTATTGAACGCTCCTTTTTCGAGACTCATAACCTTCTTTTTATAAGAAATAATTTCAAAAAATTAGTTGATATTCTTTATCATCTTACCATTTAATGCTATACAGTGACAACAATGATGGTAGGGAGCGTTTTAGCTCATTATTTTTGATTCTTTACTATGCATTTTGAATTTTTTCAGGTTCTCAAGTTATAATGTACAAGTACAATATCCTATTCTTAATGAATAAAATATGAAGCAGGTTTATCTTTAATAGAGGTGACGAAGATGGAATTAGCGGAAATTCGTAATGAACTTGAAAAAACAGCTAAGAAATTAGCGGATTTTAGGGGGTCTCTTTGACCTCGAAAACAAGGAAGCCAGGATTGCCGAATTAGAGGATATTATGCTGCAACCTGATTTTTGGAATGACCAGCAGGCGGCCCAATCGATTATTAGTGAGGCAAACAGCTTGAAGGATCAAGTTCAAGAATTTTATAAACTGAATGAAATGTACGAGAATCTTGATGTGACTTATGAGCTTGTAAAAGAAGAAAACGATGCAGAACTGCAAGCAGAGCTGGAAGAGGAACTTGGGCAGTTGACGGAACGATTAAATCAATTTGAATTACAGCTCCTTTTAAGTGGAGAGTATGATAAAAATAATGCGATATTGGAGCTACATCCAGGTGCGGGCGGAACGGAATCGCAAGACTGGGGCTCGATGCTACTTCGCATGTATGTCCGCTGGGCAGAGAAAAAGGGCTTTAAAGTAGAGACCTTGGATTATCTTCCGGGAGATGAAGCAGGGATCAAAAGTGTTACCCTTGCCATTAAAGGCCATAATGCTTATGGGTATTTGAAGGCAGAAAAAGGGGTTCATCGATTGGTGCGAATTTCCCCATTTGATGCTTCTGGTCGACGTCATACTTCATTTGTTTCCTGTGATGTCATGCCGGAATTTAATGAACAAATTGAAATTGAGATCCGTTCTGAGGATTTAAAAATTGATACGTACCGTTCAAGCGGTGCCGGTGGACAGCACGTCAATAAAACCGAATCGGCTGTACGGATTACGCATATCCCGACAGGTATCGTTGTTGCATGTCAAACGGAGCGGTCTCAGATTCAAAACCGTGAACGGGCCATGAATATGTTAAAAGCCAAGCTTTATCAACGGGAAATGGAAGAAAAGGAAAAAGCGCTAGCGGAAATTCGCGGGGAGCAAAAGGAAATTGGTTGGGGAAGCCAAATTCGTTCTTATGTCTTCCATCCATATTCTATGGTCAAAGACCATCGGACAGGTGCTGAAACCGGTAATGTTCAAGCCGTAATGGATGGAGATATTGACCTGTTTATTAACGCATACTTGCGCTCAAGAATTTCATAATCCCATGAAAAAAAACCTTTGCTGGAGTAAAACAGCAAAGGTTTTTTTGTTAGAGTGGAAGGGAAATGGATGACATTTAAAAATATATAAAAGGATAACCAATATTAAAAAGTTTGCCTATTCTCTTGATCTGTACGAATAAACAAACCTTATGAAAACAGTATCGGCTGTTCATGCTAAATATAAATTTATCCCTTTAATACATTAGACCATTGCCATTTACACCATTTTTTACTCATGCTATACTCTCACTCGATGAACGGAAATAAATGAATAATAAGAGGAAATAGGAGTATCATCGATGAATATGTTGAACCATTTAACTGAAAGCTATCCAAGAACAAGGATTGTTGTTGATTATCTTCTAGTGCTAATCGGTTCGGCCATTATAGCGATAGCCTTTAATGTTTTTTTGCTTCCAAACCAAGTTGCTTCCGGTGGTGTGAGCGGTATTAGTACGATTTTAAAGGCTGTTTTTGGCTTTGAACCTGCCTATGTCCAATGGGCATTTAATATTCCTTTATTTATTGCTGGAGTGATTTTATTAGGAAAACAATTTGGCGTGAAGACATTGGTAGGAACAGTGTTTTTGCCGTTTGTAGTTTTCTTAACAAAAGGATGGCAACCGTGGACTCATGATGCCTTGCTAGGCGCATTATTCGGTGGCATTGGAGTAGGGATTGGTCTCGGAATTGTTTTTCGAGGAAAAGGATCAACTGGAGGGACTGACCTTGCAGCGCAGATCATCAATAAGTACACAGGATTTAGCCTTGGCCGATGTGTGGTCATGATTGATGGTCTCATTGTGTTGACTGCTGCTGTCGTTTTTGATATTGAAAAAGCTTTATATGCCTTAATTGCCCTTTATGTAACAAGCAAAACCATTGATCTTATTCAGGTTGGTTTCGGCCGTTCCAAAATGGCGATGATTATTACGAATAAACAGGAAGAAATTCGTGAGGGTATCCTGAATAAAATTGACCGTGGTGTGACAAAACTATCAGCATATGGCGGATTTACGGACCATGAACGTCCAGTGTTAATGTGTGTAGTCGATCAAACGGAGTTCACAAAATTGAAACAATTGGTTAAATCCCTTGATCCATCTGCATTTGTCATTGTTATGGACGCGGCAGAAGTACTAGGGGAGGGATTTAAAAAAGCCTAAGACTGGTATACAATAACACTGGTGGGATTATTTTCATTTGGGAGGATTTAATAAATGAAAAAGAAATGGCTTACCTTTTTATTGGGAACAACTTTAACAATGGGTCTTGCTGCATGTGGCGGTGGAGATGATAATGGAAATGGTAATGGAGGCGGAGATGAAACGGCTTCTGCCAGTGAAGGAGCAAAGATTTATGATCAAAAATGCTCCAGCTGCCATGGCGGTGATTTAACAGGAGGAATGGGTCCTGACTTAACAAAAGTAGGATCGAAGTATTCTAAAGATGAAATCCTTGGCATCATTGAGAACGGGAAAGGTGCGATGCCACCAAACGTTGTAACTGGTGATGATGCTGAACAAGTAGCAGACTGGTTATCTGCTAAAAAGTAATCATTTTTATCAACGCTCTGTGAGGAACACAGAGCGTTTTTCTCTTTTATAAAATTATTTATCGACTTCGATCACTGTCTAGCTCCAGCCCCTATGGCGAGACGCCTACACTCTCCGCCCTCCGATAAGTCAACATCAACTTGCCAATCGGCTCACCGTGTTTCCTCTAACTCAGTTGGTGAGCTCTACAAGGAAAGCTCCGGCAGCATCCACATCGCACGACGGAAAGCGATAGCTTTTGGGAGGAGGACATACATCCGCTGACCAGGGGGTACGCTTTTCTAAATTCGACAAATCTCTAGCCAATTTTGCTAATTATGGTATAATCAGTCATTGTTTGTATTCTTTGAAAAGAAACTGTAATATTTTTACCACTTTTTTTGACGAATGTTGATGTTATAATAATAGCATGTTGAATTATGCGTATATTTGTTATGGCATTTTTTGCAAATATTGTCGAATCTTCTGATTTGAAACTAATACGATAGGTGATATAAATGATAGAAATGCAAGGAGTATTTAAAAAATACCCGAATGGTGTTTCAGCTATTAATGGTATTGATGTAAAAATTAACCCCGGAGAGTTTGTTTATGTCGTTGGCCCAAGTGGTGCAGGGAAATCGACATTTATTAAAATGATGTATCGGGAAGAGGTTCCGACATCAGGGACGATTACGATAAATGGCGTTAATATTGCCAAACTAAAAATGAGTAAAGTTCCAATCTTTCGACGTAATATTGGTGTCGTGTTTCAGGACTTTAAACTACTTCCTAATCTAACAGTCTATGAAAATGTGGCATTTGCCTTAGAGGTTATTGAAGCTCAGCCGAAGTTTATCAAGAAACGCGTCATGGAAGTTCTTGACCTTGTCGGCTTAAAGCATAAAATTAAAATGTTTCCTTCCGAGCTTTCTGGTGGTGAGCAACAACGTGTATCCATCGCCCGTTCGATTGTGAACTCACCAAGAGTCGTGATTGCCGACGAGCCTACAGGAAACTTAGATCCAGAAACGTCTTGGGAGATTATGAAACTATTTGAAGAAATCAATGCTAGAGGAACCACCGTTGTTATGGCTACTCATAACAAGGAAATCGTAAATACATTAAAACATCGCGTCATTGCTATTGAAGATGGAAGAATTGTGCGTGATGAGCATAGAGGTGAATACGGTTATGAAAATTAGAACGATTGGCCGTCACGCCCGTGAAAGTATCAAAAGTATCGGGAGAAATGGCTGGATGACTTTTGCATCGGTTAGTGCCGTTACCGTTACTCTCATTTTAGTAGGTGTCTTTTTCGTCATCATGATGAATTTAAATAGGGTAGCAGAAACAGTGGAAGAAGATGTGGAAATCCGCGTTCATATTGACGTGGCGGCGACAAAAGAAAATCAAGACTCACTGAAAGCCCAACTTGAAGCCATTCCAGAGGTGAAAAGTGTTACGTTCTCTTCCAAAGAGCAGGAATTAGATGCCTTGGTTAAGAGCATGGGAGAAGAAGGAAAGGCATTTAAGCTTTTTGAACAAGATAATCCGCTTAATGATGTCTTTATTGTAAAAACAAAGAAGCCGAATGATACAATGAAGGTTGCGAAAAAGGTGGAAAGTTTCACCTATGTGGCAAAAGTAAAATACGGACAAGGTAAAGTCGAAAAGCTATTTAAATTTATTAATGCGAGCCGAAATGTTGGAATCGTATTAATCCTTGGCTTATTCTTTACAGCCGTTTTCCTTATATCTAATACAATTAAAATCACGATTATTGCTAGAAGAAAAGAAATTAAGATTATGAGATTGGTAGGGGCGACAAATGGGTTTATTCGATGGCCGTTCTTCCTTGAAGGCCTATTGCTTGGTGTACTAGGTTCCATCCTTCCAATTGTTCTAATTTCTATTGCTTATTATCGTGCTTATGATTATCTCAAACCTAAGCTTACTGGTACCTTTATTGAGGTGCTACCGTTTAGCCCGTTTGTGTATCAGCTTTCTGGATTGCTTCTGTTAATGGGGGCATTGATTGGTATTTGGGGAAGTATGATGTCGGTTCGAAAATTCTTAAAGGTTTAATGAAAAATCAGGAAGGAGTCCCTCAATCTCCTTCCTGATTTCATTGAATACAAGATTTTTTGTCATTTTAGAACATACATAGTAATTCTTACAAAATACATAATTATTAAGGGAAATGGAGGAAAAATCGGAATGAAGAAACAAGCTATTTCACTAGCTGTTGCTGCAACGGTTGGAATGGGGACAGTTATTGGAGGATTTGCGATTCAGACAGAGGCAGCTTCCATTTCTAGCTTGAAAGAACAGCAAAACAAAATTCAAAGCCAGCGATCTGATGTTCATTCAAACATTAAGGAATCGACTGAAAAACTAAGTGAGATTAAAAATCAACAAACCAATGTAAAAAACGAAATCCAGTCCCTTGATAAAGAAATCAGTGAAACAACAAAGCAAATTGAAGAGAAAACCGCAAAAATCGCGACTACCAAAGATGAGATTACTAAGCTTCAAGCGAAAATAGAGGAGCTTAAGGATCGTATTGAAAAACGTAATATTTTATTAAAGGAACGTGTCCGTAGCTATCAAGAAAATGGGTTGGGGATTAATTACTTAGACGTATTGCTGGGGTCCACAAGTTTCAGTGATTTTATTGAACGGGCAAGTGCAGTAGCCACATTCATGCAGGCAGACCAGGATATTTTAAAGCAGCATGAGGCAGACAAAAATGAGCTTGAAGCCACACAGCTTCAAGTGAAAAAAGAATTGGCAAGCTTGGAAAAGATGGTTGCCGAATTAGAGAGCATGAAGAAACAATTAAATGCGGAACGAGCAGAAAAGGATCAGTTGATGGCTCAACTTGTCCAACAAGAGGAAGAAGAACACAGTCATATGATGGATTTGAAAGAGCAGGAAAAACTTCTTGCTATTCAAGAAGCGGCTATCCAAAAAGCAATTAAACAAGAACAAGAGCGTCAGGCTAAGGCGGCGGCAGCAGCTGCTGCAGCAAAAAGCCGTACAACTCAAAGCAGTACTATTGCAAGCAGTGGAAATGCTCCGAAAGTATCGAGCGGTGGTGGTAGTGGAAGTGCACCGAACGTATCTAGCGGAGTATGGACACAGCCTGCTACAGGTTATGTTAGTTCCGGATTTGGGTACCGTAGTGCTGGACGACATGACGGCGTAGATATTGCTAATGGGGCAAGTGTTCCGATTCTTGCTGCTGCTGATGGTGTTGTGATAAGAGCTTACTATTCTACTACTTATGGAAATTGTATTTTTCTCTCTCATTCTATAAATGGACAGGTTTATACAACGGTTTATGCTCATATGTCATCGCTTGCAGTGGGAAGTGGTGCGACAGTCAAGAAAGGCCAAAAAATAGGGACTATGGGGAATACAGGCCGATCTAGAGGACAGCATCTTCATTTCGAACTTCATAAAGGGCCATGGACACCAGACAAACGAAATGCTATCAATCCAGTGGGAATTGTTCCACTACCATAATGGATTAAAAAGAAAGAGGTTGTCTCAATAGGAGGCAGCCTTTTTTGTTTTTGTGGTTATTAATAATGATAAGTCTAGTTTTCCATATAGGTTTCATGAATGGAGGGAGAGAAATATAAAATTAGTTGAACCATCTGATCAAGAGGGATAGTTTTAAATCTCGTGACCAATAGAAAAATAGCCTTCATAAGGCTATTTTTTATTAGCCAAGAAAGATAACGCCTATCATAACTCGTCCACCCCCATCATATATCTTAATAATCAAGCAGGAATTTGTGCCTTTCTCTACAATCAATAAAGGCATTTTACAGGGGGATAATAAAATGGAACGAAAATGGATAGCAATCCTTATGGCCGGCTCGCTATTAACCGGAGCAGGGGGAACCTATGCAGGAATGAAAGTAATGGAGGAGAAAAGGGGGAATCATACCCAGCTAGAACAAGCGCTAGTTCCTGCCAGTAAATCGGCTAATTCAGAAGTTGAAACGGATGATCTCGAGAAGGTTGAGCAGGCCTATGAATTAATACTCAATCGATATGTGGAACAGGTAGAACAGGAAAAGTTGATTGAAGGTGCGATTCAAGGCATGCTTTCCGCATTAAAGGATCCTTATTCCGTCTATATGGACAAGGAAACCACCAAGCAATTTACACAAACATTAGAATCTTCTTTTGAAGGAATTGGTGCAGAGGTAGGCATGGTGGATGGAAAAATTGTCATCATTTCTCCATTCAAAAATTCACCAGCTGAAAAGGCAGGGATTAAGCCAAATGATGAAATTGTAAAAATAAATGGAAAAAGTGTGGAAGGACTTGATTTGAATAAGGCCACGTCAAAAATACGCGGGAAAAAAGGAACAACGGTTACAATCGAAATTGCTCGGAAAGGTTTAAAGGAGCCTCTAACTTTTAAGGTGAAGCGCGATAAAATTCCACTTGAAACGGTTCATTCAGATGTAAAAAAATATGATGGGAAAAAGATTGGCTATATTGAAATCACTTCCTTCTCCGAAAATACCGCCGCCGATTTTAAAAAGCAATTAAAGGCATTGGAAAATGATCATATTAAAGGGTTGATTATTGATGTACGCGGAAATCCCGGTGGTCTATTATATAGCGTAGAAGAGATCTTAAAGGAATTTGTCCCAAATGATAAGCCATACGTTCAAATTGAGAAACGAGATGGAAAAAAACAACGATTTTTCTCAAGTCTTTCCGAGAAAAAGAAATATCCGGTAGCAGTCCTTGTTAACAAGGGCAGTGCCTCTGCTTCAGAAATATTAGCAGGGGCCCTCCAAGAGGCAGCTGGCTATCAGATTGTTGGGGAAAAAACTTTTGGAAAAGGGACAGTTCAGCAAGCTATGCCAATGGAGGATGGTAGTAACATCAAACTTACCTTATTTAAATGGCTTACACCTAATGGAAACTGGATTCACCAAAAAGGTATTAAGCCAGATGTGAAGGTTTCTCAGCCAAAAATCTTTTCTACCCATCCCCTTCAGGTAGAGGAGCCACTGGAACAGGACATGAATAATGAGCAAGTGAAAAATGCCCAAGAGATTTTAGAAGCCTTAGGTTTAGGTCCGGGACGAACAGATGGATATTTTAGTGAAGAAACAGTGGATGCCGTCAAAGTCTTTCAGCAAAATCATCATCTTCTTGTAACAGGGAAAATTGATGCTAAAACAGCGGCCAAGCTCGAGACAGCAGCCATGAATGAAATGAAGAAGGAGAAAAACGACCTTCAGCTACAGGCTGCATTAAGATTGGTGGCTAAATAATTGCATGTAGAAAGGAGCAGTTGAATGGGAAAGCCATTCACTGCTCTTTTTTTTACAAAATATGATCATTTCCGCGGAAATATCAACAAATTTCGAGATTCTTGCTCTTTTGTGAATGGGGATCCCTCTATCATTAAACAGGAATTTATTTTTGAAACATCTGCTATTCCAATACATGTCAAGTAAAATAGACTTTTAACATATTACTAGAAACTAGTTCAATATTTTATGGTAAAATAAAATTTAGAGACTTTTATAGAAAATTACTAGAAATGAATGATAGAGGTAGGTGACTGTATTGGTGCAAATATGGCTTGTGGAGCTTCTTAAAGGGACAGGCAAATTCTTTCTTAACCCCGTTTTATACTATCTCTTTTTCCTTGCAGGAATTTTAGGGGTCATGAGGGTAAAACGTGAGAGAAAAAATTTCCATATACGGGCAGAGGATGCGTATTTTGAGCTCCGGCAGTTGCTCCCACATGGGATTTATATTGGTTTGACGCTTTCAATTATCGTTGTTGCCATCGGTGTGACGATTCCGTTTGCGGCGATCTTACTGATAGCTGCCTTTACTTTCTTGCTCTCCCTTACCACAAATGTACGTTGGATTTCACCGGCCTATACAGTCGGAGGGGCATTTTTTACTGTAATTTTTTTAGCTGAAACAAAATGGAACATACCTCTATTATCTCATGTTTTTGAAAAAATCGATGAGAAGATCTACCCTTCCATTGTGATTGTCCTCGGTTTATTATTAATAGCTGAAGGAATGTTGATTGCGAAAAATGGAGGAATTGGAACGTCTCCTAAACTGATCAAAAGTAAACGCGGTCAAATGATTGGAGTGCATGAAGTGAAACGGCTTTGGATGTTGCCCATGTTTTTGTTAATTCCGGGTAAGGCTCTCCAGCTATCTATTGACTGGTGGCCAGTGTTTCATTTAGGGGAAAAAGAGTATTCTCTTATTCTTGTTCCATTTGCCATTGGATTTCATCAGCAAGTGAAGGGAATGCTTCCAACTGTAGCTATTCAACAACACGGAAGACAGGTCATATTTTTAGGCGGGCTTATCACTTTACTATCCATTGCTGGCTACTGGTATCCGCTTATCTCGATTGTGGTGGCAGCACTGGCCGTCATTGGACGTGAAATGATCACGTTAATGGCTTACTTAAAGGACGAAAATAGACCATTTTATTTTTCGAAAAAGAATCAAGGATTAATGATTATTGGAATTATCCCAGGTTCGCCAGCCAATAAAATGGGACTAAAAGTCGGTGAAATCATTGCGAAGGTGAATGGGATGAAGGTTCATGATGAATCTACATTTTACGAGGCTCTCCAAAAAAACCGAGCTCATTGCAAACTCGAAGTCCTTGACACAAACGGGGAAATTCGTTTTGAGCAGCGCGCCCTCTTTGATGGGGATCATCACGAACTAGGAATCCTTTTCGTTCAGGATCAGAGGAAATATGATAAGAAAACAGGATAAATGATACTTGATTAGGCTATTCTGCATCGAGCTCGACGAATCGTCGAGCTCTCTTTATTTTAGGAAATAATGTACAATCTGTTTTATTAGTTTAATCATTATAAAAGGACATATTGGATCCCTCTTAGATGATTATTCATTTAGATCAGACAGTCCTGGACTATGCTCGTTTGGCATTTCTGGAAGGACTGGAACTGGAGCTCCTTGTGGTGGTCCTACCACACTTAACTGCCCTGAACTTCTGCTTGGAGATTCGCCTTGGAATATTTCAGCCATTCGTGTTTCATCCAGTCTGAAATTAAATAACACATTATTGTATCCCATTTCAACATATTTCCTACATTCAGGATATTTATTGATATCATAATTCGGAACAGGAAAGATTTTTGCCCAATTTACGCCTAACTTTTCTAAAGCTTTTGCATAAGCATTTTGATGAGCATTGTCCCGAACAATTAGGAACGCTAGTGTTTCTCTAAACGCTTTATTGGAACTCATTTCATAAATCCTTGTTTTTTGTAAAACTCCTGTTGATTCTAACACAAGATTATCAAGGAGATCGGTAATTAAATTTCCGTGGCTATACACATAACTACCTTGCCAAGGGAGTCCAGCAGCATCGACTGGAAGAGAGGCTTGAGCCCCCATAATAAAATGATGTGGGTTGGAATGGGCGGTTGCCTCCTCTAATGGTGCACCTGTTGTTCCTTGATTACCAACTCCTGGTTCGCCTGACCCATTTAATAGTTGATTAATGGTCGATTGAACAAGTTCAACATGACTAATTTCTTCTAGGAAAATGCCTCTAATTAAGTCTCGAAATTCTTTGGCTGGCCCCCGAAAATTGGAGCTTTGAAAAAAGAACTGCATCATTGTTCTCATTTCACCAAAACGTCCACCTAATACTTCTTGAAGAACTTTAGCTGCAGCTGGATCAGGCTCATCCGGAATAATAGGATTAATTAAATCTTCTTTATAGAAATACACTGTTATACCTCCAAATTGAAATGGTAAATTCGATTTTATTATTCCGGTATTTCGTAACGATATTCTTTTGAACCATTTTGCTTTAGTTGGTAACATTTATAATATTAAGGGTGATTTATATAGATTTCATTTGCAGGCAATGTGCTCTACAGGGCATTCTTTTGAGGGATTAGTAAGACATCGTTCTGAAAGTGGAACAACATCATTCGATTTAGGTTGTTAAAATCACCATTCTATTTAAAACGATTAAACGGCCTTAACCCTATGGAAGATAGAGCTAAAGCCGCTTAGGTCATTTCATATTGATTTCACTGTTTTGATAGGGAGTATAAATACTAATCGTACTTAGAGTGAAAATTTATTTCAAACTCCGATTTAAAAATGCTTTTGTCCGTTCAAACTGTGGATTTTCAAATAATTCCGTTGGATGACCGGATTCAATGATTTCTCCATTATCCATGAAGATCACACGATTGGCCACTTCTTTTGCAAACCCCATTTCATGTGTTACGACAATCATCGTCATATGTTCCTCGGCAAGACCTTTCATGACTTGCAATACTTCGCCAGTTAATTCCGGATCCAAGGCTGAAGTTGGTTCATCGAACAACAGAATATCAGGATTCATCATGAGTGCCCGGGCAATTGCCACACGCTGCTTTTGTCCTCCGGAAAGCTTGGCAGGGTAAGCATCCGCCCAGTTAATCAGACCTATTTTTTCAAGAAGTTGGCTGCTTCGTTCACGTATGATGGTCGCTGACTCCTTTTTCACCATTTTAGGAGCGATTTCCAAATTTTCTCGTACCGTCAAATGAGGAAAAAGGTTAAAATGTTGAAAAACCATCCCCATTT
Organism: Neobacillus thermocopriae; assembly: GCF_010975035.1. Lineage (GTDB taxonomy): Bacteria > Bacillota > Bacilli > Bacillales > Cytobacillaceae > Neobacillus > Neobacillus thermocopriae. Next base: position 160,431 of record NZ_JAAIUV010000001.1, on the reverse strand, counting down.
TAGTGGTTATTTTCTTAATCTCTTGCGGGCTAGCGTAAATGCCGTCCTTTACTAGAGAATCGCCAGCTACTGTGATGCTACCGCCGTCCACTTTTTCAAGATGAACGAGACTGCGAAGCATCGTACTTTTTCCAGAACCGGACGGGCCGATAATCGCCACCACATCATTTTTATCGACATCAAAAGTAATTTGCTTCAACACATCCAATTGCCCATATGATTTTTTTAAATTGGATACTTCGATGATCGCCATATTCAACACTCCAATTATTCAAATTTAAACCGTCTTTCCATCCATTTAAAGCTCATCGAAATGATAAGTGTCATGAAAAGATAGATCACCCCAGCAACAAAGAATGGAAAAATAGTAAAATCACGGTTAACAGCCGTTTGTGCATAATGTAGCAACTCCGGTACAGCTACAGCATATAATAGCGCGGTATCTTTCACTAGTGTTACTGATTCATTCGTTACAGCTGGAAGGGCAATGCGAAACATTTGTGGCAAGATAATCCGTGTCGTCGTTTGCCATTTATTCAATCCCAAAACTTGGGCTGCTTCATATTGTCCTTTATCGATGGCCAATAAACCACCGCGGAAGATTTCTGCAAAATAAGCGGCATAATTAAGAATAAAACCTAAACATGCGGCCACAAAACGATCCAAGACCAAATATTCACCTACAACTGGAAGCATTGGCAGACCGAAACAAATGAGTAATAGTTGAAGCAAAAGTGGTGTTCCTCGCATGATATAAATATAACCATGAGCAAACCAAGATAATGGCTTGAAGTTACTTCTGACAGCTAGTGTTATTAAAAATCCGAGCGGAATGGATGCAATGATCGCGATGAAAAATAACAGGACGGTCATTTGCGCCCCTTCGAGCATCGGTTTCAGCATCGTCATAAAATTATCCATAGACATCATGACTACCTCCAAAAACAAAACAGGGTTTCCATAGGAAATCCTGTTTTGAACTATATTAATTTAATACTTTGTCCTTACCAAACCATTTTTTCGAAATTTTAGCGGCAGTGCCGTCTTCATTTAGCTCATCTAGTGCTTTTTGAAGCTTATTCAACAATTCCTCATTCCCTTTCTTCACCCCAATTCCATATTCTTCAGGGGAGAGGGATTCATCGAGTACTTTAAACGTTTCTTTTTCTTTTGTCATATAGTAATTGGCCACTACCTCGTCGATGATAACCGCATCCAACCGGCCGCTCTTTAAGTCAGTCAATGCTTGGATATTATCAGCAAATTCGGTAACGGTTTTGATTTTTTCTTTAATTGGTGATTCGTCTAAAGCATCGGCTGCAGAAGAAAGGGACTGAAGCCCAACTACTTTCCCTTTCAGATCATCTAGTTTTTTGATATTGGAATCGTTGAGTGTCACGATCACTTGGGCATTTTTTAAATAAGGCTTAGTGAAAAGCACTTTCTTTTTCCGTTCATCCGTAATCGTGTAACCATTCCAAATAAGATCAATTCGGCCACTAGAAAGCTCAGCTTCTTTTGTTTTCCAGTCAATCGGTTGGAATTTCACTTTCTTACCCATTTTTTCAGCGGCCGCTTTGGCATAATCAATGTCAAAGCCAACAATTTGATTGTTTTCGTCTCTAAATCCCATTGGTGCAAATTTATCATCAATACCTATAATTAAAGTGTTATCCTCTTTATCATTCGTTTTTTCTGAGGAGCACCCTGTTAATAGAGTGAAAAATGCAGTTATTATAAAAATCATTCCTATTAAACGTTTCATATTAATGAGCTCCCTTTATTTCATTATTACTTTATCACTTTATCAAACTAAAATGTATTTCTATTATAAGACGATAACTTTTCTTCTGGCAATAGCTTAATAAATATTCATAATAGTAAAATAAATAGGTGGGTTTTTGATTTAGATTTGCTATTTAAAGAAAACTAGTAAAGCTGAATTTTATCCGGTACATACATGTTTGTCTTTTCCTTATTCATTGACATTCAAACATATGTTTGAATATGATAGAAAGTAAACAAATCGTTGAATGGAGAAGGTGCAGGTATGAAAAATCATGATATATGTGAGGTAACCTGTGTTGATCGTGAAAAAACCGTCCGCGTTAAGCAGGAAATTGCCCAAAACAGCCAAATTCTTGAAGTGACCAAGCTATTTAAAGCGTTATCTGATGTCACAAGAATGAAAATTGCCTATGCCCTCACACTGGAAGAGGAGCTTTGTGTGTGTGATGTGGCTCAAATCGTTGGAGCTACGACGGCGACTGCCTCTCATCATCTCCGCCATTTAAAGAATCTTGGTCTTGCCAAATATCGAAAAGAAGGGAAGCTTGTTTATTATTCCCTAGATGATGATCATGTAAAACAATTGATTCATCTTGCTTTTGAACATTCAGAGGAGATTTCTAGCCGTGGGGGAAGCGCTTAAAATTTCACTTATATTATGAAAAGAAAAGAGATCAATCTCAAAATATAGATTGATCTCTTTTGATTTAAGCTTTCATTGAGTGAAATTTGACAGCGAGTTGGGCACCAAGAACGGCGTTGTTTTTTACTAAGGCAATGTTTGCTTCTAAGCTTTTGCCTTCTGTTAATTCTTTTACTTTTGCAAGTAAGAAAGGTGTTACATCTTTACCGGTCATATGGCGTTCTTCCGCTTCTTTTAAGGCTGATTCAATGATCTTGTTAATAAATTTTTCTTCCATGGCATGTTCTTTTGGAATAGGGTTTGCAATGACAACACCGCCATTGAGTCCTAAATCCCATTTTACTTTTAAAGTGGAGGCAATTTCATCCACATGATTCGCCCGCAAATGGAGTGGAAATTCACTTGTTCGTGTGAAGAAGGCTGGAAGAACGTCGGTTTGATAGCCAATTACCGGTACACCTTTTGTTTCAAGATATTCCATCGTTAATCCTAAATCCAAAATGGATTTGGCCCCTGCACAAATGACAGCGACATTTGTTTGAGCTAATTCCTCCAAGTCTGCGGAAATATCCATCGTTGTTTCTGCACCACGGTGAACTCCGCCAATCCCTCCGGTGACGAAGATAGAAATCCCTGCTAATTCAGCGCAAATCATTGTTGCAGCTACGGTGGTGGCGCCGAGTTTTTTCGTCGCAAGTAAGTAAGCTAAGTCACGTCTGGAAGCCTTTGCTACCTCTTTGCTTTTCCCGAACATCTCCAGCTCGTCATCAGATAAACCGATTTTTATTTTACCATCCATGATGGCAATGGTTGCCGGAACCGCTCCATGGTCACGGATGATTTGTTCCACTTCTCGAGCCGTTTGAACATTTTGCGGATAAGGCATTCCGTGCGAGATAATGGTAGATTCTAGGGCAACAATAGGTTTACCTTGTTTTTTGGTAGCGCTTACTTCTTCTGAAAAAAATAAATACTGTTTCATGACAGTTCCTCCAAATCTTTTTGTAGTTGTGTAGCAGATAAATCTTGCCTAACGGTATAAGGGGATTGGAGTGTTTTTGATGCATTGATGCTTCCAGCTTTAGCAATATCTATAAAGGATTTTCCTTCTAGCCAAGAGTAAATTACTGCTGCAGAGAACGCATCTCCAGCTCCTGTCACATCCACGATGTGGCTTGTTTCCACAGCAGGAACATAGAATATTCCTTCCTCTTTATTCCCAATCATAGAACCCTTTTTTCCATTAGTAATAATGACATTGGCTACACCAATGGATAGCCAATTTTCTACCGCTTGTTTCCAATCTTCCTCGTTTTTGATTTCGGATTGAAAGTACGTCTCCGTTTCATCCCGATTGGTAATCAACCAAGTCACCCCATGCAAATCACATGGCAGCCTTCTCATCTTTGGGGAGGATACAGGGACAATCACTAGGGGTAAATGATGATTTTTGGAAAAATGGCATAAAAATTGAATAGTATCTTTTGGACAGTTTAAATCCGCCACAATACATTTGGAGCGACTTAAAATGGCTTCATATTTCAATAGTAAATCAGGTGTAATGGCATCATAGATATCCATATCTGCTAACGCGATGACGAGTTCTCCGTTTTCATCTAAAACGGCTGTGTAAGAACCGGTTGATTTTTCAGGGAATTGGTTAACCGTTTCCAAATTCATATAAAGAGCAGACGCCTCTTCAATGATGGACCATTCTTTATCAGCTCCACATGCCGTGAGGAGGGATACGGGCAACCCGAGCCGTCCTAGATTTTCAGCGATATTTCGTGCCACTCCGCCGGCAGTTTGTGTGACATAACTCGGATTAGAAGTCCCTAGTTGGACTTTGTCTTTGATGTGGAATTTTCGATCCACATTTGCTCCGCCGATACAAATAACTGGTTGGGTTTCATTTAATATATAGGCCCTACCTAAAATGTGTCCTTTTTTCATTAACCCCGAAATCAGATTAGCAATGGTGGGCCGGGATAACCCCAACTTTTGCGCTAACTCCTGTTGAGAAATATAGGGGTTTTTTCGTATGAATTCGAGTATCCATTGTTCATTCTCTGTCAATTGATTACGCAAAAAATTTCCCCCCCTTTCAAAACATCTACCTTTAATAAACTTTTGTTTATAAAACAAACTTTTGATTATATTTTAACATTAGAAATTTTCAGGTCAATAATTTTATATAAAAAATTCAAATAAATAAAAATAAACTTAAATAAAGGGTGGCTCTTTATTGACAATCAAACATCTATTTGAATATCATATAATCAAATGAAGATTTGAATGAAGCAATAGATCTTTTATAAAATTGGTTGTATTCGAAGAAACTAGTTTTAATGGAATTTTTTCGGTTTACATCTATTAAAAAGAGAGAAAGAAAAAGGTTTTATAGGGGGGATTACATGGGGCACCATCATCATCATGGTCATTCACATGGGCATCATCACGGCCACTCACATGGGCATGCTCATACGAGTAATAAAAAAGCTTTATTGAGTTCCTTCATCTTAATTGCGTCATTTATGGTGGTCGAAGTGATCGGAGGATTGTTAACCAATAGCTTGGCACTATTATCAGATGCAGGTCATATGCTAAGTGACGCGGCTGCTTTAGGATTGAGTTTTTTCGCGATTAAGCTTGGTGAAAAACAAGTTTCTCAGGAAAAAACATATGGCTATAAACGGTTTGAAATTATTGCTGCCGCTTTAAATGGGTTAACTCTGATACTCATTTCCATTTATATATTGTACGAAGCTATAGTACGATTTTTCCATCCTCCGGAAATTCAAAGTATGGGGATGTTAATGATTTCTGTGACAGGTTTATTGGTGAACATCGTGGCAGCCTGGATTCTGATGAGTGGGGATAAGGATGAGAACCTAAATGTCAGAAGTGCTTTCTTACATGTGCTTGGTGATATGCTTGGTTCTTTTGGAGCGATTATTGCTTCTTTATTCATTATGTTTTTTGACTGGGGAATCGCTGACCCGATAGCTAGTATCATTGTTGCCGTATTAATTTTAATTAGTGGATACCGAGTGACAAAGGATTCTTTTCATGTGTTGATGGAGGGGGCGCCGACGCAGATTGATATGAATCAAGTGAAGGCTGCGCTTGGCCGTATACCATTCGTGAAGGAAGTACATGACTTGCACATCTGGACAATTACTTCCGGTTATCCAGTTTTAAGTTGCCATATCACGATTGCTGATGAAGCACAACATGATGAAATTTTAGCTCAATCGCAAAAAATTCTTCACGATGAATTTCACATAGAACATAGCACTATCCAGGTGGAGAAAGAAACAAGGGGCTGTCCGAGTCCGCACGGAACGTGTAATTAATGGAAAGGAAGAACAGAGACTATACTTCTATTGGTTTTATTGGTTTATCGGCGAAACGGCCTAACATGACACTCATTCACCGATACAAGATACATGTTTACAGACTATAAATAAGCTTATCCAACGAGGATAAGCTTATTTTTGTTGATAGAAAGAAGATTTTGTCGAAACATTTGTAATAATGTTTCAGAAAATTGTTGATATTATGAAACATTATTTAATATAATCGGATTAGGACTTAGTATAGGGTGAAGTTTGATGAAAAGTGCGGAAATACTATTTATCCAAGAAAGCATGCATATGTTTAAGCCTTCCGAACGAAAGGCGGCTGAATTCATCCTTGAAAATCCACAAGAAGCTGTGAATATGTCTGTTCAGAAATTGGCAGAAAAAGCGAAAGTTAGCGAAGCCACCATTGTTCGTTTATCAAAGGTATTAAAATGTAAAGGTTTCCAAGAATTGAAGCTAAAAATTGCTTATGAATTGGCGAAATCTGAAAGTGAATATAGTCTGTATGAAGATATTCCTAAAGATGATTCCATTCAGGCGTTTATTCAATCTGTGTCGCAAAATAATATACAATCCATCCAAAATACGACTCTCGTACTATCAGCAGACGAATTAGAAAAGGCGGTTTCTCTTATCTCGAATGCTAGAAAAGTAGCTGTCTTTGGAATCGGTGCTTCTGCCATTGTTGCGATGGACTTCAAACAAAAACTAACCCGGATCAGCCATTGGTGTGAAGCCGCATTGGATGGGGATACCCAAGTTACAGTTGCGGCGAATCTGACTGGACAGGATGTGGCTTTTGGCATTTCCTATAGCGGTCAGACAAAAGATATTATTGAATCATTAGCCGTTGCTAAGTCAAATGGTGCCCAAATTATCTCTTTGACCAAATCAGGGGATAACCCTGTTTCCTCATTAGCAGATGTTAAATTATTTACCACTTCTTTAGAGCGAAATGTTCGAAGCGGGGCCACGAGTTCACGTATTGCGCAACTCAATGTCATTGATATTTTGTTTCTCGGCGTCACAAAATCCAATCAGGATACCCATGTAGAAGCTTTGGAACGAACCCGCAAAGCAGTAAATGTTTTTAAGAAAAAATAAATAATGATAGCTGCACCTTCTGAAATATCACCATCTGAACACTCCATCTGGTTACAAACCTCGTTCACACGAGGATTTTAAAAAATATATTTCAATGAAGGAGGAACCAAAAATTCATGAACAAGATGGGGAAAGCTTGGTTATTTGGGGTATTTGCATTCATCTTGATGTTTGCCACAGCATGTTCAAGTGAAAAAGAAACTTCGAAAAAATCAAATGCCTCTAAAGAAGATGAAAAAGCAGATGCAGTCACACTGACCATTGGTAGTTGGAGAACAGAGGATACTGCCAAATACGAGAAAGTGATTGAAGCCTTCAACAAAAAACATCCTGATATTAAAGTCGAATTTAAACCTTCCAAAAACACAGAATACAACACCATTCTGAATACGGCACTTCAAAGCGGTGAAGGCCCGGACATTATCCATCTTAGACCATATGCACCTGGAATTGCCCTTGCGGATGCTGGGTATCTGGAACCACTTGACGGTTTGACTGGATTGGATGCATTCCCGGAGACAGCCCTTCAGGCATCAAAAGGTTCCGATGGTAAGCAATATGGCGTCCCTCTCAACATGAGTACCACCCAAATCTTTTATAACAAAAAAATCTTTAAAGAGCATAATTTAAAAGAACCGAAAACATGGGATGAGTTTATCAAGCTAAATGAAACATTGAAATCCAAAAACATCATTCCAATCGCCCTTGGCGCGAAGGAAGGTTGGCTATTGTCAGCGGCTCATGGAATTATCGGTCCTGCCCATTACGGCGGTAATGAATTTGTTGAAAAAATAACGAAGGGTGAAACGAACTTTGAATCAACTGAATTTGTCAATTCCATTAAAGCGATGGATCAGTTGAAGAAATACTTCCCTGATAACTATGAAGGTCTTGGTATGGAGGATATCCGTACACTATTTGCAACCGGTCAAGCCGCTATGTTCCCTATGGGAAGCTGGGAAATTGAGGTCGTGCGCAGCCTAAATCCTGATATCGAAATAGGATTTTTCCCAATGCCATCTGCGATTGGAAAAGAACCAACGATTACAGCTTGGGTAGATGGCTCCTTCGCCTTGAATGCAAAATCTAAGCATAAAGAAGAAGCAAAATTGTTCTTAGAGTTTTTAGCAACGAAAGAGTTTGCCGAGTTGTTCACAAACGAATTTAAAATGATCAGTGCAATGCCTGGAGTGAAGGCTAAGGATGAATTAGTAACGTCTTTAGGTGAAGCAGTTGAGAAAATGTCTACCCCTTATATGATGGTTGTATACTTTGCAGGCGGTAACCCTACTTCCAAAACGACCTTGGAAAACGAGCTTCAAGGAATGTATTTAGGTAAACAAACCCCAGAAGGCGTAGCAAAAAGTGTACAGGAAAATGCAGAAACTTGGTTTAAACCATTTCAATAATGAAAAATAGGAGAACCATGGTTGAAATGGTCCTTCAGAAAGCGAATAAAAAGTAGGTGGCGGAGAATATGCAAACGATGATCCAAACGGAGACTGTGAAGCAGAAAAAGCGGAAAAAACAGAAGAGATGGGGTATTCATCTCTTCCCTATTCCCGCCCTTTTTATTTATGGCCTGTTCATTGTTTATCCATTGGTAGCAGCCATTACTTACAGTTTTTACGACTGGAAGGGAATTCAAAAACAAGCATTTGTCGGGCTGGAAAATTATAAAAATCTCTTTACCCTTGAGCCGTTTAGCGGCATGTTCTGGAATGCTTTTGGCCATAACGTCCTATATTTTGTTGTTCAAATGGTTGTCCAGAATGGCTTGGCTTTTTTCCTTGCTTTTATTATCTTTCAAAAAATCCGTGGCGCAGAATTATTGAAAATGGCTTATTTTCTGCCAAGACTTTTGTCAGTCATCGTCGTCGGATTTTTGTGGAAGCTGATATTAAATCCAAATTTTGGGGCCTTAAATGTCATTCTTAGTAAATTAGGATTGGAATCATGGAAGAAAGCATGGCTAGGTGATCCAGACACGGCCTTAATGACGATTATTCTCGTAAACTGTTGGTTTGGATTGGGGTTTGCCATATTAATCTTTTTGGCTGGTTTCCAGTCGATTCCGAAAGAGTTAATCGAAGCTGCAAGATTAGATGGAGCAAAAGGCTTGACCATGTTAAGGAGAATCATGATGCCGCTCATGATGCCATCCATCATGATTATGACGGTGCTGACGTTTATCCAATCATTTGAAGCCTTTGAACTAGTTTATGCTATGCAAGGGTCCCAGGGAGAACCCTATCGTTCAACCGATACGTTAGCTGTGTATTTCTATCGTTTAGCCTTTGGCGGGGCGACGGGGGATTCTACAGCAATTGGACTCGGATCGGCGCTAGCAGTTGTACTATTTCTCTTTATCTGTGTATTTACCGCGCTCTTTTTAAATTATATGAAGAAAAAAGAAGTTGAAATGTAGGGAGGGTACTAATCATGAAACAATCGATATGGATGAAGTCATTCTATTATATCGTTGCCTTTTTATTTGCTTCTATTAGTCTTTATCCGATCATCCTGATGATCGTATCCTCCTTTAAACCAACAATAGAAATTTTTACAAACCCACTATCATTGCCGAAAAGCTTTCATTTTCAAACGTACGAGAAACTGCTAGATCAAGTTCCATTTATGACGTATTTTTACAATAGTGTGTTTGTCAGTGTTGTTTCCGTCCTACTTATATTGATTACTACTTCTCTAGCAGCTTTTTATATCGCTAGGTATACCTATTGGTGGAATAACATCCTCTTTTTCGTTTTCTTAATGGGGATGATGATTCCGATTAAATTAGGCATTGTGCCATTGTTTATATTAATGAAGGGTCTTGGTTTAACAAACTCTTTATGGTCACTTATTTTGATGTACACTGCCCAAGGAATACCACTATCCATCTTAATTTTGACTGGATTTTTCCGAACGATGCCAATGGAGTTAGAGGAAGCCGCCCGAATGGACGGGGCTAGCGATCTTAGAATTTTATGGAATGTCGTTTTGCCATTAATGCGGCCAGCGCTTGGTACGGTTATGATTATTAATTTTATTCAGTCATGGAATGACTTTTTCTTCCCGTTAATTTTTATCACGAATGAGATGAAAAAGACGATTCCTGTCGGCATGCTAAGCTTGTTTGGTGAATATTCAGCTGACTGGGGTGCGCTATTTGCCGGATTGACATTATCATCTTTGCCAATGCTCATTCTATTCTTTATAGCATCGAAACAGTTTATGGAAGGTTTGACTGCTGGTGCAGTTAAATAAAGATTTATACCTTGGCATTGTTAAATGGAGGCATAGATTATGGATGTAACTCGCCCAGGACTTTTGACTGAAATGCGAAATAAGAATTCAGAAAATTTGCACCGATTTACGACTATGGAAATTATTCAGTTGATGAATCAGGAGGACCAAAAGGTTGCCTTTGCGGTAGAAAAAGCCTTGCCACAAATCAAAGATGCCATAGATGCGGTGGTCACATCGCTCAAGCAAGGGGGGAGGATCTTTTATATCGGAGCGGGAACAAGTGGCCGACTTGGCGTATTGGATGCTTCTGAATGTCCGCCAACCTTTGGCGTAACCAATGATCTAGTAAATGGTATTATTGCTGGCGGAGAAAAGGCGATTCGCTATGCTGTTGAAGACGCGGAAGATGATCGTGAGGCAGGAAGAGAGGTAGTCAATCAACAGCTTGGGCCAAAGGATGTGTTAATTGGCATCGCCTCAAGTGGTAGAACACCTTACGTTTTGGGAGCTGTGGAAAGAGCAAATGAACGAAATATTCTCACGATCGGAATCGCGTGCAATTATGGTTCAGAATTAGCCAAGATGGCTAAATATCCAATTGAAATTCCTGTAGGGCCTGAAGTTATTACCGGATCTACCCGCTTAAAAGCGGGAACAGCACAAAAAATGGTATTAAATATGATTTCGACAGCTTCGATGATTAAAATGGGCAAGGTATATAAAAATTTAATGGTAAATGTTCAAGCCACGAACGAAAAGCTGAGGAAACGGTCAATCTCCATCATTCAAGACATCACCGGCTTGGATGAATCGGCGGCCAAAGAAGCAAATGAGAAGGCGAATGGGGATACGAGAGCTGCGATTTTAATGGTTTTATTTCAAATTGATTTTGATACGGCGATTACCGTTCTCAAACAGCATCATGGTCATTTTCCGAATGCAATGGAACAGCTTCAAAGGCAAAAAGCTGCAAAGGATCTCACCTGATGGCAGGTGGGAACCTTCCGCTTGCTCTTATTATTATGGATCCAATTGAAATTTATTGATTCTTTATACCTATTTTCCGGAGGTGTTGTAGGTCTAAAGTGGTATAGATAACTATACCTATTATCTTATACTTTCTTAAAAAATAGTAAATAATATTTCTTAGCTTTGTCCAGATCGGAAAGCTAGAGTTAAGGAGGAGCTATGAGGAAAAAATCCATTGTCCTTGCTTCAGTCTGTACTGCATTATTATGTACCTCCCATGTTTCTGCTAACAGTGAATCTAAGATTATTCCTACCATTGAAAAGAAAGAAATGAAACCATTCCAATCAGAAAAACCTCACCCTGTTTTTACATGGAATTCTGAATTCATCCCTGTCACCAGTGTGCTTCACCCTAGTTCGCCTAAAGGGGCAGGAATGGTTGCTACACCACTACAACAAATCGACTCCATGATTCAAGAAAACATTGAAAATAAACTATTTCCGGGTGCTGTTGCCTTTGTCGCAAGAGGAGGAAAAATCGTTAAACACTCTGCTTATGGTCATTCAGTTATTTATGCAGACGGTCAGTTTACGAAATTAGACCAACCTTTATTGATGAAGAAGGATACCATTTTTGATCTTGCCTCCATCAGTAAAATTTTCACTTCTGTAGCCGTGATGCAGCTTTATGAGAAAGGTTTGTTTCAGCTGGATGACCCGGTTGCCAAATATATTCCGGAATTTGCCGTTAATGGGAAAGAGACAGTGACGATTCGCCAACTACTGACTCATACCTCTGGATTTACGTCTTGGATACCGCTCTATACGATGGGGAATTCCCGTGATGAACGACTGCAGCTTGTTTTTCAACAGCCATTGAAAAGTAAGCCGGGTACAGCCTATGAATATAGTGATCTCAACATGATTACTTTAGGGGCATTCATTGAGCGACTATCCGGTAAGCGTCTGGATGAATTTGTGAAGGAACATATTACAAAGCCATTAGGGATGAAGGACACCATGTACAACCCGCCAGCTTCTTTGAAAAAACGTATTGCAGCGACAGAATATCAGTCTGTTCCGAACAGGGGATTAGTTTGGGGGGAAGTACATGATGAAAATGCTTGGTCTCTTGATGGAGTTGCCGGGCATGCCGGAGTGTTTTCAACTGCAGAGGACCTTGCAAAACTAGCGCATATTTTTATCAATAATGGAAAATATGGTGGAAAACGTATCCTAAAACCCGAAACGGTAAAACTTTTGCTGGAAAATCAAAATGTAGCATTTCCAGGCAATGACCATGGTCTTGGTTGGGAACTAGGCCAAGGCTGGTACATGGATGCCTTATCTGAAGGAACTGAATCTTTTGGTCATACAGGCTATACTGGTACATCGATTGTCGTCAGTCCCCATAACAAAACGGTTGCCATTCTTCTCACCAATCGTGTTCATCCAAGCAGGAATATGGGATCCATTAATGCTCCAAGAAGATGGTTTGCAAGGCAGGTGGCAGATAGCATTCCGGTATCCATTCCAGGTAAAAGTTCGGCATGGTTTGCCGGATATGGGGATCTTGTGAATCGTGTGATGGAAACGGATCTCCATTTAACAAAAGATATGAAGCTTACCTTTGCTACATGGTATCGTATGGAAAATCAAGCCGATTATGGACGGGTGGAAATGTGGATAGATGACAAATGGCAAATGGTCACAGAACTTTCCGGCACAAGCAATGGCTGGGAAATCTTAACGTTCGATGTATCGCGTAAAGCTAAGAAGCTCCGTTTTGTTTATCATACGGATTCCACTGTGAATGGTCGCGGCTGGTATGTTTTGAATCCGAAGCTCGATTCCGTGGAATTAAAATTTGATAAAAATGAATGGCAGTTACGTAATTACTAATTATTTGATAAAAGAGGAGGAAACTGATGAGGAAATTTTTAAAAGCTTTCATGATTTCGTGCTTGGCCATTGGGATCTTATTGACTGGTATTCCCGTATCCGACTCCGTTGCGGCATCCAGTATTAAGGATTTAGTCATTGACCTAAATGTGCCTCAAGTAAAACGGGAGGTGAAAGACGACAAAATTTTATTAAATCCACTTCATATATTTGGGGATGGTCATTTTAAGCTAGCTGCAGACGTCACTTGGAAGTCTTCCAATAAAAATGTAGCTTCTGTAAAAGATGGCGAAGTTACGTTGACCGGTCATAATGGGAAAACGTTTATTTCCGTCAGCGATGGTCATTTCACTGACCGAATAGCCATTGAAGTGAAGGGAAACCAAGATAAAATCCTCGTCATAAAAGAAAAAGGTTCTCGATATAACGTCATTGGAAACGCAATGAAGCACATGACACTAGAAGAAAAAGTCGGGCAAATGTTGATGCCGGATTTTCGTACATGGGAAGGAAAGAACGTTACGGAAATGAATGATGAGATCGCCAAGCTTGTAAAAGATTATCATCTTGGCGGGGTTATCTTGTTCCGCGAAAATGTAGTGACAACCGAACAAACAACAAAGTTAGTGGATGCTTATCAACAAGTAGCACAAAAATATGGTTTGCTTATTACGATTGACCAAGAAGGCGGTATTATTACTCGTCTCCAATCAGGGACTGATTTTTCCGGGAATATGGCGCTTGGAGCAACAAGATCGGAAGAGACAGCTGAAAAAGTCGGAAGAGCCATTGGTGAGGAACTGCACTCGTTAGGCATTAATATGAATCTGGCGCCGGTGCTTGATGTCAATAATAACCCGGATAATCCAGTGATTGGAGTGCGTTCCTTTGGGGAAAATCCAGAGCTTGTAGGAAAAATGGGCAACGCTTATATTAAAGGGCTCCAGGAAAGCGGCACAGCGGCAACGGCCAAGCATTTTCCAGGGCATGGAGATACAGCGGTAGACTCCCATTTAGGATTACCAGAAGTGCCTCATGATAAGGAGCGTTTGAAACAAGTTGAATTATATCCTTTCCAGCAGGCGATGGATGCAGGGATTGATGCGATTATGACGGCTCATGTCACTTTCCCGAAAATTGATCCGACAAAAGCCGTTTCTCAAAAAGATGGAACGGAAATTGCGATTCCAGCGACCCTTTCCCACAAGGTATTAACTGGACTGATGCGTGAGGAAATGGGATATGAAGGAGTAATTATAACCGATGCAATGAACATGAATGCGATTGCTGACCATTTCGGTCCGGTTGATGCCGCCATCCGTAGTGTGAAAGCAGGAGCGGATATTGTGTTAATGCCTGTCGGACTAGAAGTAGTAGCTAATGGGCTTTATAACGCAGTGAAATCCGGTGAAATTTCTGAGAAAAGAATTGAACAGTCTGTCGAGCGGATTTTCACCTTAAAATTAAATCGGGGAATTGTTAAAAGAGAGGTTGAAGAAAGCATTGATCAAAAGATTTCCCATGCTCTTCAAGTAGTCGGCTCACCTGAGCATAAGGCGATTGAAAAAGAGGCCGCAGAAAAATCAATTACACTGGTAAAAAATAACGGAGTTCTCCCAATGAAGGCAGTACCAGAAGACAAAATTGCTGTTGTAGGGTATTCCGGCTACTATGTGAATTTACTTTTGGATGAAGTGAAAAAGCATCATACAAATGTTACCTATATTAATACACAAACAAAGCTGACCAATGCTCAACTCGAACAAGTGAAGGATGCGAAATATATCATTGTCGGAACTTATACTTCTAGTGTGAGTGGAAGGGAGCCAAGTGCTAGCCAAATGGTCATGACCAATCAGCTCATTAATGAAACCGATGCCAAGGTTATTGCTTTAGGAATCCGTAATCCATACGATGTCATGTCCTACCCGAATGTAGATGCTTATCTTGTCCAATATGGTTATCGCCCAGCCAGCTTTGCGGCGTCAGTAAACACCCTTTTTGGTGAAAATCCCCCAACAGGAAAGCTGCCAGTAACGATTTATAATCATGATGGAAGTGTTATGTACGGTTTTGGCCATGGATTAGGGTATTAAAAACTCTTTGAAAAATAGGGGAGGGGTTTGGATGAAGAAATGGTTAATGGCAATGATCACTCTTCTGTTAGTACTATCAACAGTAACGGCAGCCATTGCGAAAAATGAAAAAGAGAAAAATAATAAAAAGTTCCGCTTAGGTGTAGAAGTGTTATTACGTGACCGGATTGACTTAATCAAAGGGAAACGCGTAGGCTTGATTACGAATCCAACTGGTGTTGACCAGGAACTAAATAGTATCGTGGATTTGTTTTATCAACATAAGGAATTTGAACTTACAGCATTGTATGGTCCGGAGCATGGTGTCCGAGGGAGCGCGCCTGCCGGTGAGTATGTGGAATCCTATATAGATGAAAAAACAGGTCTCCCTGTATACAGTCTTTACGGGAATACGCGAAAACCTACACCGGAAATGCTCAGCAATATTGATGTATTGGTATTTGATATTCAGGATGTTGGCGCCCGTTTTTACACTTACATTTATACAATGGCTTTAGCGATGGAGGCTGCAAAAGAGAACAATATTCCTTTCATCGTGCTTGACCGCCCAAATCCAATTAGTGGTACTAAAGTAGAAGGGCCAATATTAGAGGAAAAATATGCTTCCTTTGTCGGTCAGTATGCCATCCCCGTTCGCCATGGTATGACAGTAGGAGAGTTGGCTCAGTTATTTAATAAGGAATTTGGTATTGGCGCTGATTTAACGGTAGTCAAAATGGAAGGTTGGAAGCGGAATATGTATTATGATGAAACACCATTGCATTTTGTGATGCCGTCACCAAACATGCCTACTTTGGACACAGCTCTTGTTTATACGGGTGCTGCTTTAATTGAAGGGGCTGCCAATGTTTCAGAAGGTAGGGGAACAACTAGACCTTTCGAACTTATCGGGGCGCCTTTCATTAATGGAGATGAATTAGCTACAAGGTTAAATTCCTATCATCTACCAGGTGTGAAATTCCGTTCTGCTTCATTCATACCAACAACCTCCAAGAATGTAAATCAGTTAAACCATGGAATTCAAATTCATGTAACGAACAGAAATGCCTTTAAGCCATTTGAAACAGGATTGTATATTGTCAAGACCATTCATGACATGTATCCGAACGATTTCCAATTCCGGGCCCGTGATAGTAAAGGGATATCACACTTTGACTTGCTCGTAGGGAATGGTTCCATCCGCGATGGGATCGAAGCAGGCAAATCTATTGAACAAATGAAAAAAGAATGGGAGCCAGCATTAAAAAAATTTATGGATGTTCGTGAGAAATATTTACTCTATTAAATAATTGAACAGTGCCTGATATCATTATGAAGAGGAGAAAAGCACTAGACATAGGGCTTTTCTCCTCTTTTTTTGGAGCCTTATAATTAAAACTGGATATATCAGTAAAATCTAAATATACTAAATATTTTGTTGAAATATGACGCTGTATTATTTTATAATTTGATTATCTCCTTGTTATACAACAAAGGGGGATAATTATAATAATTGTATAATACAAAAGGGGGAAATTTATGTTCGAGCAGCTTGTGACAAGCATTAATGGCGTGTTATGGAGTGCACCATTGGTTATCTTCATTGTGGCAGTCGGCGTATATTTTAGTATACGCACTAGATTTCTACAAATTCGTCATATAAAAGAAATGGTTCGCTTAGTATTTTCGGGTAAAAGTTCCAATGAAGGGGTTTCTTCGTTTCAAGCATTGGCTATGTCTTTGTCCGGTCGAATTGGAGTCGGGAATATTGCTGGAACAGCAACTGGTATTGCATTCGGAGGACCGGGATCTGTATTTTGGATGTGGGTAATCACCTTTATCGGTTCGTCCGCCGCTTTTGTCGAATCGACTCTAGCGCAAATCTATAAAGAAAAACAAGATGGAGAGTATCGAGGTGGCCCGGCGTTCTATATTGAGAAGGGGCTTGGTTGGAAATGGTTTGGTGTAATCTTTGCCATTGCGACTCTCCTTGCGATGGCTGTATTAATGCCAGGTATTCAGGCAAATTCTATTGCCGAAGGTATGAAAAATGCGTTTGGTATTAACAATAGCATCACTGGTTTAGTTGTCATCTTACTAATGGGTCTTATTATTTTTGGTGGGGTAAAACGGATTGCTAGAGTAGCAGAATTGGTCGTCCCTTTTATGGCTCTCGGCTATTTACTTCTTGCTTTGACAATTATTGCGATAAATTTTGAAAGAATACCGGAAGTATTTGGTCTTATTTTTAAAAGCGCATTTGGTGCGGAAGAAATGTTTGGCGGAATCCTAGGTTCCACGATTATGTGGGGCGTAAAACGTGGTTTATATGCCAATGAAGCTGGACAAGGTACCGGTGCTCACCCTGCTGCAGCTGCAGAAGTATCCCATCCAGCGAAACAAGGGCTCGTTCAATCATTTTCCATTTACCTTGATGTGTTCTTAGTCGTTACATCCACTGCCTTAATGATTTTATTTACTAATTCTTACAATACCGTAAATGAAAAAACAGGGGAATTCTTAGTGGAGAATCTTAAAGGAGTGGAAAGTGGTCCAGCGTATACACAAGCAGCGGTTGACACGATTATTCCTGGATTTGGATCAGCATTTGTTGCGATTGCCTTATTCTTCTTTGCCTTCACGACTATTTTTGCTTATTACTATATCGCAGAAACGAATCTTGCTTACTTAGTAAAGGGCAAAAACAGAAAGCCAGCTATGTTTTTATTAAAACTCATCCTTTTAGGCTCTGTTTTCTATGGAGCGGTAAAAACAGCAGAGCTCGCTTGGGCAATGGGGGATATTGGACTAGGAATCATGGTATGGCTGAACTTAATTGCTATCGTTCTCCTATTTAAACCAGCCAATATTGCCTTAAAAGATTACGAAGAGCAATTGAAGAAAGGATTAGATCCTGAATTTAATTCTACTAAGTTAGGCATTAAGAATGCTGATTTCTGGGCTAATGGTTATCAAAAATCAGAAAAAGAAGAAAACAAACGTGTGGCCAATTAATCTTTTATTTGCATTTTCGTCCATGAATTTCTAGAATATAGGAACAGAATGGATTGGATGAGGTGGAAAATGATTGAGGTCATACGATATATGTCAGCGTTTTTTATACCGGGACTTCTTGTATTACTTTTTACTCGTGTTACTTATAATCGAGTAATCGGTCTTGTCTTAACGGTTTCCTTAATTGCAGCTTCTGTTTATAAAGGTTATACCGATACATTTTCTCTCATTGTTATAGATGCATTTTCGCTGACTGCCGGCTTTTGGCTTGCTGCCAAAATGAAGCTGCCGAACAATCATGCCAAGGTTAAGGAATAAAGTCTGCCAGAATAAGGCAGGCTTTTTTTGTATAAATAAATCGAATGTGAGTTCGCATTTTATTGGTTTGTTTTTGGTGTATTGTGGTAAAATGTATAGTATGAAATTAAAAACTGATGAAAATCATAGACACGGATTTTTTTAAAACGGGAGGAACGACCGTGAAGAAGGACCAATTTGAATTAGTATCCAAATACTCACCACAGGGAGACCAGCCGGAAGCCATAAGGAAACTGGTCGAAGGCATTAAAAATAATAAAAAACATCAAACCCTGCTTGGCGCAACTGGTACAGGAAAAACGTTTACGATTTCCAATGTAATAAAAGAGGTAAACAAACCGACCTTGGTGATCGCCCACAATAAAACCTTGGCCGGTCAGCTTTACAGTGAGTTCAAGGAATTTTTCCCGAACAATGCTGTTGAATATTTTGTCAGTTATTACGATTACTATCAGCCGGAGGCCTATGTGCCTCAGACTGATACATTTATTGAAAAGGACGCCAGTATCAATGATGAAATTGACAAACTGCGCCATTCAGCGACTTCAGCGTTATTTGAACGCAAGGATGTTATCATCATTGCCAGCGTCTCCTGTATATATGGTCTCGGATCACCAGAGGAATACCGGGAGATGGTTGTTTCGCTCCGTACTGGAATGGAGATAGAACGCAATCAACTACTTCACCGCCTTGTAGATATCCAATATGAAAGAAATGACATCGATTTTAAACGCGGAACATTCCGAGTCCGTGGAGATGTCGTTGAAATTTTCCCAGCTTCCCGTGATGAACACTGTATTCGTGTTGAATTTTTCGGAGATGAAATTGACCGGATTCGTGAGGTCGATGCCTTAACAGGGGAGATTATCGGTGAACGAGACCATGTGGCCATTTTCCCGGCTTCCCACTTCGTTACTCGTGAAGAAAAGATGCGTAAAGCTATTGAAAATATTGAAAAGGAACTAGAAGAACGGCTTACTGTCCTCCGTGAACAAAATAAATTGCTCGAGGCTCAACGTCTTGAACAGAGAACTCGATACGATATTGAAATGATGCGGGAAATGGGCTTCTGTTCTGGAATTGAAAACTATTCGCGCCATCTGACTTTAAGGCCAGCGGGCTCGACACCCTATACATTGCTTGATTACTTTCCTGATGATTTCTTAATGATCATTGATGAGTCGCACGTAACACTACCGCAGATTAGAGGTATGTATAATGGGGACAAGGCCCGGAAGGAAATACTCGTTGAACACGGCTTTCGCCTCCCATCAGCCTTAGATAATCGTCCGCTTAAGTTCGAAGAGTTTGAAAAGCATATTCATAATATCATTTATGTTTCGGCTACACCTGGCCCATATGAACTCGAACATACTCCTGAAATGGTTGAACAAATTATTCGTCCGACTGGGCTACTTGATCCAACCATTGATGTTCGGCCGATTCAAGGACAAATTGATGACTTAATCGGTGAAATACAAGATAGAATAAAACGGAATGAACGAGTCCTTGTTACCACTTTAACGAAAAAAATGGCTGAGGATTTAACCGATTATTTGAAGGAAATTGGGATTAAGGTGCAGTACCTGCATTCTGAGGTCAAAACACTCGAGCGGATTGAAATTATCCGCGAGCTTCGTCTTGGAAAATATGACGTATTGGTTGGGATTAACCTCTTAAGGGAAGGTCTTGATATTCCTGAAGTATCACTGGTGGCCATTCTTGATGCTGATAAAGAAGGCTTCCTCCGTTCGGAACGCTCGTTAATCCAGACTATCGGCCGAGCCGCTAGAAACGCCAATGGTCATGTCATCATGTATGCGGATAAGATTACACATTCCATGGAAGTCGCAATAAATGAGACGAAGCGACGTCGTTCCATCCAGGAGGAATACAATAAAAAGCATGGTATCACACCAAAAACCATTCAAAAGGATATTCGCGATGTGATTCGTGCGACACATGTGGCCGAGGAACAGAAAGAGTACAAACCGGCTGCTTCTTTTGGCAAGATGAACAAGAAGGAACGGGACAAATTGATCGCCAACATGGAAAAAGAAATGAAGGCTGCCGCCAAGGCACTCGATTTCGAGCGAGCTGCGGAGCTTCGAGATTTAATTTTGGAATTAAAAGCGGAAGGATAATGGCTAGCTCATTGGCCGAACCTCCCGCTTTAATAAACGGAAGGATGTCGTAAATAATGGCTATGGAAAAATTGATTGTGAAAGGCGCCAGAGCCCACAATTTAAAAAATATTGATGTCACCATTCCGAGAGATAAGCTTGTTGTATTGACGGGACTTTCCGGATCAGGGAAGTCCTCGCTCGCGTTTGATACGATTTATGCGGAAGGTCAGCGCCGCTATGTGGAATCACTTTCGGCTTACGCTCGGCAGTTTCTCGGACAAATGGATAAGCCGGAAGTAGATGCGATTGAAGGCTTGTCACCTGCCATTTCAATTGACCAAAAAACAACCAGCCGTAACCCTCGTTCCACTGTTGGAACGGTGACAGAAATCTATGACTATTTAAGATTGCTTTTTGCAAGAATTGGACATCCGACTTGTCCGATTCACAATATTGAAATTTCCTCACAAACCATTGAGCAAATGGTGGACCGTCTTCTTGAATATCCAGAACGGACCAAAATGCAAATTCTTGCTCCAGTGGTATCAGGCCGTAAAGGGCAGCATGTCAAAATTTTGGAAGACATAAAAAAACAAGGGTTTGTTCGCGTTCGGGTTGATGGTGAAATGCTTGATCTTGGTGAAGAGATTGAGCTCGATAAAAATAAAAAACACTCCATTGAAGTCGTTGTGGACCGAATCGTCATCAAAGAGGGCATTGCCTCACGTGTGGCTGATTCATTAGAAACGGCTTTAGGCCTTGGTGAAGGAAAGGTTATTGTCGATGTCATCGGTGAGGAAGAATTAATGTTCAGTGAAAATCATGCTTGCCCTCAATGCGGATTTTCAATCGGAGAGCTGGAACCAAGGATGTTCTCATTCAACAGCCCGTTTGGTGCCTGTCCGGATTGTGATGGTCTCGGTTCCAAGCTAGAAGTGGATGTAGATCTCGTTATTCCTAATAAAGAATTAACTTTAAGACAACATGCGATAGCCCCATGGGAGCCGACAAGCTCACAATATTATCCGCAATTATTGGAAGCTGTCTGCAACCATTACGGAATCGATATGGATATTCCGGTGAAAGACATTCCGGAAAATCTTTTAGATAAAATATTATATGGTTCCGGTTCAGAGAAGATTTATTTCCGCTACGAGAACGATATGGGGCAAATTCGTGAAGGTTATGTCGAATTTGAAGGTGTCATCCGTAATGTAGAGCGTCGTTATAAAGAGACAAGCTCTGATTATATACGTGAGCAAATGGAAAAATATATGGCCGATCAAGCTTGTCCTACATGCAAAGGATTTCGATTAAAAAAAGAAAGCTTGGCAGTTCTTATTAACGGCCATCATATTGCTCAAGTCACTAACTTTTCCATTGAAGAAGCATTAGACTTTTTCTCTAATCTTCAGCTTTCTGAAAAAGAAGAAAAAATTGCTAAACTCATATTACGTGAAATTAAAGAACGTCTTGGCTTTTTAGTCAATGTCGGTTTAGATTATTTAAATTTAAGCAGAACGGCTGGAACCCTTTCAGGCGGTGAGGCTCAGCGAATTCGCTTGGCCACACAAATTGGTTCCCGGTTAACAGGTGTACTCTATATTTTGGATGAACCGTCCATTGGGCTTCATCAAAGGGATAATGATCGCTTAATTAGTACTTTACAGAGCATGCGGGACATTGGAAACACACTCATTGTCGTGGAGCATGATGAGGATACGATGCTAGCAGCCGATTATTTGATAGATATCGGTCCGGGTGCCGGTGTTCATGGAGGTCAGGTCGTTTCTGCTGGAACACCGGAAGAGGTTATGGCTGATCCTAACTCGCTAACCGGTCAGTACTTGTCAGGAAAGAAATTTATCCCACTCCCATTAGAGCGCCGCAAGTCAGATGGTCGTTATATTGAAATAAAAGGTGCGGCAGAAAATAACTTGAAAAATGTGAATGTGAAGATTCCTTTAGGTATGTTTATTGCAGTGACAGGGGTTTCGGGCTCCGGAAAAAGTACGCTCGTGAATGAAATCCTTCACAAATCACTTGCCCAAAAACTCAATAATGCCAAAACAAAGCCTGGTCAGCATAAGATGATCAAAGGGATAGAGTATTTGGATAAGGTGATTGATATCGACCAGTCTCCAATTGGACGGACACCGCGTTCCAATCCGGCCACATATACAGGTGTGTTTGATGACATTCGCGACGTCTTTGCGGCTACAAACGAAGCGAAAGTACGAGGCTATAAGAAGGGACGTTTTAGTTTTAATGTAAAAGGCGGCCGCTGTGAAGCATGCCGTGGTGACGGGATTATTAAAATTGAAATGCACTTCTTGCCAGATGTTTATGTTCCTTGTGAAGTGTGTCATGGTAAACGCTATAACCGTGAGACATTGGAAGTGAAATATAAAGGAAAGAATATTTCTGAGGTTCTCGATATGACGGTTGAAGATGCTCT
Source organism: Neobacillus thermocopriae (assembly GCF_010975035.1). GTDB lineage: Bacteria > Bacillota > Bacilli > Bacillales > Cytobacillaceae > Neobacillus > Neobacillus thermocopriae. The sequence goes on along the minus strand of NZ_JAAIUV010000001.1, from coordinate 137,419 downwards.
AACATTTTTCGAGAACATTCCAAAAATCAGTCGTAAGCTGCAGACGATTTATGACGTCGGTCTTGGGTATATTAAACTTGGTCAGCCGGCGACAACGCTGTCAGGAGGAGAAGCCCAGCGTGTCAAACTTGCTTCCGAATTGCACCGCCGTTCGACCGGTCGAACCTTCTATATTTTAGATGAGCCAACAACTGGACTTCATGTCGATGACATCTCACGCCTGCTTGTTGTCTTACAGCGTCTAGTTGAAAATGGTGACACTGTTTTAGTAATCGAGCACAACCTAGATGTCATCAAAGCGGCTGATTACCTGATTGACCTCGGTCCGGAAGGAGGCGACAAAGGAGGTACGATCGTAGCAACCGGTACCCCAGAAAAGGTCGCTGAAGTTCCGGAATCTTATACAGGTAAATACTTAAAGCCTATTCTTGAACGTGATCGCTTGCGTATGAAACAGCAAGTAGAAGACAAAAGCACCATTAAAGCGTAAGAATAGGTGGAAGAGCTGTAACTTCAAAAATGAAGGGTTACAGCTCTTTTTTATCTATCTCCATTTTGAGAATGGTCTAGCGCAAGTGCTTTTACTCCATCCACATTAAATTACCTTTCGTTTCAACGAGCTTCATTGGTTCATGCCCAAAACGGTAATCCATCAAAACTTTGTCATATGCTTTCGTATGTTCACTTAAAAGTGTTTATCCATGGTGAAAACTTGTTGAAACAATCGTTTGTATCGAAAAATAATCATATTTATTAAGAACACCTTGGTATAATTAAATGGTATAAATGGAAAAAGGTGGTTTGATATGAATTATTTCATTCGTTTTGTTTTGGCCATTCTACTAACTTCTTTATCTTATTTTTTAGGTAGTCATTTAATGAATCATGCACTCTCTCTTTTCCAAGCTTTCATCATTGGGATATCTGTTGTATCCCTCGGTTCGATTACTGAAGCAATCGGAGCACCTATTTGGTTAATAGTAGCTCTCCCATTTCCGATTGGAATGACGTTATTATACCTCTTCTTAGATCAACCTTTTTTAACTTGGTTGTTTACGTATTTAATAATTTTAGGTTTGTATTGTATTATTCATATGATCATGAGTTACTTTTTCAAATTTCACTCACTCATTCCGGCATGGAAATTATCAAAATAATGAACCGAGAATCCAAAAAATTCTCGGTTTTTATCCCATTTACCTTCTATATATTTACATCGTTCAAGTTACTTAGCACTCTTTGCATTGACGATCATCCATTCAACCATCACAAAGTTAAGGACGATACCAACCTAAATATTTACATTCAATACTTGCATCATCATCCTCTCTCTTCCTCAAAGTAAAGAAAAGCCATTGAAAAAGTGTATGACCGTTTTTTTTTACTAATTGAATAAAACTTTTACACCAACTTTATATATAGACTTACGTAAGCAGTGTTTCCTTCGTTTTGAAGGAATCTTAAGCTGAGCAGAATCAGACCATTTTTCTTGTCCCCGTCGGTACGAATTGGTTTAAAGATGAAACTTTAAAGATATCCTATCGTAAGTAAAAGATAAGAGGTGGTGACAACCTACTCTAAATAATTCGTTCATATTGGGCATGGGATTGATGGCGTAAAGAGATTATTTCATGAATAGGATTTATGGAAGAAACAAATAAAAAGTTTGAGGGTGAAAAAATGAAAGAGGAACGGAAACGTATTTTGAAAATGGTGGAAGAGGGAAAACTGACGGTTAATGAGGCGTTAACTTTACTGGAAGAGTTGGATAAAGCACAGAAAACAATGGATCAAAAGCAGGAGCAAATTATAAATGACCTTTCTCATACGGTTCATTTTGAAGAAGCGAAGAAGGAAGATCCAGTTTTTACGAAATATCAATCAACAAAAGAAAAAATTTTTGAATTTGTGGACTCAGCCATAAAAAAGGTAAAGGAAATGGATTTAGATTTGAATTTTGGTCAGTCGGTTGAGATTTCCCATATTTTTCACCATGGAAATGCCACCATGAAGGAAGTGGAAATCGATCTGGCAAATGGATCGGTCAATATTGTTGCTTGGGACCAAACGGATGTTCGAGCCGAATGCCAGGCAAAGGTGTATCGTGTGGATCATCAAGAACAAGCTAGGCAACATTTTTTAAGGGATATGATCTTCTCGCTTGAGGGGCAAAAACTGCGCTTAATGTCCCAGCAAAAATCGATGAAGGTAGATACGGTCCTTTATGTCCCTAAAGCACAATATGAGAAAATGCGCGTTCGGGTTTTTAATGGATCGGTGTCCGGAGAAAATCTACAAGTGAATGATCTTTTCATTAAGACGGCCAATGGTAAAATCAATCTAGATCAAATGAACGGTTTAAAAGCAGAAGTAGAAACGGCGAACGGAAAAATTTATGTCGCAAATAGTCATATTGGTGAGGTAATGGCAGAGACTATAAATGGTGCCATCACGCTAGATGGAGATTTTCAAAAAGCGGAGGCCATCACCTTCCATGGACAAATTTCCTTACATTTAAGTGGGAATCGCTGCGAATGGATTCACGCTAAAACCTTCACCGCCCCGATTGAATTATCGATCCCGGAAGGAACATCGGTAAGCGGGGAGCTAAAAACGAATCTGGGCGGATTTCATCTTGATTTCGCAGACATTCAGGTATTGGAGGAAAAAAGTGAAAAGCTTCAAAAGTCACTTCGCTTCCATTCTACCAACCAACTTGATAAAATATTAAAGATCTATGCGGATTCAAAATCAGGTTCTATTACATTGAAAAAAGCAATAAGATAGAATAGGTCTGGACAGGAATTTTCCGAATAGGAAAAGACCGGGATTCGCTGGTTGAATATTATGATGTAGGAGTTTTGGTCATGAGATGGATAATTGGATGTTTAATAAACGCAGTTTTGTTTATGGCATTTGCAGGATATTTTCGTGAAAGCTTTTATTTGACAGGATTTTGGGCTGCCTTGCAAGCAAGTATTCTCTTATCCATCTTGAATATATTGGTTAGACCTATTTTGATTTTGTTTACACTACCGGTAACGGTTTTAACAATGGGACTCTTTTTGTTTGTTATTAATGCCATTACTTTAGAGCTGACTGATTATTTAATGGGGGAGTCATTTGAAATATCAGGATTTGGAATGGCGCTCTTTTTCTCGGTTCTAATGGCTCTTGTCAATCTTTTTATTCAAAAAGTAATAATGGATTCAAGAAATTCGAAAAAGTAATTTTAAGGTGTGTGTCTACTTTCTAGGCATGCACCTTTTATTTTTTAAAAGGCTAAAGTATGGTAATCATTAAAAAAATGTTAAAATAAATGGTAATTGATTTTTATTAATGTTTACAGGAACTAAAGGAGGAAGCTTCCTTGGTAAAAGTACGAACAAAGGATATTGTGGAAAAATTTCAGCTTGAATTAATATGTGGTGAAGAGGGAATTAACCGTCCCATTACGATGAGCGATATTTCCCGGCCGGGAATCGAATTGGCCGGTTTCTTTGAATTTTATCCTGCAGAAAGAATTCAGCTGTTAGGAATGACGGAGCTTACGTTTTTTCAGCAACTCTCTGACAGTGAGAAAGAGACTAGGATGGAAAAATTATGTACCGATATTACTCCGGCCATCATTATTACAAGAGGCTTGGAAGTTCCGAAAGAATTAATTGAAGCTGCCGAGCGCGAATCGGTACCAGTGTTGAGAACAACACTGAAAACAACCCGTTTTGCAAGCCGTTTGACAAACTTTTTGGAAAGTAAGCTTGCTCCGACAACCGCCGTTCATGGTGTATTAGTTGATGTTTACGGGATTGGCGTGTTAATTACTGGTAAAAGTGGAGTCGGAAAAAGTGAAACGGCGTTGGAATTGGTGAAGCGTGGACATAGACTTGTGGCAGACGACTGTGTGGAAATTCGCCAAGAAGATCAAGATACATTGGTAGGCACATCTCCGGATCTCATTGAACATTTGTTGGAAATTCGCGGCCTTGGAATTATTAATGTCATGACTCTTTTCGGAGCAGGGGCGGTTAGAAGCAATAAAAGAATTACCCTTGTTATCAATTTGGAAACATGGGATCCGAAAAAACAATATGATCGCCTTGGATTAGATGAAGAAAAGATGAAAATCATTGATACAGAGATTACAAAGCTTACGGTGCCAGTACGTCCTGGACGGAACCTTGCTGTTATCATTGAAGTGGCGGCCATGAACTACCGTTTAAAAAGAATGGGCGTCAACGCAGCTCAACAATTTACCGAACGTCTCGCAGATGTCATTGAAGATGGCGATCATGAACACGATGAGTTGTTCTAATAAGAAGTTCACTGCTCATCTTTATGAGGATATAGAAAATAGAAAGAAAGAGGGGATAGAATGAACGAACCTATTCAGCCACTGGATCCGATTGCCTTTTCACTTGGGCCGATTCAGGTTCATTGGTATGGAATTATCATAGGTGTTGGTTTGGCGCTGGCCATGTACATAGCTATGAAGGAAGGCAATCGCCGCGGGTTGCCGAAGGATACCTTTGCTGATTTATTACTGTGGGCGATTCCGATCGCCATTATTTCAGCACGGATTTATTATGTGATTTTTGAATGGGATTATTATAAAAATAATTTAACAGCGATTCCGCAAATTTGGAATGGCGGGATCGCCATTCATGGTGCACTTATTGGTTCCGTGCTGACGGCTTATGTTTTTTCTAAAAAGCGGGGAATATCTTTTTGGAAACTGGCCGACATTGCCGCCCCAAGTATTATCCTAGGGCAGGCTATTGGTCGTTGGGGAAACTTTATGAATCAGGAAGCCCATGGTGGCGAGGTTACCCGGGAGTTTCTTGAGAATTTGTATTTACCAGATTTTATCATTAACCAAATGTATATTAATGGTTCATATTATCACCCAACCTTTCTCTACGAATCGATTTGGGATTTGGCCGGGTTTATTTTCTTACTATTACTACGCCGCGCGAATTTACGTCGTGGTGAGATGTTTTTAACGTATGTCATTTGGTATTCGGTAGGCCGATATTTTATTGAAGGAATGCGTACAGACAGTCTCATGTTGGGAGAGTTGAGAATGGCTCAAATGATCTCGATTGTTTTAATTGTCGGGTCAATCGCCCTTCTCCTTTATCGCCGCATGAAGCAGCTGTCTGATTTGAGATATTTAGACTCGGAAAATTAGTTTTTTCAACCGACTATACATCGTTTGATTTAGATAGAAAAACAGCGATGTTTTATCATAAGGGGGAGTGTTGGAAGTGCTGTTAGACTCAGCAAAAAAAGGTCTGCAAGTTGGCTTAAAGACAACATGGACATTGGGGAAAATCATTTTTCCGGTCACTCTCATTGTGTCGGTGCTTCAATACACACCCATATTGCCATGGGCAATTAAAATGATTACACCACTGATGAAGCTGATCGGCCTATCAGGAGATGCGGCCATTCCACTTGTGTTAGGAAATTTTTTAAATCTGTATGCTGCCATTGGAGCCATCTTAACCCTTGATCTATCAGTAAAAGAAGTATTTATTCTAGCAGTCATGCTCTCGTTTTCACACAATCTATTGATTGAGTCTGGTGTAGCCGTAAAAGTGGGCGTCAAGCTTTGGGTGATCTTGACGACTAGACTCGGGTTAGCATTTGTATCGGCTGTCATGATTCATTTGGTTTGGCAAGGTGGGGAAGAGCCGGCCAAATATGGTTTGATCCAAGCAAAGAGCGAACCTGCGACGGACTTGGTGGCCATTCTTTTGGAATCCATTGAAAAAGCAGGCCTTGGAATTCTGCAGCTTGCAATGATTGTTATTCCGCTTATGTTGGTCATACAAATACTAAAAGATTTACAATGGCTAAAAAATTTTTCTAGAACGATGGCTCCTGTCACAAGATCCCTTGGCATGGAAGAGAACACCTCAACCACTATGGCGGCCGGGCTGTTGTTTGGCCTTGCCTATGGTGCAGGTGTGATGATTCAAGCCGTCGAAGAGGACGGAGTTAGTCAGAAAGACGTCACGCTGGCATTTATTTTTCTAGTTGCTTGTCATGCCGTCATTGAAGATACGCTCATCTTTGTTCCACTTGGCATCCCGGTCTGGCCATTGTTCCTCATTCGTTTGGGGGTAGCCATTTTACTAACATTAATTGTCGGTGCGATTTGGAAGCGGTCCGGCCTGTTAAGAAGAAAGGAAGCGACCTAATGAGTAAGAAAATAAATACACTATTATTTGACTTAGATGGAACGTTAATTGATACCAATGATTTAATTATTACTTCCTATTTGCATACTCTTGAACAATATTATCCTGGTAAATATAAACGAGAAGATGTCCTGCCTTTTATGGGGCCGACTCTTCATGAAGCGTTTAGCAGTATTGATCCGGATCGGGCAGAGGAAATGATTCAAGTATATCGAACGTTTAATATTGCGAATCACGATGCGCTCGTAAAGGAATTCCCAGGGGTTCTGGAGACCATTCAAACATTAAAGGACAAAGGCTATAAGCTGGCTGTCGTCACAACCAAGAAGTATGATGTAGCGTTGATGGGGCTGCGACTAACCGGGCTTGAACCATATTTTGACGTCGTCATTGGGTTTGATCATGTCAAGAAAGTAAAGCCGGATCCGGAACCTATTTTTCTGGCTCTGGAGAAGTTGAATTCTAAGCCGGAAGAGGCCATGATGGTGGGAGATAATTTTCATGATATTCTCGGAGGGAAAAATGCTGGTGTGAAGACGGCCGGTGTGGCCTGGTCTATTAAAGGAAGAGAATATATTGAAACTTATCAACCAGATTACATCCTAGAGCAAATGCCAGATTTATTAAAGATCCTCGAGGGGGAAGCCAATGAGGAAAACGACACGCTACCGCGTTAAAGGAGCTAATTCCCTGTGGCAACTTTACTCAACGGTCTCGTTTTGGAAAGTTGTGAAAAATTTCATTGTTATACAATTGGGTCGCTATACCCCTTTTTTGAGTGTGAAAAATTGGCTGTACCGTACGTTTCTTGGGATGAAAATTGGAGATAAGACAGCTTTCGCTCTCATGGTGATGCCTGACCTCATGTTTCCGGAAAAAATTACAGTTGGCCACAACACGGTTATTGGTTTTAATACAACCATTCTGACTCATGAATATTTAATCAAAGAATATCGCCTCGGGGATGTGGTGATTGGCAATGAAGTGATGATCGGAGCCAATTCAACGATCATGCCAGGCGTCACAATCGGCGACGGGGCCATTGTCTCAGCGGGAACCTATGTCCATAAGGATGTCCCTGCCGGCGCCTTTGTCGGCGGTAACCCGATGCAGATTATTTATACAAAAGAACAGTTGGCTGAGCGCTGGGCCAATGATCCTATTTACGGTAAACAGAATAACTTGTCTAAGTAGCCTGGTTTATACGACCGGGCTTTTTTATATAAATGATTAGTCCATTTACTTTCCCTACCTCGAAGTAACTTACATCGTTTATTTAAAAAAATAGTTTCAGACTTCCCTTGTGTGTCCTTTCAAAGCTAATCCTTCATTTTTGAAACACCCAAAAGCAGCGAAGATTTTATTAACCTCCTCCTAAGATTGTATATAAATCGGATCCATATCAAATAGCAACATGACTTTAACAGAGTCTAAAAGATAAAAATGTATCCTTCGACTAAAGGCGAGCCACCTTTATTTTTTCACCCTCAACATCTCCTATGAAGTACTACGCCAATGACCAGAATTCCTTTGCTTTCCTGAAATTGTCCATTATTGTGTGGGATAAAAGTAGCGGAAAGAAGAACAAAATCGAAAAATATTTTCATCATTTAAAAAACTTTCTGTGGATTCTATTGACAACTATTAAAAGGGGTAATATTATTCTTACAATTTATAATCTTTTTTCATTGACGAAATCTACCATAAGCGTTAAACTACTAATTATTAACTTTAATTCTCTAATAATTTAGCAAACTAAAGTGTTTTGAAAAGGAATGAGCTGAATGAGCCGTTTATTTATGTTTGAAAAACCATTAGGGATGCGGGATACACTGCCTGAGCTCTATGAAAAAAAGGATCGTGTTCGTTCCAACATAGCCGAAACCATGAAGCTTTGGGGATATCAATTTATTGAAACCCCAGCTCTTGAATACTTTGAAACCGTCGGGGAAGCGTCTGCGATTGATGATGCCCAACTCTTTAAATTGCTGGATAAAGAGGGACATACTCTTGTTCTACGGCCAGAAATGACGACACCGATTGCTCGTGTAGCTGCTTCCAAATTATTAAAGGAGGACATACCAATCCGATTAGCCTATTCTGCCAATGTGTTTCGGGCCCAGGAGCGAGAGGGAGGCCGACCAGCGGAATTTGAGCAAATAGGTGTGGAGTATATAAACGACTCAACTATTTCTTGCGATGGGGAAGTTATTGCTTTACTCATTTCCTCTTTGAAAAAAGCGGGACTAGACGAATTTCAAGTTTCCGTCGGTCATGTCGGTTTTGCCCAAGAACTGTTTATGCAAATACTCGGGACAAATGGCCGGACCACTACACTAAGGAAATTTTTATATGAAAAAAATTATGTCGGTTATCGTGAAAGTGTCCAGTCGTTCGATCTTTCCATGATTGATAAACAAAGGCTACTCAAGCTGTTGCAGTTAAGAGGTGGAGAAGAGGTTTTAAGTAAAGCACTTAGCATTATCGAAAATGACAAAGGGAAGCAGGCAATTCTTGAACTGCAAGAGCTTTGGCGAGTAATCAAGGATTATGGTTTTGAAGAGTATGTGAAGTTTGATCTTTCCATCGTCAGTCACATGAGCTATTATACCGGGATTTTGTTTGAAGTATATGCGGGTAATGTTGGCTTTCCGATTGGGAATGGAGGTCGGTATAGTTTAATAGAAAAGTTTGGGAAAAAAGCAACAGCGACCGGTTTTGCCCTCCGGCTTGATCGATTGTTAGAGGCGCTTGGAGGAAAAACACTCGAAAATGAGATGCATTGCATTTTTTTCAGCCAAGAACGGAGAAAGGAAGCCTTTGGGCTTGCCCAGCAGTTTCACTCTGAAGGGAAAAAGGTTGTCCTACAAGATATTACTGGAGTGAAAGACTTGGATAAATTCACAAAAAAATTTGCAGGGACGACCTTTTTAATTGGAGGTCGTGATAGTGAATAACAGTGCACGGAATAGACGGAATTTTTTAAAAGAAAGATTGCTGTATTTCATGGTCAGGAGGTGCGGTGGATGAAAAATGGATTAACCATAGCCATGCCGAAGGGCCGGATTTTTGAAGAGGCAGTGGAATTACTTCGAAAGGCTGGTTACAAGCTGCCACAAGAATTTGATGAGTCAAGAAAATTAATTATTGATGTTCCTGAAGAAAACTTAAGGTTTATTTTAGCCAAGCCGATGGATGTAGCGACCTACGTGGAACATGGGGGGGCGGATGTCGGCATTGCCGGGAAAGATGTGTTGCTTGAGGAAGAACGCGATGTGTATGAGCTTCTCGATCTGAATATTAGCTACTGCTATCTTGCCGTCGCCGGACTCCCTGATACAGAAATGAACGATGTGGCACCAAGAGTGGCCACGAAATATCCAAAGGTTGCTGAAGCGTATTTCCGGGAACAGGGGGAACAGGTGGAAATCATTACTTTAAATGGGTCTATTGAGCTTGCTCCTCTCATCGGCTTGGCTGACCGAATTGTCGATATTGTTTCGACTGGACGAACATTAAAGGAAAACGGATTAGTGGAATATGAAAAAATTGAAGATGTGACTTCAAGGCTGATCGTCAATCCTGTTAGTTATCGCATGAAGGACGTATTCATCGACGAATTGGTAGCCCGACTTCAAGAAGTTGTCTCATACGAAATGGGAGGTTTGTTGAAAAATGAAAATCCAACAAGTTACTGATTTAGTGTCCATCAAACGTTCTATTGAATCAGGAAATGACGAACAGAAAACGGTTGTAAAAGAAATTATTGCGAAAGTACGGAGATTTGGAGATGCCGCTTTAAAAGAACTTACAGAAAAATTGGATGGGGTTTGTCTTTCAAGTTTTTCGGTAACAGAAGAAGAAATAGCGGATGCATATGCACAGATGGATACCCGTTTTGTATCCATCGTCCGTGAAGCAGCAGAAAATATCCGAACTTATCATGAAAAACAGCTTCGTCCTTCTTGGATGACAACGCAAGAGAATGGAACGATAATTGGGCAAAAAATTACCCCGTTAGATTCAGTGGGTGTCTACGTACCCGGTGGAACGGCAGCATACCCCTCATCGGTGTTAATGAACACTATTCCAGCGTTGGTGGCTGGTGTGAAAAGAATTGTAATGGTATCTCCCCCAAATCGTGAAGGGAAACTACCTGCTCCTGTGCTTGTAGCCGCAAAGGAAGCGGGTGTTCATGAGATCTATAAGGTCGGTGGGGCACAAGCGATTGCCGCCTTAGCCTATGGGACGGAAACGATCCACGCTGTTGATAAAATTACCGGTCCAGGAAATATATATGTTGCCTTGGCAAAGCGGGAAGTATTTGGAGATGTCGACATTGACATGATTGCCGGTCCAAGTGAGATTGCTATCTTAGCAGACGATACAGCCCGTGCGGATGAAGTGGCAGCAGACTTATTATCCCAGGCTGAACATGATCCAAGAGCGTGTAGTATTTTAGTGACCCCGTCTCAAGCATTGGCAGAGGCTGTTTCGATCGAAGTGGAACGACAGTTGAAATTGCTTTTGCGCCAGGATATCGCAGCACGTTCCATTGCCGATTATGGGAGGATCTATGTGACATCCAATATGGATGAGGCGATTGAAACCATCAATCAATTAGCACCAGAGCACCTTGAAATTTTAACGGAAAAGGCATTCGAGCTTCTTGGAAAAATTCGTCATGCAGGGGCCATTTTTATTGGTCGTTACAGTACGGAGCCGGTAGGCGATTATTTTGCCGGACCGAATCATGTGCTCCCAACCAATGGAACTGCCCGCTTCTCAAGTCCACTCAATGTGGATGATTTTCAGAAAAAATCGAGTGTGATTTTTTATAGTGAAAAGGCTTTGATGGAAAACGGAGAAAAAATAGCGAAATTTGCTCGCGTAGAAGGGCTTGAGGCCCACGCTCGTGCAGTCGAAATACGGTTAAAAAACATTCGGGAGACACATTAAGGAGGAAAAGAGCCCATCTTTTGGACAATGTATTCATCGTCTAAAGGGATGAGCATAAATTTCATTTTTTGATAACAGAAGTTTTCAGTACATTTGAGAGAAGAAATCAAGGGGGCCTCCTCATGGAAAGAACAGCCAAAATTGAGCGAACAACAAATGAAACAAGCATTCAACTGACTTTAGATATTGATGGACAAGGCCGTTCCCATCTTGATACGGGTGTGCCTTTTCTAACTCATATGCTTGACTTGTTCACCAAGCACGGCCAGTTTAATTTAACGGTAGAAGCAAAAGGAGATACCGAGGTGGACGACCACCATACAACAGAGGATATCGGAATTTGTCTTGGTCAGGCACTCAAGGAGGCGCTTGGCGATAAAAAAGGTATCAAACGTTACGGGAATGCTTTTGTTCCAATGGACGAAGCGTTGGCTCAAGTTGTTGTCGACCTAAGCAATCGTCCACATTTGGAAATGAGGGCCGATTTTCCATCACAAAAAGTGGGCACTTTCGATACGGAACTTGTTCATGAATTTTTATGGAAATTCGCCCTTGAAGCACGAATGAATCTGCATGTCATCGTCCATTACGGAAAAAACACACACCACATCATCGAAGCAATCTTTAAAGCAATGGCTCGCGCACTTGACGAAGCGACAACTATCGACCCGCGAATCAAAGGTGTCCCGTCCACGAAAGGGATACTATAAGGCACCACGAAAGGATGTTAACAATGATTGGTATTGTCGATTATAGAATGGGTAATTTATTCAGCGTTAGTAAAGCACTGGAACGGCTGGGGGCAAATTATTTGATTTCCGCTGATAAAAAGGAGTTGCTTAACACGGACGCGCTAATTCTTCCAGGGGTCGGTTCTTTTCGGGATGCTATGGATCGCCTTCCTGTAGATACAATAAAGGAATTTGCGGAGACAGGAAAACCACTCCTTGGTATTTGTCTTGGAATGCAGCTGCTGTTTGAAACGAGTGAGGAAAATGGTTTGACGAAAGGGTTAGGTTTACTCCCTGGAAGTGTACGCAGGTTCCCGGGGCAAACGAAGGACGGGGGTTCGTACAAAGTTCCACACATGGGTTGGAACCGTCTTAATTTTGTAAAGCCTTCCCCTCTTCTAGAAAATTTGAAAGAAGACTACGTCTATTTCGTTCATTCCTATTATGTGGATGCTTCGAACTCAGACGTCTTAATTGCCAAAGCCGATTATCACGAGCAAGTAGCGGCGGTTGTTGGCAAGGACCATATATTCGGTATGCAATTCCATCCGGAAAAAAGTAGCCAGCTGGGAATGGCGTTATTATCCAATTTTTTAAAAATGGCAGTTGAAAGGGAGGCTGTTCGATGAGTTTTATTCTTTATCCAGCCATTGATATGCGGGGAGGTCAATGCGTCCGCCTTCTTCAAGGAGATTATGACAAGGAGACGGTTTACAGTGCTTCCCCTTTTGGTATGGCTCAAACCTTTGCAGCAGACGGGGCGGAATGGATCCATATGGTAGATCTTGATGGTGCCAAAGATGGCAAGAGGGTCAATGATCGTTTTGTGATTGAAGCGGCTCAAAAACTGTCACAGGTAAAAATTCAAATAGGTGGAGGAATTCGTTCTGAGGCGGATATTGTTCACTATTTAGAGAACGGCGTGGACCGGGTGATTATTGGCAGTATAGCCATTTCTCAACCTGAATTTGCATTGGAAATGATTCGCAAGTATGGCTGCCAGATTGCGGTAGGGATTGATGCCAAAAAAGGGTTTGTCGCCACCCATGGTTGGCTCGATACTTCCGAAGTTCGAGCCATTGAGCTTGGCAAGCGTTTTGCTGACGCCGGAGCGGAAACATTTATTTTTACGGATATTGCAACAGACGGAATGCTGACAGGCCCTAATCTTGCTGCTGTCCGTGAATTGGCTGAAATCACTGGAAAAAATGTCATTGCATCAGGCGGAGTCAGCAGCCTTACGGATTTAGAGGATCTTCAAGCCACAAAAGGAATCAGCGGGGCTATTGTCGGAAAGGCCCTTTATGAAAAACGTTTTACCTTAAAAGAAGCACTTCAAACTGTACAGGTCTAAAGAGCCTTTCTTCACTGGAGGTGAACATACATGACGTTAACGAAACGAATTATCCCTTGTCTAGATGTGAAAGAAGGTCGTGTGGTAAAGGGAATTCAATTTGTCCAGCTTCGTGATGCGGGTGATCCAGTTGAATTAGCACGCATATATGATCAACAAGGGGCCGATGAACTGGTGTTTCTTGATATTTCTGCTTCAGTGGAGGGAAGGAAAACAATGGTTGAGGTCGTAAAAGCAGTGGCTTCAGAACTCGCCATTCCCTTTACTGTTGGTGGTGGGATTAACACGCTTGATGATATGAAAAACATTCTTCGAGCAGGCGCAGATAAAGTGTCCTTAAATACAGCAGCTGTGTTCAATCCAGACTTGATTCGCGAAGGAGCAAGCTTCTTTGGTTCTCAGTGCATCGTTGTCGCCATCGATGCAAAATATGACAATGAGCTTGGAACTTGGCGTGTGTATACGCATGGCGGACGCCGGAAAACGGAAAGAACGGTTCTTGAATGGGCCATGGAGGCCGAAAAATTAGGAGCTGGGGAAATCTTGCTGACTAGTATGGATAGTGACGGAGAGAAAAATGGCTTTGATCTATCTTTAACAAAGGCTGTCAGTGAAGCTGTTACGATTCCGGTCATTGCTTCAGGTGGCGCTGGTAAGGCAGCACATTTTGCGGAAGCGTTTATAGAAGGGAAAGCAGATGCTGCGTTAGCCGCCTCTATTTTTCACTATAAAGAAACTTCTGTTCAGGAAGTAAAAAACTATTTGCGAATGAAGGGAATTCCGGTACGTTAAGGGACACCGGTTTTGAATTCCATTTCGGGAATTTAATTTTAGTATGGTCCAATTTCGGATAGATTATCGAGAATATTCAGCTAAAGTTAGATAACATCCAAACCTTCATATCCATGTCAAAAGGGGGAGAAACAGATGATAAAAGATATGGTCCGATTTGATGAAAAAGGACTGGTTCCAGCGATTATTCAGGATGCCGAAACCATGGAAGTGTTAACACTGGCTTATATGAATGAAGAGTCACTCGCAAAGACGTTGGAAACAGGTGAAACATGGTTTTACAGCCGCTCTCGCCAAGAGCTTTGGCATAAGGGGGCTACAAGCGGCAATACCCAGTCGGTCGTAAGTATCAAATATGATTGTGATCAAGATGCCCTGCTCATTCAAGTAAAACCAAAAGGGCCAGCATGCCATACGGGTGCAGTGAGCTGCTTCTCCGGGGAAGAGGTTTCCGAACGCTCCCCTCATCTTGCGAACTATCAGTTTTTACAAACGCTTGAAAAAGTCATTCAACAACGTTACAAGGAACGACCAGAAGGGGCTTATACAACCTATCTTTTTGAAAAAGGGCTTGACAAAATTTTAAAGAAAATTGGGGAAGAGGCATCTGAGGTTATTATTGCCGCGAAAAATCGTGAACAGGAAGAGCTAAAATGGGAAGCAGCTGATTTGATGTACCACTTGCTCGTATTACTAGTCGAACAAGATCTTCCATTTAAAGAAGTATTACGGACATTAGAAAAACGTCATAAAAACCGGTCCTAATTAGGACCGGTTTCATTTTGTGGCTGAAAATGTAAGAGGTTCAAAAAACGATCCGTATTGCCATCAAAATGATAAAAGTGCAATCGGTTTTCATCGTCAAATACCATTAAAAAAGGCTTTTCCTGTTCAGGAAAAATAATCACTACTTCGTCCACTAGACCTTTAAACCATTGGTTATCGACCATAATGGAAGGTTCTAATGGAACTTTTATCATATAACCTTTCTCAGGTATCGGTCGTACTTTCGTGTATACTCCTGAAATCCCTTGAAGAAAGGTAGATGCTTCTTTTTGTATTTCTGAAGATGTTGGAACTAGTTGTACGACTTTTCCTTTTTCAATATCAAAAATTTCGACCTGTTTTGTTTGGGCTAGCGCATTTGTGGAAAGGAATAAAAAGAAAACAACGCTACATAACACCTTTCGCATTATGCAACACCATCCTTATCTATAGAGTCCCCTAAAAACGAATGACGAACCCTCTGCAAAAAATATTACCAGTTTTCATTATAGGCAATCGCTTCTCGTACAAGTCCAAAATGTGTTATACTACATTAGTTATTAAAGGATGATGGAGGATTGCATGAGTAAAGACGCAAAAGCAAGAAAGGAAAAGGGGAAAATCCTGTCGTTTATTCCGACGGGGGAATATTATTTTAAGAAAGGAATTAAGGCATACCATCGCCGTGATTTTTTCAAAGCAAAAAAATATTTGAGCCGGGCGCTACAGCTTGAGCAGGGCGAGCCGATGATTGCATGCCAACTGGCCATTGTTTCAACAGAACTTGGCGAGTTTGAAGATTCCAATCGACTCCTGCATCTCATCCTCGAAGATCTAGACGATGAAATGGTGGAATGCCACTACTTCTTAGCGAATAATTACGCCCATTTGGGATTTTTTAAAGATGCGTATCACCATGTTAAATTGTATTTAGAACTTGACCCGGATGGTGATTTTTCGGAAGACGCACAGGAATTGCTTGAGATTTTGGCATTTGAATATGATGGTCTTGATGAGGAGTATGATCCTCAGGATGATTTAATTGTTAAGCAAGAACAGGCACGTGAATTACTAGAATCAGGGTATTTCCCAAAAGCGATTGAATTGTTAACGGAAGTAATTAAGGAATATCCGGAATATTGGTCTGCTTACAATAATTTAGCACTAGCTTATTTTTATTTAGGTAAAAATGAAAAAGCAGAGTCCATTTTGGATGAGGTGCTAAAGAAGAATCCAGGAAATCTTCATGCCCTTTGCAACAAGATGGTGTTTGCTCATTACCAAGGAAAGTTAAAGTTTGTGAACCAGATGGTAGACACCTTAAAAAAAATTCAGCCGATATTGAGCGAGCATCAATATAAGCTTGGTACATCTTTTGCACTTGTTGGTGAATATGAGCTTGCCTATATGTGGTTGAAAAAATTATATAAATCCGGATTTGATGGGGATGGGCCATTCTATTATTGGTTGTCCTATTCTGCTTATTTTATGGGCCATGATGCCTTTGCTCAAAACATATGGAAAAAAGTGCTTGAATTAAGTCCAGACAAAGAAGGTTTCGAACCATGGAAAGAAGAGCAAGCAGTGGCCAATGGATTTGAAGACCATTCTGGTTCTATTTTTCAAAAGCTTGAAAGTGACTATGTTGAGGAGCGGTTGTTTGCCTTATTTTTAACAACGGTTTCAAGTAAAAAAGATGAGATTATCCAATCGAAACGTTTGTTCCAAAATCCAAAGTTTACGTCATTGGAAAAAGAATACATCTCACATATCCGTTCAGGAAGACCGTCCCGGGTCGCGGATGCTCAGGAAGTGGCACAATTATTTTATGAAAGCCATCATCCAATCGGCACCGTTGAAGCCGGTTTGTACTTGATGTGGTTCACTGTTTTTGTTGAAGTTTTGAAAGCAAACATTCAATTGAAAAATAAACGTGCTTGGGCAGGTGCCGTTGAATATGTATGGCACAGACTGCGCAGTGAGAAAGTCTCCCAGCAAGAGGTTGCCCAACGTTACGGCATCTCGAAAGCGACCATTGGAAAATATGTCAAACGAGTGAACGAATTGTTACAATAGTGCCCGATTTGAGCAGATATTTGGACGGAAAATCATTTGTTTAATACGATTAAGTAGGGAATGCTATACTTAATCGTATTTTTTTTAGGAGTGATCCAAATGACGGAAGAAAAAATTTATGATGTCATTATTGTCGGTGCTGGTCCTGCAGGAATGACAGCAGCTGTATATACGTCAAGGGCCAACCTATCCACATTGATGATTGAGCGTGGAATGCCTGGTGGACAAATGGCTAATACAGAGGATATAGAAAACTATCCGGGTTTTGAAAGTATTTTAGGACCTGAATTATCTACGAAAATGTTTGAACATGCGAAAAAATTTGGTGCTGAATATGCCTATGGAGATATTAAAGAAATTATTGACCATGGTGATTATAAAGTCGTTGTAGCTGGTTCAAAGCAGTACAAGACTTACTCCGTGATAATTGCTGCCGGTGCAGAATATAAAAAGCTTGGCGTCCCAGGAGAACAAGAACTTAGTGGACGCGGAGTTTCTTATTGTGCCGTTTGTGATGGGGCTTTCTTTAAAGGGAAAGAGCTATTTGTCATCGGTGGAGGAGACTCGGCTGTGGAAGAGGGTGTGTATTTAACTCGCTTTGCTTCAAAGGTAACAATTGTTCATCGCCGTGACGAACTAAGAGCGCAAAAGATTTTGCAAGATCGTGCGTTCGCTAATGAGAAAGTCGATTTTATATGGAACCATACCGTGAAGTCCATTAATGAAAAGGATGGGAAAGTCGGCAGTGTGACGCTTGTATCGACGGTAGATGGCAAAGAACAGGAGTTGCCAGCTGATGGGGTATTTATTTATATCGGCATGGTACCATTATCTAAGCCTTTCGAAAAACTTGGGATTACAAACGAAAACGGTTATATTGAAACGAATGATCGAATGGAAACGAAAGTTCCGGGCATTTTTGCTGCAGGAGATATTCGTGAAAAAATGCTCCGCCAAATTGTCACAGCAACAGGGGACGGTAGTATCGCTGCTCAAAGCGCTCAGCACTATGTAGAAGAACTGAAAGAAAAATTAAAACAAGTGCAATAATGTCCAAAAAAAGCGTCCTAAAAATAGGACGCTTCAATCATGTAAAAAAGTAAAGCGGTTTTAACTCAAATGTAACAATGATGAAATAAAAATGCGGTATGATTAAAGCTAATTGACCCCCTTTTAGAAATATATACCTTTTCCCGCACAGGATCAGCAGCCTGTGCTTTTTTTTGTCCTTTTAAAGGTGTTCAACCGTCTGTGGACAAAATTATTCTATTGTCTAAAATAGCGTAGATAGGTTGGTTTGGAAATTTATTAAATAAGATGCCTACCATCCATAAAGTTAACAGAATTATCAAATTTGTATTCATTGTGGGTGTGGTATAAAAATAGTATAATGAGAAGAATGGATTAGTAGTTATATTAGTATATTTAGCAAGAGGGTGAGTACTTTGCAGCGGGTCACCAATTGTGTGTTGATTAAAGATAATAAAGTATTGATGCTTAAGAAGCCGCGCCGGGGCTGGTGGGTTGCGCCAGGAGGAAAGATGGAACCCGGTGAGTCGGTACGAGATTCATGTATTAGAGAATTCCGTGAGGAAACAGGAGTATACTTAAAAAATCCACAATTAAAAGGGATTTTCACCATGATTATGAAGGAAGGGGACCAGCTTCTTTCTGAGTGGATGATGTTCACCTTTGTTGCTACTGATTCGGATGGTTTGGATCTCGATGAATCAGAAGAGGGCAAACTTGCTTGGCATTCCTTTGATGATATAAAAGATCTGCCGATGGCCGCAGGTGATTATCATATTATTGATTACATGATTCATGGTAAAGGCATTATTTACGGTACTTTTACTTATACAAAAGATTTTGAGCTAATTAGTTATCGTTTAGATCCAAGTTAAAGATTAGTTAGGAGGAATCATCAATGAGTACCGGTTCGACAAGCGATATTCAAATGGTTATTATTACCGGAATGTCTGGAGCTGGAAAAACAGTTGCTATCCAAAGCTTCGAGGATTTAGGTTTTTTCTGTGTCGACAATTTACCTCCTACATTATTGCCAAAATTCCTTGAACTCATGAAGGAATCGGGGAATAAGATGAATAAAGTTGCTCTCGTCATGGACCTTCGGGGGCGGGAATTTTTTGACCACCTTTTTAAGGCCCTTGATGACCTTGCGGAAACTTCTTGGGTAACACCGCAAATCCTGTTTTTGGATTCGGATGATGCCACACTTGTGCGAAGATACAAAGAAACAAGACGTTCGCATCCGTTGGCAAAAACAGCGGCACCACTTGAAGGAATTAAGCAAGAAAGGCAGCTTTTAGAGGAGTTAAAAGGGAGAGCACAAATAATTTACAACACTTCCCAGATGAAACCGCGGGAATTACGTGAGAAGATATTATCTGAGTTTACGGCGAATAAACATTTAATCTTTACCGTCAATGTCATGTCATTTGGATTTAAGCATGGAATCCCTATTGATGCCGATTTGGTATTTGATGTACGGTTCCTGCCGAATCCGCATTATATCGAGCACATGCGTCCAAAAACCGGAATGGATGAAGAGGTCTCGAGTTATGTATTAAAGTGGAACGAAACACAAAAATTTTTGGAAAAAGTAACAGATCTTTTAAGCTTTATGCTTCCTCATTATAAACGGGAAGGGAAAGCTCAACTGGTCATCGGAATTGGGTGTACCGGCGGGCAGCACAGATCTGTTGCCTTAGCAGAATACATCGGCCAATATTTCCAAAAAGATTATAGAACCGTTGTTTCCCATCGTGACATTGAGAGGAGAAAGGAAAAGACTACATGACAGAATTAGGGCAGCCTAGAATTGTCGTCATTGGCGGGGGAACAGGGTTACCGGTTTTACTCAGGGGATTAAAACAGTATCCGGTTGATATCACCGCTATTGTAACAGTGGCTGATGATGGCGGCAGTTCGGGTAAAATCCGTGAGGACCTGGATATCCCTCCACCTGGCGATATACGCAACGTGTTAGCCGCTCTTTCGGATGTGGAACCACTTGTTGAGGAAATGTTCCAGCATCGGTTTAAAACATCCAATGAGCTTTCCGGTCATTCGCTCGGCAATCTCATATTAGCCGCCATGACTTCGATTACCGGCGACTTTGTTCATGCCATTCAGGAAATGAGCAGGGTATTGAATGTACGAGGAAAAGTGCTTCCAGCCGCCAATCAAAGCGTTGTTTTACATGCGGAAATGGAGGATGGTACCGTCGTTTCTGGAGAATCGAAAATCCCGTATTCCGGGAAAAAAATTAAAAGGGTTTTCTTAACCCCTAAAAATATCCGTCCGCTTCCAGAGACGATTCAAGCTATTCGAAAGGCCGACTTGATCATTCTTGGACCAGGAAGTCTATATACCAGCTTGTTGCCGAACCTGCTCGTCCCTCAACTAGGGGATGAAGTATGCCGTTCACGAGCCAAAAAAGTATATATTTGTAATCTTATGACCCAAGCAGGGGAAACACATGGATTTACGGCTAGTGATCATGTAAAGGCTATTTATGATCACATGAGTTGTGATGATTTTATTAATATTATCCTAGTGAATAAAGAGGAGATTCCGGAAGATGTTCAGCTTCGCTATAAGGAAGAGCTGGCCCATCCGGTTCACTTCGATTTAGAGAAACTTACTGAATTAGGCTTGGAGGTAGTTCACGCCGATATCGCCAATCTTGAAAAAGGTGCTTTAAGACATGACCCACAAAAAGTAGCTAAAATTTTATATAATTTATTAATGACCGAAACCAACAGACGTTATAATGCGTAAAACAAATAAAATGGATTATTAAGAAAAAACGAAGCGTTAAAGTGCCATGATTTATTAGGAAAAATGATTGTTATTGTTGAAAGGGGGTAAGGGAATGTCTTTCGCTTCTGAAACGAAAAAGGAATTAACGAACTTAGAAGTGAAACCGTGTTGTGAACGTGCTGAACTTTCAGCGCTTATTCGAATGAATGGTTCCCTTTCCTTTTCTAATCGTAAAATCGTTGTCGATATTCAAACCGAAAATGCGGCGATTGCTAGAAGAATTTATACATTATTGAAGAAAAGATATCAAGTTCAAGTTGAATTGCTTGTCCGTAAAAAAATGCGGTTGAAAAAGAATAATGTTTACATTGTCCGTTTATCCGAACGGGCAAAAGAAATTTTGGAAGACACAAAAATATTGGGGGATGGATTCACCTTTATCCATGATATTTCTGCTGAGCTTGTGAAAAAGAAGTGCTGTAAGCGTTCCTATCTACGAGGGGCATTTTTGGCTGGGGGATCGGTGAATAATCCGGAAACGTCTTCTTATCATCTAGAAATTTCTTCCCTATATAAGGAACATAATGATTCTTTATGTGAATTAATGAATTCATTTGGTCTTAACAGTAAAACACTTGAACGGAAAAAAGGCTATATAACGTATTTAAAAGAAGCTGAGAAAATAACGGAGTTTTTAAATATTATTGGTGCTCATAATGCGTTACTTCGGTTTGAGGATGTTCGAATTGTTCGTGATATGCGTAATTCCGTTAATCGTCTAGTTAACTGTGAAACGGCCAATTTAAATAAAACGATTGGTGCTTCCATCAGACAGGTTGAGAATATCCGTTATATTGAACAAACAGTTGGATTACAAGTTTTACCGGACAAATTAAGAGAAATTGCTGAGCTCCGATTAATGTATACAGATGTTACTTTGAAAGAACTAGGTGAAATGGTTTCAGGAGGCACGATTAGTAAGTCTGGCATTAATCATCGCCTTCGAAAAATTGATGAGATTGCTGAAAAGCTACGTGCAGGAGAATCACTATCTTTGAAGTAATGCTTAGGACCGATCATACTGATACCATAAAAAAATATAATTAACACATATGGCAGAGGAGGAATGATTACATGTTGGCAAAACAAGTCGAAGTAAAATTGAAAACTGGCCTTCAAGCTCGTCCAGCGGCACTGTTTGTCCAGGAAGCCAACCGATTCTCAGCTGATGTTTTTCTTGAAAAGGATGGAAAAAAAGTAAATGCCAAAAGTATCATGGGCCTGATGAGTCTCGCGTTAGGTTCTGGAGTCGTCATTAACATCATTGCTGATGGGGAAGACGAGGATAAAGCCATTCAAGCATTAACTGATTTTGTTGAAAAAGAACATTAATAAAAAGGGTTCCTGCGATGGACCCTTTTTTTAATGGTTAGGCATTTTGTTTTCCTGTTCAAAATCTATCCAGAGTCTTCGGCCTTTCTCTTATCCGCTCTTACAAGATTGTTACTTCCTGATTTAGCCACAATAAAAAGCAACCGGTTATCCGGTTGCTTTCTTTAAATAAGGAAATCTTATTTTTCAATTTGATTGCGAGTAACAATATGATCGATTAAGCCGTATTCTTTAGCTCTTTCGGCGGTCATGAAGTTGTCGCGGTCAGTATCTCTTTGAATCACTTCGATTGGCTGGCCAGTACGCTCGGATAAAATACCATTTAATTTTTCACGAAGGAAAAGAATGCGCTTTGCGGCGATCTCAATTTCTGTTGCCTGACCTTGAGCGCCACCAAGTGGCTGATGGATCATGACTTCAGAGTTAGGTAGAGCATAGCGCTTTCCTTTTTGCCCAGCAGCGAGCAAGAATGCACCCATTGACGCAGCCATTCCGATACAAACTGTTGAAACGTCTGGTTTAATATATTGCATTGTATCATAAATAGCCATACCAGCTGTAATGCTACCACCTGGGCTATTGATGTAAAGAGTAATATCTTTTTCAGGGTTTTCTGCTTCAAGGAAAAGCAATTGAGCAACAATGCTGTTGGCAACATGGTCATCAATCGCACTTCCGAGCATAATGATTCGGTCTTTTAACAGGCGGGAATAAATGTCATAGGCACGTTCACCACGATTGGTTTGTTCAATGACTGTAGGAATCAAATTCATTTTTTTTCCTCCTTTGAGTGGAAATGTAAAACTTATGTATTGTTATCATACACTAATGGTCAATAAAGGTCAAACAATTCACCTTGATTTTTGTTCGACAACTTTCCATCCATCAGCATAACCAAATCACACCATTTTAAAACCAACATGCCTATTGCATATTTTACGAAATCATATTATAATATGTAAGTCGTTAATATTTTGCCCTCGTGGTGCAACGGATAGCACGCAAGATTCCGGTTCTTGAAATGTGGGTTCGATTCCTGCCGAGGGCGTAAAATCGTTGATAAATAAAGGTTTTTTCGAGTATTGACGGATGAAGTGTCCGACTTTTGTCCGAATACCTCGAAAAACCTTTATTTTTATTTTATTGTATTTTCTCTAGCCAGCTTCGCATGAACGCATTTACTTTCTCATTGTTTAATTGTTCGGAACGCTTAGACAGGTGTCCATAGGTATTTAACAAAATTGATTTATCTGTATCTCCAAGACGAGCTCCAATATAATTGATATCCGATATGTTGGATTCCCACAGAATGGTTTCATGTGTATGACGGAACATGTGAGGTGTCACATGCATTAAATTATGACGTTTGCAAAGTGTCCGGAGCATATCTGCGTAATTTGGCATTTTTATCAATTCTCCAATTGGATTGATAAAAAGAAATGTCGGCCTTTTTTTTATTTTGATTACCCACTCAGAACGAATACGGATCCATTCTCTTAGTCGATCAATCGTGAAATCGTCTAGTGCAATAATTCTTTCACCACTCTCTCCGGTTTTTGTAGTTGGTTTTACTATATAATTACCACCCTCCCTCACAAGCGTCTTATCGATATTCAGAGTTTTGTCATCGATGTTAAGGTCTGATAAAGTTAGTGCACAAATTTCCCCTATACGAGCTCCAGTGGCTACTAGTAAGTGTGTAATATAAAGGTAGTGAGGATATTGCTCTAACCAGTCGTTCTTTGCATGCTGGATGAGTTCTAGATAATCTTCTAATTCCAAGAATTTTTGTTTTTTTGCAGTTTTTATTGTTTTTGGGTAACTAACTCTTGAAGCTGGGTTTTTATGCATCAAATCTAAATCCATAGCTTCTTTAAAAGCTTCACTAATGGTTGCATTCATGCGTTGAATGGTACTTTTTGAATAGTCCTTAGATAGGTCATTAATGAATTTCTGATAATTTGGCCGTGCAATTTCTTTTAGCTCCATATACCCTATGCGTTCAGTTATCATGTTAATATGCAACCGGATATTTTTTTCGGTGCCGAAGCTGGTTGTACCCTTTTTATACGTTTCAAACCACCAGTCAAGATACTCTGCCAATGTTTGATCAGCAGAACCAGGATCAAACCCTCTTTTAATTTTTCTTTCCATTTCAGTTGCTGCTAGTTTAGCTTCAGCCTTTGTTTTAAAACCACTTTCAACCTTTTCTTTTTTCTCACCAGTACGACGATCCTTGTAATAAATTCGATACTGCCATGAGTTTCCCCTTTTTCTGAAACTAGCCATATTTCAGTCCTCCTTAGTGTATTAATGGTTTCCCATCTTGTTTACTATGAGGCGGGGCTATAAAACCCTTAATTATTCCATACAGTTCTCCATCAATTTCTTGAATGGTTTCAAATATAGGTATTTGTAGAATGTTTCCTTTGGTTTTACCAGCTTTTATGGCGTCACTTAATTTTATTATTAATTTCTCATTATTCATGAGTGAACCCTCCTTTGTAGGAATGTATGTTCGTTTTTTAGTTGGGAAGAATTGCCTAAAAGGGCATATACAAAATTTATCGTACAAGCGTAATTATCTTTGTCTCTATCCATTTTTGACTGGAACGTATATGCTTCAATTTATATTTCTTTGTAAATCGTCTCCACCATTGACTGATACTATCCGGTCTCTATATTTGCCATGGTATAAACCTCCGGATTAATTTATAATGCCAGGCTTGAATGCTATTTCTAGAATGACTAATTCCTTAGGAACATTGATAGATAGCTGTTGGTACAATTCGTTAATATAGTCCTCGATTGGAGAATGAATGTAATTCATAAACAGTCATCTCAGCAAAATTATACAAACATATGTTCTATTTAACAATTAAAAAATTATCCCCGTTAATGGGGAACTAATTTTTTAAGCAGCTAATTCTTTTGCGTACTTTTCTCTTTCAGACCATAGTACTGGCTTTACACTGTATTCCTGTAATGCATTTAATATTGAATCATTAATTTTTCTATCCGTGTCGTTTAAGAATGCGTATAGTACTGAATTTTCATCTCTAGTCATTTTGGTATCTGCCCATGCAAATAACATGGCTTCTGTTTTTTCTTTGGATGGGTTATTAAAAGTTTTCAAAACTCTTTCAGGTGCATCTTTAAACTTTGGTATAACAAAATCAAAGTGATGAACCAACCCACTTTTTCCACTGAACGATACATTTGGAGTAAAACGAACGTCCTTCGAATCCAAAAACTCTTTTACATCTTCTAAAAATATCCCTGTTACCGTTTCACGGCTTGTCATGAACATATCGTTAACGGACATTACAGCTTGGATAAGCGAATGCTTTTTCTGCGGAAAATTAGATTTCGTTGCATTAACAAATAATTCTTCTTTGTTACTTTTAACTCCGTATCCATTTAAAATAAAATTTAATAATTCTATTCTCCTGGGTGAATCGAATACATCAATACCTGACATTTGTAATTCATTTAATGTTATACCGTCATCAGTGATTTTTAAACCCGTTTCATCTTGGATTACATACAATTGAATTCGGTCATTATTACGATCAAGGAATGGAGTAGTGATTTCAATCGCACCATTTAAATCACGGAATTGCAATTGCTCATTAATCCAATTGGAATATGCATTTTTTAGCTCATTTATGATTTGCATCAAACTAGACCTCCCTCCATATAAAATAAATGACCGTTACGTTTGACCTTATTATACTCTAAAAACGCAATTAGGATATCTATTAAATCATCATTTTGGGTTTGAATAATCTCTGAAAGAGGATAAGCCCATTTTAATTCGTATCCTTCTTTGTATATATGAATATGTGGACATTCAACAATAGTACCATCCGGATTTTCATGAGGTGGACCTTCTATATCAATTCTAAGTAGACGTATAGAATTCCTGTATCTCGTTTGAAAAGTACATTTTAACAGGTTGAATTGTCCTTTTCTATTGATATCTATAATAAATTTTTCCTTCTTATTCATTGAACTTTCAAGGTCCAGACGTAGTTCCTTTGTTGGTTGTGGAAATGGAATTTTCATTTGCTTTGATTTTAACTCTTTCAACATGGCAATGAGATTATCTGCTTCTTTCTGGCTCAACATATTGGTCTCTCCCTAATGTTATTTCACGTTTTGGAACAAAATAATACCTAATTTCACCAAAATAAAAGCACGCAAATGCGTGCAAATTATTTTGTTTTAGCTTATTTTCTTTTATCTTTCACATGCGTAATTATCTTTGTCTCTATCCATTTTTGACTGGTAGGCCGGATGACCTGCAGGTACACCATTTGGATATTTCTTTCTAAGTTCTGTGCAATTTGCAAAAATTTCTATTTCACCACTTGATGATGAGCTAGGTGCAGTTGCTGCTGATGACGAAGAAGATGTTGATGAACTATTGCTACTTGTGCTGCTGTTTCTTGACGTAGTAGCAGGTGTTGATGTTTCTTTTGGATCAAGATCACCTTTAGTTGTACCATATTCCCCGAAAGCCCATAATCCAGTTTTATTACTTCTTGCTTCCCTAGCAAACTTAACGAAATAATCACTGTATTTTACATCTGGTGGGTAAGTAGATGGTTCAGCATATCCGTTTATAACTAAATCAGCATTAAACATTTTTGAACGGATTTCATTTTCGTCTGAATCACTTGTAGGAACAGCTAACCACACAATTCTTAATAAACGACCATAACGATCTGTTTCTGAGACATCTTTTTGTAGCCAAATATTCTTACCTTCTAGTTTGGTTTTTGTATAATTACTTGCTTCTTTTCCATATTGTTCATGTCTGTTAGTAGATTCGGGAGTATTTACTCCAACTAGTCTTACTTTACTTCCATCTGATAATTCAAATGTATCTCCATCAATTACTCTTGAAACGGTTGCTGCGATTAGCCCCATGCTAGCTGCTGCTTCTTGTTTCGCTTTTTCTTCAGCTGCTTTTCTAGCCTGTTCTTCCTTTTCGGCTTGTTCTTTAGCTAGTTGAGCCTCTTTTTCAGCTTGTTCTTTTGCTTTTCTTTCTTCTTCAGCTTTCTTTGCTAGTTCTTCTTTCTTCTTTTCTTCGGTTTTTTTCTTTTCAAGCTCTTCTTGTTTTTCTTTTTTTATTTGCTCACTTTTGATTTTTTCATCCTGTTTTGCATTTTTTGCAGATTCCTCAACAGGTTCTACAAAAATCATAGCCATAGTAAAGCTGAAAATAAAACCTGTAATCATTAGCAATCGTGGCTTTAAAAGAATACCTTTCCCAAATGCTTTTCCAGCTCGAAGTTGCTTGCTTTGGTAAATCCCAAAAATAAATAAAATCAATCCTAACAATGCCCATTTTGTAATGGGGATTGTTCCCAGGATAATAAGTAAACCAAGAATAAGTAAAATCCATCTAATTATTCTCATATGTAATTACCTCTAATTTTCATTTTATTTATTAGGTACAGCTTATGTATATATCCAAGTTGTTGAAGTTAAACAAATTCTTTGTATTTTATTAGCTGGAATCCATCTACTAACCTCCTTTAAAAAAATTACATTATATTAAAAAATAATATTACCAATAGGTGTATTATCTTGGGTCTATATACCTAATTTATGAATAAAAAAATTTCTTTAAAAATTGCTCCATTTCACAAGGGATTCCAAACTCTCTTAAAATATCGTTATTGGTTTGGTAGTCACATAGATTTTTATCAAAGAGTAATAGATTGACGGCAAATTCATTTGCTTCCCGTTCAATCTTATCAACGGAATATAAAGTATTCGTTCTTAAGAAAGGTGTATTTACTTTTGTGTGTAAAATAGCATGGCCAAGTTCGTGAGCACAGACATAACGCTGCTGATGAATTTCGAGGTTGTTATTAATAAAGATAAAACGGTTTCTTCTTTCATATTTATAAAAGCCCCATATTTCATGATGTAGGTTCCAAAAGACTACATGTATATTTTTAGATTTGGATACTTCAAAGGGGCAATTTGTTTTGTAAGTTTGTACAATATTCTTTACCTGCTGTTTAATCCAATTCAATTAAAACGCCTCACATTCCTATTGATCTTCTCTATATTTTTTAGGAATGTATTTTTTATTTATCTTTTGAGCTTGTCTAACTGCAAATTCCATGGCTTCTAATAATGATTCTTTTGCTTCTTCGCTTAAAGGTTCTCCATAAAAACTTAAACCTCCGTCAGCAGCTAGATCCTCTTTGATTTTTTCCATTCGTTTAGCAATGTCGCGTTCGTCTTTATCACTTAATTTATTTACCGGCTTTTCCACCATTGGACCTTCTCCAGTAATTAACCATCTATAGGAGACTCCGTAAAGTTCTGCAAGAACGCCTAGTGTTGCTGAATCAGGCTCACTTACATTATTTTCATAACCACTTAATGTCTTATTATTTATATTTGTTCTTTCTTTAACTTGAGTCTGTTTTAATCCAGTTCGTTCCCTAGCTAACTTCAAACGCTCTCCTAAAGTAGACATAAATATCTCACCGTTTCCATTAAGAATAATTTTAGAACAAAATACCATATTCTTAAAAAATAGGAATGTTTTTTCTTAGAAACTTAGAAAAAATACTTGACTTCTTATGAATTAAGAATTATTCTGTATATAGATAGTTCTTAGAAATTAAGAAAAATATTTAGAAGGAGTGATATTTGAATGGAAATGCATCAACGAATTCGTAACTATATACGAAGCAAAGGTTTAAAGTTTAATTATGTTGCTGAAAAATTAGATATTAATCCTAATAGATTCTACCGATTAATGAACGGTGATTCTCCTATGGGGATTGATGAGTATGAAAAAATTTGTAAAGGCTTGGAAGTTGATCCTGGTTATTTTTTTAATCAATATTTCTTAGAAATTAAGAATAAAGTAGTTGGAAACAAAACAGCGTAATTCGGTTACAACGAAATGAAAGCTATTAACAAACATAGGGGGTGAATTTTTTGCTAAACATTCAAGTTGATCAAACAAGTATAGAAAAGCATTTTCAAGAAGAACTCAAGAAACATCTTGAAGAAATTTCAAATCGTACAGTGTTTTGGGATATGAAAGAACTCTGTAGGCAGACTTGCATGAGTGAACCATTTATAAAAGAGCATTTTTTCTTTGATCCACGTTTTCCAAAGTATAGAGTTGGCCGTAAATGGTTGTTTCCTGCCAGGGAAACGGAAAAATTCCTCTATGAATGGTTAAAGGAACAACCTAGTCACTAAATTAAATATATCGCTTATCAAGGTAACAACTCTATTAATCAGATGGTACAAAAGGAGGAATGATAGTCTATGAAAATTGGCGAAGAGCTTGCGATGGCTCGAAAGCGCCAAGGCCTCACCCAAGAACAACTAGCATTAGAATTGCCAGTGTCTCGTGAAAGCATAGCAAAATATGAAACTGGTGCAAGACGACTGCCCGAAGATCTGCGCCGACCCATCGCACAGACAATTGATGATGAGGAATTTTATTTTAGATCCTGGGGAGATGCTGCAGGTGAAGTAGCTATCCCATATCTTAACGGTGATTATGTTGATCAACACCCAGCAAGCATGGCTTTTCTGGTAAAAAGGGAAACAAATGAAGCACTTGAACAACTTTCTCAAGTTTGCTGGGTCAAGCCCATACATACTAGAACCGACACCGAACGAGAAGAAATGAAAAGAGTCATATTCGAAGCGTTAGATGCAGCTGCTAGTTTAATTAACCTAGTGGCCGTAATTTGCAGAGAATGCGGATTCTCGATGAAAAAAATATTTACTGAGTGGCGATTAACATTGAAAGCACGGAGGCTTGAAAAATGAATATGAATGAATATTTACCAGAAGATTGTCGTAAGGTTGTTGCTGAACAAAGATCCATTTGGACCAGTATTAGTAACGTTGAAAAGGGGCTTATGGATGGAGACATAAGGAATGCTAAAATAGCGTGTTACGAATTACTAAATTCTTTAAATGAACTGGAAAAGATGAAAAACAAAAAATTAAATCGCGATCGGCTGATGGAAGTAGTTAATCAATTGGCTAATAAAGGAGTACTAGTGGAACTGGTATCAATGAAAATGAACGAAAAACCTGTCATGAGGGAGGTTTTTAAATGACTTATGTCATTCGCGGTAAAAGAATCATGTTTCAGTCATGTCAAATGGATAACCTCGGTCAGGAGGAAACTTACGAAACCTATGAGCAAGCAGAGATTGCCTTGAAGAAAATCCAAGATTCAATACCTTTTGACACTTTTGAAATAAGAAAATTGGAGGATGTGCGCAAATGAGATTGTTTACTAGTCCTGTAATGAAAGGTTCGGATGTAAAAATGTGGTGCCGGATGGTACGAGAGAACAAGGGGAAAGTGACGCTTTTTGAACTTCAATTGAAGCCAGCTGTAAAACATCTTTCGAAAAAAGAAAAAGCAGTAAGTTAGGGTTAGAACCTGCTTACTGCTCAGTACCAGATTAATTAATATTTTATCACCTATTTATCGGTACGGCAAGAAATTGGGCTTGCCGTAATGGTCAGGAACATTTTCCCTTATTCCCCCTAGGTGTTCTTGGCCATTACGGTGCGCACCAAAATAAGGAATAGAGGTGAGAGTAGTGAATGCTAATTGGAAAATTTTCGAACAGGAAAAAACATTAGAAGAAATATTTAAGGATTATCCTAACGCTTTGCGTCTTGTAGAAAGAGAAATTGAACGAGTCAAAAATGAAGAAAAAATAGTTGGGATTGATCCAGAAAGTTGGATGGCTAAAGAAATATTATGGCAATCGAAAAGGCTGATTGACATTGAAAATGACGTTAATTCTATTAAAAGGTCAATCAGCCGAATAGAAAACTATTTAATTCCTAAAAGTCTTGATACGTCCCGGTAGCTATCTTTTAATCGATTAAATTGAATGTCAGACCATTGGTGACTGTGATTTGTTCTAATATTATCCATTGCTTCATCAATAAACACAGAGCTTAAATGAAAAAAATCTTCTAATTCTTGTCTTTCAAGAACGGCTTTATTGCAGGTATATATCGACTTGGCGGAGTTGATATATGAACTTGCAATAGATAAATGTCCAACGATTACAGCTACATTTGGTGAATCAGAAAAGATTAATTCATGAGCATGTTGAGCGTTAATAAATCCACTTAATATAAGAACTTTTAAATCTTGAAGTAAATTTTCTATCATGGTAGGCACCTCCTTTCTATGGAGGATTATACCAAATGAGAACTAGAAGGGTGGTATTGATGTTATTTGAAGTTGATTTTGCTTTAAGAATTAACGACAACTTTCTCACAATACATAAAGCGTTTGTTCTTGCTGATAGTGTTTCAGAATGCCAGAAGAAAGCAGAGGGCATAAGGAACGAATTGCCTCAAAATAAATTGCACCAAGTTCATATTTTTATAGAGGCATAGTACAGCTTGCTTAACTACACACGCTGCAGGGTATTGTTGCCGGAACGAATCCTGAAAGAGAAGCCAAACGTGACGGAAAATAACTTTCTATCTATGGTCCAAAAATATTTAATTCGTTATCCAAATTATAGGTTTATCCGTTTGGAGGGTTCGTTTGCCATTTGTGATCGGGTTGATGAATCCAGAGAGAGGAGGAGAAGAAAATGAGCAAGCTCTTACTAGATGAAAGTCCAATATTAGTGCTTCCTTCATTAGCAACAAAAGTTGGTCTAAATGAGGCGATTTTCATTCAACAACTGCATTACTGGTTAAAGGAAAGCAACAACATTCGTGATAATCACAAATGGGTTTATAACACTTACGAAGACTGGCAAGAGCAATTTCCATTTTGGTCAGTCAGTACAATTAGAAGGATAATCACTAAGCTTGAAAAAGCGAATTTAATCATTATAGGGAAATACAACAAAATGAAAATCGATAACACCAAATGGTATCGGCTTAACTATGAACTTCTTGAAGATATGAGCAGACCACCTGTTCAAAATGAACAGACGGAGTGTTCAGATTGGACAGAGGAAGTGGTCAACTTGAACACGCCATTACCAGAGAATACTACAGAGAATACTACAAAGAAAAAAGAAGAAGAAAAAGAAGCGCCCGCGCAAAAAGAAAATCCATTCCGATTTTTTGAAGAAAATGGCTTTGGAACCATCGGAGGTTATTTATCTGAAAAAATTGGCCAATGGTGTGATGATTTATCACCTGAACTAGTTTTAGAGGCTATGAAAATAGCAGTAGAGTACGGGGCTAAAAATTGGACCTATGTGGAGCGAATCCTTAGAAATTGGGCGGATAAAAAATATACAACTGTTGAACAAGTTCATGCTGCCTTGCTAGCTTTCAAAGAGGCTAAGGCCAAGCAGAGAGATAAGCCTAAAAAATCTAGCAAATCGAATCGACAGGAATTACTTCCTGATTGGTGGGATGATGATCCATACACATCACAACAACCAAAAAAACAAAAAGTATCCCAAGATTTTGAAGCAAAAAAGAGGGAAATTGATGAACTGTTTAAAGCCATAGACGGCATTGAAACTTAGGAGGGAAAGAATTATGCAACTTAGAGAGGCTGTTGAAAAAAGGAAAAGCCGTATCATACGGGATTTAATTGAATTTGGTTACATGAAGCATGAAGATGGACGTCAACTATATGAACTACCTCTAGTGGAATTAGAACGCATTTACATAGATATGCGAATCAAGAAATGCCGTAAAGAGGCTTGATGGGAGAGATGTTAATGATTAGTCAATGCTGCAATTGTGGGAAAACTTTTCAAATCATTTCAGACGAGGTGATGTTTTGCACACCTACATGCGAAAAGAAGCACGACCTATTTTCAGTGTCAGCTCCTGTACAGGTCTCTTTCCTTACGGCAGAAGAGTTAGAGAATTACAGGAACAATACTAAGAAAAAGGGGCTAAAAAGCAAACCTCAAAGAGTAATAGATTGGAGATGGCCTCAGAACAGGAGGAAAAATGGTTAACGAACAGTTAGCATGGCAAAGAAAAGTGATCAGGGAGGAGTATTTGGATGAATCAATGCAATCTTCGGATGATGTCATTTTATCAGCTACACAAGCTCTGCAAAATCGAAGAGGTAAACGCATTAAGAGAATGGAAACGAAGATTGGGGACCGATTATCCAATTATTGCAGAAATTCATAAAGGCCAAGAAAAAGTAGCTATTCCTTATTTCAAAAAATAAAATGCCAGGCACATTAATGCCCGGCAAAACCCAACATAAAGACACCTTAATTATACCATATCGAGGTGTTCAAAATGGCAAGAAGATCAAAAGATTTACTAATTGATTCTAGTAATATGTCAATCCAGCAACAAATCGAACCAGGGAAAGTACTCATTGTTGTTTTGGACGGCCATCAAGGTAAGGCCAAAATATGCGAGGCTGTTGAACATGGTTTCACTATAATCGAAACGGCAAAAGGTAAAACAGCAAGAATTCGCTTTGAGGAAAGCGAGTTGTTTTAAATTTCTAACTTAAAGATAACAAACGGATGGTACCTTTTAAAGTTGATCGGTGGTACAAAGGATACCATCCCTCCGAGTAGGAAAAGCAAAAGATGATTTTAGGACCAATCATATAATTGCTGCGAGGCTTAAAATGGAGGGTTTTCTAAGATGATGCATGAGGAATACGAAGAATTAATGAATGAAATCAATAAAGAAGTGTATTTAGAAAGAATAAGACAAAACGAAAAATGGGGAATTCAAAGACATACTTATGGTGCTTGGTTAGCGATTTTAGTTGAAGAAGTTGGGGAAGTAGCCCAGGCTATGCAAAAAAACTGGGGATGGGGTAAACCTACCGATGCACAAAACCTATACAAAGAGTTAATTCATGTTGCTGCTGTAGCAAGTGCAATAGCTGAACAGGTTCGTGAAGAATCAGAAATTTCATAAAAAGGATTTGGCTAAATATATAGCAAGATATTGGACGTAGTTTGAGAGGGCTGTGGGACTGATCCTTCAGTCCCATGGATAAGTTGACTTAGAAATATTGCAAAGGAGTGAAAAGTGTGGGTATTTTTCTTAACACTACTAATTATAGCAGGAAAATCAAACGCACCCCAATAAGGGAACCTCGAAAAAATAGAGTAATAGTTTGTGAGGACTTGGACTTTTTGTGGGACGAGCCAGAATTATTATTACTAGAGAAAATGTGGGAATCTGGAGCAAGTTTCGAACGGATTACAGAACGATTTGGCAGAGATCCAGATGAAATATTCCTTGCTTTGTTTCACTTAGCCAGGGAGGACAAAATTTCAAATAGAAGAGGTGGCTTTTATGGGTTTGTTACAAAAGGATTTCCCGAAGCTGAAAAAAATTTATTGTGGATTGTTCCACAAAAGATATTTGGTTTATTCGAGTAATATACATTGGCTTTCCTGTTTATATTCCTGTAAAAAATGTGGGTTCACTCACGAAATGAGTTAGTGCACATTTTGAAGCAAAGACACAAATTGATGATGAAGGTAGAATCAAATGGATAAAGAAAAAGACTTTATAACGGTACTCATACAAATTGTAATAGCAGGAGCAATTACACTGTTTTTTATATGGGTGATTCTTAATTAAGTTGAACCAAAATGAGCAATAGGAGTGGTGAAATGGATAGAGAGGAAAAGCAGCTTTCCTTGCTTCAAGAAACTGAAACAAAAGAATTAAAAATTTCACTTTCCTCCGGACATTGGGATCAATTGCAGCAAATAGCTAATGACGGAAAATTCACTTTAGAAGAGGTTGTGTCAGAAATATTAGACACCTGGCTTAGCACTTAAATTCAATAAACACACGCAATACAAACAAAAAGCGTAGTAAGGAGGTTATATTGTGATTGAGGTTAAAAAAGGTGACATTATTATGTTTATATCTGATTTAGGAGAATTTCCAACTCAGCTAAACACCGCTAGGGTGACAAGAGTTGCAAAAGATAAAAGTTGGGTCGATATAAGTAGCATTTGGGGTAGAAAACGTGTACCCAATACAGACTATAATTTTAAAGTTATTGATTGGGAAAACAGATTCGACAAAATTGTTTAGTGTCGTAGTACGAAGATAATACGAATTTGAAACAAATGGTGATCAAAGGAGTAATAAAAATGGAACAAATAATTAAGAAATTAAAAGAAGATGCGCGAAATTCTTGGAGCGGAGAATTAGGAGAACAGAGAGCAGAAGAACTTGAAAAATATCTAAGAAATAAATTACAGGAATACTCAAATGCATTAAAAATGCCACAAAAAGAAATTCTCGAAGCTTGGGAAAAAGACAGAACTTATAGTGCAATTAATTACTATCAAGAAGCAAATCAACCTTCTTTCAAAGCTGATAAAGTTATAGTTTTTGAAACGGTTGATGAATTGTATCAAGCGATAGGAGATAAAAAATTTCGATGCGCTTCTTGTGGTGGTATTTCAACAAACCCTTACGAGTGTAACAGTGGTGAAGAAATATCAAAGGGAAAAATATGTGATTGGAAGGTATATGGACTCTTCGGTGATTTAGGAAAAGGTGTTTATGTATATATTAAAGATAAATTAAGAGGAGAAACAATTTTCACCCCAATTTCTTGGGAAAAAGTTAATGCGTAGTTTATGGGGCTGTCCAGAACTCGTAATATTAATTTCTGGACGTCTCTTTTTATATTTCAAAATATTTGTTTATCGATATTATTGTAGATAAATAATAAAGTCATTTAAAAACATAGGTTCAAACCCTTAAAACTACGCTGTAAATTTGAAACAATTAAAAATAAAGTTATTTAAAAATGATATTCTATTGGAGGAAATTATGAAAAAAACAGGTTATGCAATTGAATGTACAAAATGTGGTTCTTACAATATTAAAAAAGGTGAACCTATTGCGAATGCTCAAACAAATGCCATTTTCCAAACTTTAAAATGTAACGATTGTGGTCATGAAAGCAAAGAAACGGTTTAATAATTAAACTACTTTATTATTTTTTAAACAACTATTTTATTTGTCTATAATTATTGATTTATACTTATCGGCTAACCACTTCTTCACTATATTTTCAATAAAAAAATTTTTACTTCCTCACTAAATATTACTAAATTAATAGTACTACATAAGCAAATAAACAAATATATTAATTCCCAGATAAACTATTGACCATATAATCCAAATACTCTAAAATATACCCATAAATAATTAATAGCGAACGGGACGACCCCGAGATAATTATAAGAAATGCTATATTTTGTATTTCTTATAATATCTCGGGGTTTTTTCTTTGCTTTTTAGGAGGTGAGACAAAAACACATGAAAAAAAACTCTTTTACTTTTTATCCAATGGAATAATACGGATTCCGATGAAAGTTATCCAAAAAAGTTAATATTTTCTAGCTGAATTAATCAAAAAAATGTATAATTGAATTAATAAAATATGTCCAAGATAGGAAAGCCTGAGGACGCCGATTATTCAGCATAGCTGGTAATTGGTGTCCTTTTTTTGTGGAGGTGGGGTATTTGTGAATTTTATCTATGAACAAAAGCAAGTCCGGACGGTTGAAATGAATAATTCAGTCTGGTTTGTTGCAAAAGATATTTGCGAAATCTTAGATCATAGCCAGGTAAGTAAAGCTGTCGAACGCTTGGATGATGATGAAAAGCTGCTAGGAACAATATTCCTATCAGGTCAAAATCGGGAAACATGGCTTGTTAACGAATCCGGGTTATACTCCTTAATTCTGACAAGCCGAAAACCAGAGGCAAAGAAATTTAAAAAATGGGTTACCAATGAAGTCCTCCCGACAATAAGGAAAACGGGCGGTTATGTAGGAAATGAAGAAATGTTTATCCAAACTTATCTGCCGTATGCTGACGAACAAACAAAACTTATGTTTCGGGCAACTTTAGAAACCGTTCGCAAGCAAAATGAACAGATTGCTATCATGCAGCCTAAAGCAGATTATTTTGATAGATTGGTGGATCGTAATTTGTTAACAAATTTTAGAGATACAGCGAAGGAATTAGAAATTGGACAAAGAACTTTTATCAATTGGTTATTAGAAAATGGTTTTATTTATAGGGACCAAAGAAATAAATTAAAACCTTATGGAAAATATGTTCCTGAATTATTTAAGTTAAAGGAATTTGAACGTAACGGTAAAGCTGATGTTCAAACTCTAATAACTCCAAAAGGTAAAGAGACGTTTAAATTACTACTCGAAAAAGCAGTTTCATAAGTCCAAGACCGAGAGCGTGAGGACACTGATTAAATGGCATATTTTGCTGTTTTATCAGTGTCCTTTTTCATTTGAGGGGAGGAATCGATATTGAACACATTACAACAAGGCCTAAAAAAATGGACGAAAAAGAACAACTTCTATATCATGGATGATCAAAAATTGATTAAAAGGAAGCCGAAAAATAAGAAAAACGAAAATTTATCAAAAAGAGACTTGGAGGATCTGATGGGAACGAGAATGCGAACTTGGAAAAGAGGGAGGGGAGGAGCTTTGAGGCAATAATAAATCATTTTGTCCTAAAAGATAAACAAAAGGTGGGAATCACATGAACAACGAGCATTTACCTAAAATAAATCTTAAAGCGACAAAAAAAAGGGTTGAAAAGGCTTTATATAAGTATAGGGATTATTTGATTACACTTCCGAATTTTTTAATGCCAAAAGTTACAGCTTCTTATACTTTAGTACCTCCATCAACTACAAACGCCTTTCATTCCAGCACAGAAGAAGCAGCAATCGAAAGAATTGAATATGAAAAGGAAAGGGACGCTTATCTTTCTTGGATCCATGAAGCAGTCAATTCCTTAAAGGAAGAGGAACGTCAAATTATTATAAAAAAATATATGCTTCATAATGAATTAGGTTATGATCGGGAAATTATGATGGAAATAGGAGTAGGGAAAACTAAATATTATAAAATAAAAGGACAAGGGATGTTACGACTCGCTTTTGCACTGAAAATTGAAGTTTATAAAAAAAGCGAGGTGAAGGCTTAATGAATTTAGTGCAGCCGATTCGGGATAAGGAATTGATCCAAGAAATAAAGAAATGGCTTAAGGTCCGCAGCGAAAGAAATTATATTCTTTTTCTATTCGGAATCAACACTGGTATGAGAATATCAGATCTATTAAAGCTTCGAGTTAAAGATGTGGAAGGCTGGAGTATATTTTTGCGTGAGGGAAAGACAAATAAGCTTAAGGAAGTTCGAATGCCACCGGAGCTAAAAAAAGCTGTTAGAGAATATTGCAAGGGTAAACCTAAAGATGAGTATCTCTTTAAAAGTCGGAATGGGAAAAACAAACCAATTACTCGAGGTATGGCCTATGTCATATTACAAGAAATAGCTAAAGAGTTTGGATTAGAAAGAATTGGCACACACTCTTTTAGGAAAACTTATGGTTATCATCATTATAAACAGTTTAAAGATGTGGCCGTGCTGCAACAAATGTTGAATCACAGTGACCCGAAAATAACATTAAGATATATTGGAATCACTCAGGATAACCTAAATGCTTATCAATCTAAATTAAAGATTTGATTAAGCATATTTATTTTTTTGTTATTTTAATTAGTTACAAAATGGTATATGTATAATTCATTTTCAGACATGCAGAAAAGCCTTGAGATTACTAGGAAAGTAGCAGGTAAGCGAATTATACAAAATATAGTTTATAGCTAATTCAAGGGTAAAATACTCTTTATGAAACTTAGCTCAAAAGGCGCCTAAAAAGAGGTATAGGTGCGAACTTTTTGCGGACAATTTGCGGAGAATAAACGGACACTTTATTTGAAATAATATGTTATATTTATAGTATCGAGAAATACATCAATAATTATCAAAAAGACATCTCATTACGAGGTGTCTTTTTTTACGCAAAAAAACGCAGCGATAAGGAGGAAATTACATGTTAAGACCCATTCGTAAGACTGCAGCTGGTATTGA
The DNA here is from genome assembly GCF_010975035.1 of Neobacillus thermocopriae. Classification (GTDB taxonomy): domain Bacteria; phylum Bacillota; class Bacilli; order Bacillales; family Cytobacillaceae; genus Neobacillus; species Neobacillus thermocopriae. The sequence continues at coordinate 98,410 of NZ_JAAIUV010000001.1, read as the reverse complement.
GTATTGGGATACGAAAGCAAAGAAAGTAGTGGTCGGCGGAGTGAATCTAGTAGATAGGACAGATACACCAGTAAACGAAATAAATTTATCCGAAATGACGGTTAGACAATTACGTCAGTATGCAGCTGATCATGATATTGATATTCCATCTGATGTAACCAAGAAGGATGACATTATCAAATTATTGTCTGAGGTAAAATGAGATACTGTTGCTATAACGGATGTACAAACAAGGTAGCAGAAGGTTTGTACTGTAAGGAACACCGATTGAAGAAAAAGAAACGTAAACCAAAATCTATTTACCATCATGAGAATAAACCTTTTTACAACAGTGATGAATGGAAGTCGATGAGGTCATTTGTTTACGAAAGAGACAAAGGATGTTGTAAACGATGTGGGAAGTTTGTGTTTGGTAAACGTGCTCATGTTCATCACATCATACCGATTAAAAAGAATCCTTTGTTGAAGTTAGATCCAAACAATCTTATGTTGTTATGTCCACAATGCCATACGATTGTTGAAAACGAGGAAGAACAAAAAACGGTTTTTCCATCTTATTTCAATAGCCCCCCTACCCAAAATTAAAAAATAGGGTAATGGGGAGATAGGCAGCAGGGGACTCAAATGTGTGCCAAAGCTATTTCTAACATGAGGGGGGGTTACATGGCGAAGTTAAGTAAAAAAAAGCAGGATGAATTGATCCAAAAAGAAATCAACCGATTGAATGATGTTTTTAAGGATTTATCTGACGACAAGAAAGAAGCAGCAAAGGAATTAATTGAACGTGTAGCTTTTATGACCGTCACTCTGGAAATCCTTGAGGACGACATTAAAACAAAAGGTCCCACTTATATGTTTGAAAATGGGAAACAAAAAATGTTGGTTGAAAATCCTGCTCAAAAATCTTACAACACCATGATTAATCGGTATACCTCCACATATAAAGAATTGTTTAATTTATTGCCTAAAGAAGTAGTTGAAGTAAACGAAGAAGAAACAGATGCGTTCTTGGCTTTTAATCGTAAATGGAATGGTAACCGATGATTGTACCAGGTGTGAATTATGCGGATGAATTTGCTAAAAAGGTTACTCGTAATAAAAAGAGATATCCAAAAACAGTCATAAAAGCTGTAGAGCGCTATAAAAAGTGGAAAAAACGTAAAGATATCTGGTTAGATTTAGACGCGGCTAATCGTGCTATGGATTTCATGGAAACCTTTTGTATATATGCAGAAGGAGACGTAGCAGGACAAAATTATCAGTTAAAGGATTGGCAACTTTTTGCCTTCACGAATATCTATGGTTGGATGAAAAAAGATGAGAAAAATCGAATAGTACGGGTTATTCGCACCAGTTATATTCAAGTACCGAGAAAAAACGAAAAAACGACCATAGCAGCTGGACAAGCAACTTATGCTATGTATGGTGATGGTGAAATAGGTGCGGAATGTTATACTGCTGCAACTGATAAAGACCAAGCAAATATATCTGCAAAGAAAATTGCAGTAACCATTGAAAATAGCCCAGATTTAATCGAACGCACTCAAATTTATAAAGGACCAAAAGGCGGAGTAAACTCTATTGTTTACTCTTTTATTGTGGATGGAAAGAAGTTTAAAAATACACTTCAACCGTTATCGAGAGAAACAAAAGGACTCGATGGAAAAAACCCTCATTTCGTTTTATTAGATGAGGTACACGCTCAGAATAATGCGGATATTTATGATGTATTAAAGTCAGGGATGGGTTCAAGATCACAACCATTAATGTCTATTGTTTCAACTGCCGGTAAAGGAACCACATCTGTAGGTTTACAGATTTATAATTACTGTAAAAAAATTCTTAATGGTGAAGTGGATGATGATTCTTGGTTCGTTCTCATATATGAACCAGACAAAGGTGATAAATGGGATGACCCAAAAGTTTGGGAAAAAGTAAATCCTAATTACGGCATATCTGTAAAAAAAGATTACCTTGAAAATCAATTTAAAGAAGCGCAAGTATCAGCAGAACGAAAAGATGAGTTTTTAGCAAAACATTTAAATATTTTCGTTCGTTCTAGTGGTACTTATTTTGAAAAGGAAATTGTTGAAAAATGCCTTGTTCAAGATTTGGGCGATTTAAGCGGTCAAGAGTGTGTAATCGGTTTGGACTTATCAAAGACTACCGATTTAACTTGTGTGAGCTTGAATTTTCCTACACACGATGAGAATGGAAAATCACTTTTGAAAGTTAAACAGATGTACTTCATTCCATCGGAAGGTATTGAAGCAAGGGAAAAGCTTGAGAATATTCCATATAGAAATTTAGTCGAACGTGGTTTTGTAACTTTGTGTGAAGGTAAAACAATCGATTACGATATGGTACTTGACTACATCAAAGAACAAGCTCAAGTATATGATATTCGACAAATAAATTATGACCCTGCACATGCAGTTAAGTTAGTAGAATCATTGGAAATGGAAGGTTTTGAATGTGTGGAAGTTCGTCAATATCCATCAAGTTTGAATGCTCCATTTGATGATATCGAGTTGTTAATGTTCCAAGGAAGAGTAAAAACGGATAATCCGTTACTTATATATTGTACTGAAAATGTAGTGGCATTTATCAATATGCAAGGGCTAAAAGCTCCATCAAAAAAACAAAGTCAAAACAAGATTGATGGATTTGTTGCTCTACTGAATGCGCATAAAGAAACTATGACGATGATGGAAGATATTGATGAAGATGGTTTGGATAATCTCATAAGTGAAATTTATAGATAAGTCACTTAATAAAGTGGCTTTTTAATTTGCCCTTGAAAGGCGGTGAAAATTTGGGTTTACGAGATAAATTTTCGAATTTTTTATACCGGCAGATTGAAAAGCGGGGTTGGTTAAACGATATATTTGGGAATGTTCTCCGATACAGTGGATCATATGTGAATGATGAAAGTGTATTGGAGTCCTCAGATGTATATGAACTTATGCAAGATATATCTAATCAGATTGTACTTGCAGAATGGACAGTGGAAGATAGTGCAGGAAATGAATTAAAAAATCATTCTATCTTAGACACTTTAAGGAAGCCAAATAACTATTTAACCAGGTCTGAGTTTCTAAAATTATTAACCAACACCTATTTGTTAGAAGGTGAAGTTTTCCCCGTTTATGATGGGAAAGAAATTCATATTGCTACAAATGTATATCATGAATTAGATGATAATTTAATTGAACATTTCAAAGTAAATGGTACCGAAATACCTCAAGTCATGATCCGGCACATTAAAAATATCGGTACTTCTCATCTTAATGGTGTAGGTTTGAAGCGTTTAGGTAGAAACACTTTAGAAGGTGTTATGAATGCAGAGAAGGTTTTAACAGATAAATATGCCAAAGGTGGTTTATTGGCCTACCTGTTAAAACTGGACGCTCATATCAATCCACAAAACACTGCACAATCGAAATTAATTAAAGCAATCTTGGATCAATTAGAATCAATAGATGAATCCAGGACTGTAAAGTTAATCCCTTTAGGAAAAGGCTATACCATCGAAACATTAGCAAGTTCGATCAATGATGAAAAAATCCTTGCTTACCTTAATGTTTATAAAAAAGACCTGGGTAAATTCTTAGGTATTAATGTAGATACCTATCAATCATTAATGAAAACAGATATGGAAAAAGCCATGATGTATCTGCATAACAAAGCAGTACGTCCAATATTGCAACTATTTGAAGAGCATTTGACTCTTCTTTTTTTCGGTCAAAAATCGAATCTACGATTAAAAGCGAAGATTAATATTCTTGATTTCGTTCCTTATTCGACTAAGACAAACATTGCTTATAACTTGGTACGAACAATGATTGCTACACCAGATGATAGTCGTGAAATGCTTGGGTTCAAGAAGTTAAATACAGCTGAATCTAGCAAGCTATATATTTCAAAGGATTTAATTGCTGGCGAAGATTTAGGACAAGCCACGGATGACAGCTTGAAGGGAGGTGATGACAATGGACAAAAAGAAGGAAACGAGAACATTTGACATCACCAATCTTACTACAAGGGCAGCGAGTGAAGGTGAATCGAATGTAATTAGCGGATATGCTGCAGTATTTAATTCACCAACAGATATAGGTGGTTGGTTTACTGAAGAAATTGCTCCAGGAGCATTTAGTAAAGCAATTGCTGAAAATGGTGATATTCGGGCTTTATTTAATCACGATTGGAATAATGTCCTTGGCCGTACAAAAGCAGGCACCTTACGTTTATCTGAAGATGATCGTGGTCTTAAGTTTGAGGTGGATTTACCGAATACATCAGTTGCCCGTGATTTAGTTGAAAGTTTAAAACGTGGTGACATAAATCAATGCTCATTTGGGTTTATCCCCACTGTGGAAGAATGGGATTACTCAGTGGAACCAGCACACCGAATTATAAAAGAAGTTGATTTATTTGAAGTATCTGTTGTAAGTATTCCAGCTTACGAGGATACTGAAGTTTCATTAGTTAGGAATAAAGAGATTGGGAAACAAGTTGAAAAACGAATGTCTATGATCAAAAAAATAAATGCTATTTTGGAGGGAAAATAATATGAATAAAAAAATCTTACTACAATTACAAGCACGTGCGAAAAAACGTTTAACTGAATTGCGTACCCGATTAGAAAAAAATGAGGTACGTGAGGAAGAGTTAGAATCAGTAAATCAAGAAATTGAAGAACTTGCAGAAGAGATTCGTGAATTAGATGAAGCTATTGCAAACGCAGAAGATGATGAAAAAGAAACTGATCCAAAAGAAGATCCAGAGCAAGAACCTGGTGAGGAAGATAATCCAGAAAAAGATCCTGAAAATGATCCAGAGCCACGTGGAACAACTATTACTGGTGAACAACGTTCTGCTGCATTAAATGCAATTAAAACTGCATTATCAACACGTAATGCCAAATCTACTAAACAACGAGAAAAAGAAATTCGTTCTGCATTTGCTAACTTTGTTGTTGGTAACATTAGTGAAGCGGAAGCTCGTGCATTAGGTGTAGATATTAATAATGGTTCTGTAACGGTACCAATTGAGATTTCTCGTGAAATCATTACTTACGCTCAAGAAGAAAACTTATTGCGTAAATATGGTTCATATGTTCAAACTGATGCCGATGTTAAGTATCCAGTATTAGTTAAGAAAGCTGTAGCACAAGGTCACAAAGCTGAACGTACAAACAATGAAATTCCTGAAACAGATATTGAATTCGATTCAATTGATTTAGATCCAACTGAATTTGATGCCCTTGCTACAATCACTAAAAAATTATTGAAACGTACTGGTGTAAATATTGAACAAATCGTAATTGATGAGTTGAAAAAAGCGTATGTACGTAAAGAAACTCAATATATGTTTAAAGGTAATGAAGCTGGTAATGAAAACCCTGGTGCACTTGAGAAAAAAGCAGTTGCTTATTATGAGTCAGAAGCAGTTGGGGACGATGACCAAAAATTATATAAACAATTAGTGTTACTGAAAAACCAACCAGTAACAGAAGTATTGAAAAAATCAATGTGGATTATTAACCGTGCTGCCCTAACTCGATTAGAAGGAATGCTAGATTTAAATGGTCGCCCATTATTGTATGAAGCACCAAATGGTGTGGGTTACAAATTATTAGGACATCCAGTTGATTTCACTGATGCTGCAGATGGTGCTGATCCAACTAAACCAGTATTCTACTTTGGTGATTTCAAAGCATTCCACATCCAAGAAATTAAAAATGGAATGGAAATTCAAAAGCTTGTTGAAAAATTCTCTGGAACTAACAAAGTTGGATTCCAAATTTACAACCTTATTGACGGCCAATTAATTTATTCTCCATTTGAGCCTGCTGTATATCGTTATGAAGTTGGTGCAACTGCTCCAGTAGGAGGATAAAAATGGATGAATTAATTACCAAATTAAAGTCACATATTCACTGGGAGGAAGGGATGGATGATTCCCTTCTTCCTTTTTATTTAGAGCGCGCTAAAAAATACGTAAAAAAGGCAACTGGCGGACAAGATGAATGGTTAGTAATCATGTTTGCTGGCATTTTTTATGAATATCGAGTCTCTGAAAAAGAATTGGGGGAGGCATTGAATGCAATGACACCTTTTTTAATCCAGGAGGTGTTTGAAGAAGATGCCGAAGAGACAGACCAACAAGTTTAAATGGAATGCTGAACTATTGAAACTCAGTGAAACAGTAGACCCGGAAACTGATCGTGTTGTTATTGGTTACTCAAAAGTAAGAGACTTAAAATACAACAATATTGGAGTTACTGCAGCAGACAAATTTACCTTTAAAGACGCACAGGAAATCATGAAAAAAATCGAAACTCGGTTGGATCGTGATGTGGAGAATAATCAAAAACAATAACGGGTCCAAATCGGTGAACGAATTTACGATATTGAACGAATTTATGTCCGGGAAGAGGATCGTGTAATGGAGTTGAGTTTATCCTATGCAGATTAGTTTCCAACAATTGAGAACTATTATGAAAGAGTCTGGATTGCCTGTTTATAGAGACTCTGCACCTACTACTGCACAATACCCTTATATCGAATATGAGTTTGTAAATGAACAACATAGACGATCATCTAATAAAGTTATCGCGGACATGCCCCTCTATCAAATTGCAGTCGTCACGAATGGAACAGAAGCGGACATTAAGCCATTAAAGGACGTGTTCAATCAATATGGAGTTTCCTATCAGCAATTTGATGGTTTTCCTTATGACGAGAACGACTCCACCATAACTCAGTTTATTACTTATGTAAGGTGTATCAATGAATAACCACAATGGTTTTTTAGACGCAATAGAAGAAATTAATACACTATTAAAAGTTGGCCAGACAGTTCAGTTGGATGTGCTAGAGGAAGCGGCTAATTACTTTGTTGAAGTATTAAAGCCGAATATTCCGATTACAAAACGAAATAAGGAACACATGCGTAATCGATTAAAGGTAGTTATCAAAAAAGATGTTGTACAGGTTGTTTTTGATGGTGACGCATGGTATTGGCACCTTGTCGAACATGGCCATAGAAAAGTGAATGGTGGAAAGGTCAAGGGGCGGCACTTTGTACAAAATACTTGGGATAAGTATGGTGACAAGATCGCGGACATGATGGCAAATAAAATCATTGAAAAAATGGGAGGTTAATGTAGATGGCGAAAGAAAAAAAGGATATTCAATATTCTGTCGGAATTGAAGATTTATATATTTGTATGATGGAAGGAGAAGAAACTACAGAAGCAATTCCAACATATTCTACTACGGTATATACTCAATCAAATATTAGTGATTTGACTATTTCTGCAACTACTACAAATTTTGTTAAGTGGGCAAGTAATAAAAAGATTATTAATATCACTAAAAACACAGCATTTGGCCTTGCCTTCAATTTGGCAGGCTTGAATCGTGAAGTTAGGGATAAAATCTTTGGTAAAACACGTACAAAAGGGATTTCATTTGAAACTGCAAAAGCAATTGAATATCCCAAATTTGCAGTCGGTGTAATATTCCCGTTGTCTGATGGGACTAAATTAGCTCGTTGGTACCCACGTTGCTCTGTTGCTCCAGTTGAAGAAAGCTGGAAAACACAAAATGAAGAAATGACTGTTGATGATATTGCCTACACTATTACAGCTGATCCTTTACTTTTTAATGATGTAACGATGGTTGAATTTGATAGTGGTGCAGCAGATGCGGCAGGAGTCACTGTAGAACAATTTATGGAACAAGTTGTATGTGATAATTCACAAATTGATACTTTGTTTCCAGGAGCGTGATTTAGTTGGCTAAGCTAAGCGACTTAGTAAACGTGAATATCAATCGGGATACGATCAAGATACAAGATGTTGATATCCCGGTTATTTTTACAATGAAATCATTCCCTTTTGTAGAAGAAGCGTATGGAAAGCCATATCACATTTTTGAAAAAGACTTAAATCGTATGTTACAAAAAGGTACAGTTAAGCTGGGAAAAAACGAAACACGTTTGATGTCTGCATTAATTTATGCAATGGTTCGTTCTGGAGGTACTGAATGTACACCAAAAGAACTTGAAGGATCTATTCCTATTAGTGATTTGTCTGGTGTGTTCCAAACAGTGCTAAACATATTTAACAATCAAATGTTTCAAAAAGAAGATATGGACAAAATGAAAACTGAAAAAAAAAATTAATCAATAACTCAAAGTCTCAATCAGATGGTTCTACACCGTTGGATTGGGACTTTTATTTTTATGTTGGTAACACCTTATTAGGTTGGGACATGGAGACATTTTGGAATGTCACACCAAATCACTTACTCAAACAATTCATTATGCACCTTAAATATACAAACCCAGACGCACTTAAAGAAGAAAAGAAAGTTTATTACCTAGACCAAACACCTTTTTATAGTCGAAAGTGAGGTGGGATAAGTGGCAGATAAAGAAAAAAATGTAGTCTTGAATTTCAAAATGGATGGACAAGTCCAATATGCAAAAACGCTGCGTGAAATAAATGCAATCATGAATACTGCAGCTAAAGAATATAAGAACCATATTGCTGCAATGGGTGACGACGCAAAAGTAACTGATAAACTTCGTGCTGAGAAAAAGAAACTTGAAGTTCAAATGGAAGCAGCTCGGAAACGAACTGAAATGTTACGGGCTCAATATGAGGAAATGTCCAAAAGCACAAAGACAACAACTGGACAACTTACTCAAATGTATAACAGATTATTAGATTCAGAGCGCGCTGAAATGTCATTACAAAGGTCATTGGATCGTGTAAATGAAGGTTTATCCGAAGAAGCACAGGAGGCCAGAAAAGCACAGGAGGAACTTGAACAATTAAAAAGTGAAAGCTCACTATTAGAAACTGAACAGAAAAAACTTACATCATCTTTTAAATTGCAGGCGGCTCAACTAGGAGAAAATGCAACTGAAGCAGATAGAGTTGAATTAGCTCAAAAACAACTATCTCAACAAATGGCTTTAACCGAACGTGTCGTCAGCAATTTGGAGAATCAGCTTGACAGAGCTAAAAAAGTATATGGTGAAAATAGTCGTGAAGTTATGCAGCTTGAAACAAAACTCAATCAAGCAAAGACCGAAATTGCACAGTTTGGTAGCAAATTAGAAAGCTTGAAATCAAGCGGTAATAAAGCAGAACAGGGACTGGATGGTGTAAATAAAAAATTAAGTGCTGATCTCTTTATGGAGGTTGCAGACGCTATCCAAGGTGTAACTGATAAATTGCTTGAATTAGGTAAAACTGCAATGGATATGGGGTTATCTTTTGGTGACTCACAAACTTATTTGCAAGCTAATTTAGGAATAACAGCCAAAGAAGCGGAAAAGTTGAATGATGTAGTGGATGAAGTGTTTAAAAATGGTGTCGTTGGCTCAATGGATGAAGCCAGTGAAGCGGTAATGCTAGTAAAACAGCAATTCGGGGACTTAAATAATGCTGACTTAGAAAAACTAACTAATCAAATTACGACCATTTCTAAGAGAACAGGAACTGATGTTAAAGATAATGTTCTTGCTGCAAAAAGATTGATGAAAGAATTCGGTTTAACAGGTCAAGAATCGCTAGATTTCATTGCTGCTGGATTTATGAATGGGTTGGATATTACTGATGACTTTTTAGACACGCTAAATGAGTATAGTCCACATTTTGAAGCAGCAGGATATTCAGCTGATCAAATGTTTCAAATCATTAAAAATGGGTTGGAAAATGGTTCGATGAACGCTGATAAGGCAGCGGATGCCGTTAAGGAGTTGCAAATAAAATTAGGCGATGGTTCATTTGAGAAAATTATGGATTCATTCTCTGCTGACACTCAAAAAGTATTTGAGGATTGGGAAAAAGGAAAAGCAACCGTTGCTGATGTAGCTGAAAGTATATCTCAGGATTTAAATAAGATGACACCTACCGAACAACAAAAAGCTTTATCATTATTATCCACTCAATTTGAAGACTTGGGTATAGATGGGGCTGCTGCTTTATTTAGTGTTGGAAATGCTTTTACTGATGTTACTGGTAAAGCAGAAGAAATGTCACAAAAAAGCCCGGGTGAAAAATGGCAATCATCCTTACGCGAACTGCAAACATCATTAGCTCCAATAGGTCAAAATTTAGTCGATACTTTAACTCCGGTTGTTGATATCTTATCTACAATGGCTGATTGGTTTGGTAAATTACCTGAACCCGTTCAAACATTTGTAATTGTGTTTGGCGGACTTATAGCAGTGGCTGCAATAGCTATCCCAGTTATTTTTGGATTGGCAGCAGCTGTAACAGCTTTGCAAGTACCTTTGTTACCAATTATCGGAATTATTTTAGCCGTTGCGGCTGCAATTGCTGCAATAATTGTTGTCGTACAAAATTGGGGGAAAATTACCGAATGGATAAGTGAAAAGTGGAAGCAATTTACTTCCTGGCTTTCCGAAAATGTTTCAAAAGCAAAAGAAACCTTTGTTAATAAGTTTAATGAAATGAAACAAGGTGCGGTAAATAAATTCAATGAATTAAAAGAAGGTGCAGTAGAAAAGTTTAATAATTTGCGAGATAAGGCAGCGGAAATTATTAGACAAACGAAAGAGAAAATTATTTCACCTATTCGGGAAGCAAAAGTAACTATTGGTGAAATTGTAGATGAAATAAAGGGATTCTTTTCTGGATTGAAATTAAAAATTCCTAAAATAGAGCTTCCTAAATTACCTAAGTTTAAAATTTCTGGTGAGTTTAGCCTTAAACCACCTAGTGTTCCTAAAATTAGTGTTGATTGGCGTGCAAAAGGGGCGATTTTTACTCAACCAACCATTTTCGGTATGTATGGAGGTAGATTACAAGGAGCTGGTGAAGCAGGACCAGAGGCAGCATTACCACTTAACGAAGAGACATTAGGAGCAATTGGAAGAGGGATTGCCAGAACAATGAATACCAATAGACAGCCACTACACATCCAACTTGTGACATCAGATCAACGAACTTTGGCAGAATGGTTAGTCGATCCTATAACAGAAATGCAAGAATTTAAAAACAATAGAGAAAATCTTTTTAAATGAAGGTAGGTGAGGCAAGTGATTTATTCCTTTTCTTTTAATGGTAAAAGGAAAGACTATCTCTATTGCGATGATGAGAGAAAAGGAAAACGTCAAATTTACAATATTAAAAGGAATTTATTATACATTCCAGGAAAGGTTGGAGCTTTCCTAACAAGTACAAATACCGATATAAAAATAATTGAGCAGCCTGTTTTTATAAAGGCAAGCAATAAAGAGGAATTACAAAAACTCAAAGATGATTTAGCCACATGGCTTATAACAGCCAAACCAGAGGAATTAATTTTTGATGACGAGCCCGATAGAATTTATTATGCCGTTGTAGATGGTCAATTGGAGATAGAGGATTTTGATGGCGGAGGAGAAGGTCTTATCACATTTATATGCCCTGATCCATACAAGTATGGACCAGAACAAACTGCTTCATTTTCGGATGCTGGTACAGTGAATGTTATTGGTAGTGTTGAGACATACCCGGTGATAAAAGTAGAAGTCAAGCAAGATACCACCTATTTGGCTGTTAGTGATGGAGAAAATATTAATCTGATAGGCACCCCTACCGAAGTGACTCAACAACCTTACGAGCCAGAAACTAGGATATTTTGGCATCAATGTAATACCACTGTTGGATGGACAGGAACGTCCACTATCGAAGGTGGCACAAATAAAGGTACGCTAAAATCAAACGGTTATGCTTTTTACACCGATGACTATGGAACTGATACGGGTTGGCATGGTCCGGCACTTAAGGCAAGTTTAGGATCAACTTTACAAGACTTTAAAATTGATGTGCTTATTACTCAAAAAGGAAAGTCTGGACAAACCGGTAGCATTGAGATTGATGCTCTTGATGTTAACAATCGAATTGTTTGTAAATTTCTAATGACTAAACGATCTGCTGGATCTCAAGCTAACTGGGCTCGATTGCGAGCCGGTAATGATGCTAAAGGACATGACATTATCAACGAGCGTGGAGATTATGAATGGGTTTGGGCGAATTTTGATGGGATTTTACGGATCACAAGAAAAGGCAATGTATGGACTGCTTATGTTGCTCAAATTGATAATAAAGGGCAGCATCACTCTAGGAGATTAAAAGAATGGCATGATACCAACAATCTCTATACAGCTCCAATAGGTCAAATACAAGTGCAATTATGGCAGTACGGATCGGTGCCAACAACTGACCAAAGAATTCAAGATATCAAGGTCTTTAAGTTGAATAATGGCACAGAAAACCAAGTCCCATACGTGGCGAGAGTTGGTGACATTGTTGAGTTTGACCATGTCAACGATATTATTAGACGTAACGGGGAGGACATCACAAAGGAGAAAGCATTTATTGGGGATTATTTTCCGTTAAAACCCGGAGCCAATGCCGTTGTGGTAGAGCCTGCAGATGCAGTCTTAACTACAGAAGTGAGGTGGCGTGATAGATGGCGCTAGTGCACATTCTTGATAAGCAGACTGATGACATCATTGGTACACTCAACACGATAAAGGGAGAATTAACAGACCCTGTACGCGTCTCATCTCTTGAAAATCAAAATACGTTTGATTTTATTGCATATAAAAAGTTTAACTTGCTTGAAAAACGAAATAGATTGCTTGTTGAGGATGCGGATGGATATTTCCATGAATACATCATCAACTATGCGGAGCAATACAAACGCAATGAAAAAATCGTAAAATCGGATGCTAGTTTCGTCGATTTGAAAAAAGCAAAAGTAATTGAGCCACAAACGATAGAAGGTGCCCCTCCACAAATTGCTGGTCAGCTAGCAGTAGACGGCACTGAATGGGAACTAGGGGATGTTGATTACCCTGGATTTATTCGCACTATAAAAATTGAAAAGCACACAGATCCATATAGCCTGCTTAAATTAATCGCCTCTGAATTTGACCTTGAATTGCGTTTTAGAATCGTTGTCAAAGGGAATAAAGTTGTTGCCCGATACGTGGACATGAAAAAACAGATTGCCGGCTTTGAAGGCAAGGAAATCCTGTTTGGTAAAGACCTTATCGGTATAAAGCGAAAAGAGGACAGCAGCAGGATAGTGACCGCATTGTTGGGTATTGGACCGGAACGAGAAGATGGTACACGTTTAACCGTATTAGTAGAAGATAAAGAGGCACTCCAACGCTGGGGGAGAAATGGTCAGCACTTAATTGAGGTCTACGAACCTGAATCTACCGATCAAAACATGACTCTCCAACGATTAACACAATTGACTGAAAACGAGTTAAAAAAGCGTATTGACGCTATTGTCAGCTACGAATGTGAAGCGGCTGCTATCGAGCATATTTATGGCCGAGAACATGAGAAAATCAGGCTTGGCCAAACGGTGCGGATTAAAGATGACGGCTACACTCCTCCTCTTTATCTTGAAGCTCGCATACAGGAAATTACGGAGGACGTCTCATTAAGGAGAGTCCTAAATTTTAAGATTGGCAACTTTATTGAATACAAAAAAGAAGATTTAGAAAAACAGATTGCTAGTCTTAAAAAAATCATGAACGATAAGGTATCCAAACTAGTACTCTCTACGATAGTTTCCAGCGCTGGAAGCGTCTTTAAAAATGGTGTAGGTACAACTACATTACGCGCAGTAACTTTTTTAGCGGGTCAAGAGACTGACTTGGACGGTACTAGATTCATGTACAGATGGATTAAAAAGGATAAGGATGGTATTCAGACAAGCTTTACGCGCACAGGCAAATCCATTACAGTCACTGGCGATGATGTAGACGTAAAAGCCACGTTTATCGTTGAAGTTGTGTCGGATGATAAGGTCATATCCGTATCGCAGTATACAATTGCTGATGTAAATGACGGAGCCCAAGGTCCAGCAGGAAAAGACGGTCAAACTCTTTACACTTGGGTCAAATACGCTGATGATATACAAGGAAACGGCATGTCGGATTATCCTGATGGTAAGAAATACATCGGGCTAGCTTACAACAAAACGACACCTACTGAAAGTAACAATCCTGCTGATTATACCTGGGCTTTAATTCAAGGTCCTCAAGGTGTGAAAGGTGCTGACGGTGTAACTTACTACACTTGGATTAAGTACGCTGATGACGATAAAGGAACCGGTATGTCGGATTCACCTACTGGCAAGAAGTATATGGGTATAGCCTATAACAAATCGACTCCTAATGAATCCACGAACCCTACTGATTATAGTTGGTCATTGATACGAGGCGAAGACGGTAAGGACGGTAAAGATGGTAAAGGCGTATCTTCAATTCAAGAACAGTATTATCTGTCTACCTCTGCAACTACTCAAAGTGGAGGAAGTTGGTCAACAACAGCACCAACATGGCAGGACGGTAAGTATATTTGGACTAGAAGTGTTATTACTTATACAGACGGTACAAGTATAACCACTACACCTATATGTGTAACTGGTGGAAAAGGAAGTACTGGTAACGGTATAAGTTCGGTAGACGTATGGTATTATCTTTCAACTTCACCAACATCACTAACAGGTGGTAGTTGGTCAACAACTGCACCAGCATGGCAGAACGGAAAGTACATGTGGTCTAAGACAGTAACTAAGTACACAAACGGTACGACTATTGAAAGTTCTCCTGCTTGTATTACAGGTGCTAAGGGAGATAAGGGTGATAAAGGAGATAAAGGGGATCAAGGACCGCAAGGACCACAAGGACCACAAGGAAAAGACGGTGTAGCACACATGGGAACTACTGCCCCAAGCAATCCTGCTGTCAATAGTACGTGGTTCCAAACTGACTCATCCGGTAAAGTAATAGCTATCAAGAAATGGACCGGAAGTACATGGGCAACTGCTCTAATGACTGCTGATGTACTAAATGTAAGTAAGTTAAGTTCACTATCAGCAGATTTAGGTAACGTAACAGCAGGGTCAATCGATGGTGTAACTATGAACCTAGGTAACGGAAAATTCGTAGTTGATTCAAACGGTAACGTAACGTTTAAAGGTACTCTAAGTGGTGCTACAGGCACATTCTCAGGTACATTAAACGGTTCTACTATTAAGGGAAGTAAATTCGTCATTGACCCGTACAATGATGGATATGGTACAAACTCCTTAACCTTAGACAGTACAGGGCTTTTAAGTGTATTGGACTATAACTTTGAAGGTATAACAGCACAAGACAGGGTTAAGGTTGGACAAGGTGCTATTGACTTCTCCACTAAACACAATGGTAAGGAGGCTGGTGGGCTTGTTATAACAGGTAACACACTAGAGTTCCGAGGAAACAGTAAGTACTCAGCCATGTGGTTTGATGGTGGTTCGGGTGCAATCTCCTTTGACAAGCCTATTAACCTATTAACACAACCGATATATTTCTATAGTTCTATGACGAGTGGATGGTCTGTTTACGGTGGTTCTCCAATTTATCAGTACCCTTGTATATATCAAACAGCAGACGGCATGGTTTACCTTACTGGTGCTATTAAAGGAGGAAGTAACGGACAACTTTGGACTGTTCCTGCTGGTCTTAGACCGTTAAATAAAATTGCCTTTAGCATAAACTGTGGAAACGGTTATCAAGTGGGATATATAACACTTGAAACTACTGGAAGATTACTTATCTATGTTCCTTCGGGTGCTAACGGATGGGTATCCTTAGACGGTTGTAGCTGGTTAGCTTCAAAATAATATGAGAGGTGAGATTAGATGATTCAAGTTTGGGAAGTAGATTCAGATGGAAACATAGTTGAACATTATTTGATGACACAGAAACAGATTGATGTGGCACGAAAAGAAGGAAAAATTCTCATAGAATTCCCTTGGGGAGAGGGTTTCTACTCCCCTAAATTTGACTTAGAAAATAATAAATGGATAGAGAGTGACTTGGAAAGTGTCTTAAATCAGCTAAAACAAGAGAAATTCGCTGAGTTAAGTCAAGCATGTAGGGAAGATATTTTAGGATACTTTAAAGCCACTGTAAACGGAATAGAGTACGAATTTAGCTTTGACGCTGAGGCACAAGACAATTTCACAGAAACTTTGGTTTTATTCACGTCTAATATAATTGCTGAACAGGAATGGACAGCTTGGAAAGACGGACAACCTGTTAGAATCATGCTGGACAAAGACTCATTTATGAGGGTAATTCAAAAGGCTTATGGCCATAAAAACAGTAAGATTGCTAAATTAAGAAATGAATTACAGCCAATACTAGAATCTTGTACCACCATTGAGGAAATAAAATCTATAACTTGGAACTAAGGAGCGATTACATTTGACGATTGAGTTAGGAATTCTTGTATCGGTATTAGGATTGATTGTTGCCTATCAAGGTTATCAACTTAACAAGCAAAAAACAAATACAGATGAGACAAAGCAAGAGGCGTCAGAAAGTGCTGAAATAAAGGCACAATTAGGTTATATCATTAAGGGAGTTGATGACATTCGGATCGACCTGAAGGCCAATGAAAAGCAAATTGGAATGCTTGGCGAACGTGTGACAAGGGTAGAAGAGTCCGCAAAGCAGGCTCATAAGCGCATTGATAAATTGGAAAAGGGAGATGAATGAGGTTGAAAATTAACTGGAAAGTACGATTACAAAGCTATCCGTTTTGGGTGGCTTTTTTTGCGTTAGTTGGGCTCATTGTAACTGACTTAGGCTTAATGGACCTAGGACATTATGAAAAGTATGTAGACGCTATTTTACTTGTGTTGATTGCTGGTGGTATCGTTAATGACCCGACAACTGCAGGTGTAAGTGATAGTAGCCAAGCACTTAAATATCAAAAACCAAAACAAGATTAAGAGTAGCGTATTGCTGCTCTTTTTAATTTAATAAAAGGAGAGAATAAATAATGATTAAGGTTATGATTGATCCAGGGCACGGCGGACACGATCCAGGAGCCTGCGCCTTTGGGCTGCAAGAGAAAGATTTAACTCTTACTATCGCCAAAAAAATTGGGACTCTATTAGGCGAATATGAAGGTGTGGAAGTGTCCTACACCCGGACTGATGATAGATATCTAACCTTAGCAGAACGGGCGAATAAAGCGAATCAATGGAAAGCAGATTATTTCATGTCTATCCACATCAACGCTGGTGGAGGAACGGGTTGGGAGTCATTTATCCATACGAATGCCAGCTCCAAATCCGTTGTCTATCAAAATGTTGTACATGCTGAGATTATGCAAACAATCGGTAATGTTAAGGATAGAGGTAAGAAGAGAGCAAATTATGCAGTATTACGACAAACCAACATGCCTTCTATTTTAACCGAAAATCTATTTATCGATAATTCAACAGATGTTGCCAAACTGAAGGATGGAGCATTCCTGGATAAAATCGCAGAAGGACATGTAAACGGAATTGTGAAAGCCTTCGGATTAAAGAAAAAAATTGGTGCATCAACCAACACAAAATCCTACTGGCAACTATCTAATGGCAAATGGTTTTACTACGATAAAGGTGTAATGGCTAAAAATAGATGGGTGTTACACACGGATAAAAAATGGTATTTTTTGCAGTCTGACGGAAGTATGGCAACGAGTAAATGGATCAGTTGGAAAGGTAAATGGTATTATGTCCTGGCTGATGGTGCGATGGCAACGGGGTGGATCTATCTAAATGATAAATGGTACTTCCTTGACCGGAAAAACGGGGATATGAAAACAGGGTATATCACGGATGGCGGAGAGAGGTTTTTCCTCCAAGATAGCGGTGCATTGCTGATCACAGACGATAGTGGAGCCATCCAATAACAATAAAAAGCCCCTTCTCTTTTGAGAAGGGGCTTTTTTTAACTCGCATTTTCATCTTCTATTTCTTCTTCTGATTGCTGTAAAATTAATTGTTTACTTAAATCCACATAAGGGGATGGTGCTTGTCCAGGTATATAATTTCGTACGATTTCTTTGCTTGCTCCATATACATTAATATTTGGAAATCTTAAAAACCCAGCATCATGGGTAAGTATGTTATTTATACCTGATAGATTAGCAATAGCAAGGTGCTTGGCGTCTTTAATGCTGAGACCATAGTTTAAATAAATATGCTTTGTTAAGGCGTTAGTTGCTTGTTCGTCTACTTCAGTTTTACCACCGAATTGTTCCAAGGTAGTTATAATTGAATCTACTTTAGTTAGTACGTTTTGTGCAATTGAAATTGATTCTTTTTCAGTGGCTGTGTTTTCAGCTACTTTCCAAATGTTCTTTCCACGAATTTTTTTTGCTTTTGCTAATTTGAAATATTCATCCACATGAATTACTTGGGTTATTTCATCAATAGTATGTTGTGACCAGGTAATAAACCCATTTCGATTATTAACTAGTTCATTAATATAATCTTCAGTAACTTGTCCGTATTGTCTATTAAAGAAAATTTCTAAAACGGAGTTAGCATCAGTGTAAACAAAATCGGGAAAAGTGTTTTTATTATTCCAATTTTTCTTATCAATGTCGAATGAAACGGAGGTCCTAGTCAAACTTTACACCTCCATTTTCAACTGATTTATACCATTCTATAGTTTCAGGTTCAAACGTTATTCCTAGCTCTTTAAAGGAAATCGTTTTTACTTTTTGATTTCGTCTTGCTTGTATCCGTTTTTTAAATTGTTCCTTCAATAATTGCTTTTTTTCTAAAGGATTCATCATAGTTTCTCCTTTATATAGAGAATAAATTTTTGGAAACCTCTCTAGCTTTTTGAATACTAAAATTATACATTTCTTTGAATTTCTCTTTTGCATCGGAAATCAAAATTTCCCCTCTTGAATCCAATGCAACTTGATAAAATACTTTATTTGCATCTTTTATAAACGGTTCGACGCGAATATCACCATGGAAATTTGGATGGGTAGTAATAATTAATCTTAAACCTACACCATCAACATTCTGAGAATCATTAAAATCTTTTATTATTTCTTTTGATTTTTCAAGGGAATTTACTTTAATTGATTCAATGGCCTCTAATCGTTGAATAATAATTGCTTTATTCGATAATCCAAGTGCTTCGTTTGTATGTACCAAGGTAGATGTAATCTCCTCAAAATTTATTTCATTTTCGTTCCCTTGAAAAGCAAAGACAATTTGATCTGGAGAAATGATTAGTGCAGTTGCGCCTTTTCTAAAAATGATTGTATTATCAGCGGGTTGAATTATTTCAGGAAAATTATCACTAAACATATTTTTTAAGATACCTATTCTTGACTCGGACAAACTTCCAATTGGTTTAATTAAAGTGAAATTAAAATTAATAAAATACATAAAATATCCTCCCTTAAAAAATATACTATACAAAAATTTTAATATGTATTCGGAAAGTAGTCGAAAAATTCGAAAAATATAACGACAATTTAAAATTACGTAATTAAGTGTACTATATTTGTTCGCTAATCAAAAGAAATATCCTTTATAAAATACGAAATTCTAAATTTGTATACACTTATTTTATTATTGAAGGTGCTAAAATGGTAAATCCATTAACAATAAAAAGCCCCTTCTCTCTTTTGAGAGGGGGCTTTTTAACGTGCTAAAGCTAATTTTGATTTATTAACTTCGAAACTAAAACGGTTTTTAATTAAAGTGTTAATTTGTCTCGCTTTGCAGCACTTTGCCTCCCGTTGTAAGATAATGAATTTCAATGACTACATTCATTTTTATCGCCTCATGTTTAATCCAATAATATCTTCGCTTGTTTATATTGCCCATTAAATAAGTCGCGTTTTTCTTTGTCCATATTTGTTGAGTACGATTCAACAATACGGCCTACAGCGTAAAGTAGAACTACATCTTTTTCTTCTTTTTTTGTAGCTTCGCCATTATTTCGTGAAATTCTTCCAGGATACAAAGACGAAGCACCAATATTATATTTCTTTACACAAACAGAAAATCGTAGGAAGAAATTAGAAGAATGGCTTAAGGGGATAAGGCATAAAGTCTTGATCTTTGACGAGATAAAATAAGCTAAAATTTTTCGATTTTACACTAAGTGAAAAAAAGGGAGTTCATTCAAATGTTGAAGAACATCCCTCATGAAGTGCTTTTATTTGATGAATTATGAGATATAAATGTCCGACTTTTGTCCGAGCAATTGTTTTGAGATATTATAAATTATTTTTAATATAAAGCTAAAATTGCGCTAGAATCCATGTTTGAACTATTGGATTTGTAGTATTATCTTCACTTATATTGTGGGTTCGATTCCTGCCGAGGGCGTAAAAAAGACCTTATGTTTGTTGAGAAGACCAACAGACATAAGGTCTTTTTTTGTTTCAAATTGGAGAAGTATATAGCACAAGCACCCAAGGTGAGTGTTATCAAAACACAGATTAGCTGCATACATTAAAAGGAGGTGTTGTTCATTGAATATAAAGGAAACTCACTTGCCGGGTGTATTGCTTATTGAGCCAATGGTATTTAGCGATCAGCGTGGATGGTTTATGGAATCCTATAATCAAAAGGTGTTGGAACAGGCAGGAATCAACATTCATTTTGTTCAAGATAATCGTTCCTATTCAAAAATGAAAGGTACACTTCGGGGATTGCATTATCAATTGGAGCCTAAAGCCCAAGCAAAGTTAGTTACATGTTTAAGTGGCGCCATTTTTGATGTGGCAGTAGATATTAGAAAGAACAGTCCTACGTACGCCCAATGGGTTGGTGTCACTTTAAGCTCAGAAAATAAACGACAACTGTTCATTCCAAAAGGATTTGCCCACGGGTTTTTAACATTAACGGATG
This sequence comes from Neobacillus thermocopriae, assembly GCF_010975035.1. GTDB lineage: Bacteria > Bacillota > Bacilli > Bacillales > Cytobacillaceae > Neobacillus > Neobacillus thermocopriae. The sequence continues at coordinate 77,642 of NZ_JAAIUV010000001.1, read as the reverse complement.
ATGTCGAAGTTCAATACAAGGTGGACGAATTCTATGCGCCAGCACATGATCGGAGCATTCGTTGGAATGATGAAACAATTGGGATTCAGTGGCCACTACGGATGACTCCCATTTTGTCTAAGAAAGATGAATGTGCTCCTCTTTTATCAACAGCAGAAATTAATTTCTTCTATGGTGATTGATGATGAAAATTCTAGTTACAGGTTATACCGGACAACTTGGATCTGACGTGTTTATGGAAGGCATTCATCGTGGGTATGAAATGATAGGAATTAGTTCAAAAGAGGTAAATCTTGTGAATGAACAGTTGGTTTATGACTATATAAAAGCAGAAAATCCCGATGCCATTATTCATTGTGCGGCCTATACGGCTGTTGATCAAGCTGAAAAAGAAAAGGAACGTTGTTGGGAAATTAATGTAAATGGGACAAGATACTTAGTCAATGCAGCAAAGGAAATAAATGCAAAATTTATGTATATAAGCACAGATTATGTCTTTGAGGGAAGTGGACACATACCATATAAAGAGACAGATATAACCAATCCGGTTAATTATTACGGACGTTCTAAGTTAGAAGGGGAAAAGATTGTTCAATCCCACTTAACAGATTGGTTTATTGTTCGAATATCTTGGGTTTTCGGAAGAAATGGACGCAACTTTGTAAAAAGCATTTTAAAGTTAGCCGAAAAGACGGATGAACTCAATATTGTCGGAGACCAGATTGGTTCCCCCACTTATTCCCTTGAGTTATCTCGCTTATTGTTAGATATGATTGGAACAGATAAATATGGAATTTATCACGCTACCAATGAAGGGTATTGCAGTTGGGCTGAATTCGCTACAGAAATTATTCGATTAACAGGAAAAAATGTAAAAGTGAATGCGATTAAAACAGAAGAATATCCAACCCTAGCCGTTCGACCTAAAAATTCACGCTTGTCCAAGCAAAAACTTGTGGAAGCAGGCTTTCGTCCACTATCCCATTGGAAAGAGGCTGTAAAACATTACTTAGATTCTATGGAAAAGAGGTGATGGAATGGAAACCATAAAGATTTTGGTTACTGGTGGCGCCGGTTTTATTGGAGGCAATTTTGTTCAATATATGGTTAATAAATATCCCCATTACCATATTTATAATTTAGATGCATTAACCTATGCTGGGGATCTTTTAAAACACCGTGATATTGAAAAAAAAGAAAACTATCACTTTATTCAAGCAAATATCATAGATCGAAAAAGGATTTTTTCTATTTTTGAAGAGTTCAAGTTTGACTATGTTGTTCATTTTGCTGCAGAAAGCCATGTAGACCGTTCTATTCAAGATCCAGAAATTTTTGTCCGAACCAATGTCTTGGGTACACAAGTGCTATTGGATGCAGTGAAACAATATGGTGTGACAAAATTTATTCATGTTTCCACAGATGAGGTCTATGGTGAGCTGGACCTTGATCCCCATACTTTTTTTACAGAAGAAAGCCCTCTTCAACCAAATAGTCCCTACAGTGCAAGTAAAGCAGCATCCGATTTATTAGTTCGGTCCTATTATGAAACCTATCAAATTCCAATAAATATTACTCGCTGTTCTAATAATTATGGCCCCTTCCATTATCCTGAAAAATTAATCCCTTTAACGATTTTACGTGTATTAAACAATAGAAAAGTCCCGATTTATGGGGATGGAAAAAATATTCGTGACTGGCTCCATGTGATGGACCATTGTCAAGCTCTCGACATGATCCTTCATCAAGGGAAAATTGGAGAAGTGTATAATATTGGCGGTCATAATGAACGAACCAATATAGAAGTGGTGAAAACCATTATTAAGCGGTTAGGAAAATCTGAGAATTTAATTGAATTTGTACCAGACCGTTTAGGACATGACAAGCGATATGCCATCAACCCTTCAAAGTTAGAAAAACTTGGCTGGAAACCCTTTTATACCTTTGAAACTGGAATTGCACAAACCATCCAATGGTATGTAGATAACAAGTGGTGGTGGGAGAGATTTGACCTATAGAATACCCAATTTCATGAGTAAAAGGACCACTTTCTACAAGAAGGACTGAAAGTTGTACCATTTCAGTCCTTCTTTTCATAACATGAAATGTAATAAAAAATGTACTGAAAGGATGGTTAAAGGATGAAGGGTGTTATTCTAGCTGGTGGAAAAGGAACACGCTTAGATCCGTTGACTAGGGTAATTAATAAACATCTGCTGCCAATTGGCCCTTATCCAATGATCTATTGGCCGATTAGGCGATTAAAACAGGCAGGGATTTCTCAAATTTTGATTATTACGAACCGTGAAGATATAGAGTCGTTCAAAAAAGTGTTGGGTTCTGGTGAGCAATGGGGAGTTAACTTGTTTTACCAAATTCAAAATCAAAAAGGGGGAGGAATCGCCGATGCTTTAGCATGTGCGAAGGATTTTGTCGATGATAAATTTGTTGTACTCTTGGGTGATAATTTATTTGATGAAAACTTACGTCCAATGATTGAAGAGTTTTACAAAGAAGACTATAAAGCGAAAATTTTATTAAAAGAGGTGAGAGATCCAGAAAGATATGGAGTCGTGTCATTTGATAAAAACACACATTCCATTCACTCGATTGTTGAAAAACCAAAAAATCCACCTAGCAAGTATTGTGTAACTGGTATTTATCTTTATGATGTCGATGTATTTAATGTGATTCAGGAGTTGGAGCCATCACCACGTGGAGAGAAAGAAATAACTGATTTAAATAATTACTATATTAAGAGAAATGAATTATCGTATGATGTGTTAAAAGAATGGTGGCTTGACGCTGGAACACACGAAAGTCTATATAAAGCGAATCAACATTATTATGAAGAAATACATGATACGAGGTAAATGGAAAAACTTGAGACAAAGTAGAGGTGAAAAAAGTGCCGAAAATATCTGTCATATTAACAAGCTACAATAAGCACGAATATGTGGCCCAATCGATAAAAGCCATCTTAAGACAGACTTTTACTGATTTTGAATTATTTATAATGGATGATAATTCAAATGAAGAAACATTAAAAATGATAGAGCCGTTTCTTAAAGATAAACGGGTAAAATTTTTCAAGAGTAATATCCAAAGCATGCAGGAAAGAGTAGAAAAAACGAGATATGCGGTTCTGATTAATCAAGCTTTGGAAATGGCACAAGGAGAATATATTGCCTATGCAACAGATGACAATTTTTTTCATAAGGAAAAGTTTAAAAAACTTACGGAGTTTTTGGACAAGAATCCTAAAGCAATGGTTGTATACACTGCTTCTAAAACAAGTTATTTAAATGATGAGGGAAAAATCATCCGATCTATTATTCGACCGGCAAACGATGTTACTTGGCTTGCTCCTTGCATGATTGATCATTGTTCCATCATGCATCGTCGTTCGATACTCCCTATCATTAAGAAAAAGTTTGGCTCCTATTGGGATGAAAATCCAGAATTTTACCGATTAGGAGACGCAAGATTTTTTTGGAGAATTAATCATTTTTGGCCTTTTTATCCTGTTAATGAAATCTTGGATTTTAATTATATTACACCTAAATCTATACATGCTCAATTATTTCAAGACGAACCAGGAGAATTTGCTAAATTACTTCCGCCGCAAAGAACATGTCAGGAACTAAGAGATATATTAAGAAAGATAAAGCGGGTGAATAAATAATGAGTATCTATCTCAAACATTATTGGACACTATACAAAGAATTTATAGACATATTTCAACATCTAACCTATCACAATATCCCGATTGCTTTATTAACCAATTTCTATCAACAAATTGATGATAAACTCAAACGTCAAATGGAAAATGAACAATTTCAGTCGGAATTAACCATCCCTCTTTTGGAGCAAAATCAGATTCAGCCCTATTTTGATCATTGGATGGATAAAATAAAGAAAAACGATGACATTAAAAAGGAGCATGCAGGAAAAATTTTAGTCCATTACAATTATTCTAGAATTAGTGAATGGACTTATCGTACCCTATTTGATCCTGCAAAAACCATTATAGTAGCTCGGTCGAGACAATCCCATTTATTTGGAATCCCTTGTGAAAGTATGGATAATTACCAAAAAGATCTTAGTGAAATTTCAGATGAACTTGTGAAAAATGCGCGTCAGCTTTTTCAGAAATATTCAGATCATCCCGCCTATGGAAATGAATTCTTTCAATCTACTTTCTTAAACCGAATCCCCCAAATTGTAACCGCGATTCATTCATCCTTTCAACTATTAAAAAAGCATTCCATTTCCTTTATTATTTTAGGAACGACCGAAGATGTCATTAGCAGAGCACTTGCTATTGTAGGGGCTGCGAAAGGGATTCAGAGTATCTGTTTGCAGCATGGAATATTAATGGGGGAAGAAGCCTTTATGCCAGTTTTTACGACAAAAGTTGGTGTATATGGTGAATATGAAAAACATTGGTACATCCAAAGAGGGGTCAAAGAAGACTGCATTGCTCCCATAGGTCACCCGAAATATGATGATATTTTTCGTTATACTTCTAAAAACAAAGCTGATTTTCTGAGAATGTTAGGATTAGACCCTAGAAAAAACGAGTTTATTAAAAAATTCGGATTAAATCCGAAAAAAATAACTCTACTTGTTATTACTAGTACTAGTATTGATAATAAGAGATTTAAAAAGCTTATTGAAAATCTAGCAACGGATCCTAAATTTCAAATTATTATAAAGCCCCATCCGTGGGAGATAGGGAAAAATAAACTCGAAACTTATTTGGAACTTGAAAAGAGATTTCCGACTGTTAAAACCTATACAGCGAAAGGGAACATTCTGTTTGAAATGTTGTCACACGTAGACGGAGTAGTATCCACCATGTCTACAGTCGTCACTGAAAGCCTACTTTTTCAAAAACCCGTATTTATTTACAATTTTATGATCAGTAATCGGACATATGATTATTATGATCAGTTAGGCGAGTTTGTGCAAACAGATCCTGATCAACTTTATCAGCTCATACGAGAATATTATCAATCAAAGAAAAAAAGGGATATGTATCGTCAAATCAGGCGCCAATATATATCAACCACATATAATGATGGAACTTCAGGAAAGAAATTAATGGATCTCATTAATAGACTCACTTGAAATTCTCCTAAATAAAAAAAGTAAGATTTCATCCTATACCAAGATGTAATCTTACTTTTTTATATGATAAGAAATATCTACTTTTTCTAGTGGCGAGACGCTTTCTCTCTTCGTCCTACGATAAGTCAACATGCCTCTAGGGCTCTTCGTATTTCCTCTATTTCAGTTGGAGAGTCTCTAGGTCATACGCCGCGTCTACGCTTATCTTTCTAGCATTTCCCAGTTTAATGGAGTTCCGGCTTGGATATCTTTTATGACTTTTTTTCCTAATACTTCTTCGTAATATTTTGGGGCCAATCCGTTGCCTGGTCTGATGACTTTAATATTTTCAGGTGTTAAAATATCTCCGCTTTTTACATTTTTCGTAATGTAGATGGAACGTCTGAAGATGGTGGATTTCTGTTCGGTTTTTGTTGGCCCATATGAAACTTTACCAAGTGATAGCCAAGCCCGTTCAGATTCTTCCACTAAAGCTTTCATTTCTAACGGCTCCATGGAAAAGGCGGAGTCCACTCCTCCATCTGCTCTTCTTAACGTAAAATGTTTTTCAATGACCGTGGCACCGAGTGCTACACTGGCGACAGCCACTCCAATCCCCATTGTATGATCAGACAATCCCACTTGACATTGAAATAAGTCTCGCATATGAGGAATAGTCATGATATTCGTGTTTTCCGGTGAGGCGGGATAGGTGCTGGTACACTTTAGCAGGACTAAATCTTTGCATCCGGCGCTCCTTGCTGCATGGACCGCATCGGTTAACTCTTCTACTGTTGCCATTCCTGTGGAGATGATTAAAGGTTTTCCTGTTGCTGCGGCTTTTTTAATAAGTGGTATGTGGTTATTTTCAAAGGAGGCTATTTTATACATTGGGACATCTAACGTTTCTAAGAAGTCTACAGCGGTTTCGTCAAATGGAGTACTAAAGGGGATCATCCCCCATTTACGAGCACGTTCAAAAATGGGTTCGTGCCACTCCCATGGAGTATATGCTTCTTGGTAGAGTTTGTAGAGACTTTTTCCCTTCCATAAACTTTCTTGGTCTTCAATTTTGAATTCACCGTGGTCTATATCGAGTGTCATGGTATCTGCTTTATAGGTTTGAATTTTTAAGGCATGTGCCCCCGATTTTGCCGCTTCATCCACAATTTCGAGAGCACGATCCAATGATTGATTATGATTCCCTGACATTTCTGCAATAATAAAAGGAGGATGACCTGGCCCTATCGATCTACTTCCAAGCTTTATCTCTTTCATACAATCAATCACTCCTTTGTATATATGGGATGTTTAATTGTTTTTTATGGTTCACCCAATCTTCTTCAAATAAAGCAAAACGAATCACATCGATGAACTCTCCATCCCTGATAATTTCTTTGTTAAAGTAACCTTCTTGACTAAATCCTAGTTTTTGATGTAATTTAATACTTTTTTTGTTAAATGCTAATACTTCTCCAATTACTTTTCTAAGTTTTAAATAATCAAAGGCATAGTCTAAGGCCAAAGAGCACATGATGGATCCCGTTCCTTTAGGGGCTGTTTCTTCTCCTACATAAAAACCCCAAAAACAAGTTTGATGTTGTGGGTTGATCTTGAAGGAGACAAGGCCCAATGGGGTGTTTTGATTCATAAAGATTCGATAAACACTGGATTGATGTTGTAACACATTCTCAAACCACTTCACGTGCTGTTCATAAGATATAGGAGTAGAATGGAACATATGAAGGCGAATCTCTTCTTTATTTCTCCATTTATAGAGAATGTCTTTATCCTCTTTCTTTAACTCTCTTAAAAAGTAGTTCATACATGTCACCTTAACTCATTAATTCATTTAACATTGTTGTTTGATGAAGGAGGGTATCTTTGAACATGAGATTTGCCCGTTTGGACATGTCTATTCGATCCTGTTCATTTTCAATCAATTTTTTTAATTGGCTTGTGATCCTATCTGTATTAACTTCTTCTCTTTTTCCCAAGTATTTGATGACTTTTAATTTGGCAAGATTCTCGCAAATTTTTTCTTGATTTTCAGCAATACTGATAACAATGGAAGGAAGTCCGAGAAATAAACGTTCCCATGTAGTTGTCCCTCCTGCTCCAATGGAAAGATCCGCTTGATGCATCATTTCTGCTATGTTTCTTACTTCACAATGAAAATGGAGATTTTTATGCAACTTACAAAGGGAAGCAATTTCATGCTTATAGAGATGGGACTGTCCGATAACCACATCTACTTCAATATCTGGGCGGTTTAAGTCTAAGAAAGCGGCAATGGCCTTGCTCGTTTCATTGGTTTGATCAATCCCACCAAAGAATAAAAATATTCTTTTTACATGGCCGCATCGGATCCACTTTTCAGGTAAAAGGTTGAAAAATTCGTTTCTTAACAGTGCGTAGTTAGGGCCAAGGAAAAGTTTGCAATGGGAAGGAACAAGGCCATGATAACGATCTTGTTCGAATCCTAGATCATTTTGATCTAATAAAAAATCACAATCATGCCGGCGATCCGCTAAATCATCAATGACCATAATTTTCTTTGCTATAGACCGAAAACAGCTTTCCCAATCCGCATGAATTCCATAGTGATCGACAATTAATAGGTCGATCTTTTCATTTTTTACCAACTCTTTTGTTTGCTTGGCATCGGTTAACAAAGAAACTCCCAGCCACTCTTTATGGGAGGAGAAATGGATTGTTTTTTTGGGAGGGGCGGGCAGTTTAAGTACTTGATATCCCATCGATTCAATCAAACTACATAAATGTCCAGGATGCTCACGGCAAATAAACCGAACATTTGCCCCTTTACCCCTCAGTCTTTCTGCTAAAGTTAAACACCGCATCACATGACCCGTACCGATGGCGATCGATGCATCTACTCTAATAAAGACATTCATTGGTTATCCTCGATTAATTTTTGTTGAATATGGCGATTTTCAGTTATCCAATCTGGGTGTTGTTGCAATAGATGAATGATATCTTCTAAATGAAAACATTCCATCTTCTGGTGATGAAAGGTTTCAATAATTTTCTTTATCAGAGAAAAATCTTCTTCGGTATCGACGGTCAAGCGGATGGAACTATAGTTCGTGTCATTTGTCACATTTCCCAATTGGAATTTTTCAGGATGAAGATAAATATATGGGGTGACATGTTCCCGATAGGCTGGTTGATCTGCCTGATGATAGGCTTGCTCTAAAGCTTTCATGGAAAAAACCTCAGTGTCTAATCCACGCGGATAGGTTCGGTCTAATGTATTGGATACATAATCATATTTCGTTGGGTCGGATAAAAAAAATGAAATTATTTTATCAATGATATGGGGATCAATTAAAGGATTGTCTGCGGTAAGACGGATGACTAAATCAGCTTTGTAGTAATGAGCTGCCTCGTAATATCTGGATAACACATCTTCTTCCGACCCGCGAAAATAATTCACATTCAACCTATTGCACAAATCAATAATAGGTTGCTCTGTTGTTTTTATCGACGTTGCAATCACTATTTCATGGATCAGCTTAGATTTTCTAACCCGTTCAATTAGGTATTCAAGCAGTGGTTTGCCGCAAACTTCTTTCATTACTTTTCCGGGAAGTCTAGTGGACCCCATTCTCGCTTGGATGATAGCAACTATTTTCAAAGGATCACTTCCTTCATCATATTCCAGAGAAATAAGATGGATTAAATCGAATACATGGAAATTACTTTTTTAACTGATTGAATAACATATTCTATGTCTTCTTGGCTCATTTTTGGGAATAAAGGAAGGGTAATCATTTCTTCATAAAGTTTTTCGGCATTGGTGCATAATCCTTTTGGATAGCCAAGCTGTTGATAATAAGGGAGGAGATAGACAGGGATATAATGAACATTGACTCCAATGTTCATAGAGAGCAATTGTTCAAAGATCTCCTTCCGATTGACCGTCAATAGCTCCTGATTGAAACGAAGAATGTAAAGGTGCCAGCTAGATTGTCCGTCTGGATGTTGGTAAGGAATAGTGATTTGAGGAAGGTTTGAAAATGCGGCATTATATTGATCGGCATATTTTCTGCGGATTTCTACAAATCGGTCAATCTTTTTCAGTTGGCTTGTTCCTAGTGCTGCTTGGATATCCGTTAATCGGTAATTATAGCCAAGGAATTGCATCTCATAATACCATGGTCCATGTACTTCCTTCATTTTATTCCGGTCTCTGGTAATTCCGTGACTACGGAACTCCAATAGTTTTTCATAATATTCCTTATTATTCGTTGTGATAATGCCACCTTCTCCTGTTGTAATATGTTTAACAGGATGGAAGCTAAACATGGTCATATCACTGATGGAACCGATTTTTCTATTCTTATATTCGGCACCAAGGGCATGAGCAGCGTCTTCGATTACAACAAGTCCATACTTCTTAGCAATTGAAGTAATCTCATCTAATGCAGCAGGTTGGCCGGTAAAATGAACAGGTATGATGGCTTTGGTCTTACTGGTAATATGTTTTTCAATCTCTTTCGGATCGATATTGTAAGTTTTACGATCGATGTCGACAAAGACAGGCTTTCCGCCTTGATATAAAATACAGTTAGCGCTAGCAGCAAAGGTGATTGGGGTGGTAATCACCTCATCACCTTTTGTAATGCCAGCAGCGAAGCAGGCGCCATGCAGTGCCGCTGTCCCATTGGAAAAGCTCACAGCATATTTGGCGCCCACATATTGAGCTATTTCTTTTTCAAACTCCCTAACAGCTGGCCCAGTGGTTAAATAATCGCTTTTTAATACTTTGATGACTGCCTCGATATCATCGTCATCAATCCATTGGCGGCCGTAAGGAAGTAAATTGGCTCTTTTTGTGTTCTTTTCCATTTAAAGCCCTTCTCTCTGTTAGTCTTTGATCAGGTTTTTTAAGTCCTCGACCGACAACCATTGGTCATTAGTATTGCTGACATAGCTGAAACCTTCAGGCAATGGTTTTCCGCCTTTCGCATATTCCACTTTCCACCAAGGGAATTCCGGTTGAATGACGTAATACGTGTCAAATGATAGGGTACGGCGAGCGTCGTCTTCGGTAATCATTGTTTCATGTAATTTTTCGCCTGGACGGATTCCGATGATTTCTATTTCACACTCTGGTGCGATTGCTTTCGCAAGATCGACCACTCTCATACTTGGAATTTTGGGTACAAAGATTTCTCCGCCCTTCATTCGACCCAAATTATCTATGACAAACTGAACTCCTTGATCTAAGGTAATCCAAAATCTTGTCATTCTTTTATCGGTAATAGGGATTTTACCTGTTTGCTTCATCTTTTTGAAAAAGGGAACCACACTACCTCGGCTTCCAACTACATTTCCATAACGGACTACAGCAAATCTAGTTTTTTTGTTTCCAACATATGAATTTGCGGCAATAAATAGTTTATCTGAAGCTAGTTTCGTAGCACCATATAGATTGATTGGATTTGCCGCTTTATCTGTGCTTAGGGCGATTACTCTTTCCGCACCTCGGTCGAGGGCTGCTTCTATAATGTTTTGTGCGCCGTGAATATTGGTTTTTATAGCTTCAAAAGGATTGTATTCACATATGCCAACCTGTTTTAAGGCAGCGGCATGGACAACGATATCAACCCCTTCAAAGGCTCTATATAACCGATCTTTGTCCCGAACGTCACCAATAAAGAATCGAATTCTTGGATCTTTATATTCCTGGGCCATTTCAAATTGTTTTAACTCGTCACGGCTAAAGATAATTACTTTTTTGACATCAGTTTCTAAAATTTTGCTGACAAATTTTTTTCCAAATGAACCAGTTCCACCTGTAATTAAGATGGTTTTATCTTTTAGTTCATACAATTTTCTCCCTCTTTCTTTATTACATGTTTAGTCATAATAGCTCGTTAAAGATTCAGTTAGATGGTATCCTTGTATGTTATGAAACGGTTCCTTTCACTTGTTCAATAATATATTTCACTCGATGAACAAATGTGTGGTTCTTTAAGACACGGTTTCTTGCATTTTGGCTGTAATTTTTTCTTAAATCACTATTATGGATATATTGATTGAGTAAGTGCATAAACTCTTCCTTGTTGTTATAAGCAACGATCTCTTGTGATAGGTCAAATTGATGGTGTAGATCAGATTTTCTTTCCACTAGTTGAAACCCTTGACAAGCAGCAATATCAAATGTTCGATTGTTTATGCTTTGGCTTTCCACTAACAGGGAATTTTGGTTTTTTGGAAAATGAAATGGTCGATGAGGATTTAATATGATTTTGGAGTTGGAATAGATTTTTCTTACCATATCTGGTTTCAACCAATGGGGAAGAATCTTTAATTGGTCTATTTTTTTGGGAAAATACCTTTGCCAATTTGGCCCTACTAATAAAACAGTAAAGGAGGTATGGTTAAGAATTTGTTGAATAAGGTCTATCCTATTTGGATAGGGATAACCGACAAGACATATATCAAACAGTACGTGTTGATCTGCGTCTTCAGGGTAATATAAAGAAGTGTCTGTCCCTAATGGAAGATAATAAAGATTGCTAGTAGTATTCGTATTCTTATAATATTCGTAAGCCCCCTTATCAATCGTAAATACATAATGGTACTTGTCCAATAGTAGAACGGAACGATCAATATAATAGGGATCTTCTGTTAACCATATACAGAGTGCAATACCTTTCTCTTTTAAAGAATCTAATAATCGTTCATCTGTTTTATAACCTACAAAGGATAAAGCTATATCTGGTTGAAAATCGTTAACTTTGTTTATGCTTACGTCTGAATAGGTAGGGGGGATCGTCAAGATGGAATGGTTCAATGATTGAAAAGCTTTGATGATAGATTCCTCCAAATAGGGATAGACACCCAAAAAACCGGAGGAAATAAATAATATTTTCATCTTTTTTTCCTTATACCTTTTAGTATTTTGATTGATGGAGTTGTCCTTATTTAGAAAATGATTTTAGTTAGTCGTCATGATCAGTAACTGAAAAGTATTCAATATCATCGACACGAATGAATGTTAGTTGTTCTTCCATAAATGGTGACAGTGTATCTTGTTGAATAATTTTTGCTATACCATATTTTGTTATATCATCTAGCACTCCTTGAATAAGTTCACCATTTCTAGTTCTAATTGTAATGAAGCAGTCTTCATATTCTTTCAGTTCACGGTATAATCCATAGCAGAAATATTCATGTTTACATTTAGTAGCCATATTTCTCCCTCCTTCTTTATTTTTTAGAAAAAGAGATTCTTAAACCATTCCTCCTTTATATAAGAAATGCAATAATTCTTCATATTGCTTAGACAATCTAATTAATTTTAAAATAATTTATAGTGAAAAATCAGAAAAAAATGGGTGAGAATACTGGAATTAGTTATTACATAAATAATTTTAAAAGTGTAAAATATAATTTGAGGGGGAAGAACAATGAATTTGAAGGCGGGTTTATGGCAGCAGCAAACACTTAAACTAACGATGACCCAGGAACTGACTCAGGCAATTGCACTGCTGCAATATTCAGCGCAGGAGCTAGCAGCTTTTTTGGAGAATAAGGCACTTGAAAATCCCCTATTACAAATTGAACATGTGAATGTCCGTCCGATGAACCCACTAATTGATAGAAATCGTAGGAAACATGAAAAGGCGGAAAAAGACTGGATTGAACAGATTGCTGATAGACCATTTTCATGGGAAGAACAATTAATCTCGCAATTGAATCTTAAAAAATTACCGGCGGAGCAGTTAAAGGTCATTCGTCATCTTATAAATAATCTTGATGAAAACGGTTACTTTACCGGTGACTTAAATGAAATTGCCCAGAATCTCAATGTTCCAGTCGAACTTGTTGAGGATGGGCTGGCAGTCCTTCAAACACTAGAACCGGTAGGAATCGGGGCAAGAAATCTTCAAGAGTGCTTGCTCATTCAAATTGACTATGAATTTCCTGATAACGATTTAGCTAAAAAAATTGTCAACGATTATTTTGTTCCATTTGCAGAAAAGAAATGGAGGCCTATTGCAAAGGAACTTCAAGTGACACTTAAGGAGATACAAGAAATATTTGATCAAATCCAATTGTTAAATCCAAAGCCTGGGGCGATTTTAGGGAGAGAGGCTGCCGCTTACATTATTCCAGATGTTATTGTTGAACAAACGGACGAAGGGTGGATCGTCCGCATGTTTGATGATCCTATTCCAAAAATTAGCTTTAATGAATCTTATTTTCATAGATTTAAAGACAAGGACCGTCAAGTAAGCCGATTTTTGCAGGAGAAGGTTCAAGATTACCAGTGGATTATTAAAAGTATCGAACAGAGAAGAGAAACACTTACAAAGGTTGTCACAAAGATTGTCGAAAGGCAGTCGGCTTTTTTTCAAAAAGGCCCACAATATTTGGCACCAATGACAATGAAAGAAATTGCCGCTGAACTTGATATTCACGAATCTACCGTCAGCCGAGCCGTACGGGAAAAATATGTCCAAACACCGGTTGGGACCTTTACCTTAAAATCATTTTTCACAAGCACGATTCAAACAACGGCAGGAGATGAAACCACCTCCTCTACTCAAGTGAAAAATGCGATTAGAAAATTAATCGAAATGGAAAATAAACAAAAACCATTGTCTGATCAAGAAATTGCTGAGCAATTAAAAGCGATGGAGGGTATGGTAGTATCAAGGAGAACCATTGCTAAATACCGCGATCAGTTAGGCATCCCATCCTCAACGAAAAGAAAGAGATTTAATTAATAGTAAGGAGTCATGATCATGTCGCAAACAACGATTACATTATATACAAGAAGCCGTTGTCCTTTATGCGACAAGGCTAAAGCAGCACTTTTAGAACTGAAAGAAGAATGGGATTTTGAACTAGAAGAAATTGACATTGAAAGTAGTGACGAACTGACAGAAAAGTATGGCTTGATGATTCCAGTTGTTCATATTGAAGGGGAAGAAGTGGCATACGGTTTCGTTAATAAGTTTGAAATTGGTGAACGCTTACAAGAAAAAAAGGTGGGACATATTGGTTGAAATCCATTTTTCGCCCTGCTACAATAATATCTGTAGTCAGGGTGATTTTTTTTGGAACTAGCGGGACATAATATGTCTAGGGTGGACATTTTTTGACCATCAGCATATTATAAAGGAGAAAAACTTATGCAGTCATTCATCGATATTGCCAAAAGATTATTACCTGATTTCCTTCAAGTTTTGCAAAAAAGATACATGATACTGAAGTACATAGGATTTATGCAACCTGTAGGAAGAAGGAGTTTATCCGTGAGTCTAGGATTGACGGAAAGAGTTCTTCGTAGTGAAGTAGAATTCCTCAAAGAGCAGAATCTTATTTATACAAATAGTGTCGGCATGAGTTTAACACCCGAAGGAAAAAATTTACTAGAGGATCTGGAAGGGTTAATGCGTGAATGGAAGGGAATCGATGTTCTTGAGCTGGAATTAAAGCACCGGTTGGGAATTAAAAAGGTAATTATCGTCCCAGGAGACAGCGATGAGCAGCAGATGGTAAAAAGGGAACTTGGCAAAGCCTGTGCTATGCGAATGAAAAAATTGTTTACAGGGAAAGATATCATCGCAGTTACAGGCGGGTCAACGATGGCTGCTGTGGCAGAATGTCTGTCACCGGTATCAGAAGAAAATGAACTCTTGTTTGTCCCGGCGCGCGGTGGGTTTGGTGAAGATGTGCAAAATCAAGCCAATACGATTTGTGCAAACATGGCCAAAAACACCCAAACGAAAAATCGTGTTTTTTATGTCCCTGATCAGGTAAGTAAGGAAATCTATCATTCCTTGATTAAAGTTCCTGATATTCATGAGAATTTACAGCTCATTCGTTCAGCCAACATGGTGCTACATGGTATTGGGGATGCCATTAAGATGGCCGAACGAAGAAGAACAACACCCGACATTTTAGCGAAGTTAAAAGAGGGCCGGGCTGTTGGTGAAGCCTTTGGCTATTATTTTAATGAAGAAGGGGAGATTGTTCACAAGGTCTCCACGATTGGACTTCAGCTTGAAGACTTGGCACATATTCCAAATGTGATTGCGGTTGCTGGAGGATCCACTAAGGCGAAGGCGATCAAAGCCTATATGAAGCAAGCCCCATCACAAACGATTTTAATTACGGATGAAGGCGCAGCTAGGCTTCTGTAAGTGTTAGTCCACTTGTTTCATTGAAAGGGAATCCCCCTTTTAAAATATATTAATCCCTATCCAATTTAAGGAGGAATTATCATGACAGTTAAAGTTGGTATTAATGGTTTTGGACGTATTGGTCGTAATGTATTCCGTGCGGCATTAAAAAATAGTGATGTGGAAATCGTAGCAATCAACGATTTAACAGATGCTAACATGCTAGCCCACCTATTAAAATATGACAGTGTTCACGGTACACTTGAAGAAGATGTAACTGTTGACGGCGAATATCTAATTGTTGGCGGTCAAAAAGTGAAAGTTCTTGCTGAACGTGATCCTGCACAACTTGGTTGGGGCGAACTTGGTGTTGACGTGGTTGTTGAATCTACTGGCCGCTTCACAAAACGTGAAGATGCAGCAAAACATCTTGAAGCAGGTGCAAAGAAAGTTATTATCTCTGCTCCAGCTACGAACGAAGACATTACAATCGTTATGGGCGTTAACGAAGATAAATATGATCCAGCAAATCATCATGTAATTTCTAACGCATCTTGTACAACGAACTGCTTGGCTCCATTTGCAAAAGTATTAAATGATAAGTTCGGAATCAAGCGCGGTATGATGACAACTGTTCACTCTTATACTAACGATCAGCAAATTCTTGACCTACCGCACAAAGATTACCGTCGTGCTCGTGCTGCAGCAGAGAACATGATCCCAACATCTACTGGAGCAGCCAAAGCCGTTTCACTTGTACTTCCTGAATTAAAAGGAAAATTAAATGGTATGGCTATGCGTGTACCTACTAAGAACGTATCTATCGTAGACCTTGTTGCTGAATTAGAAAAAGAAGTAACAGTTGAAGAAGTGAATGCTGCACTAAAAGAAGCGGCAGAAGGTGAATTAAAAGGAATCTTAGCTTATAGCGAACTTCCACTAGTATCTAGTGATTACAATGGTTCAACTGCATCTTCTACTATTGATGCTCTATCTACAATGGTGATGGAAGGCAGCATGGTAAAAGTATTATCATGGTATGATAATGAAGTTGGATACTCTAACCGTGTTGTAGACCTAGTTGATTATATCGCTAAAAAAGGACTTTAATTCTTTCTGAAATTTTCATGTAAGTATTGGTGTCTTACCCACAATTTGTTTATAATGAGTAATGGTATGATGGGGAGCGGGGAGTTGTCAGCCCCCTCTCCTTTTTGCTGTTTATGCTTTTTTAAGCATACAGTTCCCATGGTGATTCTTTAAAATAGCCAGTACATAAGGAGGTCCTTTTTCGATGAACAAAAAGTCTGTAAGAGATGTCGATGTGAAGGGGAAACGCGTTTTTTGCCGGGTGGATTTTAACGTACCAATGCAAGACGGAAAAATTACGGACGACACTCGGATTCGTGCAGCGTTACCAACAATTCAGTATTTAATGGACCAAGGGGCAAAAGTCATTTTAGCAAGTCACTTAGGACGTCCAAAGGGGAAAGTAGTAGAGGAAATGCGTCTTACCCCTGTTGCTTTAAGGCTTTCTGAACTGCTTGGAAAAGAAGTAAAGAAGACAGAGGAAGCTTATGGTGAATCTGTCAAAGCGGTCATTGAAACAATGAATAATGGAGATGTTCTACTCCTTGAAAATGTCCGCTTCTATCCTGGAGAAGAGAAAAATGATCCGGAGCTTGCGAAGGCATTTGCAGAGCTAGCGGATATTTATGTGAATGACGCTTTTGGCGCCGCACACCGTGCACATGCGTCCACCGAAGGTATTGCTCATCACCTACCGGCTGTTTCCGGCTTTTTAATGGAAAAAGAGCTTGAAGTACTTGGAAAGGCACTTTCCAATCCAGAGCGTCCATTTACGGCCATCATTGGTGGAGCCAAAGTAAAGGACAAGATCGGTGTTATTGAAAATCTTCTCGAATTAGTCGATAACTTGATTATCGGAGGGGGCCTCGCTTATACATTTGTAAAAGCAAAAGGGCATGAAATTGGCAAATCCTTACTTGAAGAAGACAAAATTGATTTAGCAAATTCCTTTATGGAAAAAGCGAAGCAAAAAGGTGTTAATTTCTACATGCCGGTTGATGTCATTGTAGCAGATGATTTCTCTGAAAATGCTAATACAAAGGCAGTTTCTATTGAAGAAATCCCTGCTGATTGGGAAGCACTAGATATTGGACCAAAAACACGAGAAATTTATCGTGATGTGATCCAAAAATCAAAACTTGTCATTTGGAATGGCCCAATGGGCGTATTCGAAATCGATAAGTTTGCCGGCGGAACAAAAGCGGTTGCCGAGGCACTGGCTGAGGCGGAGGACACTTACTCTGTTATTGGCGGTGGCGATTCTGCAGCAGCGGTTGAAAAATTTGGTTTAGGAGAAAAAATGAACCACATTTCTACTGGTGGTGGCGCTTCTCTTGAATTTATGGAAGGAAAAGCTCTGCCAGGTGTTGTGGCATTAAACGATAAATAATAAGAAGCGGGAATTATTACATCCCGCACCGCTTCGCATGAAAGAGCGGGATCCGTTTTTTTCCGTTCCTTCATGCGTTATACTCCACCATGAAAGGATGTTCCAGCATGCGTAAACCGATTATTGCAGGTAACTGGAAAATGCATAAAACGCTCTCTGAAGCGAAGAGCTTTGCGGAAGAAGTAAAGGGGCTTGTACCTGATGCGGACAAAGTGGATTCCGTTATTTGTGCCCCTGCATTATTCTTACAAAGTCTTGTAGAAACGACAAAAGGCAGCAATGTGAAAATTGGTGCACAAAACATGCACTTTGAAGAAAAAGGTGCTTTTACTGGTGAGATCAGCCCAGTAGCCCTTGCTGACCTAGGTGTTCAATTTGTGATTATCGGACACTCTGAGCGCCGTGAAATGTTTAATGAAACCGATGAATCCGTCAACAAAAAGGTGCTTGCAGCATTCAAACATGGTTTAACTCCTATTGTTTGTTGTGGTGAAACATTAGAGCAACGTGAACAAGGTGAAACAATGAACCTTGTCGCTTCACAAATTGAAAAAGCATTGAACGGATTAACTGAAGAACAAGCGAAACAAACGGTTATTGCTTACGAGCCAATCTGGGCTATCGGAACAGGTAAATCTTCGACAGCTGCTGATGCTAATGAGGTTTGTGCTCATATTCGCCAAGTTGTAGCGAAAGCATTTTCTGAAGATGTGGCTGCAGCCATTCGTATTCAATACGGTGGTAGCGTTAAACCTGAAAATATTAAAGAATACATGGCACAACCGGATATTGACGGCGCATTAGTCGGCGGAGCGAGCCTTGAGCCACAATCATTCTTACAATTATTGGGGGCGGGACAAAATGAGTAAAGCTCCTGTTGCCCTTATCATTCTGGATGGTTTTGGTTGCCGGTCTGAGCAAAAAGGGAATGCGGTTGCTCAGGCGAAAAAGCCAAATTTCGACCGGTACTGGAACACCTATCCACATACCCATTTAACAGCTTGCGGAGAAGCCGTTGGTCTACCAGAAGGACAAATGGGGAACTCGGAAGTAGGGCATTTAAACATCGGTGCTGGCCGGATTGTGTATCAAAGCTTAACACGCGTGAACATTGCAATCCGTGAAGGAGAATTTGAAAAAAATGAAACCTTCCTTGGGGCAATGGAGCATGTAAAGAAACATGGCACTAGCCTTCATTTATTCGGGTTATTATCAGATGGCGGAGTACATAGCCACATTAACCATTTGTTTGCTCTTTTAAAGCTTGCAAAAGAGGAAGGCGTAGAGAAAGTTTATGTTCATGCGTTCCTTGACGGCCGTGATGTTGGCCCGCAAACAGCACCAACATATATTCAGCAAACACTGGATAAAATGAAGGAGTATGGAGTAGGCGAATTTGCCACTATTTCGGGCCGTTATTATTCCATGGACCGTGACAAACGCTGGGAGCGTGTTGAAAAATCCTACCGTGCCATGGTTTACGGCGAAGGGCCAACTTATACAAATCCATTAGAGGTAGTGGAGGATTCCTACGCTCACGGCATTTTTGATGAATTCGTCATTCCATCGGTAATGGTAAAAGAGAATGGTGAACCGGTTGCGACAATTAAAGATAATGATGCGGTGATTTTCTATAATTTCCGTCCTGACCGTGCCATTCAGATTTCAAACACATTTACGAACAAGGACTTCCGTTCCTTTGACCGTGGACCAAAGCATCCGAACCATTTATTTTTCGTTTGCTTAACTCATTTCAGTGAAACCGTTGATGGGTATGTTGCCTTTAAACCAACCAACCTCGATAATACATTAGGGGAAGTCTTGTCACAAAATCAATTAAAGCAATTACGTATTGCCGAAACAGAAAAATATCCTCATGTAACATTCTTTATGAGTGGTGGACGTGAGGAGAAATTCCCTGGCGAGGAACGCATTTTGATCAATTCACCGAAAGTACCGACTTATGATCTGAAACCTGAAATGAGTGCCTACGAGGTAACAGATGCACTGCTTTCAGAAATTGCCCAAGACAAGTTTGATGCTATCATCTTAAACTATGCTAATCCAGATATGGTCGGTCATTCCGGAATGCTTGAGCCAACCATCAAAGCGGTTGAAGCGGTGGATGAGTGTTTAGGAAAAGTGGTAGATGCGATTCTAGAAAAAGGTGGTATCGCGATTATTACTGCCGACCACGGGAATGCAGATGAAGTAGTGACCCTTGATGGAAAACCAATGACAGCTCATACAACCAATCCTGTACCAGTGATTATCACGAAACCAGGTCTTGAGCTACGTGAAGATGGAATCTTAGGAGATTTAGCTCCAACCATGCTAGACTTACTGAATCTTGAACAGCCTGCTGAAATGACTGGAAAATCTTTAATTAAGTAATGATTGATCTGCTTTGTAGCGGAATTCGATAATCAAGTGAGAAAAACGGAAAAATCGGTTGCTTAAAGTAATCTTTCAAATCGAGTGATGATTCCGTCCAAATGAACCTTTAAAAACAAATTTGTTAAGGAGAGATGAAAAAATGCCATTTATTGTTGATGTATATGCACGTGAAGTATTAGATTCCCGCGGTAACCCTACAGTTGAGGTAGAAGTATTTACAGAATCAGGTGCCTTTGGCCGTGCTTTAGTACCAAGCGGTGCATCTACTGGTGAATATGAAGCGGTTGAACTTCGTGATGGAAACAAAGAGCGCTACCTTGGAAAAGGTGTTCTAAAAGCAGTTGAAAATGTAAATAACATTATTGCACCAATGCTTGTAGAAGATGGCTATAGCGTTCTTGATCAAGTAGCTGTCGATAAAGCGTTAATCGAATTAGACGGAACTGAAAATAAAGGAAAATTAGGGGCAAACGCAATTCTTGGTGTTTCCATGGCCGTTGCTCATGCAGCAGCAAACTATTTAGATATTCCATTATATCAATACCTAGGTGGCGTAAACTCTAAACAACTTCCAGTACCAATGATGAACATCCTTAACGGTGGTGCGCACGCTGACAACAACGTGGATATCCAAGAATTCATGATTATGCCTGTTGGTGCACCAAGCTTTAAAGAAGCACTTCGTATGGGCGCGGAAATTTTCCATAGCTTAAAATCTGTTCTAAAAGGCAAAGGCCTTAATACAGCTGTTGGTGACGAAGGTGGCTTTGCTCCAAACTTAGGTTCAAACGAAGAAGCACTACAAACTATTATCGAAGCGATTGAAAAAGCTGGTTACAAACCAGGCGAAGAAGTTATGCTTGCTATGGACGTTGCATCTTCTGAGCTTTACAACAAAGAAGACGGTAAATACCACCTTGCTGGAGAAGGCAAAGTGAAAACTTCAGAAGAAATGGTTGCATGGTATGAAGAGTTAGTAAACAAATACCCAATCATTTCCATTGAAGACGGATTAGATGAAAACGACTGGGAAGGCCACAAGTTATTAACAGAACGTATTGGTAAAAAAGTTCAATTAGTTGGTGACGACCTATTCGTTACAAATACGAAAAAACTTGCTGAAGGTATCGAAAAAGGCGTTGGTAACTCCATCCTTATCAAAGTTAACCAAATCGGTACTCTTACAGAAACATTTGATGCAATCGAAATGGCGAAACGCGCTGGCTATACGGCAGTTATTTCACACCGCTCTGGTGAAACGGAAGACAACACAATCGCTGACATTGCAGTAGCAACGAACGCTGGTCAAATCAAAACGGGTGCGCCATCTCGTACAGACCGTGTGGCGAAATACAATCAATTACTACGTATTGAAGACCAACTTGGTGAAACAGCTCAATACAATGGAATTAAATCTTTTTACAACTTAAAAAAATAATGGAATGAATATAATAAAAGGCATCCATCCCTAGGGATTGGG
This sequence comes from Neobacillus thermocopriae, assembly GCF_010975035.1. Classification (GTDB taxonomy): domain Bacteria; phylum Bacillota; class Bacilli; order Bacillales; family Cytobacillaceae; genus Neobacillus; species Neobacillus thermocopriae. The sequence goes on along the minus strand of NZ_JAAIUV010000001.1, from coordinate 56,008 downwards.
TGCCTTTTTCAATTTTGTTAAGGCAATTTTTTTATTTCCCCACTTGTTTGGGGAAAGTTGGTGTAAATGATTGATGAGGTTATCTAATTTTCCAGGGTTTAAAAATTTTCCCAACTTAGACAATAAAGGGGACTAAATAAACTTATAGAATTTTTTATGTGTATCCAAAATTAGGGGGGATGAAAATGCGGTTAAAAAGGTTTTTAGCATCAACGAGTTGTACATTAATGTTATTAGGAGGAGTAGGAGGTGTAGTAGAGGCTTCAACTAATGGAAGCAGTGAGCAGGAAGAGATCAAGATTGAACTTGAACAAAAAATTCCAGAAACTGAAGCCTTGAGAGAAAAAACCAAAACTGAGAAGGTAAATCTAAAAAAAGTTGAGAAAGAGCTTAAATGGATGAAGAAACATGCTCCTGAAAAATATGAGCAGGTTATGAACTCCAGTGATACAGTACAAGGTGAATATTCGACACTTTCTTCTAGTAATGCTCTTGGAACCAACGGAGATATTCTAATTACTTATGATAATAAAACTTCTGGATGGAATCATGGCCACGCTGCCATAGTTAGATGGGATAATTCCTATGTAATTGAAGCTTGGCCAAATGCTGGTGTTAGATATTATACTAACAATTGGAAGTCTCGTTTTACCACTTGGAAAGGATTATGGGTATCAGGTGCCGATGGCGCAGATTATGACTATGCAGAGTATTATGCGAGATTACAGCATGGCGATCCTTATAGTGTTGCATATGGGAAGTATCAAGATTCTTACTGGTATTGTTCTTTATTAGTTTGGAAAGCATGGTATCAAGCTGGATTTGATCTTGACGATGATGGTGGTGTTCTTGTGACACCAGGTGATATTGACCAGGATTCACAGACAATTACATTTGCTTCTCGATAAATTTATTTGTATTTTCTTATAATAAGAGCATAATAGTTTAATTTTATGCTCTTATTATTTTCAATGGGAGTGATTACATGAATTTACGATTTAAGAAATTATATATATATATTAGCATTTTTATTGTATTATTTTTTTTTTCATACTTTATTGTCAAAAAAGTGGGATACTTTAATAATCAAACAGATGAGCCGGTATATCAGAGTATGAATATAGAAGAGAAGTTTTTTGACCAAACCAGTAATGGAATTGTTCCCAATGATTTACTTCTTCTTTACTCCCATCCTTTTAATAAAAAATCATATCTATTAAAAACCAAAGAAAAACAAATTGAACATGAAGTTTTAATTGAAGAAAATGGATTATTTTACATTGATGAAAATAGTAATAATAAAAATATTATTTTATGGTCAAATCTTGGCAATTCTCTATTTGAAATTGAACAGGATGGGTATAAGCAAAATAAGGTCGAAATTGGGCAACCTTTAAACTTTATTGTAAAGGAGAAAGACATAGAGATATTATCATTGAATACTAGTACCACAGAAAACTCTATTTTAATTAATATTAGGGGGGAACAGTTTAAATTAATATTTAAACCATTAATAATTAATGCAACCCATGATGAGCAATATATTTATTTATTTGGTGACATTATTGAGGAAGAAAGATCAGTGGTTTATGTTATAAGTAAAAGTTCAAAGCAGGTTATTAAAGAAATTCCTATTAAACAAAATCACGCTAGTGACATGCTGATTTTTAATAATAATTTAGTTATTTCAACTGAAAAAAGGCTAACTATAATTGAGAAAGAGTCCTTTAATGTTGATTATATTGATATAAATAATAAATTATTATCATTTGACCAGCTACATACCTATCATAATAAGCTTTTTGTTAGTTATTATGATAAAGGATATACAGGACTTGTTATATTGGACGAAAATTTTAAGGTACTTAAATATAAAACTTTTAATTTTCCTTATATGAGGGCTAAATTTAATGGAACTTATTTGTATGTTATGTCGCAGGTAACTACGAGTTATAATAAGACGGGACATGGAATAATTGGGGTATTTAATATTGAAAAATTTAAAAAAATTGGACAACTCAAAACACCTGAAAAGGAACACAAGCTTCAAGACTTTTTTATTTTAAAAAAAGGGGATAATTAGTATGGGTCCAACATTAGATACATGGATTTGGGTTATATATTATGGATTTTTCTTTATAACGTTTATAGCCGCGATAGTTGCCAGTGTTGAAAATCTAATTAAACGAAGATATTCGGTCATGACAATTTTATTAATACCTATATTTATAGTGATGGTTGCATTAAATAGTATGAATCGATTAGACCAAAATGAGTGGGAATATTGGTTGACGTCCTTACTTCGTGGGGAATTATGGTCTTGGATATGTTTATTGATGATCCTGTATATCTTTTTTTGGTGGATGTTAATGATCCAATGGCGATTCAATAAAAAGGATAAGGAAATAAAGAACCGTAGTATGTGAGAACAAAAAACTGTCTACCAATACTCGTGTATTGTGAAACCGGTTAGAATATGGTAAATTTAAAATAATGTTTATTGTACGTTCTAGGAGGTGGCCTTTCATGCATACATTATTAATTACCTTATTAGTCATTATAAGTGTTGCATTAATCATTATAGTCTTACTTCAATCAGGTAAAAGCGCTGGTTTATCCGGTGCCATTTCCGGCGGGGCAGAAACCCTTTTTGGTAAGCAAAAAGCGCGGGGAATCGATCTAATATTGCATCGTATTACGATCGTGTTAGCGGTATTGTTCTTCTTGCTTACACTTGCGGTTACGTATTTCGAAATTTAATCATAAAGAGTCAAAACCTGGCCAATAACGCTAGGTTTTTTATTTTGCCTCATAATAAGGCGTTTTAATGGAATGTTCATATCTGGTTTGCTTAAACTAAGGAATAGTGAGATTTTTGGATTAAAGGAGTTTTATTATGAAGATAGCAATGCCAAAACCATTTACTTTTGAAGGAGGAAGTCGTGCGGTGTTATTACTGCACGGTTTTACTGGAAATTCCTCAGACGTTCGGATGCTAGGCCGTTTTCTTGAAAAAAAAGGCTACACTTGCCATGCGCCACATTATAAGGGGCATGGTGTACCGCCAGAGGAGCTTGTTCATACCGGCCCTGAAGACTGGTGGCAAGATGTCATGGAAGGATACCAATTTTTAAAAAATAAGGGCCATGAAGAAATTGCAGTGGCTGGTCTTTCTCTAGGTGGCGTATTTTCTTTGAAATTGGGTTACACTGTTCCTATAAAGGGAATTGTAACCATGTGTGCGCCAATGCATATTAAAAGTGAAGAAGTCATGTACCAAGGTGTGCTTCAATATGCCCGGGAATTTAAAAAGCGGGAAGGAAAATCGGACGAACAAATCGAAAAGGAAATGAACGAGTTTAAAAAAACGCCAATGAATACGTTAAAAGCGCTCCAAGATTTAATTGCGGAGGTTCGTGATAATGTCGATATGATTTATGCACCAACCTTCGTCGTACAAGCTCGTCACGATCACATGATTAACACGGAAAGCGCCAATATTATTTATGAAAATATTGAATCTACGATGAAGGAAATCAAATGGTATGAACAATCCGGTCATGTCATCACACTGGATAAAGAAAAGGAGCAGCTACACGAGGATATATATGCCTTTTTAGAAAAGCTGGATTGGCGTGAATAAAATCCTGAAAAGGAGGGATTAACTTGGAAAATAATATTCAAAAGCATGTCGATCGCCTTTTGCAGTATATGAAGGACGAGGCATACAAACCATTGACCGTTCAAGAATTAGAAGAAGCTTTTGGCATTCAGGATTCGGCTGATTTTAAAGATTTTGTCAAAGCGCTTGTACAAATGGAAGAGAAGGGTTTGGTCGTACGGACACGTGCTAACCGCTATGGTTTGCCTGAAAAAATGAACTTAATTCGTGGCAAATTAACAGGACATGCGAAAGGATTTGCGTTTGTTGTTCCAGATGAGCCAGGAATGGATGATATATTTATTCCCCCAACAGAAACAAATAATGCCATGCATGGGGATACTGTTTTAGTCCGTGTTTCATCTGAAAGTACTGGCCAGCGCCGCGAAGGAAGCATCATCCGAATTATTGAGCGCGGCATCCAACAAATTGTTGGGACGTATGTGGAAAGCAAAAATTTTGGCTTTGTCATACCTGATGATAAAAAATTTTCAAGCGATATTTTTATTCCGAAAAATGCTTCTAAAGGAGCCGTTGAAGGTCATAAAGTCGTTGTCAAGCTTACCTCTTATCCAGAGGGAAGAAAAAGTGCCGAGGGGGAAGTCATTTCGATTCTTGGGCACAAAAATGACCCAGGTGTCGACATCCTTTCCGTCATACATAAACACGGTTTGCCGCTTTCGTTTCCAGATGATGTACTAGAGCAGGCGAACCAGGTGCCTGATACCATTGATGAAAGTGAATTGGCCAACCGCCGCGATCTCCGAAATGAGATCATAGTAACGATTGACGGTGCCGATGCCAAGGATTTGGACGATGCGGTTACGGTTTCAAAGTTGGATAACGGCAACTACAAACTGGGCGTACATATTGCGGATGTTAGCTATTATGTAAAAGAAGGAACTCCGATTGATAGGGAGGCGGCAGAGCGGGCGACAAGTGTTTATTTGGTAGACCGGGTGATTCCGATGATCCCTCATCGGTTATCCAATGGGATCTGTTCGTTAAATCCAAAGGTGGACCGATTGGTGTTATCCTGTGAAATGGAAATTAATCCAGACGGCCAAGTAGTATCACACGAAATTTTTCAAAGTGTGATTAAAACAACCGAACGGATGACGTATCATGATGTAAACCGAATCCTTGTCGATAAAGATGAAGAGACCCGTGCAAGATATGAGTCGCTTGTCCCTATGTTTGAATTAATGGAGGAACTGGCATCCATTCTCCGCCAAAAACGTATGAAGCGTGGTGCGATTGATTTCGATTTTAAAGAATCAAAGGTCTTAGTGGATGAAGAAGGAAAACCGACCGACGTCATCCTGCGCGAACGTTCTGTAGCGGAACGGCTGATTGAGGAATTCATGCTAGTGGCGAACGAAACAGTCGCAGAGCATTTCCATTGGATGGATGTGCCTTTCATTTATCGTATACACGAAGATCCGAAAGAAGACAAACTGAGGAAGTTTTTTGAGTTTATCACCAACTTTGGCTACATTGTAAAAGGAACGGCCAATAACGTACATCCACGGGCACTTCAGGAAATTATTGAAGAGGTGCAAGGTAAACCAGAGGAGATGGTTGTATCAACGGTAATGCTGCGTTCCATGCAGCAGGCAAAATATGATCCGGAAAGTTTGGGACATTTTGGGTTATCAACCCAGTTTTATACCCACTTTACCTCACCGATTCGCCGCTATCCGGATACGATCGTTCATCGGTTAATTCGCACCTATATTATTGAAGGTAAGCTAGATGAAGAAACACGAGCGAAATGGAACGCTCAGCTTCCAGCCATTGCGGAACATTCATCTAAAATGGAACGCCGTGCCGTGGAAGCCGAACGGGAAACAGATGAATTGAAAAAAGCGGAATTTATGGCCGATAAGATTGGTGAAGTTTACGATGGTATTATCAGCTCTGTGACCAATTTTGGGATGTTTGTCGAACTTCCGAATACAATTGAAGGTCTCGTGCATGTTAGCTATATGACAGATGATTATTACCGATTTGATGAGCGTCATTATGCGATGATTGGTGAGCGGACGGGAAATGTATTCCGAATTGGAGATGAAATTACTGTTCGTGTGGTAAATGTCAACAAAGACGAACGCTCCATTGATTTTGAAATCGTTGGTATGAAAGGAAGCCGCCGCAGGAATAGACCAGATGTGCCGAAGGTCATTAAAACAGGTAGTGATACAAGCAAGCCGCGCCGAAATAAGCAGGGCGCTCGTAACCAAGAAGGCCAACACAAATCGGGCAATGGTAGTAAATCCAAAAAGAAACGCAAATTTTACGAGAACGTTCCAAAATCTAAAAGCACTAAACGAAAAAAACGTCGATAATAATGGAGGGCCAGCTTGCAGGCTCTCTTTTGTTGTTAAGGGTAGGACTGAAAAGCAAACAAGGATTATGTGTTAGAAATCAAAATGGTTAGTTATTTGAGACAAAATGCTAGGATAGAAAATGTCTCTACAACAGCAACCGTTCTCTATCAACTAACTAATTAAAATCATTGTTCTAAAATGACCATTCTGTTAAAATGGACACGTAAACGAGGTGAACATCATGCCAAAAGGTGAAGGAAAAGTAATCGCCCAAAATAAAAAGGCATACCATGATTATTTTATCGAGGAAACATACGAAGCTGGCATTGTCCTTCAAGGAACTGAAATCAAGTCGATTCGCGCAGGTAAAGTGAACTTGAAAGATTCTTATGCCCGAATTCACAATGGAGAAGTATTCCTTATTGGTATGCATATCAGTCCGTATGAACAAGGGAACCGTTACAACCATGATCCATTAAGAGACCGCAAGCTATTGTTGCATAAACGTGAAATTCTGAAACTGTATGGTGATACAAGAGAAGCAGGTTACTCTTTAGTTCCATTAAAACTTTATTTAAAAAATGGTTTTTGCAAAGTCTTGCTTGGTCTTGCCAAAGGTAAAAAGAATTACGACAAACGCGAAGCCTTAAAGCAAAAAGAAGCGAAACGTGAAATCGAGCGTGCTTTCCGCGAGCGTCAAAAAATGTAAGTGATACGTTTGGTGTTTCTTACAGATACTTACAATTGAAAAATATCGATGATGTTGTTATAATAAAATTGTCGCTAAGATGAGTGACATAAACTTAGCTCAATCACTTCTTGCCAGTTTCCGAAAACGTCTTTAATTTTTATCATGGGGACGCTACGGATTCGACAGGGGTAGTTCGAGCTTAAGTTGCGAGTCGAGGGGATCGGCCTCGTAAAAACGTCAAAGCCAATAACTGGCAACAAACAACTTTCTTTAGCTGCCTAATTTAACGCAGCTGTTCGCCCCTCCATTGCCTGTGTGGTAGGGTAGCGGACTCATTAATAGCAGGCTACGCCGGATTCCACCGCCTGAGGATGAAGGAAGAGAACAATCAGGCTAGCTGATCGGACGCCTGTCGATAGGCAAAAGACTCAGCGAAATTGAATATATCGACTACACTCGTAGAAGCTTAAGTGGCGATATCTTTGGACGCGGGTTCGATTAGTAATTAGTCGCCTTATGTGGTAACACATAAGTGAAAATCCGGCTTTATCGGTGAAACCTAAGTCACTTGAAATAAGTGATATGGCAATGCCGAGCGGTATGTGGAGAAATCCAACAGCCGTGTATCGACTCATAGGCTGCCACGAAAAGGTGGTAGTACTAGGATGCGAAATTTCTACCTATAAGGTAAATTTATGTTTCGCATAATACGCCGGAGGACCTGTTCATGTACAGGTTCAAGATATAGTCAGTGCCATTGCGAAAGCATGGAAACACACGTCCCGCCGTCTCCACCATACATAAAGAAATCATTTGATCGAAATAGAGAAAGGAACCATAAATTTATGGTTCCTTTTATTTTAGAAAATTGTAACTTTAAAATTACTTGATTGCTCAATCTTAGTTCCTCATATATATAAATTATTTAATTTTACACCTGACCCATTAGTTTTTCAGTTATACACTGCTGGCCAGGGCGCTTTCACTTTTCTGATTACTTTTCTAATGTAGGTAATTCTCGTTGTTTACCACCATGATTCAAGCTTATTTTGACTTTCAATTGACGAATGGTATCTTTTTTTAAAGGGATTTTTCCGCCTTGCTGCACCTTTTTCCAAGCTTTCACGTTTTTGCGATATGCCGTTTCTGATAAATGATAAATATCTATATCCTTGGCAAGGGCCTGTTCATAGGTATATAAAATTTCCTTTTTTAACTCTTTTTCAATTAAAGATGAAAGAGTGGATAGTGGGATAGGTTTGACAATATGGTCAACAACAGCATTGGCTTTCACAGTGATATCAAATTGAATCTCTTCTCCTTTGATAACGGGCTTAATTTTTGCCTTCGCATCTGTAACTAACATATCAATGGTTGAATCCTTATATTTTACTGTCACTCCTCCTCTTTTCATCTCATTACTCATCCACATAAGGCCTTTCACGCTTTTACCAGTGAAATAACCTTTTATATTATCTTTGGTCACAACCGCAACTCCATCCATACTAATGGAATCATGGCGTTTAACATTGGTTAGCCAATTATTGTTATTGACACTAATAAGTGGTATATTCGCTTCATGTCCCGGTTCATGAATCCAAATAAGTAATTGTCTAAAATCGACTGGCTCAATTAAGGAAAATTGTTCATAGGATGCTGTAGGGTCACTTATTTTAGAATAGCCAGTGGACATTCCAAGCATCGGAATGTTTTTAAATATTCTAGAAAGTGGATCTTTCGTGACATATACCCAAATTCGGTAACTTGTCTCACGGTAACGGTCGAGTATATCAACGACAGACATGATTCCACCATGTTTCATTGCATCTTCACTAAAAATAAGAAAGGAAAGATGGCCCCAAAATATACGTCTTTGGGTACTACGGTATAAGTTAAAGACGGCTTCGTCCACGGTTTTTCCCTTTGCATGACCTACTTCGACTTTTACTTCGGAACTACTGCCTACTACCTCGTTTTTTGCCAATAATCCCAAATTTATGATTTGTAAATAGGCGATATAGTCCCCATCTTTATAATCAATTCCCATTCCATATACATAAACCATCCGTTCTGGCTCATTCGTATCCCAACATCCGCTTAAAGGTAATATTGATAATAATATCACTAGAATTTTTCTCAACTTCATTCATGATTTCCCCCTTCTCTAGTGGGGTCCTTTGGTTTTGTATTAAGCGGTCTTGTCTTATTTTTTCTTTCTGGCATGCGAATAAACGTTTTCAATACATTAGAGCTATCTGTTCTAGAAGCAAATCCTAAATAAGGAACACCGAAAATTCGGATATTCGCCATATAGATACCAACGAGAAAAATGGATAAGAAAAATCCAAAAAAGCCGAAGGACGATACAAAAATAACGACAATAAAACGAACTAAGGAAATGGTCCCAGCTAAAGATTGGTTTAATAAAGTAAAGGTAGCAATAGTCGAACCTGCAATGACAACCAAGGTTGCCGGACTTGATAACCCCGCCCTGATGGCTGCATCTCCAATGATTAACCCGCCAATGACACTTAATGTTTGCCCGATAGCCATGGGGAGACGCATACCAGCTTCTCTAAATACCTCAAATAACAAAAGCATTAAAAGAACTTCAGCAGCGGTGGAAAGTGGAACACCTCTTCGAGACTCCACAATGGTTGCTAAAAAGGTAAGTGGAATCTGATTTTGATGAAAAGAGGTCATGGCTACCCATAATCCAGGAAGAAATGCGGCAACAGAAACGGCCACAATTCGCATAATTCGTTGAAAGGAATTAAAGGCATACGAGAATTCTTTATCTTCCCCACTTTTTAAAAGAAAAAACAAATTAATGGGTGTAATATAAGCATAAGCGACTCCATCAATCAAAATAATAAATCGACCGTTTAAGAGTGATTGCGCAGCATAATCCGGTCTTCCTGTATAGACATAGCGCGGGAACAAGTTGTAAGGATTATTGTTGATCAGTTCTTCCAATTGGGTGCCGCTAAAGAGTCCATCAATATCTATGGCTGATATTTTATCCTTAATTTGCTGAAGGATTTCTTTATCCGCTATATCATCCATATGTAATATAGCGACATTTGTTTTTGTTCTTCTCCCTACTTCCAACGTATCTATCATAAGTGAAGTCGTTTTTAGCCGTTTTCTTATTAGCGCAATATTAACCGTTATATCTTCAATAAAGTTGTCCCGTGGTCCTAAAATCGCCACTTCCGTTTTTGTTTCTTCTGGTTTTCGTTCTGGTCGCTCAGAAATATCAATTGAAAACACTCTTTCCTCAAAACTGAAGGATAAAAATAATTTTCCTGCAAACAGTTCGGTAATAGCCTGTTCCTCTGTTTCAAGGATGCTAATGGTGGGAAGATGTAGCTTTTCTAAAATATCCCTTTTTGTCGGTTGTTTGTTCGCCTGAGAAAAGAAGGTTTCCAAACGGTTAGGAATGGTCATGTATAGAAAGTCACTATTAATTAATCCCGTACAATAAATTAGCGTCACCTTATAAGGTTCAAAGTAAAAGGGGACAAACTTCACATCACTACTATGATTAAATAACTCTCGAAGCCTTTTTTCATTTGGGTAATTGGGCAGGGAATTTGTTTCTTGATTGAATTCAACATCTGGTATCCCATGCCTGTTATTGGAGTTATGCTTATTAAAATGCATTTTTTGACGCTCCTTTTCTTTTTGACAACCATGCTACAATGACTACAAGTAACAATAATAAACTAAAAGAAGCCCAAAACATGGTCGGCAGAAAAACCTTATTTACCAATATAGAAAATTTCAAATCACTAATTGGGATCATAGTTAAACCGATTGCGATAGCAACAAGACTGAGTAAAAAAATGTTTTCAGACTTTCGTTTTTTAAACGTAAATACTTCCCTAGTCATAAATAATAAGAAAGATAATCGAATAAATATACCTGCAAGCCATTGATAGATGGATAAGAAATCGACATGTTCCACAAAGTGTCCAAGATAAACAAGCCCCCATTGTTCATATGCAGGGAATCTTTGATTTGCTGCTTCCTCTACACCAAATTCTGTAATTGCCCCAATGGCAGGTCCTAAAGTTAAACTGGCTAATATGATTGAGATGATCGCAAAATGTTTGAATTTAAATGGCGTTTTGATTTTATGCTGAATAAAAAGGAAGAAAATTAACTCGATCATTCCGGAAGCTGGGTATACCATGCTTTTTAGAACAGGAGAAAATCCATGTTCTAAAATAGGCGTTAAAAGCTTATAATTTTTTACTTGCAAATTAGCAAATGCAACAAAAAATCCTAGAAGAATAATAATGAACAGTAAAATGTAATTAAGTGAAATAATGGTACGAAGGCTTGTAACTGCAAGGAGACTGCAGATTATGCACAGAATCAAAGTCAAAACAAAGGAAGGTGTTTCTGGCATAAAAACAATTTTTACCCAATCAATGGTTTCCTTTAAGGAAAGTGAGAGTAATAAAACTAAATAAATGATGACAATCAGTCCAATGAAAACGGATAATGATTTTCCTGCACGAGAGCGAAGCCATTCAAAAAGGGACTCATTTCTGAGCTTCTTCCGAATATACAAAAAAAGGGGAATCACCCCAAATGTTAAAAGAAAAATGATGATTACACCGATCCAGGCATCACGACCTGCCGTTTGAATTAATGGAGAAATAATAAAGACGTGGTTATTAAAACCGATGACCGTCATTAATAAAAATATTAATTGAAGCGATGTAATGGAATCTGACTTATTAATAATTCTCGCCTCCTTATAGAATATTTCTAGTGATTCTGCTATTAAATTTTCCATAAAAATCTTAAAGTATGTATCAATCATTTGGTTTGGAAAGAAAGAGGCACAATTAGAGAGGATGAACAAGAAAAATACAAAAAGCTGCCCCTTCTTAGAAAGAAGAGGCAGTTTTATTAATGAGGCAATTGATTGTTTTGATTCAATGGTTGATTCATGTTCATACCAGTCGCTTGAGGCATTCCTTGGGCTGGCGCATAGGCATTCATCATTGCCGTCATATCCTCTTGTGCAAGCTGTGGAACTTGGTAATAGTGATGCTTGTTCATATAAATAGAAAGTTCATAGCCCATTTCAATACAGTTTGGTATAGAGTCGGCTAGTACGCGACGAACAACGGGATTGGTCGTTTCCAACGCAGCCATTGTCTTTGCCGTAGCTCCTGCTTTACAGTGAGCAAGCATGGAGCTGGCAATAAATTCGTCGGAAATCTCCATCATGTTTTGCATTGGTTTTTTCGGTTGAGAAGGTTTCATACCATAAACAAAATCATTATCTTGTTTCATTTTATAGCTCTGGGTAGGTACGGTTGGGTCCTGTCCTGTCTTAAAGCATTCTAGAGTGGTGTTATATTCTTGTTGCATAAATTGATATTGTCGGGTTAGGATATCACGTAATTCAGGATCTTTTACATACTGCATATACATCAAATAATGGTTCATTGTTTCAATGGAACCAGATAACACCTCATGCACATCAAACATTTCATGACCGCCATGATTCATTTGCTGCGGTACTGCTCCAGTATGCATATTTTGGTGCATTTGTCCTGGCTGGTTTTGATTTTGCATCATCATGATCTCCTCCATCATTTATTAGTTGGCATAACCATCATTATTTTGTATCAAGGATCGATCATTATTCATAAAATCGGAGGAAGGAGAGGATGATGGAGAATCAGTGACCAAATTTTATATGAAGGAATGGATTTTAAGAAATTATGATCTGGTGTAAAGTGGAGAGAATCAGAAGAAAAAAGAAGCTACTTAAAACAGAAAGTACCCACTTTCCCTTCTGGATACCAATGGTTGTGAAGAAAAGAGAAGTAAGTAAACTAAACCACATCATAATTGTTAATAGGATGAGGATGTTTATGATGCCATATGAAAACAATCCTGCATAAACCAATCCCCCGATGAGGAGGCTTATGAGTGTGGGGGCAAGAATGTCTAAGTTTCCTCTTATGACTGGAACGGAATTTTGCTTTAGTGATTTTTCGGAAAGGAGGGGGTAGATGAAAAATGGAAGTACTAATCCAAAGCAAATTCCAGTGATCAAACGACGGACATTATCGCTATTAAATAGATGAGCATAAGAACCTAAACCATCGATGATCAATGGCAACATAAATAATAGAAGAAAAAAACTCATTTTGATGGTTGGAATAGTAATGGAAGTTTTCCTTTTCACTATAAATAAATATAGGCATGTTGATAAGATTCCTATGTAAATCCCTGTGCAGCGAGCACAAACGGATAATGGTTTTTCAGACACAAGGAGTGATCGCTCCTCCAGTTGATGACAGATAGCCCTTCCCAGAAAATGCATGATCTCCTCAAGCAAGAGTATCACTCCTTTGTCAAAATAAACTTAAGATTTTATTTTCATCTTCATTAATACCCGGTCATGAATGTCGGGGCAATAGAAAATGTGGATAATGCAATCCAGCAGATACAACTGAAGACCATAGACACAATACTAATAATTAAACAGGTTCGACCGGTGATTTTCTTCTCTAAATCTTGTTGATCATTCATCCAAATAATCCCAATAATAAGACCGACAATTGGTATGAAAAACGATAAAATGTAAAGTAATGCTTTAAGTCCTCCTGACAATTGGCTTACACCCCCAAAGTTAGGATAACAGCACGGAATTTTTTGATTTGAAAATCCATACTAAGTGATATGTATGTCGACTTATTATAAAATTTGCCTGTCTTCTTTTTGGAAATTTTTGAGTGATTTCTTTCCAAATTTTATAAAATATACGTTACAATAAGAAGAGAGAATTGTAGGAACTTGTCTAACAATCTATGAATCTGACATATTTTTTAATAGAATTGTAATATTTTTGATAGAAAAGTAACATTTTTTGGTTGAAATCGTCTATAATGAAAAAAGAAATAAATCATCGAAGAGGGAATAAAGAATGAGGAGAAAAAATCGGAGAAGAAAGGCATTTATTTTCTATATTGTATTTGGGCTAATGTTTGCAGCCATTTTTGTGATGAATTATTTTCAAGCAAATGCTCAAAACAATTCTTCCAATCAAACAAATAATAAATCTATTAGTCATGAAAAGCTTTCTCAACAGGTAAAAGGGGATAAACAAGAGAAAGAAATGACTCAGAAGCAGTTAGAAAAAGCAACGGCTTGGAGAAATGAGCAAGAGAAAAATAAAAAGCTTGATTCCACTTCAGAAAAAACTGCTGCAGCACAACCTGCTACCACTACTCCTTCTACAACATCGAATCAGGAAACCAATTCAAATGCATCACATTCTCAAGCAACAACACAAGAGAATAATGAAAAAACCGTTTATCTTACATTTGATGACGGGCCTGCGGCATTTTCCGGTGAAATTATCGACCTATTAGAACAATATCAGTTTGATGCAACGTTTTTTCTGATTGACGGGAATATTAGAAGATATCCTGATGCAGTGAAACTGATGGTTGAATCTGGCTCAACGGTTGGTCTGCATAGTGTATCTCATGATAAAGATTTATTTTATGCATCTGCTAGCTCAGTATTAGGCGAATTAGAACAAAATCGTCAGACGTTATTTGAAATATCTGGTATTAATTCGTTTTTAATGAGAACTCCATATGGTAGTGTCCCACATATGAAAGAGGAATATAAACAAAAAGTGAAGGACAAAGGATATATCATGTGGGATTGGAATATCGACAGCAAAGACTGGTATTATAAAGATGGAAGATATGTCGATACAGTTATCCAGCAAATAGAGGCAAAAGGCGATAAAGGTGGACCGATCGTTATCCTTCTTCATGAGAGAAAAGAGACGCTAAAACATTTGCCTCGTCTGCTTGACTATTTAGCTGCAAAAGGATATGTAGGGAAAGCTATTGACCCTTCTATGGAACCTGTCCAATTTTAACCAGTAGTTTAACAAAGGCAAACTATTCGAATGTTTGTTATAATGAAACTATGATTTCTGTCTTATATATTTTATCGAAAGTAATGGGGTCTGATACTTGCCTATGATCAATAAATTATTACAGAGCAGTGGTTTTAAAAGAATTATGATATTTGTTTTCATCGCGGTTGCATTATATGCAATGCGGTCGATGATTAATCTTATCTTATTGACGTTCATTTTTACTTTTTTAATGGATCGATTGGTTCAGTTTATTGAAGGGAAAATTCCTCTAAACCGGAGACTATTGGTTGTCATTTCTTACGCGAGTATTGTCGGATTATTGTCGTATGGATTAGTGATGTATCTACCGATGATTTATGGGGAGATTACTGCTTTAATCAGACAATTGACGGCATTCTATACCGCAAAACATGATAATATTGTCTTGAATTATATTGTAGAGCGAATTGAAGATATCAACATTTCCAGTTATTTGGAGCAAGGTGTCACCTATATATTGAAGTACTTTACAGATATAAGTGCTATTAGTTTACAGGTTCTACTTGCGCTATTATTAAGTTTGTTTTTCCTATTAGAAAAACCGCGTCTAGTGGAATTCACACGTAAATTTAAAACGAGCAAAGTGTCATCGATTTACGTGGAAATTGAGTTTTTTGCGCAAAAATTTGTAAGAACGTTTGGTAAGGTTATTGAAGCACAGTTGATCATTGCTGTTGTCAACTGTATTCTGACGACACTTGCTTTGTGGCTGATGGATTTCCCTCAACTTGGAGGATTGTCCATTATGATTTTCATTTTGGGCTTGATTCCCGTTGCAGGGGTAATCATTTCGATGATTCCGTTGACGATTATTGCCTATAGTATCGGCGGTTTCATCAAAGTCGTATATGTCTTCATTGCCATTTTAATTATTCATGCCATTGAGGCATATATATTAAACCCAAATTTGATGAGCTCAAAGACCAATCTACCAGTTTTCTATACATTTATTGTGTTGATTTTTTCAGAACACTTTTTCGGTATTTGGGGACTAATCATTGGTATCCCAATATTTGTCTTCCTCTTGGATGTATTAGAAGTTACGGAAACTAAAGAAACTGTTAAGTAAAAAGCCCTCGCACAGGGCTTTTTTGTATTAGTTAAGTATAATTTTGACTTCGAGAAGGAAGGCTATACCACGTTAGGCAGGGGTCTTCCGCTTTTCCGGTCAGAGATAAGAAAATATCTTTTCGATTTCGGGAACTCCGCCCTACATAAGTCAACATCGAATCGCTATCGCTCTTCGTATTTCCTATATCTCAGTTGGAGACCACCACAAGGAAGGCTTCGGCAGCACCACTTCGCACGACCGAAAGCGGTAGGTTTTTGGAAGGAGGTCATACAACGCTTGGCAGGGCGCTTTTGCTTTTCCGGTCAGATAAGAAAATATCTTTTCGACTTCGAGAATTGTCTAGCTCCAGCGCCCTAGCGTCTAGTGCCCTTCGGTCTCCGCCCTACGATAAGTCAACATCGAATCACTATCGTTCTTCGTGTTTCCTTTATCTCAGTTGGAGACCACCACAAGGAAGGCTTTGGCAGCACCACATCGCACGACCGAAAGCAGTAGGTTTTTGGGAGGAGGTCATACGCCGCTAAACAGGGCGCTTCCGCTTTTCCGGTCAGATAAGAAAATATCTTTTCGACTTCGAGAATTGTCTAGCTCCAGCGCCCTAGCGTCTAGTGCCCTTCGGTCTCCGCCCTACGATAAGTCAACATCGAATCACTATCGTTCTTCGTGTTTCCTTTATCTCAGTTGGAGACCACCACAAGGAAGGCTTTGGCAGCACCACATCGCACGACCGAAAGCAGTAGGTTTTTGGGAGGAGGTCATACGCCGCTAAACAGGGCGCTTCCGCTTTTCCGGTCAGATAAGAAAATATCTTTTCGACTTCGAGAATTGTCTAGCTCCAGCGCCCTAGCGTCTAGTGCCCTTCGGTCTCCGCCCTACGATAAGTCAACATCGAATCACTATCGTTCTTCGTGTTTCCTTTATCTCAGTTGGAGAACCTCCAGGTCATACGCCGCTAAACAGGGCGCTTCCGCTTTTCTAATAGGAGGTATTCATATGAGTGATTGTAAATTGGATCATACTTATGAGGATGTAAAAAAGAAATTTGAATCACAGGCTGCATTTTTACCAGAGGAGATGAAACCTTTATTTGAGCAATTTTTTGCCAAAGAGCACACTCAAGACATCTTAAATGAAGTATTTCATTTGCTGAAAAAGTATGACTTGGTGTCTGAGGAAGAAAAAATTGTGTGAAACAACTGGTTGTATATGGTGTTGAAGAACGTTTAATTGCAAACTTCTAAAACGCCAAATGTTATTTTTCCAGAATTCTCCTCCTAAATTGGATGCAGTGAATAATGCTTTGGAAATAATGGCAATCTACTTGTAAAGTGGATTTTTTTGAGGGGGATTTATTCCAATGGGTAAAGATAGCATTAGGTTATCCAGTTCCGAGATTGGAGGATTATGGTCTTCCTATCTACAAGAAAATTTGACGGTTTGCCTGTTAACGTATTTTCTTCACCATAATCAAGATGAGGAAATAAGGGGAATTTTGCAGCATGCTTATGACTTAGCAGTAGATCATGTTGAAAAAATAACGGCCATTTTTCAAAAAGAAGATTTTCCTATTCCAGACGGGTTTTCTGAAAAAGACATTGACTTAACAATTCCACCGCTTTTTTATGATATGTTTGGATTATACTTTGTTTTTTCGTTAAGTCGTCTTTCGATGATCAAAATGGGCTTTATTACGGCTAATGTTGCTCGACAAGATGTTATGGAACTTTTTATTGAGATGACCAAGGAATCCACTGAATTGTATCAGATGTCAACAACGTTAATGCAGAAGAAAGGGATTTATGATCGTTCACCAATGATTCCCTATCCGAAAGAAGTGGAATATACGAAAAAGCTTTCTTATTTGAGCGGTTTTGGAAAAAAAAGGCCATTAAATGCCATAGAAATTACCGAGATTTTTTATGGTATTGAACGTAACTATTTTTCTATTTTGTTATGTATGGGCTTACTTCAGGTGGTAAAGGATAAGGAGATTCACCATTTTATTAAAGAAGGGAAGAAAATTTCAGAGCAGCAAATTCGAACTTATAATGAATTATTAATGAGGGAAGAATTATTAGGAAATGTATCTATAAGAACCGAGGTAACAGATTTGACGGATAATCCGTTCTCTGAAAGGCTAATTGTTACTCTTTTTCATTTACTTAATGGGGTAGATATTACTTTATTAGGGCATGCTATTTCAACGTCTATGCGAAGTGATTTAATGGCTTGCTTTGAAAAATTTTTAATGCAAATTTTAGCATATTCCGCCAAAGGAGTAGACCTTATGATGGATCGTGGATGGTTTCAAGAACCGCCACATGCCCCAAGTAGAAGAAAATTGGAAAAACTTGATTAGTTCGCGCCTAACGCGAACTTTTTTCGTGCTTTGATTAGAGGGAAAAAAGACATACTAACGAAGAGAAAGCCGGGCTCTCTGGCAACAGAACTTAATACCATATGTAAGCCCGGCAATTAGTTATTAATAAAGAATTTTCATTTTTTATTCCCATGGTTTCTGTGTCGTAAAGTAAGCCGCTAGCTCCTTACTAGCTTTTCTATGTTCCTTCCGCTTTTCCGCACGTTCTTTTCCCGTTTCAAATAGTTTTTTTTCCTCTGGTGTTTCTGGGATAATTTGTGGGACCTTCGTCGGTTTCCCGTTTTCATCTAACGCCACGAAGGTTAAAAAGGCAGTGGCAGCAATTTTTCTTTCACCAGTAATTAAGTTTTCTGCGATAATTTTTACAAATACCTCCATAGAGGATGTCCCAGTCCATGTAACAAATGATTCAAAACATACGGAGTCCTGTGGGGTAATCGGATGAAGAAAATCCACCGAATCCGTGGATGCTGTAACCACCTCTTTTCTTGCATGTCTAGTGGCAGATATAGAGGCGATCATGTCCACATCACTCATCAGTTTTCCGCCAAATAAAGTATTATGATTATTTACATCATTAGGAAATACTCGACTTGTTCTTACCACTCTTGATTCATTACACGTTTTTGCATCCATGATAAATCCTCCACTAAGTTTATTACTTTTATCATTTTGTATTTTTAGTGAAAAAAATTCAATTGTGGTACATTACATATATACAAATGAGGAGGAAGGTAAATGAGTTTGCAGGCACAAATTATCAAGGAATTAAATGTATCTTCTACTATTGATCCAAAGAAAGAGATCCGCAAGCGGATTGATTTCTTAAAAAATTATTTGTTGAAAACGAAAGCAAAGGGGTATGTACTTGGGATTAGTGGTGGCCAGGATTCGACGCTTGCAGGGAGATTGGCACAACTGGCTGTTGAAGAACTGCGCAGTGAAGGAGCAGAAGCCTTATTTATTGCGGTCCGTCTTCCATATGGGGTTCAGCAGGATGAGGAGGATGCCAAACGAGCACTTGAATTTATTCGAGCAGACCGAGAAGTTATTTTTAATATAAAGGGTGCGGTTGATGAAGTACAAAAGGAATATAATAGCGTGGTTCAAGGTCAGCCGCTAAGTGATTACCAAAAAGGAAATGTGAAGGCGAGAATGCGAATGATCGCCCAGTATGCGATTGGTGGCATGGAAGGACTGCTCGTGATTGGTACCGATCATGCAGCAGAGGCGGTGACTGGATTTTTTACAAAGTATGGCGATGGAGGAGCTGATGTGCTGCCGTTGACCGGTCTAACGAAACGTCAAGGGAAGGCTTTGTTAAAAGAACTAGGGGCAGACGAACGTCTTTATCTGAAAGTGCCAACGGCCGATTTATTGGATCAAAAGCCGGGTCAAGCAGATGAAACGGAGCTGGGAATCACGTACGAAGAGCTTGACGATTACCTTGAAGGGAAAACAGTGGATCCTTCTGTAGCGGAAAAAATTGAAAAACGTTATATTGCAACAGAACATAAACGAAGATTGCCTGCCACCATGTTTGATAATTGGTGGAAATAATTTGTTCGTAATGAGGTTGCCAACAAAAATGGCAGCCTCTTTTTTTGTATGAAGAATGTATTTTTTCCAATTCGAGAATACTTTAGAGAAAGAGCTCAGGCGTCAAAATACTATCCTCTAATACTTTATCAGAATAAAAATTTCCATTGACATATAGGTAAGTCCAATTTATGATTATAAAGTATTATTTATAAATATGCATGAATAAACACGTATTCATCGAGAGGAGCGAACATCTTGAGCAGTTCATATAAACTTGGATTTTGGGTATTAACAGCACTAGTTGTTGGAAATATGGTAGGTTCAGGCATCTTTATGCTTCCGAGTTCTCTATCAGAAGCAGCCAGCCCAGCTGGAGTGCTCTTTGCTTGGCTTTTTACTGGATTTGGTGTTTTAATGACAGCTCTTGTATTTGGTAACCTAGCTGTTCGTAAGCCAAGCTTAACTGGCGGTCCGCAAATTTATGCAAAAGAACTTTTCCCTGCAAATTCTAAAGCCTCAATATTATCTGGCTTTATGTCTACTTGGGGCTATTGGATTGGGAGTGTAGCTGGAAATGTAGCAACGATTACCACGTTTGCAAGTTATTTATCCACCTTTTTCCCAATTTTAACTAGTGAAGCGGAATGGTTTTCAGTAGGCGGTTTTACACTTAAGGTTGGAAATGGTTTAACCTTTCTCGTTTGTTCCGTTCTACTGTGGGGTGTCCACTTCATTATCATTCGTGGAATGGAAGAAGCAGGAAAGCTGAATGTGGCGGTTACTGCTGCAAAAGTAGCTGGCTTTGCTCTATTTATTGTCATTGGTTTATTCGCTTTTGATAAATCGAACCTTCTTCCGATGACTGCACCGAGGTTTGACGAAGCAGGACAATCCATTGGTTTAATGTCTCAATTGAAGAATGCCGCTGTTATCACACTATGGGCCTTCATTGGTGTTGAATCTGCGATGGTGTTTGCCTCTCGTGCTAGAAAACAAACAGATGTAAAAAAGGCAACGATTCTTGGTTTATTTATTGCTTTAGGTATTTATGTTGGGATTAGTGTCCTTGTGATGGGAATTCTTGA
Source organism: Neobacillus thermocopriae (assembly GCF_010975035.1). Classification (GTDB taxonomy): domain Bacteria; phylum Bacillota; class Bacilli; order Bacillales; family Cytobacillaceae; genus Neobacillus; species Neobacillus thermocopriae. Next base: position 35,272 of record NZ_JAAIUV010000001.1, on the reverse strand, counting down.
CCAGAGAACACTCATTCAGTCAGAAAAACCTTTAATTGATGCCATTGAAACGGTAATAGGCCCAATAGGCGGACAAATTTTAGCAGTCCTTGGGTTAATCAGCCTTTTTGGCTCAACGATTGGTTGGATCATGTTAAGTGCTGAAGTGCCTTATCAAGCAACGAAGCAAGGATTATTTCTGCCAGTTTTCCAAAAAGAAAACAAAAAAGGCATGCCAATATTTTCACTTAATATTTCGAATGGTTTAGCACAAGTATTAATTTTTTCAACCGTTTCGAATTCCATTTCAGATGCTTTTGACTTTGTCATTATCATTGCCACATTGGCCTATTTAGTGCCATACCTTATTTCATCTGTTTACCAGTTAAAATTAACGATAACAGGTGAAACGTACAAAGACTTGTCATCGCGAATTAGTGACGGAATAATTGGTTTATTAGCAACCATCTATTCTATTTGGGTCATTGTGGCAGGTACGGCAGATATTAAAACATTTAGCTATGGAATGATTTTATTAGCAAGTGGGATCATTTTTATCAAACCATTATTGAAAAAGAAAAGTTCTGTAACAAAAGGACAAAAAGCTGCATAAAAAAATTTAACCTATCAGACGCTGATGCTGATAGGTTTATTTTTATTATATAGGGAAAAATAATTATGAAATTTTTCTTTTGACACTAGAAAAGGGATGTAATATGATTATAAAATCATAGTAAAAAAATCGGATTTAGGAGGTATAAGTTTTGAAAAAATTATCCGTATTATTGGCCTTGTTATTAAGTTTTATGCTGGTTTTAACAGCATGTGGCCAGAATGATAATGCCAATAAAGAGAATGATAAGGACAAAAAGACGGCTGAAAATGCTGATTTACTTGCTAAAATTAAGGAAGAAGGAAAAATATTAATCGGAACAGAAGGTACATATCCTCCGTTCACCTATCATGATTCAAGTGGAAAATTAACGGGATTTGATGTGGAACTAGCTGAAGAAGTTGCTAAACGACTGGGTGTGAAAGCTGAATTCAAGGAAACGCAATGGGATGCCATGTTTGCTGGATTGGACTCCAAACGTTTTGATATGATTGCTAACCAAGTCGGAATTCGTCCTGATCGTCAGGAAAAATATGATTTCTCTGAACCTTATATTACTTCAAAAGCCGTTCTAATTACGCATAAGGATAATAATAAAGTAAAATCATTTGAGGATATTAAAGGATTAAATTCTGCTCAATCTCTAACAAGTAACTATGCAGATATTGCTAAAGAATATGGTGCGAATCTGGTTGGAGTGGAAGGATTCCAACAGGCAGTGGAGCTTATAGCCTCTAAACGGGTAGATGTAACGATCAATGATAATATTGCCTATTTGGATTATACAAAACAAAAACCGGATGCGCCGATTAAAATTGTGGATGAAAGTGATGATGCTTCAACAAGCGGTTTTATGTTCAGAAAGAATAGCGATACGCTTGTAGATGCTGTAAACAAGGCATTAAAAGAAATGATTGAAGACGGCACATACACAAAAATTTCTGAGAAATGGTTTGGTGAAGATGTACTTAAATAGTATTTTTACTGATCCGGAAAAAGCGGAAAGATGGTTGGAAATAGCTGTTAGTTCCCTTCAGCCAATGCTGGAGGGAGCTCTTTTGTATACGATTCCTCTTACCATTCTATCTTTTATCATCGGATTGATTTTAGCCATTTTAACAGCATTAGCTCGTATTTCCCAAGTGAAAATATTGCAGGGCATTGCGAGAGTCTATGTTTCGATTATTCGCGGTACTCCTTTACTCGTGCAATTATTTATTATTTTTTATGGGCTTCCGAACTTGGGAGTAACGCTTGATCCATTTGTTTCTGCAGTAATTGGTTTTTCTCTTAGTGTTGGGGCATACGCATCAGAAATTATTCGTGCAGCGATTCTTTCCATCCCCAAAGGACAGTGGGAAGCTGCATTTTCGATTGGTATGACTTATACCCAAGCTCTAAAAAGAATTATTCTGCCACAAGCTGCAAGAGTATCGATTCCACCTTTGTCTAACTCTTTTATTAGCCTTGTAAAAGATACTTCCCTTGCATCCCTTGTGCTTGTAACCGAAATGTTCCGCCGTGCTCAGGAAATCGCATCACGAAATTACGAATTCCTGTTGGTTTATTCCGAAGCTGCACTTATCTACTGGATCATCTGCTTTTTCCTATCCATTTTACAGCAATACATGGAAAGTAGATTGGATCGGTATATGTCTTAGGAAAGGAGAAATAAGATGATTTCGATCAAAGGGTTATATAAGCAATTTGGGAAGTTAGAAGTATTAAAGGGAATGGACCTTGAGGTAGATAAAGGAAAGGTCGTAGTTATCATTGGGCCATCTGGGTCAGGTAAAACAACGATGCTCCGCTGCTTAAATGTGTTGGAGACACCTACAAAAGGCATTATTTCTATTGCAGGGAATAGTCTTGATTTCTCAAAATCCGTTTCGAAAAAAAGTATTGCCTCCTTCCGCCGTCTGACAGGGATGGTATTTCAAAACTATAATTTGTTTCCGCATAAAACGGCTTTGGAAAATGTAATGGAAGGGCCAATCATTGTGAAGGGTGTGGAGAAAGAAACAGCAAGGAAAAAAGCGCAAGCATTGCTGGAAAAAGTCGGGCTTGGTGATAAAATGAATTATTACCCTTCTCAGTTATCGGGCGGCCAACAACAGCGTGTCGGCATTGCAAGAGCATTGGCAATGGAACCGGAAGTCCTTCTGTTTGATGAGCCGACTTCAGCACTCGATCCTGAGCTTGTCGGTGAGGTGCTTAAAGTCATGAAGGATCTTGCCCAAGAAGGAATGACGATGATTGTGGTTACCCATGAAATGCGCTTCGCCCGGGATGTCGCGGACGAAATTATTTTCATGGACCAAGGAGTCATTGTCGAGCGAAATAAGCCGGAAGAAATTTTCACCAACCCGAAAGAGGAACGAACTCGTAAGTTCTTGAATATGATCCAATAAGTGCTTTAGCCATAGGCTGGGGCACTTTTTCTTTTTCCAATAACAATTAGAAATGGCTATTTTAATCATAGAGAAAAAAGAAACATACAAGATTGATAGTTTCCATCTTCACCATAATGGTTCTTCCATATTAGATAACTTTAGGAACAATGGCATAACAAATAGAACCAAGAGTATGAAAGCAAGTTCTAATAATAACACAGAAGTTAAAGATAAATGAAACATGATAGAAAATGGAATCGTGATAATTGAAAGTAAGACAAATAGGGATGTGATATTTCTAGAAGAAGTACTTTGGTATTGGATTTTTCCACAATGATGACATTTTATCTTTTTACGGAAAGTTACTAATTTCTTTATAGAATCAAACCAAGACCATTTTTTACCGCAATGTTGACAATTAGGCATACCAAAATCGCCTTTCTTTGTATTTTCTTACTTAATTTATATACGTTCTTAATGACTCTAAAGTTTCATTTATTGGAATAATGGTCTTTCGAGAAGTAACCGAACATAAAAATATAGATGGTTATACTTAAATACATTGTTACTCCAAACAAGTTGTATGAAGTGAATGGATCTATTTTATTGAATGTTGGGTTAATAGAATCGAAACAGAGTCATTTCATATCGTTTTACAAGAATGGTCAAAAATACTGTAAAGTTTGAAACTTTTTCCTTTTTGATCCGTATTAAATACCATACATAATCTTTGAGAAAGGATGGATGCTCCGATGTTTCAGTTTCTTGCCATCAATGTCCCTTAGCGCAAATGTCTTTTGTGTTTCCATCTTAATGGAAAGGAATGATGCCCATGGAGCTTTTTGGCATTTCTTTAGTCACCATCTATCTGTATGGTCTCATCATTTCAGGCGTACTAACCATTTTATATGTTCTATTTGCCGATGTGTTTCATTTTGATGTACCTGGAGATGGACTGCCCTTTCTAAATCCAGTTCTCATTTTTGCATTCATCACCATATTTTCTGCAAGCGGTTATCTGTTTGAACGTCTTTCATCCCTCCATTCTTTACTTATTCTGGGAATATCAGCAGTTATCGCATTTATACTTGTTACTTTATTAAATGTATTTGTTCTCGTGCCGCTATCGTCTGCCGAGGAATCTCTTGTATATAAGGAATCTGACTTGAGGGGACGGATTGGTACCGTTATTACTCCCATTCCTACCGATGGTTACGGAGAAGTCATGATTGAGAATGCAAGTGGTAGAATCGCCAAACCAGCTGTCAGCTTTGATGGGAAAGCTGTACCGAATGGGACAAAGGTGCTAGTGGTTCAGGTGAAAGATGGTGTCCTAGAAGTAACCGTTCATCAGGAAATAGAAAGTTTTTTATAGTAAAAGAAGAGGAGGTCATTAGATGAGTTTTGTATGGATTATTATTGGGATTGTTGTACTTTTACTCATTGCATTAATTGGAGTATTCATTACAAAGTACAGAACGGCTGGACCAGACGAGGCATTAATTGTTACAGGAAGTTTCTTAGGTTCAAAAAATGTGCATATTGACGAATCCGGTAATAAGATCAAAATCATCCGTGGTGGTGGTACATTTATTTTGCCGGTGTTCCAACAGGCAGAACCTTTAAGTCTATTATCGAGTAAACTAGAAGTAACAACTCCTGAAGTATATACGGAACAGGGAGTACCAGTCATGGCCGATGGGGTCGCGATTATTAAAATTGGTGGATCCATAAGCGAAATTGCTACAGCGGCTGAACAATTTCTTGGTAAAGCAAAGGAAGAACGGGAAAATGAAGCGAGAGAAGTTTTGGAAGGTCATCTTCGATCTATTTTAGGTTCGATGACCGTGGAAGAAATTTATAAAAATCGTGATAAATTTTCTCAAGAGGTTCAACGCGTAGCTTCTCAAGATCTTGCTAAAATGGGACTTGTGATTGTGTCATTTACAATTAAAGATGTACGTGATAAAAATGGTTACCTAGAAGCATTGGGTAAACCGCGGATTGCTCAAGTCAAACGTGATGCAGATATTGCCACAGCTGAAGCGGAAAAAGAAACACGGATTAAAAAGGCAGAAGCTGATAAGGAAGCGAAACGCTCTGAGTTGGAGCGTGCAACGGAAATTGCTGAAGCAGAAAAAATTAACCAGTTGAAAATAGCGGAATTTCGCCGTGAACAAGATATTGCTAAGGCACGTGCGGATATGGCTTATGATTTAGAAAGTGCAAAAGCAAAGCAGGAAGTTACCGAGCAAGAAATGCAAATCAAGATTATTGAAAGACAGAAACAAATTGAGCTTGAAGAAAAAGAGATTCTTCGCCGTGAAAGACAATACGATTCTGAAGTCAAAAAGAAAGCCGATGCTGACCGCTATGCCGTTGAGCAGGCAGCCGCTGCGGAAAAGGCGAAGCAAATTGCTGAAGCAGAGGCAAATAAATATCGGATTGAAGCAATGGCCAAGGCAGAAGCTGAGCGGGTTCGCATTGACGGTCTTGCGAAGGCCGAAGCACAAAAGGCTCAGGGATTAACTGAAGCAGAAATTATCCGCATGAAAGGTTTGGCTGAAGCGGAAGCGAAGCAAAAAATTGCCGAAGCGTTCGAACAATTCGGTCAGGCTGCGATTCTCGACATGATTATCAAAATGCTTCCTGAATATGCGAAGCAAGTGGCTAGTCCACTCTCTAATATTGACAAAATTACGGTCGTGGACACAGGAAGTTCTGGGGAAAACGGAGGAGCCAATAAAATCACTAGTTATGCTACAAACTTAATGGCTACCCTGCAAGAATCTTTAAAAGCTTCCAGTGGCATTGATGTGAAAGAACTTATCGAAAACTATTCAGGTAAAAGCAATGTTAAACAAAGTATTGAAGAATTGACCGACCAAATGAAGAAAAATGATAATTAAAGAATAAAAAATCCTTATCAATCTTGATAAGGATTTTTTTTGGAATTCTTTCGTTCTATGATTCTGGAATAATTTTTTCCTATCGAATAAATCAATGTTCTATTATTTTAATAAATCCTTGATATGATAAACTTTCCCGCTTTCATAATTGCCGCTCAGAACTAAATCCACTAATGCTCCTCCAACTACATCCGGATGCTTTAGTATATTTTTTTCTTTATACTCTTTAAATTTATCAATTTCTTTAAATGCCTCTTTGGATGAGGTGCGGATGATTTCCTGCATTTCTGTATCCATAACCCCGGGGCTGAAAGCCATTATTTTATTGTTCGTCTTCATTTCTGCTTGTTCCATGGCAACGGTTTGAGTGAACATATTAAGTCCTGCTTTTGAACTACAATATATGCTCCAACCATGAATGGGACGTGTTGCCGCACCGGAAGTCACGTTTATAACTTGAACAGATGTATTCGTAAGCTTGGCCTGTTGGAGAAATAAATTAGTAATGAGCATAGGAGCAATTAAATTGACCTGAACGTTTCGAATGATAGGTGTTTGATCTAGGCTACCGACTGTATGTATAGGCTCAATGACACCTGCATTGTTAAAGAGAAGGATTTCCACAGGATTCTTTTGAAAAATAGAATGAGCGATTTCCATAAACACTTCTTGAATTTCTTCTTCGTTGGAAAGATTGCAGGAGTGATGTTGGTAAGAGACGTTATTTGCTTGAGCATACTTCCTGAGCTCCTCATTTTCTGTGCGGGATACCGTTACAAGTGCAATTTGCTCGTCAATGAGGCGCTTTGCAATGGATGCTCCAAGGCCTTTTGACGCTCCGGTGATAATAGCGTATTTCATGGTAAGCCCTCCTAATATCCATTTTAATCCTATTTTATCGTTCGGAAAATTGTAAGGCAATGAAATAAGATGTCAGTTCCTATTTGGATAGGAACTGCTGCATATACGTGCCATGGGATATCAAGGATAACGTAATTGGATGTGAAATTTCTGGTCTACTATGATACTTTAGTAAGGTTAAATAGGTATTTCAAAATTTTCCTGTAAACTGAAAGAATAAGATGAGGATTCCTAATGCCCACACATAACAAGCAAATGGCTTAAGTGAGTGATTTTTCAAAAAGCCAATCATCCATTTAACGGCGACATAACCAAAGAAAGCGGAGGAGAGGATAGCGACAAGCAAAGCAGAAAGGGAAATTTGCTCACCGCCGTCACTCAGCAAATCTTTTGTTTGTAGGACAATGGCTCCGGCTATGGCTGGTGTAGATAACAAGAATGAGAAATAGGCGGCTGTTTCTCGGTCTAATTTGCGCCAAAGTGCAGCCACGATGGTCATTCCGGAACGAGAAATCGCGGGCAGTATGGCCGCTGCTTGAAATGTACCGATGATGAAGGCGTCCTTGTAGCTAATGTCGTCCATCTTTTTGTATCCATTTTTAGCCGTATCCGCCATCCATAGAAATAACCCGGTAAGCAAAAACTCCCAGCCAATCGTGATGCCCGTTTTAGACACTTCTTCAATATAATCTTTCGTTACAAGTCCTATGACAACTGCAGGAATGGTACCAACAATCAGTAAAAACGTTAATTTGCTAAAAGGGTTTCTAATGATCTTGATGAATTCCTCCTTATAATAGACAAAGACGGCTAGCAAAGTTCCGATATGGAGCATGGTATCAAGCAGGAGCCCTGCTTCTTGCAATCCAAACAAATTTCTCCCTAAGTATAGATGTCCCGTACTTGAAATAGGGAGAAATTCAGTTAACCCCTGAATCATTCCAAGAATAAATGCTTCTAGTTTTGATAACATAGTACTCCTCGCATTCTTTTTTATTCTAAAAGCCTGTACAATACATAGTTATGCTGAGGGGATATATTTCATGAAGCTTGGCAATTGAAAAAATGAAAGGCTAATCAAAATGTGTGCAAAGCTCGTATTTCCTCCCATAAAATAGAAGTATAGCTTTTGGAGAGGGGAAAAAAGGATTGGAAAATAAACATCTACACTTCAATACAGCCATTGGGGTTAAAAAGCCGGAAAATTATCGGAACAAACAACAGGCATGCCCATTTTGTGCAAGAGAGGAACTCACTGATCTGATTGAGGTCGATGGTCCAATTATTCTTTTAAAAAATAAATACCCTGTATTAGAAAATGCCTATCAAACGGTTTTGATTGAAACGGATGATTGCCATGCGGAACTGTCCACTTATTCAAAAGAACATCTACATAGGCTGATTCAATTTGGGATGAGGCATTGGCTAGAAATGGAGGATAGTGGTAATTATAAATCTGTTATTTTTTTCAAAAATCATGGCCCACTATCCGGTGGAACCCTTTCTCATCCGCATATGCAAATTGTTGGGCTATATGATATTGATTATAGGGATCAAGTGAACCATGATATGTTTGAAGGAATTGTTCTAGCAGAAGAAGATGGGGTGCGCTTTTCACTCTCTACAAAACCACGTGTTGGTTTTTACGAATTGAATATGGAAATGGATGATACATGCTATAAAGAACGTTTTTCGGAATATATGCAAATTGCTGCTCACTATATTTTACATCATTTCCCATTTAAAGCGACAAGCTATAATATTTTTTTCTATCATTACCATTCCAAAATATATGCAAAAGTGGTACCGCGATTTATTACAACCCCATTGTATATTGGATACGGTCTACCGCAAGTACCGAATAATTTACACTGGATGGCAGGCGAAATCCAGCGCCTCTATTTTTAGACGATATGTAAAAAAATCCATCTGCACTTAGAAGTTGTGATTTGAGCTTTTTAAAAATATAATGAAGGAATGTACTAGTTCTTTGTTAAGGAGACTTCAACATGACTTCAAATAAGAACACAACTTCCAAGTTGGATTATAGTTTAGTTTTAATCTTGTTATTATTGTTCTTATCTAGCTGTATCGCGATTTATAGTGCCCAAGCCAGTGGGCAGTACGGTGAAAACTTTTTAGTTAAGCAAATCGTTTGGTATGTGGTTGGCGGCGGAATTATTGCGGCTGTGATGCAATTAGACTCCGATCAGTTGCGTAAGCTGACATGGTATTTGTACGGGTTCGGAATTTTTCTGCTTGCGTTTTTGATTGTGGCACCATCAAGTATCGCTCCGGTCATTAATGGGGCGAAAAGCTGGTTTAAAGTCCCTGGTATGGGTTCACTGCAACCATCTGAGTTTGTGAAAATTTTTATTATCCTAGCTCTATCAAGGGTGATTGACGATCATCATCAGAAGAATCCTAACAAAAGCGTACAGTCAGATTTTTGGCTATTAATGAAGCTTGGGATTGTGACCATGGTGCCGTTAATGCTCGTCATGCAGCAGCCAGACCTAGGAACTTCACTCGTTTTCCTGGCGATTTTATTAGGAATGATTTTTATATCAGGGATAACTTGGAAAATACTAGTTCCGATTTTTTCGTTTGGTATTGCCTGTATTGGTACTATTTTCTATTTTGTATTATGGAAACCCGAGATACTTGAAAAATACCTAGGGGTAAAGCAGTACCAGTTTGGACGAATATACTCCTGGCTGGACCCATATAACTATCAAAGTTCAGCTGGTTACCATTTAACCAAATCACTGCTTGCTATTGGATCCGGTCAAACAGGTGGGAAGGGATATGGTAATCGTGAAGTTTATTTGCCGGAAAGCCACACAGACTTTATCTTTAGTGTCGTTGGTGAGGAATTTGGGTTTATCGGGGCGAGTGTCCTAATCAGTTTATTTTTCCTATTGATTTACCATATTATTAAAGTCGCAATGGAAACGAAGAATCAATTTTACTCTTACATTTGTGTTGGAGTCATCAGCATGATCACATTCCATGTTTTTCAAAATATCGGGATGACTATCGGGGTTCTGCCAATCACCGGTATTCCTCTTCCGTTCATTAGTTATGGGGGCAGTGCATTAATGGGAAACATGTTTGCTCTCGGATTAATCTTTTCGATTCGATATCATTATAAGAAATACATGTTCTCGACAACGGCATAATGTATCGCAAAAAAGCGGCTAGTTCGCCGCTTTTTTGTTTAGACAAGATTTTATAAATAGAAAAAAGCGAGGTCATGGCAGCCTCGCTATTTTCTTAATATATTAACCTTGGGGAGGTTATTACTTAGTTAATTTTTCTTCAATGTCATCAAGCATTAAGTTTGCAGCTAGAACGCCACCTGCAGTATTCCAAATCGCATCACTTACTTCAAAGGCATTTCCGCTCTTAACTGCATTTAAATTTTTCCATAATGGATCATTTGTCCATTCTTTTGCTGTATCTAATGCTGTTTGATCACCTTGTGGTGCATAGGTGAAATAGAAGATATAATCTGCATCCATTTTCGGAATGACTTCTTTGCCAACTTCCACCGCCAGATTTCCCAGCTTATTGTCTGGAGTGAACAGTTCTTCTTGCTGGGCGGCACGTTTGAAGCCTAATTGATTGAAAATCACACCGGAGAAAGAATCAGTGTAATAAATTCGAGTTTTCCCAGCCATAAAACGAACAACGGAAACTTCTTTATTGACTTTATCACCAAGTTTTTCTTTCACATCAGCAATATGCTTATTGAAGTCATCTAATACTTCGTTGCCTTTTTCTTCAAGGTTTACCGCTTTTGCATATAACTTAAAGTTTTCTTGCCAATCTCCGCGAAGGGTTTCAGAGAAAACGGTTGGTGCAATGGCACTTAGTTGATTGTATATCTTTTCTTGACGTAGCTTGTTCCCGATGATTAAGTCAGGCTTTAATGTTGCGATTTTCTCAACATTAACTTCACTTTCTGTTCCAACTACTTCAACGCCTTTCATATCCTTGGCAATATGGTCATACCATGGGTCACCAAGCCAAGACTGAACGGCACCAACTGGTGTAATTCCTAGTGCTAATAATGCTTCTGTACCTTCGTTTGTAAGAACAACTACCTTTTTGGGTGTACCTTTGATTTCCGTTTTACCCATTGCATGTTCAATGGTATATGGTTTATCTTCTGTTTTTTTCGACTCTGTTTTGTCAGCGTTTTCTTTGTTGCCACCACCGCAGGCCGCTAATAAAAATACAGCCATAACGGATAGAAGAGTCAAAAATGTTTTGAAAGCTTTCATTATGTATGTTGCCCCCTTAAGTAACTGTTAATGATAATCATTTTCAATAACAACTCTATCATAAAATGATAGACACCCTTATGTCAATATTTTATTGAAAATGATTTTCAGTAATTTTTTTCTAAACATAATTATGGTATAATTGAAAATGATTATCAAACTCGTTGATCATGCATGATACATGGAACTGAAACAAAAATAGAAAGGCTTCTAAAAAGATGTTGCTAAAAAGTACTTTAATGAAATGGCTAGGCTTGGTGGTGGCGGTCTTCTTATTAATAGGCTTTATGTGTGCAAGTGTCATTTACGGTTATACGGACACGAGCTGGCAGATGGCCATCGATAGCTTTACTCATTATAATGGCTCCAATGAACATATTATTATTCAAACCGTTCGAATTCCACGAGCATTCATTGCGGCTGCTGTTGGGGCAAGCTTGGCGATTGCCGGTGTTCTCATGCAGACATTAACAAAAAATCCATTGGCGTCTCCTGGAATTTTTGGGATTAATGCAGGTGCTGGTTTGGCTGTTGTTACTGCAATGACCTTATTTTCTGTTCATAATATGCAAGGATTTAATGCTCTTGCTTTCTTAGGGGCTACGGTAGCAGCGATAAGTGTTTATGTTATTGGGTCCATTGGCCGTGAAGGATTGACACCAATAAAGTTGACATTAGCAGGTGCAGCCATTTCAGCGATGTTCTCTTCCTTTACTCAGGCTCTGCTCGTGCTCGATGAAGCACTGTTAGACCAAGTATTATTTTGGCTGGCAGGATCAGTTTCAGGACGGAAGTTGGAGACACTTGTTTCCGTACTACCATACATGGGCATAGGTTGGTTTGGGGCCTTATTGATATCTGGAAAAATGAATGTACTTGCGATGGGGGAAGATGTAGCTAAAGGATTAGGGTTAAATACCGGACTTGTCAAAATCTCCATCGGTGTATTAGTCGTTTTATTAGCTGGGGCATCTGTAGCAGTTGCAGGGCCAATTGGATTTGTTGGAATGGTGGTCCCACACATTACTAGATCAATTACCGGGATTGATCATCGTTGGGTTATTCCATATGCCGGTGTTATCGGTGCTATCTTGTTATTAGCTGCTGATATTGCAGCCAGATATATATTAATGCCGTCAGAGATCCCTGTTGGGGTTATGACTGCTATTATTGGAACCCCATTCTTTATTTACATTGCAAGAAGGGGGTTCAATGCACGATGAGTAGATATAGGAATTTTCGACTTTTTAAAGGGAAGCTATCATTATTAGCCGACCGTAAAGCGGCATTAATTTGTTTAATTTTGTTTGTCATCACATTTGCCGTTTTTGTCATTAGCACTGGTTCCGGAGAAATGAAAATTGATCCACTAACCGTTGTTAAGGTTTTATTCGGAGCAGGTCCGGAAATGGAGACATTAGTGATCCATTCATTCCGCTTGCCAAGAATAATTGTTGCATTAATGGTCGGAATTTCATTAGCGGTTGCTGGAGGAATCTTACAAGGAATGATTCGAAATCCGCTAGCTTCTCCTGATGTACTGGGAATCACCGGAGGGGCGGCCGTTTGTGTCGTAGGATTCTTAAGTCTTTTCAGCGATAAAAATCATTCCTTAACCGTCAGTATTGCCTGGCTCCCTTTAGCTGCCTTTATCGGGGCTTGTGCAGTTGGTTTATTAGTATACTTACTTGCTTGGAAAAACGGGGTTTCCCCAATCAGATTGGTATTGATTGGGATTGGTATCTCTGCTCTCATGCAAGCTTTAACAACCCTTTTAATGGTGACTGGTCCCGTTTATCAGGCTAGCCAAGCAAATATTTGGCTTACTGGAACCGTGTACGGATCAAATTGGAAAAATGTATCCATACTTGTCCCTTGGGCAGTCATTTTCTTTATCATTGCAATTGCTGCTGCCAAGTTGCTCAATCTTCAAGAATTGGGAGATGATGTAGCGACTGGTTTAGGAGATAAGGTTCAGAAACATCGTTTTCTTTTATTAATATTAAGTACCGCATTAATTGGGATTTCTGTCGCTTTTGCAGGTGCAATTGGTTTTGTAGGTTTAATGGCCCCGCATATGGCAAGAAGATTGGTAGGTTCTTCATTTGGGGCACTGCTTCCTGCTTCAGCGTTAATTGGTGGGATTCTTGTCATGCTGGCTGATTTGGTCGGACGAACTTTGTTTTCACCGCTTGAGGTTCCTGCCGGTGTATTTAATGCCGGTATTGGAGCACCATATTTTATTTATCTACTTTTTAAAACTAGGAATGCTTAACAAAGGAGTTGGCTGTGATGCCAAATGCGATTGAAACGAAAAATTTAACGATATCCTACGGGGATACACTTATAATCAATGAGCTGGATTTGAAAATTCCAAAGGGCGAGATTACTGTATTTATTGGTGCCAATGGCTGTGGAAAATCGACTCTATTGCGTTCTATTGCGCGTTTATTAAAGCCAAACTCCGGTACTGTCCTGTTGGAAGGTAAATCAATTGCCAAACTATCCACAAAGGAAGTTGCTAAAAAGATGGCTATTTTGCCGCAATCCCCTTCAGCCCCGGAAGGATTAACGGTCATGCAGCTTGTTAAGCAAGGACGTTATCCTTATCAGTCATGGCTCCGTCAATGGTCGGAGGAAGATGAGAAAAAAGTGAATGATGCTCTCAAGGCAACCCGTCTGGAAGAGTTAAAGGAAAGATCGGTTGATTCTTTGTCTGGGGGTCAACGCCAACGGGCATGGATTGCGATGACATTAGCCCAGGATACAGACATTCTTTTATTGGATGAACCAACCACCTATTTGGATTTGACACATCAAATTGAAATTCTTGATTTACTGTTTGAATTGAATGAACAGAATAAGCGAACCGTTATTATGGTTCTTCACGATTTGAACCTTGCCTGTCGATATGCTCATAATATTGTGGCGATCAAAGATCAAAAGGTTTATGCTCAAGGGAAACCGGAACATGTCATCAATTGTAGTCTTGTGAAAAATGTATTTGACATGGACTGTGAAGTAACAATGGACCCGCTATTTGGAACTCCGCTATGTATCCCTTATGGGAAAGGGAGATGTATTCTCAGTAAGGTGGCAGCTGCTCATGGCTAAACAACTTACCGAAAAGGAGATGTTGTTGTTACAAAAATATCGTTTCAATCCGCAGTTGGAACAATCATATCCCATTGCCAATCTCCTTGATGAAGTTTTGTTGAAAAAATTTATGGGGAACCTAGCAAAAGTGATTGGTGCTCCATCCGATAAAGTGGCTGCATCGATTTTTGTGAAACGATATGCTTTTGTAGCTGTAATAGCTCTTTACGCTATGTCAGTTTGGAACAAAAAACTAAATGTCAGTCTGGATACACTATGGATGGAAACGACGAAACAAGGAAATAACTGGTTACCATCCATTCGTTTCAAAGATTTAACTGTAGAAGAGTGGAAAGCCACTACTATGAGCAGGACTGACTGGCGGAAAAAAGTGTTAAAAGATCTTTTTGCTAATAATATTTATCCAATCCTTTCCATGCTGGAAAAAACATTTAGGATTTCCAAACTGATTTTATGGGAAAATATTGCCGTATATTTATTTTGGCTCTATGAGACAGAATTAAAGTCTCGTAGTAATGAACAAGTGTTGGATGATTTTCGATATTTAATTTTTGAAGCGGAAGGGGCTTTGTTTGGCGATTGCCATGAAAATCCACTAAAAAAATATTATTCAGAAAAGGTGTACATGGCTAATGGTGAAAAAGTCAGATTAAGAAAAACCTGCTGCTTTACTTATCAGCTTAGTGGCAGCACCAAGCGCTGTAAAACGTGTCCATGTACCTATCTCGGTAAGGATGGAAGGTGTATCAATGGAAAAGAAAATATTTGCGGAGCAGTTCGAGGCCTTACTTGAAAAATATAGTGAACTTTTGGTTGGAACGACGGATGAGGAAATTAAAGAAAAGGTAAAGGCCTGGGCAATGTACACACATATTGCCAAATCAATGCCACAACTAGTCAATCACTGGAGTGCACTCTACCCTGATGCACGGACAGAAATGAAAGAAATCATCAATGAAATAAAACTGCTGAACGAAAAACATCGAGAGTCCATGAAAAAATAAAAGAGTAAAGCTTCCTAGTCCTCATTCATTCATCAAAAAAGGTGCCCAAATAGCACAATTGCTGGGCACCTTTTTTATTATTATTTCTTATATTGATTATTTTGGCTATTTTGCTTGTCCACTCCGCTTGCTTCGCGGCCTGGGCCTGCATTTCCTCTGACACTAGCTGCACTTACACCCGCTTTTGTAGGATTTTTTTTCATTTTAGCCACTTTCATCACCTCGTCAATAGATTCCCCTAGGTAGAGAAAATTATCATAATCAAGGTAAAATTTTATTTTCGAAAAAATTTTAATTTTTTATGATTTTTAATTGCGTAATTTTTCTAAATATTTTATAGTTAATATGAGCGAATGATTTAATGCAAGGAAATTTTTTTTCATAAAAAAATGAATGAGTATTCATTCAAAGTTGAAGGGGGAGACAATGTTGAGTTATTTGATCAAAAAAGCAGCTGTCCTGGGCTCTGGAGTAATGGGATCAGGTATTGCTGCCCATCTGGTGAATATCGGAATTCCAACGCTGTTACTGGACATTGTGCCGCGTGAATTAACGAAGGAAGAAGAAGGAAAAGGACTTACATTAAATGACAAACAAGTACGTAATCGGATTGTAACAAACAACATTCAAAAATTATTAAAACAAAAACCGGCACCCCTAACATCTAAGAAGAATATCGATTTGATTGAAGTTGGAAACTTGGAAGACGATCTAGGAAAGTTAAAGGATGTTGACTGGATTATTGAGGTTGTAGTTGAAAATTTAAACGTTAAGAAGCAGGTTTTTGAAAAGGTTGACCAATACCGAAAACCTGGCAGTATTGTTAGCTCTAATACATCTGGAATTTCCGTTGAAGCTATGGTGGAAGGCCGTTCAGAAGACTTTAAAAAACATTTTCTTGGAACACATTTCTTTAATCCACCGCGCTACCTAAAATTGTTGGAAATTATCCCGACACCATACACCGATCCAGAAGTTCTCTCCTTCATGAAAACGTTTGGGGAAGATGTATTAGGGAAAGGTGTGGTTGTAGCAAAAGATACCCCTAATTTTATTGCCAACCGAATTGGAACATACGGCCTTCTTGTTACAGTAAGAGAAATGTTGAAGGGCGGATACAGTGTAGGGGAAGTGGATTCGATTACTGGACCGTTAATTGGAAGGGCGAAGAGTGCAACGTACCGGACGTTGGATGTAGTTGGATTGGATACGTTTGTTCATGTAGCTGGCAATGTGTATGAGAAAGTAGAAGGTAAAGAGAAGGAAGTGTTCGAAGTACCGGCCTTTATGAAGAAAATGGTTGAAAATGGCTGGCTAGGTAGCAAATCTGGTCAAGGATTTTTCTTAAAGAAAGGGAACGAAATTCTTGAAATCGATCCAAATACATTAGAATATGGCCCGCGTAAAAAACTGTTTGCACCATCCATCGAGCTTGCTAAACAGGAAAAAGGAACAGCGAACAAATTGAAAGCGCTTGTTTATGCAAATGACCGAGCTGGTCAATTTTTATGGCATACATTTTCACAAGTATTCTTATATGCTGCAAAACTATTGGGCGAAATTGCTGATGATATCGTATCCATTGACCGCGCGATGAAATGGGGCTTTGGCTGGGAGCACGGCCCATTTGAAGCATGGGATGCCATTGGTGTTGAAAAATCGGTTCAAAAAATGAAGGAAGCAGGTATGGAAATCCCATCCTGGGTAACGGAAATGCTCGATAATGGGCATACATCATTCTACAAAGAAGAAAATAATGAACTTTACTTTTATCATAACGGAGAATATAAGCTTGTTGAGTTCAATCCTAAAGTGATTGACCTAAAGAAAATCAAAAAACAAAAAGGTGTTATCAAAAAGAACAGTGGAGCCAGCTTGATAGATATCGGAGACGGTGTCGCTTTATTAGAATTCCACTCACCAAACAATGCGCTTGGGCTGGATACCATTCAAATGCTTAATTTCGCTGTAGATGAAGTGGAGAAAAATTACAAAGGGCTGGTCATCGGGAATCAAGGCAAAAACTTCTGTGTAGGAGCTAACCTTGCCATGATGCTAATGGAAGCACAGGATGAAAACTATGATGAGCTTGATTTAGTTATCCGCATGCTTCATAAGGCACTTTTAAAAGTGAAATACAGCTCCAAACCAATTGTTGCAGCACCATTTGGCATGACACTTGGTGGTGGTGCAGAGGTATGCTTGCCGGCAGCCCATATTCAAGCATCTATTGAAACATATATGGGTCTTGTGGAAGTCGGTGTAGGCTTATTGCCGGGTGGCGGTGGTAACAAAGAGCTTTACATCAAGCATTTAGAAAAGATGCCAAACGGTGTTCCGTTTGACCTACAGCAGGTTGCTAATAAAGTATTTGAATTAATTGCCACCGTTAAAGTTTCCACTTCAGGTGAGGAAGCTCGAGAATATAATTTCTTAAGCCATTCAGATGGAATCAGCATAAATAGTGACCATTTATTATATGATGCAAAGCAAGCCGTCCTTGCTTTACATGAAAAGGGCTATAAACCAAGAGTTAAGAAAAAGGTACCCGTGGTTGGGGAAACTGGTTATGCCACTTTATTGTTAGGTGCAGAAGCAATGAAACTATCCGGTCATATATCTGAGCATGACATGAAAATTGCGAAAAAGATCGCATACGTCATTGCTGGTGGCAAAGTCCCATTCGGAACCGAAGTGGATGAGGAATATCTATTGGAACTTGAAAGGGAGGCATTCTTAAGCTTAATTAAGGAGCCAAAAACACAACAGCGCATGCAGCACATGCTTGTGAAGGGTAAACCATTAAGAAATTAAGATGAATGGAGGTTTTCCCTTCTTATAAAAAATAGACTCATATTTTTTAAATATAAGAGAAAGAGAGGGAACGAAATGAGAGAAGCGGTAATCGTAGCTGGAGCGAGAACCCCGGTTGGTAAAGCTAAAAAAGGATCGCTCGCCCAGGTTCGTCCGGATGATTTAGGAGCATTAGTGGTTAAAGAAACATTGAAACGTGCCGGAAACTACGAGGGTAATATTGATGATTTAATCATAGGCTGTGCGACACCAGAGGCGGAGCAAGGAATGAACGTGGCAAGAAATATTGGGGCATTGGCTGGTCTACCCCACACCGTGCCAGCCATCACAGTTAATCGATTCTGTTCATCCGGATTGCAGGCAATTGCTTATGCAGCTCAATCCATCATGCTCGGTCACACGGATACGGCGATTGCGTGTGGAGTGGAATCCATGAGCATGCTACCAATGGGCGGACATGTGATCCGGCCAAACGTGAAACTTGTAGAAAAGGCTTCGGAATATTACATGGGCATGGGGCATACAGCTGAAGAGGTGGCAAAAAAATATGGAATTACCCGTGAAGAGCAGGATGCCTTTGCGGTTAGAAGTCATCAACGTGCCTATAAAGCGATTCAAGAAGGCAAATTTATCGATGAAATTGTACCGGTGGATGTTACGATTCGCTCCGTCGGAAAGGACAATAAGTTGGTGGAAAAAACCTTTCAATTTACTCAGGATGAAGGGGTTCGTCCAGATACAAATTTGGAAACATTGGCAAAGCTTCGCCCAGCATTCTCGATTAATGGTTCGGTAACCGCGGGGAATGCTTCTCAAACAAGTGATGGGGCAGCCGCTGTCATGATTATGGAGCGAGAAAAAGCAGAAGCACTTGGCTTAAAGCCACTTGCCAAATTTAAGTCTTTTGCAGTAGGCGGTGTACCACCTGAAATTATGGGTGTCGGTCCTGTCGTGGCTGTACCAAAAGCGCTAAAGCTTGCGGGGCTTGAATTGTCCGACATCGATTTATTCGAGTTGAATGAAGCGTTTGCTTCCCAGTCTATTCAGGTCATCCGGGAACTTGGTCTAGATGAAGAGAAAGTGAACGTAAACGGTGGAGCCATTGCCCTTGGACACCCGCTTGGTTGTACAGGAGCAAAGCTTACATTAACACTAATCAACGAATTAAAACGCAGACAAAAACAGTTCGGTGTTGTAACAATGTGTATCGGCGGAGGCATGGGTGCTGCAGGCGTATTCGAATTGCTTTAAAAAAACCTTGTTGTTTCAAACGACAGCTTTCAAACTAATTTAGGAGGAGTTTTACATGACTGAAATAAAAAAGGTTGTAAAGGGCGGGAGCTTTTTAATTGAAGATCTTTCTTATGAAGATATGTTT
Organism: Neobacillus thermocopriae; assembly: GCF_010975035.1. Taxonomy (GTDB): domain Bacteria; phylum Bacillota; class Bacilli; order Bacillales; family Cytobacillaceae; genus Neobacillus; species Neobacillus thermocopriae. The sequence continues at coordinate 15,915 of NZ_JAAIUV010000001.1, read as the reverse complement.
ACACCGGAAGATTTTTCAGATGAGCATTTAATGATTGCACAAACAGCGGAAGACTTTGTTGAAAAAGAAGTACTCCCACAACTTGAACATTTGGAGAACCATGAATTTGATCGCACGGTTAAGCTGTTAAAGAAAATGGGGGAACTGGGCTTGTTAGCCGTCGATATCCCTGAAGAATATGAAGGACTTGGCTTAGACAAGATTACATCCTCTGTCATTACTGAGAAAATGGCTGGTGCTGGAGGGTTCTCCCTTTCTTATGGAGCGCACGTGGGTATTGGCTCTCTCCCAATTGTTTTATTTGGAAATGAAGAGCAAAAGAAAAAGTATCTTCCGGCCCTCGCTTCCGGAGAAAAAATTGCTGCTTACGCTTTAACGGAGCCAGGCTCGGGATCCGATGCTCTTGGGGCAAAAACAACCGCTAAACTTAATGCGGCTGGCACTCATTATATTCTAAATGGTGAAAAGCAATGGATTACGAACGCCGGTTTTGCAGATGTTTTTGTCGTATATGCCAAAATTGATGGAGAGCACTTCTCTGCTTTTATCGTTGAAAGAGATTTTCCAGGAGTTTCAACTGGGGCGGAAGAAAAGAAAATGGGAATTAAATCTTCTTCCACTCGAACGCTTATTTTAGAGGAAGTGCCTGTTCCGGTAGAAAATCTATTAGGTGAACCTGGAAAAGGTCATGTGATTGCCTTTAACATTTTAAATATTGGTCGTTATAAATTGGCTGTAGGCGCTATCGGAGGAGCGAAAAAAGCTTTTGATATGACCGTGCAATATGCAAATGGGCGCAAGCAGTTTAATACACCTATCTCTCAATTCAATTTAACAAAAGAGAAATATGGGACGATGGCTTCGAAAATATATGCGGCTGAAAGCTCTGTTTATCGAACTGTAGGTTTATATGAAAATAATCAAGGGAAGCTTTCTGCAGAAGAAGTAAAAGATATTAAGAAGCTAGCAAGTGCCATTGCTGAATATGCGGTAGAATGCTCGGTCAATAAATTTTTTGCAAGTGAAGTTCTATCTTATGTCGTTGATGAAGGAGTGCAAATCCACGGTGGATACGGATATATGCAGGAATATCCAATTGAAAGAGCGTATCGGGATGCACGCATCAACCGCATTTTCGAAGGAACAAATGAAATCAACCGCCTGCTCGTTCCTGGAACCTTGGTGAAAAAGGCAATGAAAGGCGATCTCCCATTATTCCAAAAGGCCATGACCCTTCAAGAAGAAGTCATGATGTTAATGCCGGAAGAACCAGGCGATGAACTACTAGCTCAAGAAAAATATTTATTGAAAAATGCGAAGAAAATGGCCCTTCTCTTAGTTGGATTGGCCGCTCAGAAATTTGGCAAAGCTCTTGAAAAAGAGCAAGAAATCCTTGCAAACATTGCTGACGTCGTGTCTAATGTTTATGCAATGGAATCTGTCGTATTACGTACGGAAAAGGCCATCCAAAAAGACGGTGCTGATAAGCATAAACAAAAGGTCCTTTATACACAAATCTTCTGCCAAGAGGCATTTAATGAAATCGAAGCGAGTGCCAAAGAAACACTCATTGCTGTGGAAGAAGGCGATATGTTACGTTTGATGTTATCTATGCTTCGCAAGTTAACTCGTCACACTCCAGTGAACGTCATTGCGAAAAAGCGTGAAGCGGCTGATGTTCTAATTGAAGCTGAGCGTTACGTCGTGTAACGATCAATATGGGCTTCCTTCATAAATGAGGGAAGCTTTTTTTATTTTTGTGTTAAAAAAATCATTTTTGACTTTAGGATTAGTCTTGAATAAGCGTCCTTAGCGTCTAGAAGATTTACCTCGCTAACATCGATTATTTCAGTAGGAGAGGAAGGCTACGGTAGTTAATGCCTTGCACGACTGGCCGCTGCTAGGGGCGCTCATGCTTTTCTGAATAGAGTGGAAAATATTTTTTTATGAAGGAGGAAATTCTACAAAAGATGTCGAATTTATCCGATGGTTGAAAATTGCATATTGTCACTATTAGGTTTTTCAAAAGCCTTATGGTAAAATGGCATTGAAATTGAATAGGCGGTGATCATGGGTGTCTCTAACTTTTTACTGGTATCCGAAATGCGGGACTTGCCGTAAAGCAAAGAAATGGCTGGATGAACATAATCTTGCTTATGAGACAGTACATATTGTCGAAAATCCTCCTTCCCGTGAGGAATTAGTGGATTTATATCATAAAAGCGGACTGGAATTAAAAAAGTTTTTTAACACTAGCGGGCAGAAATATCGTGAACTCGGTGTTAAAGATCGTCTGAAAACCGCAACGGAGGATGAATTATTGGATTTGTTGGCCTCAGACGGCATGTTAATAAAAAGGCCTCTGTTAACAGATGGTGAACATGTAACTGTTGGTTTTAAAGAAGAAGAGTATGAAAAAATGTGGCTTAAATAAAAGCCTGCTTCCATTTATTCCTGTGAAATCGAATTATTTCGATGATAAATTTTTTTGATAAACATATATGGAGGGATTTAAGCAATGAGCGTACCAAAAGAATTACGTTATTCAAAAGAACATGAATGGGTAAAAGTAGAAGATGGAAAGATTCGTATTGGTATTACGGACTTTGCTCAATCTGAGCTAGGGGATATTGTTTTCGTTGAACTTCCAGAAGTGGGCGATGAAGTAACGGTTAACGAACCATTTGGAAGTGTAGAATCTGTAAAAACCGTGTCTGAACTTTATGCTCCTGTTAGTGGTAAGATAGTGGAAATTAACGAAGAATTAAACGATAGCCCTGAATTTGTTAACGAATCACCATATGAAAAGGCTTGGATGATTGTCGTAGAACCTTCAAACAGCGGTGAATTAGACGAACTTTTAACAGCAGAACAATATGAAGAAATGATTAAAGAAGATTAATTTTTTGGAAAAGCACCTTTTGAGGGTGCTTTTTTGCATAAATTTCCACTATTTCTAATGCAATTATAGGGAATCTTAACATAAAATCGGTGGAAAGGAATATTAGTCTATAATAATAGTGGATGGTGCAAACGTGAGAATTTTTTCATCATTCATGAGCAAATACCTATTGTTAATACCACTAATAATGATATAGTTAACATAATTAATTAGAGCACAAGTATTGGAATTTGGAATATGTTAACATAAAACAGATTTCTATCTCGGGTGATGGATGATGAAAGATTTGTATGTTGACAAAGTATTGATCGTTGAAGGAAAATCGGATAAAAACAAAGTAAAAAATATTGTCAAGGAACCACTAGAAATTATATGTACGAATGGAACCATTAGTCACAGTAAGCTTGATGAATGGATTGATTTCCTTGAAGACAAGGATGTATATATTCTTGTTGATGCCGACGAAGCAGGTGAAAAGCTTCGAAAGCTATTTAAACGTGAATTTCCAAATGCAGAGCATTTATATATAGATAGGATGTATCGAGAGGTGGCCACCGCACCTGTGCATCATTTAGCTACAGTACTGCTGAGCGCCAATATCGATGTCCATACTGAGTATTTAGAGATGGGATAATGGCTATTATGAATGAATGGAACCGAAATGATTTGACCTCCTTCCTTGAAAATGGTGGGAATGGATTGCTTTATTTTTATACGCCAATGTGCGGTACTTGCCAGTTAGCAGGAAAAATGCTTGAGGTAATTAAGGAAATTGCTCCTATTGATATGGGGAAAATGAATTTAAATTTTTATCCGGATTTGGCGATGGACTTTGGAATTGAAAGTGTCCCCTGTTTATTGTTCATCCGTGGAGGAGAAGTAACTGATACGATCTATGCATTTCGTTCTGTGCCGTACTTGCTAGAAAAAATAAATGAACATTTTGGTTGAGATTTGCTAGACGCCTATCGAGGGCGTCATTTTTTTAGGCTAAAAAGTTTATTTTGATTTCTTACATATGTTACCAACATTTTTTCCTCATCATCTTTTCTCTACAAATGATTTCCTCTTGAACTTTCTCCACTTCTTTCTCATTGGGTACATTTTCCGACATATTTTCTGGGAAATGGCTAATAATACGAGACATTTGTCGAGCAATTGTAAAAGGAATTAAAGGGGCATTGCTTAAATAATAAGGTAAGACTAGTGAATCGGAGTGAGGAATAATGATTGAAGCTGTACAAGTTTTTTTACAAGAAGTGAAGAAACGTAACCATCTTTTCCCATTAATTGATCAAGTAGATATCCGGGTTGTCCTAAAAAGCGAACAGCAAACCATTCAGTTTATCATCAAAAATGGGGAAATATTATTCCTTCATGAAAGAAACGATTCACAGCCCCATTGCCTCATCAGTGGGAGCAGTGATGGATTGGCGCAGCTCCTTAAGGGTCAAGAAAAACTAAGAACGCTTGAACGAATCGGTAGCCTCACCATTACTGCACCATTGCGGACAGTATTATTACTGGAGTCTATTTTTTATTTAGCCAATTCACGAAATGAAAAAATGAAAAAGAGGAGAGAAACAAATCAGAACGTGGCACGTTTAGGAATTACCCAGAAGGTTATCTAAGGGATGACCAAAAGAGGAAAGCAGAATTGTAAATTCGTCATCTTTACTCTAACAATTTTTACCTTAATAATGAATAGTAATTTATATAATTGGATTTTTATGGTTTAGAAATTAGTTACGTAAAATTCAAATAAATTACATGTGTGCAAGGAGAATCTCTCCATGTTTGTAGGAGATTTGATTTTTCAAGTTGTTCAAATATTATTTCTGCTCATTCTTGGTGTAGGAGTCTTCTGGATTGGTAGGTTGATGTTAAAAAATAGAAATAATTGAGTTGGATTTCTTTCATAAATTCCTCCATCATATAATGGAGGAATTATTTTGTTAGTTTTTATTTCACTCTAATTTTGAATGATTGCTTATCTCCAAAATTAATAAAATCTTTAATCAAACCTATTGACTCGGAATTAAACTTCATGTATGATTTTTTTAAATATTCGTACATTAAAAGACTTACATAAAGATTCTTATCAAGAGAGGCGGAGGGACTGGCCCAGTGAAGCCCGGCAACCGGTATTTGAAACACGGTGCTAAATCCAGCAGAGCTTTTAGCTCTGAAAGATAAGAAGAGTATTCCCCCTCTTCTTATGAAGCAGGGGATTTTTATTTTTAGAAGGGAGAGAGAACAATGACGGCAAAGGAAAAGAAATATCGCTTTGAGACATTAAGTGTTCATGGAGGATTGTCTCCTGATCCGGTAACAGGGGCACGAGCAGTTCCTATTTATCAAAACAATGCCTACCAATTTAAAAATACAGAACATGCCGCAAACCTCTTTGCACTGGCAGAGCAAGGATATATATATACACGTATCCATAACCCAACAACAACGGTTTTTGAGGAAAGGGTGGCACTTTTGGAAGGAGGAGTTGGAGCACTTGCGGTAGCAAGTGGTATGGCAGCTATAACGCTCGCGATTCTTAACCTTGCCGAAGCTGGAGATGAAATTGTGTCAGCTTCCACACTATATGGTGGAACATACAATTTATTTGCTGTGACTCTTCCTAAATACGGGATTAACGTAAAGTTTGTCGACCCAGAGGATCCGGAGAATTTCCGGGCAGCTATTACGGAAAAAACAAAAGCGGTCTTTGCTGAAACTATTGGAAATCCAAGTTTGCGCGTGTTGGATATTGAAAAAGTGGCAAATATTGCACATAAAGCGGGGATACCATTAATTGTTGATAATACATTTGCTACTCCATATTTATGCCGTCCGATTGAACATGGGGCAGATATTGTGGTTCACTCTGCTACAAAGTGGCTGTTAGGAAATGGTACGACAACTGGAGGCATCATTGTAGATGGCGGTAAATTTGATTGGAATTCTCCGAAATTCCCTGGCTTCACAACACCAGATCCAAGCTACAATAATCTTGTTTATGCAGAGGCACTGGGACCACTTGCGTATATTATTAAAGCACGTGTTCAACTGCTACGAGATATGGGTCCTTCGTTAAGTCCGCAAAATGCATTTCAATTTGTATTAGGTTTGGAAACATTGCATGTACGGATGAAAGAACATGTAGCCAATGCGAAAGAGGTTGTTAAATACTTGAAGAGCCATCCAGCGGTTGAGTGGGTTTCATATCCAGGGGATGCTTCTCACCCTGACTACGAGCTTGCTCAAAAGTATTTGCCTAAAGGGGCTGGCTCTATTGTTATCTTCGGAATTAAAGGTGGAAGAGAAGCTGGAGCAAAATTAATAGATTCCATTAAGATTTGGGCGCATGTAGCGAATGTCGGTGATGCTAAGAGCTTGATTATTCACCCGGCAAGTACCACCCATCAACAGCTCGATGTGGAAGGATTAAAGGCATCCGGTGTGTCTGAGGACTTGATTCGATTATCTATTGGGATTGAAAATGTAGAGGATTTAATTGAAGACTTAGAAGATGCCATCGAAGTAGCAACAGGTATCACCTCTTTAAAAACGAAAGCCTAAGTATTATTAAAAATTTCCATTGACACCTGTTTTTATCCGTGATACGATAGCCATCGTAAAATATTTTCTGACTTTTACACACAACGATGTGTTAACTGAATATAGGATTGTTTAAACGCTCTTATCAAGAGAGGTGGAGGGATGTGCCCAATGAAGCCCGGCAACCGTCAATTCTTTGAATTGAAATGGTGCCAATTCACACAAAGCATGTTGCTTTGAGAGATGGGAGAAAGGAATTGTTGTTTTATGATGCCTTTCTGCCTGTGCGGAAAGGCATTTTTTATAAGAATTTATTGGTGGCAAGTAATTCCTTTTTTGCCGGCCAATGATCAAATCCTTTTCAGAAAAAAAGTCAAAATATAAATTTAATTCGGATAAGAAGCAGGTGAGTTCATGATATCGATTAAAAACGTCCGAAAGATTTTTCCTTCCAAACATGGCCTGCTTATAGCTGTGGATGAAGTGAATCTTGAAATTAAAAAAGGCGAAATCTTCGGAATCATCGGATATAGTGGTGCCGGAAAGAGTACTTTAATTCGTATGCTGAATGGTTTGGAAATTCCGACAGATGGTTCTGTAACAGTGGCGGGCCGGGAAATTTCCAAAATTAAAGGAAGCGAGCTTCGACAGGCAAGGCAAGAAATTAGTATGATTTTTCAGCATTTCAACCTCTTATGGTCAAGAACTGTTAGTGAAAATATTGCTTTCCCATTAGAAATTGCTGGTGTGAAAGCCCCAGAGAGGAAAAAAAGGGTAGCCGAGTTGATTCAATTAGTTGGTCTAGAAGGTAGAGAAGATGCCTATCCATCTCAATTAAGTGGAGGTCAGAAGCAAAGGGTCGGGATTGCCCGAGCGCTTGCCAATAATCCTAAGGTATTGCTTTGTGATGAAGCTACCTCTGCACTTGATCCACAAACTACCGATTCCATCTTGGATCTATTAGTAGATATTAACAAAAAACTAGGCTTAACGATTGTGTTAATTACTCATGAAATGCATGTCATTAGGAAAATCTGTCATCGTGTAGCTGTTATGGAAAATGGAAGAATTGTAGAACTTGGTCAAGTTCTCGATGTGTTTAAAAACCCTAATCAGCCGATTACAAAGCGATTTGTTCAACAAGTGACAGAGCCGGAAGAAACAAAAGAAACCATTGAGCATTTACTGGAGCGTTATCATTCAGGTTCCATTGTCAAGTTAACCTTTATTGGTGATTCCGCTGAGCAGCCACTGATCACTCATTTGATTCGTCATCACCATGTGACAGTCAATATATTACAAGGGAAGATTTCACAAACGCAAAGCGGTTCATACGGAACTCTTTTCATTCATATCGACGGGGACCAAGCAGAAATCAGTAAAGCCATAGAATATATTCGTTCCCAAAAGGTAGGAGTGGAGGTGGTTACAGGTGAATAATCAAGAAGGTTATTTTCAAAATGTTGATTGGTCGGCGATGTGGCAGGCAACGTTGGAAACTTTGTATATGACGGGCATTTCTGTATTAATTACATTTGTGTTGGGCATCATTCTTGGTATGCTTTTATTCTTAACATCACCGGGAAATTTGTGGGCTAATAAGCCGATTAACTTAGTCATAAGTGCCATCGTAAATATTTTCCGTTCCATTCCATTTATTATTTTGATTGTATTATTAATTCCATTAACCATGTTAATCTTTCAAACAATGATTGGCGAAAATGCAGCATTGCCAGCTTTAATTATTGGTTCCGCCCCGTTTTATGCAAGAATGGTTGAAATTGGCCTTCGTGAAATTGATAAAGGTGTGATTGAAGCGGCCAAATCCATGGGAGCTACTACCAGAACGATTATTTGGAAGGTATTGTTACCGGAATCCATGCCGGCACTTGTTTCCGGAATTACGGTAACAGCCATTGCCTTGGTTAGCTATACAGCCATGGCAGGTGTCATAGGTGCAGGAGGATTGGGAAACCTCGCCTATCTCCAAGGCTTCCAGCGAGGAAATAATGACGTAACCTTAGTTGCAACCATTATCATTTTAGTTATCGTATTTGCGATTCAGTTTATTGGTGATTTTATCACTTCAAAATTAGATAAACGATAAAGGAGAGTCTAGACAATGAAAAAATGGTTAAATGTATTTTTTGCATTAACGCTTGCTTTTGTTCTCGCTGCTTGTGGAACGGGAAATGACAAAGAAAACGCTGGGGATAGCGGGGATAAAGAATCAAAAACGTTAGTAGTCGGTGCATCCAACGTACCACATGCTGAAATTTTAGAAGAAGCAAAACCACTATTAAAGGAGAAAGGCATTGACCTGAAAATCGAGACATTCCAAGATTATGTATTACCTAACAAGTCATTAGCATCGAAAGAATTGGATGCTAACTACTTCCAGCATATCCCTTACTTGAATGCTCAAAATGAAGAATTCGGTTATGGATTTGTCAATGCAGGTGGTATCCATATTGAGCCAATTGGTGTTTATTCCAAAAAGTACAAAAAACTTAGCGACCTTCCAGAAGGTGCACATCTTATCATGAGTAACTCTGTCGCTGACCATGGACGTCTTTTATCCTTACTTGAAAAAGAAGGACTAATTAAACTAAAAGATGACATTGATAAGACAAAAGCTGAAATTAAAGATGTAGTAGAGAATCCTAAGAAGCTTAAATTTGATGCAAACTATGAGGCAGCACTTCTTCCACAAATCTATAATAAAGGTGAAGGAGATGCCGTGTTAATCAACTCTAACTACGCGATCGATGCCGGCTTAAATCCATTAAAAGATTCAATCGCCATTGAAGATAAAGAGTCTCCATATGTAAACGTCATTGCTGTTCGTAAAGGGGACGAAAACAAGGAAGAAATCAAAGCGCTTATCGATGTTTTACATTCGAAAGAAATCCAAGATTTTATTTTAGAGAAATATGATGGTGCTGTTGTACCAGTATCTGAATAATTAATATAAGTAGAAAATAGGTTAGAAAAGTCAGTGAGGATGATTCACTGGCTTTTCTTATTTCTTTACATTGAAACAAGATTTGATGGTAAAAATAGATTTGATAGGCAATTGTACCATTGGCAATTATATTGAAAATGGGTTATGATTTTATTCGAGTTTATTTTACATATTTTTTATCTACTATAATATTAGAAGATTGTTCCTAATTTGAAATTCATTCTCAATTAGCTATTCTTTATTGAAAATAAAAGCTAGGTTTATACAGTATAAAGGTTGCTAACACATTTAATATGTTATAAGATTGTAATGAGAATAAAATGAGAATGATATTAGAGATGTTAGGATCTGATAATACAAACATTCTTTGTCGGAGGTATTAATATGGCTGGATCAACTTTAACAATCAAGGATTTACATGTGGCAATTGATGGAAAAGAAATTTTGAAAGGTGTAAACCTTGAAGTAAAAGGCGGAGAGATTCACGCAATCATGGGACCAAACGGAACTGGTAAATCTACTTTATCAGCAGCGATCATGGGTCATCCAAAATATGAAGTAACAAGTGGTAGCATCACACTAGATGGTCAAAATGTTCTAGAAATGGAAGTAGATGAGCGTGCACGTGCTGGTCTATTTTTAGCTATGCAATATCCAAGTGAAATCACTGGTGTAACGAATGCAGACTTCTTACGGTCAGCGATCAATAGCCGTCTAGGAGAAGGAAACGAAATTTCATTAATGAAATTTATCCGTAAAATGGATGAAAAGATGGAATTCCTTGAAATGGATTTAGACATGGCGCAACGTTACTTAAATGAAGGTTTCTCAGGTGGGGAGAAAAAACGGAACGAAATTTTACAATTAATGATGTTAGAACCAAAAATTGCGATCCTCGATGAGATTGACTCCGGACTTGATATCGATGCCCTTAAGGTTGTATCAAAAGGTGTCAATAGTATGCGCGGTGAAGATTTTGGATGCTTAATTATCACTCACTATCAGCGTCTTTTAAACTATATTACTCCTGACTATGTGCATGTTATGATGCAAGGCCGTGTTGTTAAATCTGGAGGACCGGAGCTGGCTCAACGTTTAGAGGCAGAAGGGTACGACTGGATTAAGAAAGAACTTGGGATCGAAGACGAAACAGTTGGGCAAGAAGCGTAAGACTTGCGGTTAGGAGGATGAACATGACAATCGAAACAATTGATAAAGGTATCGTCAGCTCTTTTTCCAAAGAAATGAGCGAACCTGTCTGGTTTGAAGAGCTTAGGCTAAAAGCATTAGCCGAGTTTGAAGAGCTTCCAATGCCAAAACCGGATAAAACCAAAATTGATAAGTGGAACTTCACAAATTTTAATCAGCACACTGTTAAAAGTGAAGCCTTCACATCTTTGGCTGATCTTCCGGATGAAGTGAAAGCCCTCGTGGATGCAGGAAGCCAAAATTTATACATCCAACGCAATCAGACTCCGGCATATTTAACGTTGTCTGATGAGCTAAAAAAACAGGGTGTCATTTTTACTGATATTTTTACTGCAGCCCGCGAACACGGTGACTTATTGAAAAAATACTATATGACGCAAGCGATTAATGCAGATGAGCACCGTCTAACTGCTTTACATGCAGCGCTTGTAAACGGCGGCATATTCTTATATGTTCCAAAAAACGTACAAATCACTGAACCAATTCAGGCTGTATTCTTACATGATAATAATGAAGCGAATCTCTTTAACCATGTTCTAGTGGTTGCTGATGATAATAGTTCTGTGACGTATGTTGAAAACTATATTTCCACAATGGAAACATCGAACACATTAGCGAACATTTTAACTGAGGTTATTGCCAACACGAACGCCCGAGTACAATATGGAGCGGTAGATAATTTGGCAAAAGGGGTTACCACTTATGTAAACCGCCGCGGGGTAACCGGCCGTGATTCCCGTATTGAATGGGCGCTTGGATTAATGAACGAGGGCAATACTATTTCTGAAAATACAACAAACCTACTTGGTGATGGCTCTTATGGTGATACAAAAACCGTAGTAGTTGGACGTGGTGAGCAAATCCAAAACTTCACCACCAAGGTTGTTCACTTTGGTAAACATACTGAAGGTTATATCTTGAAGCACGGTGTCATGAAGGATAGCGCTACTTCCATTTTTAACGGAATCGGAAAAATTGAGCATGGTGCTTCCAAATCTAATGCTGAACAAGAGTCTCGCGTATTAATGCTTAGTGAAAAAGCACGCGGAGATGCCAATCCAATTTTATTAATTGACGAAGATGATGTAACAGCAGGACACGCGGCATCTGTTGGACGTGTGGATCCTACTCAACTTTATTATCTAATGAGCCGAGGAATTCCTAAGGCAGAAGCAGAGCGCTTAGTTATTCATGGTTTCCTTGCGCCGGTGGTAAACCAACTTCCAATTGAAAAAGTAAAACAGCAATTGACGGAAGTTATTGAAAGGAAAGTAAGATAATGAATATCCAAGATATTCGCAAACAGTTTCCGATTTTGGATCAGGAAGTAAATGGGAAACCTCTTGTTTACTTAGACAGTGCGGCTACCTCTCAAAAACCGGTTCAGGTGATTGAAACACTTGAAAGATATTACCGTGAGTACAATTCCAATGTCCATCGTGGTGTTCATACATTGGGAACAAAAGCGACGGATGCTTATGAAGGGGCACGGGAAAAAGTTCGAAAGTTCATCAACGCCAAGTCGATTCAAGAAATAATTTTTACGCGAGGGACAACAACGGCCCTTAATACGGTCGCTGCAAGCTATGCTGCTGCAAACTTGAAGGAAGGCGATGAGATCGTTATTTCCTATATGGAGCATCATAGTAATATCATCCCGTGGCAGCAGGTGGCTAAACGAACTGGAGCCCAATTGAAATACCTCCCACTTCAAGAGGATGGAACAATTTCATTAGACGATGTTCGGGCAACCGTTACGTCCAATACAAAGATTGTATCGATTATGCAAGTTTCTAATGTTCTTGGCGTTATTAATCCGATCAAGGAAATTGCTCAAATTGCGCATGAAAATGGTGCGATTATGGTCGTAGATGGTGCCCAAAGTGCACCACATATGAAAATTGATGTTCAAGATTTAAACTGTGATTTTCTAGCATTCTCCGGCCATAAAATGTGTGGCCCAACCGGTATCGGAGTTTTATATGGTAAAAAGCATTTACTTGAAAATATGGAGCCGATTGAGTTTGGCGGAGAGATGATTGATTTTGTTGAATTGTATGATTCTACATGGAAAGAGCTTCCATGGAAGTTCGAAGGAGGCACCCCTATCATTGCTGGTGCGGTAGGTCTCGGCGCTGCCATCGATTTTTTAAATGAAATTGGACTTGATCAAATTGCAGAGCATGAACAGAAACTTGCTGCCTATGCACTTGAAAAAATGGCAAAGATTGAAGGAATTCAAATCTATGGTCCATTAGATCCAGCCAAACGTGCCGGTGTTGTCACCTTTAATATTCAGGATGTGCATCCGCATGATGTGGCAACGGTATTAGATGCAGAAGGGATCGCAGTCCGCGCTGGCCATCATTGTGCCCAACCATTGATGAGATGGTTAAAAGCAACTGCTACAGCTCGAGCAAGCTTTTACCTATATAATACGGAAGAAGATATTGATAAACTTGTTGAAGGGCTTGTCAAAACAAAGGAGTATTTCAGTGATGTCTTCTAATAACTTAGATCAATTGTACCGTCAAGTCATTATGGATCATTATAAAAATCCCCGTAATCGTGGTATCTTAGAGGATGGCAATTTGACCATTGATATGAACAACCCTACTTGTGGTGACCGGATTCGTTTAACAATCAAGGTCGAAGACGGCATTGTAAGTGATGCCAAATTTGAAGGCGAAGGCTGTTCCATTTCTATGTCATCTGCCTCTATGATGACCCAAGCAATCAAAGGGAAAAAAATAGATGACGCATTGAAGTTGTCGAAAATTTTTTCCGATATGATGCAAGGGAAAGAATATGACGATGATATCGATTTAGGCGATATTGAAGCATTATCAGGTGTGTCTAAATTTCCAGCCAGAATTAAATGTGCAACATTAGCATGGAAGGCAATGGAAAAAGGACTCAAGGAAGAAGAAAAGCATTAACACCAAGAGAAAGTATCAGCAGAATGAGCTCAACAATCAAACGGAATGGGTCATATACTGACCCTCCGTTTCCAAAGGAGGAATACGACGATGGCGAAAAAAATGCCGGAAATCGGTGATTATAAATATGGTTTTGCCGATAAGGACGTTTCCATTTTCCGCTCAAAGCGTGGTTTGACACGTGAGATTGTCGAAGAAATTTCTAAGATGAAGGGCGAACCGCAATGGATGCTTGATTTCCGTTTAAAATCTCTTGAGCATTTCTATAACATGCCAATGCCTCAATGGGGCGGAGATCTAAATGCATTAGATTTTGATGAAATTACTTATTATGTAAAACCATCTGAGAAATCAGAGCGTTCTTGGGACGAGGTTCCTGAAGAAATTAAAGCAACTTTTGATAAGCTTGGAATTCCTGAAGCAGAACAAAAATATTTGGCAGGGGTTTCTGCGCAATATGAATCTGAGGTTGTTTACCATAACATGAAGGAAGATTTAGAAGCATTAGGTATTATCTTTAAGGATACAGATTCTGCTTTAAAAGAAAATGAAGATATCTTCCGTAAGCATTGGGCAACAGTTGTTCCACCAACAGATAACAAATTTGCGGCTTTGAACTCTGCCGTTTGGTCTGGAGGCTCTTTTATTTATGTTCCGCCAGGTGTAAAAGTAGATACTCCATTACAAGCATACTTCCGCATTAACTCTGAGAATATGGGACAATTTGAAAGAACGCTTATTATCGTAGATGAAGGTGCTCATGTTCACTATGTAGAAGGATGTACGGCGCCGGTTTACACAACTAACTCTCTTCACAGTGCGGTTGTTGAAATTATCATTAAAAAAGGTGCTTATTGCCGCTATACAACGATTCAGAACTGGGCTAATAACGTTTATAATCTGGTTACAAAACGGGCTGTTTGTGAAGAAAATGCAACAATGGAATGGATTGACGGTAACATTGGTTCTAAGCTGACGATGAAGTATCCAGCCGTTATTTTAAAAGGTGAAGGCGCTCGTGGTATGACATTATCCATTGCGATTGCCGGTAAAGGTCAGCACCAAGATGCAGGAGCGAAAATGATCCACCTTGCGCCAAATACATCTTCAACGATTGTTTCTAAATCGATTTCTAAACAGGGCGGTAAGGTAACTTACCGTGGTATTGTCCACTTCGGACGCAAAGCGGATGGTGCCCGTGCCAATATCGAGTGCGACACGTTGATTATGGATAATCAATCTACTTCAGATACTATTCCATATAACGAAATTTTAAATGACAACATTTCACTTGAGCACGAAGCGAAAGTTTCTAAAGTTTCAGAAGAACAACTTTTCTATCTAATGAGCCGTGGAATTTCTGAGCAGGAAGCAACTGAAATGATTGTCATGGGCTTTATTGAGCCATTCACAAAAGAACTACCAATGGAATACGCTGTTGAGATGAACCGTTTGATTAAGTTCGAAATGGAAGGTTCTATTGGATAAATAACGAAAAACCCTTGTTTATCAAGGGATTCAGATTGTAGACAAAAGGCATTCCGAATAAACTTAATTCGAAATGCCTTTTCAAATTTTAAGCAATTTTTGGTCTATATTAACTTTAATTTGACCCCTACGGGGTCAATTATTATACCATTTTTGGACTAGTCCAAGTCCAGTTTGCCAGTTTCTTTAAATTCATTGCAGCAAAAGTAAGCATCGCCTGCATGGACAATTTTTTAAGGCCTCTTAAAGTCGTCCACCGCATGCCATGCTTTTCTTTAGCATCAGCAAACACACGTTCAATAGTTTCTTTCCGTTTTGCATATATAATTCGATTCTCTGTTGTATAACGAAGGTGATCTGCTTCCTCTAAATAATCTTCCCAAACATGCCGTTGAATTAATTTTTGATGATTTTGGCTCTGTGTGCATTGAGCTAATAAAGAACAATTCTTACATTTAGTCGGATTAGAGAAATACTGACGATAACCTTCCTTAGTAGTTGTTCTATATTCTAGGACTTGTCCTTCCGGACATATGTAACAGTCAAAATGTTTATCATACACATAGTCATGTTTTCTTAAATAGTTTTTCTTTGTACGTGGGCGTGTATAGGGTAATACAGGTCGTATATTATTTTCTATTAAGTATTGAGCAATGGCGGGTGTTTTATAGCCAGCGTCAGCAGCAACTGCATCAGGCTTTCCACAGTTTTCAATGACCTTTTCAAGCAGGGGTTCAAACATCGTACTATCATGAATATTACCTGGAGTTACAATCGTTCCCAGAATAAATCCATTTCTATCAGCCGCAGCATGAAATGAATAAGCAAATTGTTTTGTGCGCTCATCCTTTACGTAG